>PKWY01000017.1 GCA_003132205.1 Acidimicrobiaceae bacterium
GTCGGGCTAAAGGCCTTGCCGGAGGTGAGCTTCTCGGTGCCGCCGCCGTTGGCGCCGCCGGTGACGGCATTGCCGGGACTGTTCGTGCCAATCACTCGAACAGGAATCGAGAAGGTGGTGGAGCTGCCCGATGGACTGGCCCCCGCGCCGCCGAACTGACTCCCGAGTGAACCCGCGGTCGTGGGCGACTTGAGCGACGTGGAGGTGGAGGTCAACTCCTCGCTGAGCGATTCTTGAACGGCGGTCACGTTGGCGATGGACAAGAGGCCATCGATCTTGGTGGCCTTCAGCGGAGTGCCACCACCCGAGAAGCCGAAAAAGCCCTTGGGTGACACGGTAATGGTGTTACCCGTCGAGGCGCGAACCGAATTGATCTTGGCCGAGACCGCGTCGCGGGCGATCAGCATGGAGATTGACAGCGCGATGGCCACGGCCAAGATCGCGATGACACCAACCGAGCGCATGGCGTTCCTAAAGGCATTGTGGATGCCCCGACGAACTGAATTCACGAATTGTCCTTTCGATTTGACTTCGGAGTTTTGGTAAGGCATTCAAAGATGCGGCGCAGATAGAAGTAATGGGACGAGAAGAATCAGTGCTCCTCGCTATCTCGGGAGGTGCGCATTCGCTGTGGTCGCTATAAGACCGGACAGGCGGCTCCCGTCAGGAGCCATGGCGGAGGTGAAGTTGCTGTTGGGCGGCGAAGGCTCGAGCGATGGCCACGCGCTGTTGCTCGCCACTGGAGAGCATGACCGGACGCGCTCGATTTCTTAGTAGAGATCTTGGACGACGCCGAGGCAACTCCGCCCCCGTCCGCCGCCAGCACCGCTCCCGAGAGAGCCAGAGCGAGCAGCCCTCCAGGGGTGGAGCGGAATCTGACACATCGCTCAATTGAGATTGACTTCTTGGTCACAGCGACAGTATGGAGAGCGAATCTGGACGAAAGGTGAGGGCGAAGTAAATCTTTCATGGACGCTGGCCGAGACGACACGCGGAACCCAACGCGACGCGGTGACTCATTCGTCTCACGCAGGCAGTTGTTGGGCTCGGCGAAGACAACGTTATGAATTCAGTCATCGAAGCCTCACGGAATTCTTATGAAGTGATGTCACACTTGGTCGGTGAGTATCGAGATTCTGTCGGTTGAAGACGACGACAACGTCGCGTACGTCATCACTGCGACCCTTCAACTAAGCGGGTTCAGTGTGACACGCGCGAAGGACGGTCACGAAGCTCTCCGACTGGCCCTCGAAGGCAACCGACCCGACCTGATCATCCTCGACGTGATGCTCCCAGATCTCAACGGCTTCGAGGTCTGCCAACGGCTGAGAGAGGCTGGCGCCAATATTCCAGTGATATTCCTCACCGCGGCTGACTCCGTCGGTGACAAAGTCAGGGGCTTGACGATCGGCGGCGACGACTACCTCGCCAAACCATTCAGCGTCGAAGAGCTTGCGGCCCGTGTGAGGGCCCTCTTGCGACGCGTTGACAAGGTCTCTGAGCGTCCGGTGACGTCTTGTGGGGGTGTCATCATTGACGAAGATGCCCACACGGTCGCTAAGAATGGCACTCTCGTCGACTTGTCGCCGACAGAGTATCGTCTCCTGCTCTTCCTGATGAAGAATGCTGGAAGGGTCCTGACACGTTGGCAGATACTCGACCACGTCTGGGACTACAGCTTCGAAGGCGAGCCGACCATTGTCGAATCGTACATTTCTCAGCTGCGCAGAAAGATCGATACGTCACCGCCAACGATGATCCGCACAATCCGAAGTGTCGGTTACCGACTCGAGCGACAGTAGCTTCTGGGTGAGCCTCCGTGTCAGACTCATTTTCGCTGCGACACTCCTCCTCGCGCTTATCTCGCTCCTTGGCGTCTTTCTGGTTCACTCTGTCGGAAGTTCAGAACTCCAACAGGTGGACCAGCAGTTGAAGAATGCGTTGCCGATTGCCCGGACTATTAGCGCTCCAGCCCCACTGCCGTTTCACCCGGTCGGCTCCTTGCCGCAGACGTTTAACACCAGCCGAATCAGCGCGTACTACATCGCCGCTATCACCAACGGACAACGTAACGTCATCTCAACACCGCTCGACACGGGGCGAGCGTCGCCACAGATTCCTCACGTCGCGTCGACGTCACTTCGTGACATCAAGATCTTCTCAGTGGGCTCAACCGCCAATTCCCTTCGCTGGCGCGCCATCCTCTTCGCGCTGCCTCACTCGCAAACCGACATGCTCGTAGCCGTCTCACTCGCGCAGATTGACGCGACGATGAGTTTCTTCCGACTCGCTTTCCTTTTGGCCGGGCTCGTGGTACTCGTGGTCGTCGCCGCCACAGGCTTCTGGATCGCTCGACTCGGTCTGCGCCCGATTGCCGAGGTCACTGAGGTGGCCGACGCCATCACAGCGGGTGACCGGACGCGTCGGGTGACGATGGTGCGAAGGAGAACAGAGGCAGGTCAGTTGGCGCAGGCGTTCAACATGATGCTCGACGAGCAATACTCGCTCGAAGCTCAACTTCGTCAGTTCGTAGCGGACGCGTCGCACGAGCTTCGCACCCCAGTCTCAGTCATCCTCGGCATCACCGAGTTGTGGCGCCAGGGTGAGTTGAGGAACGGCGAGGAGCGCGACGAAGCTATCCACCGTATTGGAGTCTCCGGGAACCAGATGGGTAAACTCGTTGAAGAACTCCTCCTATTGGCTCGTCTCGACGAAGGCCGGCCCTTGGACCGCGCTCCCGTCGACCTCTCGCAGCTGATCCAGGAGGTTGTGGCTGACGGCTCGACCACTGACCCTCATCGGACAATCGCGGTCAAGATCCCAGGCTCCGTTGTGGTCCAGGGCGACCCTTCCGGCCTTCGTCGGGTCGTGACCAATCTGGTCAATAACGCTCTTCGGTACACGCCACACGATGCAGCCGTCGAGGTCCGCCTGTCGGTCAAAGGAGACGTGGTGATGCTCGAGGTTGAAGATTCAGGACCCGGCATGACACATGAGGAAGCGAGTCACGCCTTTGACAGGTTTTGGCGAGCTGACGCCAGCCGATCCCGGTCCGGTACGGGGCTCGGACTTCCCATTGTGCGCAGTATCGTCGCGGCTCACGCTGGCGACGTCATCCTACAGTCGGACTCGGTGGCCGGCACCCGCGTCATGGTGACTCTCCCATGTGGCCAGACGGTGAGTTCTGAACCCAACGTTGTCGCCGTTCGTCTTATCGACTAGCAGCGAACTGCGGTGGACCCGTAGCGTTATATGCCATGCCCTTCCGGTGCGTTCAGTGACGTTCACTGGAGTCCAACAAGTCCCACTTCGCAAGGCCTTTGGTTCATGCGCGTTCACCGCGGATCACACCAGTTCAAAATATTTGCTGACGGAATTGCTGATATTTTCGGCATTGACGTTCTCGTCAGTGTTTCAAACGAAATGGTACTGCGTGTGGGCTACGTGAGGGTTCACGTCGGGCCTCCGACACGAGCGAGCTCAGCCCTTTGAGACAACAAAGACGCAGAATGGATGCCCATCGGGATCGACGTAAACGCGAAGAGACTCTTCAACGTCGTCCGAGCGGTCGAATTGCACCTCGCCACCGAGTGCGATAATCCGCAAGTGCACGGCATTGAGTTCTTCAAGATCGTCCACTACGAGATCCAGATGCAGCTGTTGAGGCACACCGCTACCGGGCCAAGTTGACCTCGGCAGTTCATCGACCCGCTGAAAGGCAAGACAAGGACTGCCGGAGGGGGTCAGGAGATTCAGCCACTCGCGTCCTGTCGGATCATCCTCATCAAGACCCGGCGGCTCGTGTCCATCTCGGTAGACGAGCCCGAGCAACTGCCGCCAGAATTCAGCGCTGGCGCGGGGGTTGGTCGTATCAAGAACCACCTGTCGCAATCGCGGTGCGACTGAGCCTTCCACGTCGCGAAGGTTATCCCAGACGGGCCGGAGCGTCACAACGGGTGTTCGGCGAATGGTACCGGATTGTCTCCAGTGCCCAACCGCCAATGTGAAGTGGCCCAGAATATGAGGCCTAAAACCGGACGGTATCTGGTCCGTGCCATCGCCTTTGAATCGTCCGTCTGCGACGCTGGTCCCTCGGTTGCTTGTCATCTTTTTGCATTGTTGGAGTCGATTCGCAAGGCAACACGGACGACTGCAGGCCCGAAGTCAGTAGTCGCTTTCTTAGGTGCGCTCGCTGAAGCGAAGGACCAGAAGTCCGAGAAGAAGGAAGACCACGACGCCGACCCCGACGCCGAGCGAAATCAGCGTGTCGTTGAAATTGGCTTGCGTGAAGGAGCCACTGAGAGTGAGGTGTGCGGAAGAGCTGAGGATGTCTCGTACGCCCGCGAGAATGCCAATCACGAGGAAGGGCCGCACCGGAAACGCCGAGGCTCGCAGATGCCCAAACACCGTGTGGGCGATGTCGAGCAGGATGATGACCACCAAGATGCCGTCGATTGCGCCCACGACTGATTGAGGGAATGCTCCCCAGTGGCTCAGGAAATCGACGATGGTTCGCACCAACACGATGCCCGCAACGAGCAGCAGACTGGCCGCGATCGCGTATTCGATCGCGATGATCGACCACCGTACGATGGCGTCGGTCGCAAAAACTGGCTTCTTGTCCTCGTTAGTCACGTCAGCCATTACGACGAACGATAGCAACAGCCGCTTGGTCACGGGCTGGCCATCAGATGACACGTGTCAAATACTTCGGAACATCGTTGTGAATGGAGCGACGTTGTGAGCCGCGGACCGACCGAATGGAGATGAACGAATGCAGCAAATTAGTTCAAAAGGTGACCAGCACCGGACCCGGTGCCGTCGCCGCACTGGATCGATGGATCGCCTGGGCGCAACGCTGTCGGATCGCACAGTTCGTCCGCCTGGCGAGACGGATACGTGAATACCGTTCCGCGATCGTTGCCACGATCGAGCACGGTCTCACCAACGCGCTCGTCGAGTCGTTCAACACGAAGATTCGTCTCATCACTCGACGGGCCTTTGGGTTCCACAACGTGAACGCGCTGATCGCACTGGCTCGACTCACGCTCAGTGGTCAGCGCCCGGAACTACCCACTTGAACGGCAGGAGAGCCCATTCCTGTCGCGTCAGGCCGCCGACACGAACCCACGCTCCAATGACACAGTGTCCAGATTAGCGACAGTGGCGTCAAAGTGCGGGTCTGTGCCATCGGCCGAGCGAACAGTTGACGATAGTATTGAGTGTTCGCGAACTTGGGTAACGCGGCAAGAAGACGGGCCTGATGCTCGATGTGCATCCACAGTGAAGCCAGAGAACAGTCGGAGGTGTCGCCGAATGAAAATCCACCGCCGAAGGATATTCCGTCGCCGAATGAAGCTCAACCTTCGCACTCTGATCAGACTCGCCGTCCTCTGCCTGATCGTAGTAATTATCCTCAAGGTACTAAAGGTCATTTAGCGACAGAGGGTTCACCGTACCGCTCGGAACGCCTGGGACATCAGTAGAAGTGCGAGTCAGCCCCGACAAGTCCAAGTGCATCTAGAGTTTGGTGAGCCTCGGTGCTCTGGTGTCCAACCGGTGGACAACTTCGGATTCGACGATAGTTTCAGGAAAGTGAGGACGCAATGGGTCGAGGTTTTTTCAGTTCAATCATCTCATTCGCCTATCTCGTTGTCGGCGCGATAATTGCAAACTCCCACAAGTATTTTGCGCACGTTGCCAATCTCAAGACCGTTGTGTCAGCCGCACTTGCTGTCATCTTGTGGCCGCTTCTCCTTTTTGGCGTCAATCTTCACGTCCGATGAAGCGGTTCAGTGCTTCTGGAAACAGAGTGGTCCCCTAGGACTGGCCGCTCGCCTACCGGCAGTGACTCGGTGCTTAAGGATGAGGTATTCAGCCTGTAGCACCAGAGTCGAAAGGCCCTGGTCACGTGCAAGCGGCATTTCTAGAGTAGAAATAGGGGGAAGTCGATTCTTGACTCTTTCCTACCTGGCAAACGATCAGGTAGACGAGGAGGAGGTGCGATATGGGTCTTGCCGGAATGGTATTGAGCGCCATTGTAGCTGCCGCAGGGGCGATAATGTACTGGGCCGT
>PKWY01000024.1:0-17297 GCA_003132205.1 Acidimicrobiaceae bacterium
AGGGCGTAGGTCCAGCTGCCGGTGTCGCCACTGGCGTCGGAGTCGGTGCCCTTGACGGTGTAGGTGCCCGCCGCGAGCAGACCCGTCACCGACACGGCGCCGGTGGAGTTCACCGAGAGCAGCGTGCTGTCGCTCGAGGACTGGGTGTAGGTGACGGCGCCGTTNNCGGTCGGCGAGGCCTGGGCGATGCTCCCAGCCGCCGACGCGACAGGAGCGGAAGCAATCAAGCTCGCAAAGGCAACGGTCAGGATACTGAGCAAAACAACCGCTGTCATTGAAAGTGCCCTGACATTCATGAGCGAAACCTAGTACCAAATATCAGGAAGGGTCGCAGCTTCAAATCCGGTTCCAGAACTGCATTTTGCAACATCGCTTGCCGGCACCGATTCGTGGCCACTCGGCCGGTTATCTCCCTCTGGCTCCGAACGACGCCATTCTCGGGGGTCTGGTGATCACTCATCTTGGACATCACCAGATCAATAGTTGAATCCGAACAACGCCCACGGACGCAAGCGTCATGAGAAGGGCTCCGCATGCCTAGGGTTGTTCACACGAGGTGAGCCGGTGCTTCTCACCAAGGTGAGCGCGGCGGGGACGCCGCCACCTCGGACAACCGGCCAGCCGACCTGCGTTTCCTCCCTCGTTGGTACAAGGCACGAAAGCCAATTAGGTCAGATGCTTGCACCATGACCTCCAGCGGCCAGTCTTGTCACGATTTCCTTTCGCCCGCGCGAACTGATTCGCGCACGTAACGCCCGCCAAATTCTTGAAGAACAAGACCTTCACAACCACGTCACTTTGATTTGACAAATTTCATTTGACAAATTGTCTGTTTAGTGCCATTGTTCCCATTGCAGGGGCGGATAGGAAAAGACCATGTCGAACCTCACGTTTGCTACCAGGAGTAGCGGTTGTGGTCCAACGGCAGGGTATGTCCGAAATCTGAATTCTCCGAGCAACTTCGCAACCTCCAAGATACTCATCCCTGATCAGCGCTCCTTTTCCGACTCTCGGGTGCTCTCTCGAAGCGCCTCAATGTCTTACTGCCCGGTAAACGGAATGGTTGATGGCGCCTCATCGCGCAGCCACTCGACGCTTCTCATGCACAGCGTGTCGCAGTTCTGCCAGAAGGGGAAGCGCAGTTCGCCTCGGCTAGTCCGCATCAGCGGTGGACTCCCATCTAGGAGTTCGCCGGCAGCGAAGAGTGACCCTTTAAACCACGGGCCATGTTTGGCCGCCCGATCCGTGGAGAACGGATTGCGAACCCGGCGGCCGCATCAGTTGAAGATCGAAATCATATAAGGAACGGTGGAGCGGAAAAATGAGAATACTTTCACTAAGAAGACTGGCGATGGCGGGAGCGTTAAGTGTCGCCGGCTTGAGCCTTGTCGGGATGGGCACCAATGCCGTCTTTACCGCTCAAACCACGAGCAACCAGCAGATTACGGCTGGAACGGTGAGTGTGGCGATATCGTCGCCCAGTAGCCCCGGTTGCGCCTCCGCCTCGGACGGCTGCCAGTCGCTCACTTTGCCGCCGGTCGGTCCAACCACGTCAACATTCACGACCACCGACCAAACGATTACCGTGACCAACACCGGCAACATTCCACTGAACGAGTTGGACCTCAGCTTTGGTGTCACTAACTCCGGTTCAGATTTGGCCACGCAGGCCTACGTGTGCCTGGGTACCACCGGTACCGTTCCGGGCGGTCCGTTCTCTCAGATCTCCGACGATCCTCTCGCCGGCCTGGTCGGCGCGTCCTCCATCCATAGTGGGACTCCCCTCATGGTTCCCGGTTCGACCTATACCTTCCTGGTCAACGTCTACGCCGGCAGTGAAACTACCGCCTGCGGGGCCGAAAGCGTTGCGCCTCTGACCGGCGATGCTACAACTGAGAACGTCACTTTGACCAGCAGTTTCACATTCCAGGGCTGAGTGATTATGCCCCTGGTGATGAGAGAGATCAAATGGACGAGCTGATCCAGACACGGGCGAACCTGACCGGGACTGGACGATGGAGGCCGGTCCAAGGGCCAGTATGGAATGAAGTTCTGCGCTGTATCGTCCCGCCAGAGCGATCAATCGCAGTGACAGGAGTCTTACCCACCATCCTCAGTTCACGCGTGCGGTGCGCAGGTGACGCCCTCCACGACGAGTGCGGCGAACGCCGCCTTCAGTCACCGGCCGGTTTCACGCCATTTCATCTCTCGCTGTTCGAAGCTACGAAGACCAATGCGAGATTTGAGACGTCCACCGTCGCTACTAGCCCTGATGCTCATCATCGTCACGTATCGCACCCTCGAATGAATCCAGGAACTGCACGCCTCGCAAGTGCGAGTAATAACAACACACTCACAACCACCTCACTTCCATTTGACAATTCACTCAATTGGTGCCATTGTTCGAACCGCAGGGGCGGATTGGACGGGACCATGTCGAACTCCACCGTTGCCAAGCGGTGTGACGGTCGCGTTCCAAGGGCAGGGATCCTTCGCGGCTCGAATTCTCCGAGCAGGCTCGCGTTCGCGAAGATGCTTGCCCCTCATCAGCTCTTCCCTCTCGACTCTCAGGCACTCATTCGTCGCGCCTCAGTCTCGAACAAATCGACAAGTGAAGCGGTTGGTGACGTCCAGCCGCTCAACCGTCGGGCGTTTCTGTTTAACAAGGTGTTGCGATTCTGGCTGAAGGGGCAACGCAGTTCGCCCCAGCTGGTCCGCATCAGCAGTGGTCTCCTCGTTGGGAGTTCGCTGGCAGTAAGGGGTGACGCTTTGATCCATGGGCCAACTTTGGTCGCCCGACCCGTGGGGAGCGAATGGCGAACCCGCCACCCGTATCAGACAAACATCCAAACCAACTACGAAATAGGGGACCAAAAATGAAGTTATTCTCACTTAAAAACCTAGCAATGACGGGAGCATTGAGTGTCGCAGGTTTAGGCCTAGTCGGCATTGGCGCGCACGCTGTGTTCACCCAGAACACCGCGAGCGCCCAGACGATCACGGCTGGGAACATGAACGTCACAGCGAATTCTCCCGGTGCATCGGGGAATGACACACCCAGCATTACCCTCCCGAGCGTGGGACCGACCAGTTCGTCGTTCATGACGGCCTATACCGTCACGCTCACCAATAATGGAAACATCCCGGTTAATGAAGTCTCATACGCCCTGAGTGACAACAACAACAACGGCACTCTGCAAGGCGAGACATGGGCTTGCCTCTACAGCGATGGATGGATGTACTTCAATGAGCCGTTGACCACAGTCGAAAGCTATGGCACTGCAGCAGAGATCCTCGACGGGATTGCACCTCACGCCACTGACAGTTACACGCTCGTCATCTACGCGGGCACGACTGAGAACACAGGTTGTGGCGGGGCGTACACGGGTTACTTGGCAAATCCATGGACGTCCACGCTCGGCACTACCCTGCCTGGGGCGTACTGGGCCGGCACGTCGTACTCGGGGGCTGCTCCTACCCTTGGGGTGAACCCAGCGGCGGCATCTCTTACTAACCCAGCCGAGAACGGCGTCTTGATTCCAACGTTCACGGCCGGCTTCGAAGGCTAAGCAACTGGGCGACCAGTGGTGGGAGGATCATCGTGGTTCTCCCACCACTGGTCGGCCGCTTTCGCCAGGTTGAAGGTGGCGTTGAGGTTCGGGGCCCGGATTGAAAAACGGAGCCGCTAATAGTAACTATTTGGCGCGATAAAGACGAGTACGATCGAAAGTGCCAGGGCGAAGGAATGCGGGTTATGACGAAGTTTCGCGCGATTGCAATGGCTGGAATCACTGGCATCGCCGGACTGAGTCTGGTTGGCGCTGGTGTATACGCCGCAGGAAGCCTCTCTCGACCTCAGTTAACAACAACTCAAGGGCTCAGTGTGGTGCTTTCGGCGAACGGTGCGGCGGGTAACTACACACCGAACATTTCTCTGGGATCGCTGGGGCCAACGGGTTCGTCCTTCATGACTGCGCCTGCGCTCATCACCATTACCAATAACGGCACCATGACAGCATCTGAGGTTGCGCTTCAACTGAGTGATCAAGGCAACAACACCATCCTCGAACACGAAACTTGGATGTGTCTCTACAGCAATGGGAACATCTTCGCCAATGAGCCCCTGACCACGGTCAAGGGCTACGGCCAGACCGCGATCGGTAACCTCACCCTCGCTCCTGGAGCCACCGACTCGTACACGGTCGTGTACTACGCCGGTACTAATGAGAACACCGGCTGCGGCACTGCCTACACGGGCTACAGCGCGACGCCGTATAACGGCTACTCCGGGCAGTACAACTCGACTGAGCCGTACCCAACGGGGACGACAAACTCAGCAGCAGGATCGCTTACCAACGCCGCCGAAAGCGGGACCATTACTCCCACCGTGACGGTCAGTTACATTGGTGTCCCTGGGACCATCACCCAGATCGCGCCCTTCGGCCAGTCCAAGACCGTGGCGAACACGGGTAGCGCCTTTGGCGACCAGCTCGCCGTCACCGGATCGAGCGGCCCCGTCACCTACGTCGTCACCTCTTCCAATAGCCACCTGAAGGTCACGGGCAGCGGAGCGATCACCACGGTCGGCGGACCCCTGGCGGTCGGGACCTACACGGTCTCGGGCACCGACTCCGACACGTTTGCCGACACCGGCACCTGGACCTACACGCTCACGGTCACCAAGGGGACCATCACGTGCACGGGATCCCATGGAGGGGAAGTGCACTGGTCGCACTGGGGCGACTTCAACGACCAACTATCGGAGACTGGCGCGCACGGCTCACCGACCTACACCATCACATCCTCCGACGACCATCTACACGTCTCGAGTGAGGGAAGGATCACCACAGACGGTGACCATCTGCCGGCGGGGACCTACACCATCTCGGGCAACTGCAAAGACTCCTACGGCGACAGCGGCACCTGGAGTTACACCCTGACGGTCTCGAAGTAGTGGGAGTCATCAAAGCGGCGCTAGTCGTTGCCAAGGGCGAGTTGTGGTTGTGCCTGAAATGACCAATGGCCGCGAAGGACACCAACGTAGAATTACTTGCGCCCGTGCGCGCCTCTACTGTTGCGGGGTTCATTCTGCGCGAGTCGACCGCGCTTCGGCGCCTCGTTAACTAGGGAGTATTGATGGCGAAGAACTCAGCGCGGGACGACTCCACTAAGCGACCTTCTCGCTACGCCCGTCTCTTCGGCGGCGGTAGGGAGAGGGACAAGACGAGCGCAAAGACCGTCCGGGTCGTCGACGAGATGGACGCTGAGACCGTACTGGTTGCCGACGAAGCGAGCGCAGAGACACCGCAGCTCGCCGACGAGACAGACACTGAGACCGTACTGGCCGCCGACGAAGCGAGTGACGAGACCGCGGAAGCCGTCGACGAGGCGGACGCTGATACCGCGCAACTCGCCGACGAGACAGACACTGAGACCGTACTGGCCGCCGACGAAGCCAGCGCAGAGACCGCCCAAGCCGCCGACGAGACGCCGAAGTCGGCTGGCCCCCGCGCCTCGAAGTTTGCCACCTTTGAAAAATGGTTCGGCCGATTCGTAGCCTGGGTGCTGACAATTGCCGTCCTCGGAGCGGTCGTAGTCGGGGGCTTGGCACTGGTCAACGGCTCCTGGGAAGTGAACCCGATTCTCTCGGGCAGCATGCGCCCCGGACTCTCGGTCGGCGGCGTGGAGATCAGTGAACGCGTGCCGGTTAGTCAACTCGCCGTGCGCGACGTGATCGTGTTCAGGGAACCGAACAACCCCTCCACACAGATAGTTCACCGTATCGTCAAGATGACCAAAGACAAGTCGGGTCAACTCCTTATCAACACCCAGGGCGATGCGAACAACGTCCGCGACCCGTGGACGCTCACCATCAAGGGCGACTACGCCTATCGGGCTCGTTGGTCGCTTCCTCTCGTTGGCTACGTCGCCGTCGCCTACGAGAACAACCGCGGGATTGCCCTGCTCGGAGCCGGTGTGGTCCTGATCGCGATTGCGGCCACCGCAGTGTGGAAACCACGCCGCCGTGGCGAGAAGCCGACCACTTCCGACGAATAGTCTCTCCAGCGTGGACGGTGCAACTCCGGGATCCAGGTCAAGCGGCCCAGTTCCACGGAATCAGTCCACCGATGCCGCTCACGCCAATGAGGGTCAGAACTTCTACTTCCAAGTGGTGACTTTGGGTTCGCATAACCAGACGTTCCCTCCATCAGGGCGCCTGCCCGTCGAAGTGACGACCAACACCACCTCTGGCGTCTCATCAGAGGCTTCATCTTCCAGCACTGAAGGCACATCTTCCTTCACGCTTACGGCCCACCGACAAACGTGGCCCGGGGATCCAATGCCGCACGCTCAGCATCTCGGCATCATCGCATTGACCAGGAGTTCCAGAACATCTCGTTCCTTTCGACAGCCACACTGATTTGCGAAGGCCAAGATCTCGGGCCATTCGTTCACTGGACCTGAATGGAGTCCGCAACAACCTCGCTCCAAAGGTCACGCCGAACACGCGCAACGAGATGTATTCTGGACGTGGTCCTCCCCCGCAAGGGCATGTTGAGGAGGACCATCTCAGCTGAGAACTGAGACGACTTCGAAAATTCCGAAGTACCGAGACATCATTCACCATGAAATGGCAAGAATCTACATTTTGTTGGGGATTTGTCGATGATTTGTCGCCTCGTTGTTTTTTCCAGCAGCGGGTGGTCACCTCATCTCTCGCGGAGTTCGAGACGCCGCCTCGTGCGGCCGATCTTGCCGCAAGCAGCGCACCCTCCGACGCCTCACGATGCCCAGAAGGTGTCGAGAACGTCGCCCGTACCACCGGTTCCCCTAGTCACCAATCTCTGTTGAACGATGCAATTTCGAACCTCATCGGCCTCGCAGTCGCGTGTGGTGACGAGAAGGACCCCGAAGTTGAATCGGCTCGCCGTGGCGATCGCGGTCGCAACCGCCTTGCTCAACGTCACCGAGTGGCCCACGCCCGCGAGCGCTCACCAAGCCATCCACGTTGACTTGACCGCGCAGAGCCATCCGTACCCGCTCGGCGTCCCCGACAGCATCAAACCCTCCGGCGAAGCGGTCCCCCGCCCCCGGCACCGTGCCCGGTTACCGGCTGAGCTACGAGAACGACTTCACGGGCACGACGCTGCCCCCAGGTGGGACGTGTTCACCGGAGTTCCCGGCGGCGATCCGGGTGGCCGATTTGGCGGTGCCTACATGGTCGTCTCCGGAGGGCTCTTCCAGCTCAATGCCTGGAAAGATCCGTAGTACCAGCACCGGTGGGTCACCGGTGGTCACTGCCAATGCAAGTTGGCAAGGACCTACGGGGCACACTTCGTGCGTTCCCGGGTGACCGGAACCGGTGCGAACGAGGTTGAGTTGCTGTGGCCCGCCACCAACGCCTGGCCTCCAGAGATCGACTTCAACGAAACGGACGGAGCACTGTCCTCGACGACCTCGTCAGACCACATCGGAGACACGAACATCGTCGTTCAACGCAGCATCACGATCGATATGACACAGTGGCACACCTGGGGGGGTGATCTGGACCCCGAACTCGATCATCTACACCGTCGACGGGCACCAGTGGGGAGCCGTCACAGTCCCGCCCGACGTTCCGAAGATCCGAAGGACGCTCGACCTCGAACAGCGCGCCATGTGCTCCGAATCCCGCCAGTGCCCCATCGCCCCGGTATCGATGCTGGTGGACTGGGTGGCCGAATACGCTCCCAACCCAGCCAGCAGTTCCTAGGGCTCGAACTTCGCCACGACAACGTGGCTGCGCACGCTCTGGGCCAATTCGAACACTCTCCTTCGCACCGCGGCGCCGGCGACGGTTCGCGGTGCCCGGTTCGACGTCACTACGGCAAGGATCCATTGATCCGCATCCGGAGTTCTCGCCCGCGATCCACGTGGCTGGCCTGGGCGAGCGACGAGAAGTGCCCGGCGTTGGAGCGTAAGCGGATACCGGACCCGTTTCGAACGTTGGAGCAGTGGTCTACTGCCTCTCGTCGAGGGTCCTTCGGTCACCGAGGTTCGAACTAAGGGGTCGTCTCGGGGGCCGCGCGGGGATCGTGGGTATTGGAAGTCATGCGATAGCGGCGAATCGTGATGGGAAGAAAGAATATCGCGAGAACCCCCGACGACACCAGTGTGCCAATGCCGATTGCGTTGATGCCGAATCGGCCCATCAGCGGGAGAATCACCGCGAAGTAGATCAGGACGCTCACCAGATCCCTCGCGGCCATCCACCAGACCTTCTTGTCCAACCACGCGAACGAACTGTAGAAGATTGATACCGTACTCAGCGGCACCGACAACAGCAGTAGTCGAAGCAACGTCGTCCCCTTGGCGGCATACTCTGCCCCGAAGATCCTGAGCAACTCAGGAGCGAAGATCAACCCGATGAGAACACCGGGTATCAGCACCGTCGCCATGGCGGCCATCGCCACGTTGGCGTGATGACGCAAGGCGTAGGGCTCGGACGCCGCCTCCACGAGAAAGGACCTCTCGATGCTCAAGTTGAACAGCACCAGCCCGCTCGAGATCAGCGCCGTGACGTAGTAGTGCGCGTTGGCCACCGCGCCAAGCCGCTCGATGACGATCAGGCTGATAATCGATGGCGTGAACACGCTGAAGAGCAGCGTCGCGTACTGCGCGCCGGCGAGAAAGACGAGCTCTCGGGTCTGGGGAAGACTTTCCCTCGGACCACCGGCGGCCTCGTGCTCTGGAATCCGCTTGGAGAACAGGTACCACGTCACGCCGATGATGGTGAGGCTCACAGGCACCGACCAGGCAACGAAGATTCCCTGGCTGGCGGAGAACGCGATCATCAGCGGGAGCAGCGCCAGTTTTGCGATGGCGTAGAGGATGTTCTCCACCGGCACCCACCGTGCGGACCGAAGCCCGACGAGGACGGAGTCCTGCAGGATGAAAATCGTCCACATGACCACCGAAACCACGAAGAATGCGTGCCAGAGGATCGATGACGGGATGAAGTTACGCGCCAGCCCAGATGACACGTAGACGATGGATGCGACGAATGCGAACGAGACACACATGACGTACGCGCGCCTCACGAACGTGCGGGTCTGACTACCCGCCACGGGCAGGAAGCGCTCGAAGATCGACCCGAAGCTCAATTGGGCCAAGTTGGCGACCAACACCATCGCCGCTATTTCGGCTGAGGTCCGCCCAACCGCCGCGGGCGAAGCCAGGTGCGCCGCGATGCCCCAGAACGCCACACCCACCACCGCCGTGCCACCGGCGGACACCACGAGCGCGAGAGCGTTCTGTATGAGGCGTCCGGCCCACGGACGCCTTATCGAGCCATCGGCCTCACTGTTGCTTTCAGATTTCTTCATAGTCCGGAAACGACCATTTTAGTAGTATTTTCAACCGGTCCCGGGATGAGAAGACGGGTCAATAACCGCGTGATCCTGTCTGAGACCAGCAGTTGCGAGTGAACAACCGCGTGATCCTGTCTGAGACCAGCAGTCACGGGTGAAGGCAACTCCCTCAGCGGCACGTGCACGGCCCAGCCGCGAACGTCGCCTGAACGTGACGAGACGTCGCATCCACGTACGGAGAGAACGCCAGCCTCCTCGCCGAGGCGTCGCGTCGAATCGAGGCCTCTCTTCTTCGGTTGCGGCTCACTTTGATTGCCCCAACCATCTCCTCCGGTCCAAACGATTGATGCCAAGCAGCACGTCACGTAAGGGCGGACACCCTCCAACGAATCGAAGGAACCGGCGAGGCGAGCAACCCGGCCGAGGTCTCCACGCAGAAGCAGCCGTCACGCGCTCGAGTTGTCCGAACGAGCTTCCGGGCGCGCGGCGACGCGCTACCCCGCACGTTTGCCCGTCGGCGGTATATTGATTCCGGCGAGTCAAACAATGCGAGAAGGCATGCGCTGGTGAATGGACATCCGAGATTGACGAGCCCAACGCCCAGTCAGCGGGAGTACTGAATGACCGTGCCTCCAACGAAGCGTGATGTGCGCATCGCGTACTTCATCACGTCGTACCAGTCCCCTGAGCAGTTGCATCGCCTCATCAGCACGCTCAGCCACGACCAGCCCGAACCATCGGTCTTGGTCCACCACGATGTCTTTCAGTACCCTCTCGACGTCTCTCTCTTCTCGGCGATGCCCAACGTCCATTTCATGACCAGTGATCATCCGATCGTCTGGGGCGATTTCAGTATGGAGGGCGTACGATGGCGCGCCTTCAGATGGATCAAGGAGAACCTCGACGTCGACTGGGTGGTGTTGCTCTCCGAACAGGACTACCCGATCGCCCCGTTAAAAGATCTAAGGGCACGCCTCGGCGCAACCGCCGCTGATGCGATCATCAGCGGCGAGAGGATCGACCAGATTGAGGACCGGCAACGCCGCAGGGAGGTGACTGCCCGCTACACCTATCAGTACACGACGCTACCGAGTCTGGGAATCGAGCGGCGCCTTCCCGTAGGGTGGCAGGACCTTTCGACGACGGGCCGTCGACTGGTGTTCGCCGTCGTTAACCACGCACTACCGATGGTCTTCATCCACACCACTCCGAACGAGCTTCACTCGCCGAGCAAGATCGGGCTTCGCGCATCGCGTACCCCTTTTGACGCGGCGTTCCCCTGCTGGTTCCACGACTCTTGGTTCGCCCTCTCGCGCACCGCGATCGAGCACGTCGTTGACTACGTCGACTCCCATCCAGAGTTTGTCAACTTCTACAGCCGCACGATGATCCCCGTCGAATCGGCCACCGGAACAATCCTGTTCAACGATCCCCAACTGAAGATCGAGAACGAGCGGTTGACCATCACGATCTGGTCCGATCCGAAATCGGCCCGGCCTGAAACCATTGGCATGGACGATCTTCAGTACCTGCTCAGTACTGAAGCAAACTTCGCTCGAAAGTTTGACGCCGGGAACACCGAAGTCCTTGACGCGTTGGACGAGGTCATCTTCTAGTTACCCGCTACGCCGCCCGCTGGCTCAACTTGGTCGCGGTGAACGCACGGTTCGAAGTCGCTCAGCGGATGACGGCAACTACCCGGCGGTTCTTCGCTCGACCTGAGGGCGTTGCGTTCGAAGCAATCGGATTCGAACTTCCCGCACCGATGGCCTTGATCTTGACCCCGGTGACCTTGAGCACCTGAAGACGCTGCTTGAGGTAGCGCGCGACGTAGACGGCCCGCTGCGTACTGATGGCGAGCGCCTTGGTGCCCCTCGTCGAGTTGTCGGTGAAGCCGACCAGCGACACATTCGAGACGTTGTCGCTGCGTATCGTTTCAGCGACTTTTGAGATCCTCGCCTTGAGCAACGGAGAAAGCGCGGACGAGTTCGATGCGAACGGCGCCACCGAGACCGGGCCCGCCGCGGCGGGCGTCACCAGTGGAGCGTTTGGCGTCGGTGTGTACTCCGCCACCCAGTCAACGTACGTCGACTGATTAGACGTGGGGCACGCGTAGTTCGACGAGCACCAGGTCTGCTGTTGAATGTCAAGGGTCATGGGCGCGTCGGGGACGGCGGACGCGTTGTTGGCGATTCCCCAGACGTTCCCGTCAACGGTGTAGGTCACCGACGCCGGCGTCCAGATCACGCCCCACGTGTGCCATTGGGTCATGTCGATACTGACGGTTCGCTGAATCTGATCGTTCGACGAGGTGTAGTGCAGGGTCGCCATGGAGCCGTCCGTGCTTCCGTACGTCTCGTCAAAATCGATCTCGGGCGGCCAGTTGTGCCCGACCGGCCACAGCAACTCGACCTGCGTGGGGCCAGCGCCGGTAAGTCGCGATCGTACGAAATACGCCCCGTACGTGTGCGAAACCCCGCACTGGCATAGCCCGCCGGTCACCCACTCGCCCTTGTACGTAGGATCCTGATAGGTGTTGAGGCCCAACACGCCTGCGCCAACCACGACGTGGCTGCTGGCCCACTGTGCGCCGGCGTCACCGCCGGGTTTGCCCGTGAAGGTGTCCCAACCCCGTGGCAGCGATGAACCAGTGAAGTCATTCACGTAACTCTCCTTGTAGCCCGGCAATGTGTTCGGGCCCGGAGGTGCTTCGCGCGAAGGTTCTGAAGAGTCGACGATGCCACTGGGAAAGCTCGTGGTGGCGGCTGTGGCCCTCGTTGAGGAGTCCTTCGCGGACAGCGTCTGACCGAGGTTCACCTGGGTGGGGGTCTTGGCGATCGCTGTCGCCGACGCGACGAATGCCGTCATGGAAAGGGCGCTCAAACTTGCCGACACAAGAGCGAAGGCGCTCATCCATCGAAACGTCGCGCTGCGGACACGCCCCGGCTTCATTGCGTGGTTCGCCGCGGAGGAGTTCACGAGGGAAGATTCCTATTCATCGCTCATTCTCCTATTCATTGATCACCAACCGACTTTGGCTGTTCGCTTGTCTGTGGCCAAAGGTGGCACAACGAGAAGAATGACGTCACCGCTACGGGCAACCGTCCTCGTGAACATGGTAGTGGCCGGGTGCAGGCCGTCAACCCCGGCGATGGCGTCACGCGTCGCGGTGGCGAAGCCCACCATCAGGGTTTTGGCGCGCTACGTCGAGTCCACACGCTGGAAGTAATAGTTCCGTAAGACGCCGATCGTTCAGCCGTTTGTCAGTCCGCGTTGCCTGGTTCCGGGTAGATCCTCGGTGGGCTTCCCACTTCGATCAGGTGGCGGTCCCGAACGCCTGGATCTCCGAGAGCCCGACGTTGAGCGTCGTGGAGCTGACGCCGGTGACGGTCATCAGGATGCTCGTCGTCGCCTTCGGCGCCGCGAGGGTCACGGTGAGCCCGGTCGCGCCGTTGTTGGGCAGCGAGCCGAAGCTCACCACCGAGCCGTCCGAGAACGTCAGGGTGCCCGACGTGACCTGGTCGTCGGTGTTCGGACGGTCGAAGAGCACGACACTGCTGATCGTGTAGCTCACGGGCCAGGCGAGCTTCAGCCAGCTGCCGGCTCCTCCGCTCAGCGTTGCCCACTCCGCGGTGGTGTTCGCGGGGTAGCCGCTGACGACGCCGTCGATGGCGGCGCTCGCCAGCTGACCGGTCGAGGTGTTCTGGGACGACGCGGTCGCGCTCGCCAGTGGCGCCACGTTGGTCAGCGTTCCCGACGGGGCGGCGACCGTGATCGTCACCGTGGCCGGCGCGCTCGTCTCGACGCCGTTGGACACCGTCAGCGAGAACGTGAGGGCCGCGGGGCCCGTCGGCGCGGTGAAGGTCGGCTGCGCCGCGGTGGCGCTCGACAGCGTCACCGTGGCGCCGGCGGTCTGGGTCCACGCGTAGGTGAGCGTGCCACCACCTTCGTTCGAGCTTCCCGATCCGTTCAGGGTCACCGCCGCGCCCGAGGCCACGGTCTGGGCTGGTCCGGCGCTCGCGACCACGCCCACCTCGTCAATACCCGCAACATACTGACGCTGCAGCCACCCGGCGTAGGAGGTCAAAGCGCATGATACGGCGCCCGTACAGGTCTGCGCGTCGTAGGCACCGTAGGTGTAGAAGACCGACTGCTTTGTGGCGAGAAGACCACCGGTGACGTTGGCGGCGAGCGCGGTCGTGGGATACCCCATGTATCCCACCAGATTGTGAGGCGCGCTGTAGAGCTGGTGTGCGCCTTGCACGATGAGTGCCGTGGCGTAGTGATCCTCGTGGTCCCCGTCTCCGAACGTGTTCACAAAATCCTGGGTCGCAATGAGTTGGGGCTGGAATGAGTTGATCATCGCAGCGATCGTGTTAATGAGATCCAGCAGGTTGTAGGAGGTGGATCCGTCAACCGCGGTGATCGTCGCTTCGGATCCCTTCCAGAGCTGCATAAGGCTCTGGTTGCTGTAGAGCGGTGTTCCACCACCCGCCGGATAGCCTCCATCAGGCAGACGCATATAGACCACCGAGATGTTGGGATGAGTCGTCAACGTCTTGAGCACCAGTGCATGGCTGCCCACATTAAGGGTCGAAGTCGTCCAGCTGTTGGCCACCCCCGCCATTTGGGCGTACGCCGCCTCGATGCCCGACTCGCGGCCGCTCCAGTACACTTTGCCCTGCCCATCGTCGCCCGCGGTCAGGTGAACGGTCAGCACGTTGAGATTGCTTTGAACGTTCTGGAGCAGGTCGGGACTCTGAAAGAGAAGGCTGTCATCGGGGTGTGCCACGATGTACATCGCGTTGGTGACGCCCGTGTCAAACGCGAGGAGATGCTCTTTGACGACCGTCGTCACCTTGGCGACACCGTAAGCGTGCTGCTCCAGCAGCCCTGCGAACGCGACGGCACCTGTCACCGTGCCCACGCCGGCCAGGAAGTGGCGACGCGGTACGAGGAGCGTTCGCCCTGACTTCGCACCGTTCTTACCGGGCAACTCGGAGATACTGACCTGGTAGTCCTTATCTTCGAGCACGACTTTCCTTTCCACGACCCGAAAGCCGTGAACGTCAGCATGCCCTTGAGAAATCAGATGCTAGCGGAATTGAGAGGATATTGCTACCCCCCAAGGGATATTGGCACCCAACCAGCCGAGTGAACAGTTCGCCCGAAAGAATGTCCCCATGGCCATCAGCGGAGGGAAGTTCACCCGATCAATCCGGACCCTCAATTTGCCCCATTCCGCCTTCGAGATCAATTCCGGCGCCCTACAGGTTTCGCCAGCACACTCGGGTGCCGTGAGGGGACTTGGAGACTCTTCCCACGACAACGGTCCTTCCTCTTGCTCGGGAACGGCCTGACCTATTCGTTTGGAAGGTTCTCCAACACGCGCGCTACGCGACGGTGGTTCGATCTGAGCGAATTGCTGAAACCTGAGTGGCGAACCTGTTGGTTCGCCACTGGACAATCTCCGTCATTCGAGAAAACCGCACGCGCCAGGAGCAAAGAGTTGGGCCGACGGGGACCTAGTCCGATCGAACCCACTACCGAGGGATCATGAGATGGGTGCAATCAGTCGAGATGGTCCGGTGACCGCCGGTGTTCAGCGTGGCCGTGTCCGATGCGCCGGTACGGGCGATCCTCCAGCAGCTACGCGGTCCTCATCGTGAACGCCGAATCAGGTGCGCAGGTACCTGCGAATCGAGATCGGCAGAAATACCACCACGGTTATGCCCGAGTTGACGAGTCCGGCAATACCAATGGCATCAATTCCGAAGTGGCCGATCAAGACGTAGACCAGCACGAGGTAGACGACGCTGGTCGCGATGTTGCGTACCGTCATCCACCAGACTCGCTGGTCCAACCAGGCGAAGGCGCTGTAGAACACCATCACCGAGCCGCCCAGCAGCGAGATGAGCAGCATCCTCATCAGCGTCGTACCGTGAGCCGCGTAGGAGGCTCCGAAGATCCGAAGGTAGGTGGGAGCGAAGATGTAGCCGAGAAGGATACTCGGGAGTAGCACAATCAGGAGCGCTCGGATCGTCGAGTTGGCATGGTGACGAAGCGCGCCGGGCTCGTTCGTCGCCTCGACCAAGAAGGAGCGCACGATGCCCCAGCAGAACATCCCCAGGCTGCTCGCGATCATTGCTGGCAAGTAGTAGTGGGCGTTGGCTATCGGCCCCAACCGTTGAATCACGATGAGCGTCACAATCGACGGGAGGAAGACGCTCGAGAGCAGTGAGGCATACTGTGCGCTCGCCAGAACGATCAGAGTCCGGGTCGACGGCAACTCTCCGCTCGCCGTGCTCGTCGACTCGTGCTCGGGTATCCGGTGACGAAAGAGATACCAGGTGACCGCGATGATCGCAAAGAGGACCGGCGCGGTCCAGGCGACGAAGATGCCGTCGCTGGCGCTTATCACGATGCTGACGGGGAGGAAGGCCAGCTTGGCCACGCTGTAGGCGATGTTCTCGACGGCCACCCACCGCGAGGCGCGAAGTCCTATGAGGACCGAATCCTGAAGGGCGAAGATCGTCCACAGGACCACGGCCACCACGAACAGCAACTTCCAACCCAGTGAAGAGGGAAGGAAGCTCCGGCCGAAACCCAGTGCCAGGTAGCCAACGGCGAGGACGAGACCGAAGGCGGTGCAGATGAGATAGGAGCGTTTGACAAAGTCGTAGGTGAACTCGCCCGCGACCGGCAGGAATCGTTCGAAGATAGAGCCGAAACTCAACTGGGCCAGCGTGGCCAGTAGCAGCATCGCCGCGATCTCGGCGGTCGTCCGCCCGACTACCGTCGCGCTGGACAGGTGCGCGGCCACCGCCCAGAACACGACGCCGATCACGGCGGTGCCGCCAGAAGAGATCATCAGTGCGATCGCGTTCTGGATCAACAGCCCCGGACGCCAGCGCGACCAGATGCTCCGGTGGTGTGAATCGCTCGTCATCGATCGTGGTTTTCCTTAGTACTGGATCAAGAGTTCCAGATGGGACTTGACCAAGCGGAGCCGTCCAGACTTGACGATACCTCGCGACGACTTGCACCCACCACGATCCTGTATCAGCTTCCGAGGCCGCTTCCTCCGGTGGGCCGGCGTAGTGATGGGGTGAAAGGTCCGTTGCACGAGGCGGTGATCTGCCGTCTGAGACGCGACGATCGAGCAAAGCCAACGGCTCCCGCTGGCGCACGATCAGCGGACGAGCGCTGCGTATCGCTGCGTCCATGTCGAACGAGCGCCGTAGAGACCCGTGCCGAGCCGAGGGTTACGGGACGACTGGAACAGTTGGAGGCCCACTCGTGCGCCGCTGAGTATCGACTTGACGCCTCAAATCCCTGTCAGATCTCGTGCACCACTACTTGGTGAGGTAGCCGATCGTGCACCTCTTGCCCGAAACCGTGATGATCGTGAAAGTGTGCCGGCCCGGACGGCTTGTCTTGCTTACGCGCACCCACAGCACGATTCGGGTCGCGCTCGCATGAAGCACATGCACAGTGGCGCCTGGTCCGTTGGTAATCACACGCAACTTCCCGAAGAAGCCAGTCCCGATAATTGCCAGAACGCGACTCCCGCCGGCGACAACACCTCCGACTACCGAAGACGCGTGAGGCGCGGCGGCAGTCCAATGGGCATAGAGGGTGGCGCTCGCGGTGAAGGGGTAGCTCGCGCCGTTGGCGTAGCTGGTGCCCGAGCCGTTCGCGGCGGTGTTCCAGCCGGCGAAGGTGTAGCCGGTGCGGGTGAAGGCGTTGGCGGTGAGGGCCGTCGCCGCGCTGTCGGTCTCAGTCGCCATCGATCCGCCGGTCGAGCCGTTGCCGTTGAAGGTGACGGTGTAGCTGGTGGGGGGTGTCGAGATGACGGACACCGTCCACTGGGCGTACAGGGTCGTGCTCGCGCTGAAGGAGTAGCTCGCGCCATTGGCGTAGGCGGTGCCCGAGCCGTTCGCGGCG
>PKWY01000024.1:17380-17546 GCA_003132205.1 Acidimicrobiaceae bacterium
GTGTTCCAGCCGGTGAAGGTGTAGCCGGTCTTGGCGATGCTCCCCGAGCTGAGCAGGGTCAGCGCCGTCGCGGTGTTATGGGTCTCGGTGGCCTGAGTGCCCGTGCCGGTGTTCGCGTCGAAGGTGACGGTGTGGTTGGTGTTCGCCGTCCACTGGGCGTACAGGG
>PKWY01000002.1 GCA_003132205.1 Acidimicrobiaceae bacterium
TTCTCGGCCCACCACGGGGCCAGTTCGACGCGGTGCTCGGCCCAGAGATAGAGCAGCCCAAAGTGCGAGGTGTCGACCCAATCCTCCTGGGCGATCTCCATACCGGCGTCCTTCTTCGCGCGGTTCTCGTCCCAGTTGTCCTTCACCAGACCGAGCAGCGTGTTGTAGGTGAAGCGCGAGCCGCCGATGTGGCTACGCAGATGGTTGGCCTGTTCGGCGCTGGGGTCGATCGCGTAGACGTACGCGCGGGTGGTAACACTCTCGGTCGAGGTTGACGTGCGTTCGAGGACGGGCGTAGTCACTCGATTAGTATCGCCACCAGGTGTCACATCTGCCGTACACCATTGAGTCACTGTTTGCCGAAGGGGCGTACGTGAATCTGCTGTGGTCTGTTCACGGTCTTGACACGTACACATCGTCACTTTGGATTGAAGCGGTTGGCCTCGCAGGCACAGTGATTGGTTTCTTCCTCATGGCTCGTGAGTTCTCGTCCAAGAAGATGGTTGACGAAGCGATCTAACCTCAAGGTTCTCAAAGCGTGTGGTGACCGCAGTTCGCACGCTGCTGGCGTTTCGCTCTCTCCCGCGGCTCTCTTGAAACAGCCCACGCTCGACGCGGTGGTCCTGGATCACCGAATGGCTCCACGTGCTCAAGAGTCGCAACCGAAGCGGGCGCCGTAGTTGCCGCGGCGCGCCTGAGGAATGCACCGCCGGTGGGCAGGCCTCTCGAGACCACATCCCTGCCCGTTTCTGAGATTCCTCTGAAACACGGGAGAAGACATGTCACTTTTCGAGGCGATGACGAGAATGCAATGAGACGTCGTATATTCACACTCGTTAGCCCGCAGCGGCGGTAAGTTGCTGATTGAACGAAGAGAATCCACATCAGGGTACGATTGATTACCTTGAAGAATGCCCATGACCTCGGTCGCTGATGTCCTTGGCGGTCGCTACCGCCTCGTCCGCCTGCTTGGCAGAGGTGGGATGTCTGACGTCTACGAAGCCTTCGACGAGATCACTGGCAACGACGTCGCGGTCAAGATCGTCCGTTCGAGTGATCCGGAGTTCGGGCGCAGGCTGGCTCAGGAAGCTCGCGCGCTGGAGAGTTTCGAGCATCCAGGCCTCATCAGACTTCTTGACATCGGCGCGGTGGGAGATCAGGCCTACCTGGTCATGGAACTTATCGCGGGCCAAACGCTCGCCCAGACCCTTCGTGAAGGTTCGCTCTCGTCGAGAGAAACGGCGGACCTCGGCGCGAGACTGGCCGACGCGCTGGCGTACGTGCACGAACGCGGCGTCGTCCACCGCGACGTGAAACCTTCCAACATATTGCTGTCGGCGAACGGCGACGCATGGCTCGGCGACTTTGGAATCGCCAGGCTTCACGACACGTCGACACTGACGGCTACCGGCACGACCATGGGGACCGTTTCGTACATGGCGCCCGAACAGCTGGAAGATCACCAGGTGGGTCCGGCGGCCGACATTTGGTCGCTGGGAATCATCCTGCTCGAGTGCCTGACCGCCCGACGCGTGTACGAGGGAACGCCCAGCGAAGTGCTTGCACGGCGACTCGCGGGTCCCGTGGTGCTACCTGCCGAACTTCCGGTGCCGTGGAAGCTGGTGCTCACCGGAATGCTCACCCAACGCCCCGACCAACGTCTTGAGGATTTCGAAGTGGCCGCGCTTCTCGCTTCCCGTGCATACGACGCCCCTTGGTTGCCGCCAGACAGCGAGGTCACCTCTCAACTTGGCGCAACAGAACATGGTGATAACACGGCGATGATGCCCGGTGTCGTTGGGGTTGGCATGATGGGCGACGAGACGCGCATCACCAAATCCACGCGAACGGTCGCTGGGGTCAAGAAGCCCCTCAAATGGAACTCGCGAGCCTCGGCGATAGTAGCCGTGGTAGCGGCGTTGGGTATCGGACTCTTCTTCACCTTGGGGTCGGGTCCCGCAAAGCCTCATCCCACCACGACCGCCAAGCCATCTGTGACGACAACCACGGTACTCGCGGGCACCGCGGCGCTCAATGCGTTGGAGAGTCAGGTCCTCGCCGGCGAAACCGCGGGTAACCTTGACACCGCGTCGGGGCAGGCGATCACTCAGCAGGCGGGCTTCGCGCAGGCCGATTACACATCCGGAAGGACGCGGCAGGCCGTTAGCGATCTTGAACTCGTCTCCAGCGCCATCTCCAATGGGATATTGAATCACACCATCGGTCCAATCGAAGGACAACTGCTGGAGAGCGACCTCGGACTCCTCGCGAGCGCGCTTAATTTAAGTTCGGCAGTTACGCCTCCTACTACCACTACGACCACCACCACCACCACCACCACAACAACGTTTCCATCGTTTGGCAATGGCAATGGCAATGGCAATGGCAAATGAGCGGTGAAGGTCAGGGCTTCACTGTGGCGTAGGTCGTCGTTCACCGAGAACAGGGTCGTTCGAACCTCAATGTGGCTTCCGGTTTCCGATCAAGACTCTCAAACGTGTGGAGAAACGGGTCGGCGCTCCATCGCTGGTAAGACGTCGAAAGCTGAATCACCATTGCCATGTTCGTATTCTCCAGATCGTGGGCGTCGGGCTCCGGAAGCTCACATGCCCGATCTACCCACAGGAATGCGACGTCGTTTACCTACACGTCCTCGTCAACTACTGGGACGACGGGCGCTCGGTCTACACGGCCGCCGCGTAACCGGGCAGCCGCATCTATTTCGCCAGCAAAGTGCACTTATTTCGCCAGCACCCCTTGGAGCGGGTGACGGGGATCGAACCCGCATATCCAGCTTGGAAGGCTGGAGCTCTACCATTGAGCTACACCCGCACGTCTCCTTGGAGACTCGAGCAAGTCTAGAGCAACAGCATCTAGCGTGGTGACGTGGAAACATCCCTCTACGACCAGGTCGGCGGACAACCATTCTTTGAACGACTTGTAAACGCCTTCTATGAAGCGGTAGAGAAGGACGAAATCCTTCGTCCGATGTACCCTGACGATCTCGAGCAATCCCGGCGACACTTCGTGATCTTTCTCGTGCAGTACTGGGGAGGGCCGACGTTGTACATGCAGGAGCGTGGTCATCCGCGTCTTCGAATGCGCCACGCGTCTTTTCGGATAACCAAGAAGGCGCGTGACGCCTGGTTGTCAGCAATCAACTCAGCCCTTTCGAGCGTTCGCGACGAGCTCACGGAAGAGCAATTCGTGGAGATGAGCTCCTACTTCGATATGGCGGCGCACCAGCTCAGGAATGTCTGACGAGGAGCGGACCAGGGGTTGCCAACCAAGAGGTCGATGAGGTTCAGCCGTCAACCGCAGCCCCGTACCGCTCCATGGATCCGACCTGGCAGGTTACGTTCGGTCGTGCACCGACGTCCGATAGCTCTCGGGTGAAGAAGCGGCGACGGTGCTCGCTCATCATCCTCGAAGTCCTTAGCATTGGAGCATGAGTAAGAAGATGGTGTTGCGCTACGGGGAAGAGCGGGTGATATCGGTGACGCCGGTGGCTCGCGGACTCGTGGTCCCGGCGCTCGCGACCGTTTTGGCGGCGGTGTTGATCGAGTACGGGGCGGGACACGCACATTTTCTCCACTCCCTCCATATACCCCTGCTGCTGATCTTCGTCGTGCCATGCCTCATCGTTGTGGGAACGCGAACGTGGCGTTGGCGCTCGCACAAGGTGCACGTCACCAACCAGCGCATCATCGTCGAAGGCGGGGTCCTGCACCATCAGCGCAGTGAAATCGATCTGCGCGACGTCGTTGCGACCCACGTCGACCAGCGATTTCGCGAGCGATTGGCCCGGCGAGGTTTGGTGGTGCTGGAGAGTCGAGCGGGAACGATCAATCTCGGAGCCGTCCACCATCCGGGCGCGTTGTGCCGCCTGATCGATCAGGAGCGAGCGGCGTACAGGGATGGCGACGTGGCCTTTGACACGGTGTTCGATTTCAATCAGCCCCAGCCGCCCGACTATGAGATCCCACCGCGACGGCGCCGCGAGCGTTACTGAACTGAATGAGGGTTCGGTGTCATCCACTACCGTGATTACCGTGACTACTCGATATCGCTGCACGGCTTGTGGGAATCTGACGCGCTTTGACGTGGTGGAGACGACCTCAGTTCGTTCCTTCCATCACTTCACCGTCGGAGGGGATCTCACCATCGAAGAGCCCGAGGTGATTTCCAAGACCATCGAATCCGTGACCTGTCGCTGGTGCGGGCATGGACGCAGTGTCGAGGTCATCACCGAGTCCGAATAAGCGGCTCGTGCGGTCGTTCGACACCTCCCGCGAGCGCCCCGCCCCGGCCTCGTTCACTGGAAAGACCCTCGCGGGTGAGCCGGTAACGCATCAGTTCGACCGGCTGACCTTGCTCGTCGCGGTGAAGAACATGTGTGACGGATGCCGCGACTTCGTGCAGTCGGAGCTTCACGAGCTCGCGGCGCTTCAGGTGGTGATCGTGAGCGCCACGGGTGACGAGACCGGCGAATGGGAGGGCGCTCCTCGCCAGGTGATCGTGGCGCCCGACGTTCTACGCGAACTCGATATTCGATGGCCGCCGTTCTACGTGCTGATCGATCCATCGCGGGCCGCTGTTGTCACCGAGGGCGTCGTGTTCGGCCCCTCCCAAGTCGCCGAGGAGATTTCCACGTTCCTCTCGAGCTGAGATGTCACAGGCCCCGGTCAAAGTGGGGACCAGTGAAAGGCGTGCGATGTCAAGTGGAATAGAACTATCAATCAGCTGCAACGACTGCATTCGAAGGGGCACACCCGACTGCGCGGACTGCCTCGTTAGTTTCGTCATGGGTGAGGCACCTGACGAATTGGTGATGACCTCCGCTGAAGCGGACGTGGTGCAGCTCTTCACGTCCCAGGGGATGATTCCACGCCTCAAGTTTCATCACCGTTCGGCACCGAATCCCTGAGGACGACGGGGTGAACCCGTTGACTAGCGTGGTTCTATGGCGCGCCATCTACTGGTGACCAATGACTTCCCGCCAAAGACGGGTGGAATTCAGGTCTATCTCCACGAACTCTGGTGCCGCCTCGATGCGGGCCGAGCAACGGTGCTCACGGCGTCATCGCATGAAGACGCCGTGAACTTCGATTCCGAGTCTGAGTTGGTGATTGAGCGGGTAGCGGCGTCGACGCTGTTTCTTCCAACACCCAAGGCCCTTGCCGCCATCGAGGAGGCCATAGAGCGCCACCAACCCGACCTTGTGCTGCTTGATCCGGCGTGGCCGCTCGGACTGCTTGGGCCACGACTCTCTCGTCCCTACGGAGTCATCCTGCACGGGGCGGAAGTGACCGTCCCCGGGCGTCTTCCCCTGGTCGCGTCGTCGCTTCGCTACGTGCTGCGCCGGGCGAGCGTGGCGGTGTGCGCGGGGACCTATCCAGAGAATGAAGCCCGCCGAGTCGCTGCCGAATACATGCCACCGGTGGTCCAGGTGCCACCGGGTGTGGATACCACCCGGTTCCGTCCGTTGGACAGCGCCCGACGCGACCGCGTGCGAACCTCGATGGAGCTTCCCGAGGATGGGCTGCTCGTGAGTTCGTACTCGCGCCTGGTTCCGCGAAAGGGCATGGATACTCTTCTTCGCGCCAGCGCGCGCCTGAAAGGTGAGTTCCCCTCACTGCACGTGGCCATTGGCGGAGCCGGACGCGACCGGGCCCGACTCGAGAAACTGGCCCGCAAGATCGGCGCCCCGGTGACGTTCCTCGGCCGGGTTCCCGACGACCAGTTGAGCGACTGGCTGGGCGCGAGCGACCTCATGGTTATGGACTGTCGAAGTCGCTGGCTCGGACTCGAGCAGGAGGGCTTCGGGATCGTCTTCGTGGAGGCGGCGGCAACGGGAGTGGCCCAGATCGCGGGTCGGTCGGGCGGAAGCCACGAGGCCGTGCTCGATGGCGTGACCGGTACCGTCGTCGAGCATTCGAGGAGCGTGCGTGAGTTGAGCGATGCCATCCGAGCGATGCTGAGTGATCACGAACTCCGTCGTGAGTACGGTCGAAACTCGCGCGAACTCGCAGTCTCGCGCTTCGAGTGGGATACGCTCGCCCGACGACTCGGCGAGGGGCTGCAGCCTTTCGACCACTTCGAGGGCGAGAACCAACTGCTCTAAGGTGTACATCGAGGGAGGTGCCGTGGCGCAACGAGCGACAGTATCGATAGTGGTCAACGCGGCTCCCGAGGCGGTCTACGGCGTCGTCACCGACTTCGCGAACTACGCCAACTGGGTCAGCGACCTCAAGAAGATCGAGGTTCTCGAGCGAGACAGCGAGGGACGACCTCTCGAGATCGAGTTCCGCGCCGCCGCCTTCGGGCGTTCCACCACCTACACCCTGCGCTACGACTACAGCCGGGCGCCCGAACTCCTGAGTTGGTTCCAGACTCAAGGCGACATCACCGAGACCATGAAGGGCCAGTACCGCTTCGAAGCCGTGGATGGCGGGACCAAGGTCACCTACGACCTCGAGGTCGAGCTCCTGGTTCCGATTCCGGCCTTCATCAAGTCGCGTGCCGCCCACCGCATTCAGACCCAGGCTCTCGACGATCTGAAGGCACAGGCCGAGCTGCTGGCATGAGTGACGTCGCGATCGGCATTGACGTCGGTGGAACCAAAGCGTTGGCGCTTATCGTCGCGCGAGACGGACGCGTGCTCGGAGAAGTGAAGGCGAAGACCCCCCACGACGCCGGCAACCGCGCGGGCGAGGCGACGGCCGCGGTTCTCACCGAGCAGATCATCGAGCTGGCCTCGACCCACGGCCTCGACCCGAGCGAAGTGCCCGTCGGCGTTGGTCTTCCCGGCCTGATGCGCCGAGACGGCCACCTGGCCTTCGCCCCCAATCTCCAATCCGTCAACGGCTCAGACCTCGGAGCGTTGCTCGGCGTGTCGCTCGCGAGTTCGATCGTGTTCTGCGAGAACGATGCCAACTGCGCCGCGCTGGCCGAGCACGAGTGGGGCGCGGGCCGCGGGATCGAAGACTTCGTCATGGTGACCCTCGGCACCGGCATCGGAGGCGGCGTCATAGCTGACGGCCAGTTGGTGCGCGGACGAAGTGGCTTCGCTGGCGAGATCGGCCACATGGTGGTCCAAGCCCATGGCGCCCCCTGCCTCTGCGGGGGCCACGGCTGCTGGGAGCGCTACGCGTCCGGGGGAGGACTCGGTCGACTGGCCCGAGAAGCGGCGCAGTCCGGAAGGCTCGCCACCCTCGTCGCGAGGCTCGGGAGCGCCGAGGCCGTTCGCGCCGAGGACGTCACCGCCGCCGGCGCCGAGGGACTCGAGGAGGCGCTCGTCTTGTTGAAGGAGGTGGGGTGGTGGCTGGCTCTCGGGCTGTCCAATCTCGCCGCGATCCTGGACTGCGGGCATTTCGTCATTGGCGGAGGGCTCTCGAGCGCGTCCGATCTCGTGCTGCCCTACGCCCGCGAGCACCTCGTCGACCTCGTCGAGGGCTACGACGCCCGGCCGACCATCACCGTCACCACGTCGATGTTCGGACCCCGCTCGGGAGCAATGGGGGCGGCGCTGGTCGCCTTCGAGCGTAATTCGTGAAGATCGGCGTCCTGCTGCCGACGTTTCGAGATGGCGCCGAGGATGCGTTGGCGTTCGCCCGTGAAGCCGCCGACGCCGGACTCGACGGCGTCTTCGCCTACGACCACCTGTGGCCCATGGGCACGCCCACCCGGCCGTCGCTGGCGCCCTTCGCACTGCTCGCGGCGGTCGCTCGTCGTCACGAGAGCCTCGTGGTCGGGCCGCTGGTGGCGCGCGTGGGCATCGTCGGCACGGATCATCTCGTGCGCCAGTTCCGCACGCTGGAGTCCCTGGCTCCCGGGCGAGTGATCGCGGCGCTCGGGACGGGCGACCGGCTGTCGATGGAGGAGAACGCCGCATACGACATCGCTTCGCTGAGTGCCGACGAGCGACGAGGTCTGTTGAGGGAGGCAGTCGTGGCGTTGGGCGGCTCGATGCCGGTCTGGATCGGGGGCGGAGGCGCGACGACGAACCAACTCGCCCGTTCGCTCGGCGCGCAGATAAACCTCTGGGACAGTTCACCCGAGCACCTGAAGCAGATCGGAGGGTTCGGACCCGCCAATTGGGCTGGTCCGGTGCCGAAAGACCTGATGGAGACCTTGAACGCGCTTCGTGACGCTGGTTCTACGTGGGCGGTGCTAAGCCCCCAGATCGAGATTGCCCGACTCAAAGAGTGGCGACGCGCCAACTAACTAGTAAGTTTCCCAAATGGAATTCCGTCGAATCAATGGGCTGCCGCCCTACGTTTTTGCCACAATCAATGGCCTGAAGGCCGAAGCGCGCGCCGCCGGGCGCGACGTCGTGGACTTCGGCTTCGGCAATCCCGACCTGCCGAGCCCCAGTGTCGCGGTCGAGAAACTCGCCGAAGCCGCCCACAATCCGAAGAACCATCGCTACAGCGCCAGCCGGGGAATTCCTAACCTTCGCCTCGCCATGGCGACCCGGTACAAGAAACTGTTCGACGTCGACCTCGACCCCGACACCGAGGTCGTGACGACCATCGGCGCCAAGGAGGGTCTGACGCACCTGATGTGGGTGCTGCTCGGACCGGGCGACACCGCGATCGTGCCGAGCCCCAGCTACCCAATCCACCTCGCCGGGCCGGGCTTTGCCGGGGCGACGGTCATCACGGTGCCGATTCGCGACCCCGGCACGAGCGGCATCGACCCGGGCGACGACTTCTTCGAAGGGCTGGTGGCGGCGTGGGACAGCGCCCCGGTGAAGCCGCGCGTCATCATCTGCTCGTTCCCCCACAACCCGACGAGCGCGTGCGTGGACTTGTCGTTCATGGAGCGCCTCGTGAACTTCGCGCTCGAGCACGACGTGGTCGTCTGCCACGACTTCGCGTACGCCGACCTCGGCTTCGACGGCTACAAGCCGCCGTCGATCCTTCAGGTGCCGCGCGCCAAGGAGTGCTGCGTCGAGCTGTACACGCTCACCAAGTCGTTCTCGATGGCGGGCTGGCGCGTGGGCTTCCTGGTCGGCAACGCCGAGATCGTGGCCGCCCTCACCAAGCTGAAGAGCTACCTCGACTACGGCACCTTCCAGCCGGTGCAGATCGCCGCCATCGTCGCGATGAACGAGGCGACCGACTACCCCGACGAGTTGCGGGCCATCTACCAGACGCGCCGCGACCTGCTGGTCGACGGGTTGCACCGGATTGGGTGGCCGGTGGCGCCGCCCAAGGGATCGATGTTCGTGTGGGCGCCGATCCCCGAGCCGTATCAGGAGATGGGCTCGCTCGAGTTCTCGAAGTACCTCATCGAGGAGGCCGACGTGGCGACGAGCCCCGGGGTGGGATTCGGCGATGGTGGCGACGGGCACGTCCGTTTCGCCCTGATCGAGAACGAGCTGCGAACGCATCAGGCGATCCGCAATCTGCGAAGGGCCCTCACCAAACTGAACTGACCAAGGGCTCGCGGCGACTAGGGCAGTCCCGCGCCCGGCGTCGTCACCTCGGCGACTTCAATCCTTCCGTCGGTGACGTCGGCGATCTTGAATCGGTCGCTCGAAGGCGCGGTCATGATGTACAAGGTGGTGCCGGCGCCGCCACCGAGCATGCACGCAAACGCCGTCTGCGTCGTCGTCACTTCGCCGGTGATCTCGCCGCCTTCCTTCACGCGTAGGCACGTGTTGGAAATGGCGTTGGCGAGCCAAATCTGGCCATCGGCGTCGAGGCACATGCCGTCGGTGGCGACGAATTCGAACTGGGCCCAGACCCGCCGGTTGCTCAGCGTGCCGTCACCGCCGATGTTAAAGGCAGTCAGGCGAAACGCCATGGTCTCTCCGACGATGAGGGTCTTGCCGTCGGGCGTGATGACCGATCCGTTGGGAAAGTCCATGTCCGGAATCGTCTGGATGGCCTTGCCGCCGGGATCCAGGACGACGAGGTTGGTGGAAGGCGCCGTGACCAGGCCCTCGACGCCATGCTCCATGAGCAACGTGTCCAGATCGAAACCGAAATTGCCCACGTACGAGTAGCCCGCTGCCGAAACGACCATGTCGTTCGCCCAGAAGCTGCAGTACGAGCTGATGTCGGCGAACGTCGACTCCGCACTTCCGCTGAAGCGCAGCACGCGCTGGTCGGTCGCCGACACGCAGAGCAGGTCGCCGTCGGGGAGCCATCCCAGTCCCGAGGGCTGGCTCGGCACCGAATGCTCGAGCCGCTCGTCGGATCCGTCGCCCGCAATCGAGAAGACGCCGTGGCGGTAGAAGTCGGCGAACCAGAGCCGTCCCTCGTGCCAGCGAGGTCCCTCGCCGAATGAGAGACCTTCCCTGATGACGTTAGATGTGTAGGAATTCATCGCCCCCCCTTGGACCTCTCGCCAAACATAGTGTCTAGGCGCGCGCGCAAGCTCGAAGCCACGCCGCGTAGCCCGCGTCGACCTCCACGGGGTCGGTGGGGCTGAACCGGTGGTCGTACTCCCACAGCTCACCCAACTGCTCGAGCGAATGCCATACGCCGATTTCAAGCCCCGCCACGGTCGCCGCGCCGCGCGCGGTTCCCTCGAGGGACTTACTCCGCAGAACCTGCATCCGCGAGTTGGTGGCCTGGAGCTGCATCAACATGTCCATCGACGACGCACCTCCGTCGGCGCGTAGTTCGCGCAACTCGATGCCCGCGTCGCGGAACGCGTCGGTCATGGCGCGCACCTGGTAAGCGAGCGCCTCGACGAGAGCTCGAGCGATCTGGGCGCGCCCGGCCCCTCTGGAGAGGCCGGTGATCGAACCGTGCGCCTCGCCGCGCCAGAAGGGCGAGCCGAGCCCGCTAAAGGCGGGAACGAACTGCACGCCGCCGCTGTCGAAGACGCTCGACGCGAGTTCTTCGAGCTCGCCCGACTCGGTGACGAAACCCATCTCGTCGCGCAGCCACTGCACGGCGGCTCCGGCGACGAAGGCCGAGCCTTCGACGGCGTAGGCGGCGGGCCCGAACGCGCCGAGATCCCACGCGACGGTCGTGATGAGGCCGGGGAAGACGCCCGGGGAGCTGTCACCGGCGTTGGCGAGGATGAACGCGCCGGTGCCGTAGGTGGCCTTCACGATTCCCGACGAGAAGCACGCCTGACCGAAGAGGGCCGCTTGTTGATCGCCGAGCACGCCGGTGATGGGGACGCCGGCGAGCTCGGGCACGACCTCGGCGCTGATCGAGGCGAAGTTGGTCGTCGAGGGTCGGATGTCCGCGAGCGTGTCGAGGGGGACGCCGAACAGTGAGGTCATGGCGCTCGACCAGTCGAGCGTGTCGAGGTCCATGAGCATCGTCCGCGACGCGTTCGACGGCTCGGTCAGATACACCCCGCCGTCGCTGCCGCCGCTCAGCCACCACAGCAGCCAGGTATCGATCGTGGCGAGGCTCGGCGCCACGGCCTGGTCGAGCACGCCGTGGTCGAGGAGCCACTTCATCTTCGTCGCGGAGAAGTACGAGTCGAGTACGAGACCGGTGGTCGAGCGCACGAGTTGCGCGTGCCCGTTCGCTTCGAACTCTCGGCAGGTCGCGGCGGTCCTGCGATCCTGCCAGACGAGGGCGTGGTGGGGAAGATGTCCGGTCTCGCGGTCGAAGGCGACCGTTGTCTCTCGTTGGTTCGTGATGCCCACGGTGACGACGTGGTGTCCCGCCTCGAGGGCCCGCGTGGCGACCTCGCGCAGGGTCGCCACCGCCAGATCGGCGATCTCGCTGGCGTCGTGCTCGACCCATCCGGGGCTGGGGAAGTGCTGGGTAAGCTCGCGATGAGAGATGTCGACGAGCCTCGCCTGGTCGTCAAAGGCGACGGTGCGCACTCTGGTGGTCCCGGCATCGAGGGCGAGAATGAGGTCCACGTGCCCGAGGCTAGTGAGGGTTTCGGGCCAGTTACTGGGCTTAACGTTTCCGAAAAGAGAATTGTTGGCAAAAGGTGCTAAAAAGAGTTGACTTCGTGTAATTACAGTGCTGTAATAACACAGCATCTTGCGACGAGTAGTGGCTCAACCACTACATATAGTGGCTAGAGGGTCGAGAACCAGTAACCTCGTACCTCCGGCCCCAACGGCGCTTGAAGCATGTTCGAAGTGTCGGAATCGGGAAGAAAAGAGAAATTGAAATGGCCATCGCACCTCAGCGCATAGGAATTGGACTCCGTCGCTTCTTCACAACCGACGATCGTCACCCGTACGACGAGGTCGTCTGGGACCGTCGCGACGCGCGGATCTCCAACTTCCGCGACGGGTCGGTCGCCTTCGAGCAGTTGGACGTGGAGGTTCCCGCGTCGTGGTCGTTCAACGCCACCAACATCCTCGCCCAGAAGTACTTTCGCGGCACGCTCAACACGCCCGAGCGCGAGACCAGCCTGAAGCAGGTCGTCGACCGCATCGTCGACACGATCACCACCTGGGGACTCGAGAGCGACTACTTCGCCGACGAGGAAGAGGCCGAGACCTTCACCGCGGAGCTCAAGCACCTGCTGATCACGCAGAAGGCCGCGTTCAACTCGCCGGTGTGGTTCAACATCGGTGTGAAGGGCGTGCCCCAGCAGGGCAGCGCCTGCTTCATCCTCGCCGTGGAGGATTCGATGCGTTCGATCCTCAACTGGTACACCGAAGAGGGGATCATCTTCAAGGGCGGCTCGGGCGCGGGCGTGAACCTGTCGAAGATCCGCTCCAGCGCCGAGGCGCTCGAGGGAGGCGGCACCGCGAGCGGCCCCGTGTCGTTCATGCGCGGCGCTGACGCGTCGGCGGGAACCATCAAGTCCGGCGGCAAGACCCGTCGCGCCGCGAAGATGGTCATCCTGGACGTGGACCACCCCGACATCGAGGAGTTCGTGTGGTGCAAGGCCAACGAGGAGAAGAAGGCCCGCGTCCTTCGAGACGCCGGCTTCGACATGGACCTCGACGGCAAGGACATCCACTCCATCCAGTACCAGAACGCCAACAACTCGGTTCGCGTCTCGGACGACTTCATGCAGGCCGTCCTTAACGACGCGGACTGGAATCTGACCGCACGCCACGGTGGGCGCACGGTCCGGACGGTGAAGGCCCGCGAGCTCTGGCGCCAGATTGCGCGCGCGGCGTGGGAGTGCGCGGACCCCGGCCTGCAGTTCGACACCACGATCAACCGCTGGCACACCTCGCTCAACACCGACCGCATCAACGGCTCGAACCCATGCTCCGAGTACATGCACATCGACAACTCGGCGTGCAACCTCGCGAGCCTCAACCTCATGAAGTTCCTTCGTTCCGACGGTCGTTTCGACGTCGACGCCTTCAAGTCGTCGATCGAGGTTCTCTTCACCGCCCAGGAGATCATCGTCGGCGCGGCGGACTATCCCACCGAGAAGATCGGCGAGAACTCGCGCAAGTTCCGCCAGCTCGGCCTCGGCTACGCGAACCTCGGTGCGCTCCTGATGGCGTCGGGCCTCGCCTATGACTCGGATGAGGGACGCGCCTGGGCTGCCGCCATCACCGCGCTGATGACCGGCCACGCCTACGCGACGAGCGCGCGCACCGCGGGACGCATGGGCCCCCACGAGGGCTACGCGGAGAACGCCGAGCCGATGCTCAACGTCCTTCGCATGCACCGCGACGCTTCGTACCAGATCGACAGATCGAAGGCGCCCGAGGAGATCCTCCAGGCGGCGCAGCGTTCGTGGGAAGAAGCGGTAGACCTCGGGACCCGACACGGCGTTCGAAACGCGCAAGCGTCGGTGCTCGCGCCAACGGGGACCATTGGCCTGTTGATGGACTGCGACACGACCGGCATCGAGCCCGACCTCGGTCTCGTGAAGTTCAAGAAGTTGGTCGGCGGCGGCAACATGTCGATCGTGAACCAGACCGTGCCGCGCGCCCTTCGCGTGCTCGGCTACTCAGAGGACGAGGTGTCGGCCATCGAGGCGTACATCGACGTGAACAAGTCGATCGTGGGCGCTCCGGGCCTTAAGCCCGAGCACCTGCCGGTGTTCGCCTGCTCCATGGGCGACAACACGATCCACTACCTGGGTCACGTGAAGATGATGGGTGCCGTGCAGCCGTTCATCTCCGGAGCGATCTCGAAGACGGTGAACATGCCAGAGGACGCGTCGATCGAAGACGTCGAGAACCTGCACATGGACGCCTGGCGTCTCGGGGTGAAGGCCGTTGCCATCTACCGCGACAACTGCAAGGTGGGCCAGCCCCTCTCGACCGCGAAGAAGAGCGGCGAGGAGTCGACGTCGTCGGTCACCGCGACCGACTCGGTGGCGGCTGAGTTGTACACGAAGATCACCAAGCTGGAAGTGGCGCTCGAGCTGGCCAAGAGCGAGGGATCGCACGTCGTTGTCGGCGCCGTGCGAGAGCGGCTGCCGCGCCGACGCGTGTCGACGACGTTCGCGTTCCGCGTGGCGGACTGCGAAGGCTACGTCACCGTCGGCGAGTACGAGGACGGTCGTCCCGGCGAGGCATTCATCAAGGTCTCGAAGCAGGGCTCGACGTTGGCGGGCATCATGGACGCCTTCTCGATCTCGATCAGTTTGGGACTCCAGCACGGCGTCCCGCTCGCGACCTACGTTCGCAAGTACGTGAACATGAAGTTTGAGCCATCGGGGATGACCGACGACGCCGATCTGCGGATTGCCACGTCGCTGGTCGACTACATCTTCCGTCGCTTGGCGCTCGACTACTTGAGCCCGAGCGAGCGCGAAGAGCTGGGTGTGCTCTCGACGAGCGAGCGTATCCAACCGACATTGCCCGAGGTTGTCGAGCAGGCGACCCCGAGCGTGGGCGTGAGCGTGCAGCCAACGCTCGTTGACGTGATCGAGAAGCCGAATCAGTCACAGCAGCCGAACTTGCTCAGCCGTTCCGAGCAGCGCGACGCGCCCATGTGCTATCAGTGCGGGAACGCCATGCAGCGGGCTGGATCGTGCTACGTCTGCTCGAGTTGTGGAGCCACAAGCGGCTGCAGTTGATGTCAAGTGACTCCGAGATTTCAGTGAAATGACATCGAGATTGCAGTAGGTGACATGAGGTTTCAGTACGAGGACGAGCCGCCGGTGACCACCAAGGTTCCCGGCGGCGTAGTCTTTGCGTGAAAATGCAGCCGCCCCTTCGGCAAACAGTCCCTCGTGTGGCGCGGTAATCAGGTGCGGGTTCACGTCGGCCCACCAACCTGCACGTTCTCCGACCCCTTGAGCCCGACCTCCGAATAGAGCACGTGAAGGGCCGGACTCCCGGCCACTTTGACTTCCAGGTGGTCGGGGAACACGGTGACGGATTCGAGCATGTTCTCGATGATGACGCGCTTCTCGCGGTCTTCGGCGGCCTCCCACAGAGTTTCGATGTCCAGGTTGCTGAGCAAGGCCGCGACCTCCTCGAAGCGGGTTTCTAGGTCTGTCTTGGTCTGGATCTCTTCGTTGAGTTCGACGGCCTCGTGGCGCACGGCCTCTATTGCGATCGCGAATCGAGTCTCTTCTTCGTGAAAGAAGTTCTCGCTGATCTTGCCCTTGTAGTACAGATCGAGGAGCTTGCGTCGGTCGTCGCTGAGGGTCTTGAGTGCCACCCCCGGTGCTGCCCGTCGGGTCCGGCGCGGCGCCGCCGCGTCCGGTGCCCGACCAGCCAGCCTCCGGCGAATGGCCTCTCGAAGTCCATCGTCGCGACCGATGAGCGAGAGCCCCTTGACCGCCGCCCTCCCAATGCCCTTGGTGCTCTTGGCAGCCATCTGACAGCCCTGCCCTCGATGCCGGCATCGATAGAAGACGGAGCGCTGACCGTTTTGCATAACCGACATCTTGCGAGCGCACAGACCACAGATCACGCGACCCGAGAGTGGGTCCTTCGAGCGCCTCACGCCCTTGGTGTGAGCACGCTGGGCCGACTGCCACTCGGCCTCGGTGATGATCGACTCGTGCACGCCAGGCAACCACTCCTTCTTGAACTTGATCTCGCCCAGGTAGACCCGTGACTCGATAATCGTCTTGACCGTCGAAGCCTTGACCCCCGTGGCCTCCTCGATTCCGACGAGACTGACACCCTCTCGACGTAGACGAAAGATTTCGCGAACGATGGGCGCGTCGTGGTTGAGCATGAGGAACTTTTCGACGAGGTTGTAGCCGAACTTGGGGCGGTTGAGGTGACGGCCCTCCTTGTGCGCGCGGGCGTTGCCCATTCGAACGTTCTCGGCGAGCGCGTCACGGTAGTACTCCGCCTGACCACCCATCAAGGAGAAGAACAAGCGTCCCGAGGGCGAGGAGAGGTCGAGGTTCTCACACACCGAGTGCAGAGTGACACCGTACTTTTCGAACTTGTCGCGTAACTCCATGAGGTCACGCAGGTTGCGAGAGAGTCGATCAAGCTTCCAGACGACGACGTGGGTAACGTGGCCCGCCTCGACCGCCGCCAGCAATTGCTGCAATCCAGGTCGCAACATGTTCTTGCCAGAGAGGCCCGGATCGCTGACGACCGTGATCTCGCCGAGGTCGTGCAAAGTCGCATAGGCCCTCAGCTTGTCCGTCTGGCCCTCGATCGACCAGCCCTCTTCCGCTTGTTCCTCCGTCGATACACGGCAGTACGCCAGGGTTAGCACGCAGTCCTCCTTTGGGTCCGGTGTTCTTGTTCACAATACGCAGCGCGATGCCCACCAACACCGAAGCCACCGCGTCGAGGTCGGGAACGACCATCACAGCAGCCCCAGTTCTCGCCGCTTCTGGCGGATGCGGTAGTTCATCGGGGTGTGCGTGTGCTTGGCGTAGCGAGCCACGTACGACTTGAGGTTCTCCAGCATCTCCTCTTCGGAGTAGGAGTCACTCAGTGCCCCGAAGCGCGCCAGGTAGCCGATCAGCGCGGGCAGGGTCTTTCCCATCTCGCCGCACTGCTTGCCCTGGTAGGTGCGATTCAGGCCCCAGGAGCCGTCCGCCAGGCTGGCGCGACAGACTTCCTCCCAGTACGGCGAGACCGGCCACCGCGACCGCGTTGCGTCGTTGGTCGCCACCCGATGCGAGAGCCACTGGGTGAGGTAGGTCCAAAGCGAGCCCGTGGCGTCGAGGACCGCGTGCGGGTTGCTCAGTTGGAACTCACGCAGCGCACCGCGGGCCACCTCGAACTCAATGCGGTGCACGGGAAGGTCGGGATCGAACGCCTCACCCCAGATTCCCTTCCAGTACTGCGCGCCCGAGGCCTTCAACTCCTCGGTCTTGTTGTAGATGCGGGCGTTAATGGTGCCCGTGCTTCGCTTGCCAAAGCGCAGTCCGGTGAGGTCTTGGTGAACTTCCGAGGTGTTCAACTCGGCGGCGCGACAGACGAACGCGGACCGATCGTCACCAGAGAGCGACCAGCCCTGCACGTCGGTGAACAGGTCAATTCGACTTACCTGCAGTATGACCGCGCCGCATTCGGACTCCAGCAGGTCGGTGATCGTGTCCACTGTGGCGCGTGGTCCGATCCCGTGGAGGAACTCGGCGCGAGGCTGAATGCGTAGCGCCGGAATACTCAGCTTGTCGGTGATCCCCAAGCGGAGATACGGATGGTCCAGGGAGTAGCGGTACTTGCCGAAGGCGTGCGGGGCAAGTGTCATAGGCAGGTTCCCGAATTGGAAGGGGGGGCTGCCTTCGAGTATTTCGGCTTCGTGGCGGGTGTACTCCAGCCGTTGCAGTAGTTCCGAAGAAAGTGAAGCGCGACCGGACAGGTAGAGAGCATCCACTCCCGAAGCCAGTTCCGTCAGCAGTTCTACTCGCATAGTCACGAGTGTATCACTACTCGCGAGATTGCAACTGCTATTTCTTGGGCGGGCGTCCCACCTTCGTTTTGGAGGAGGCCCAGTAGGCCTTGGGGTCGATGGTGATGCCGGGCATGACAAAAACGTCAGGGTGCTCGCCGGTCATCTTTCGAAACCTGGCGACCTTGCGCCAGATCGTGGACTTGTTCATGCCGAACTCGACGAGTCCCTCGAAGCCGCCGTAGAGATGCCACATGACCCAGAAACCGATCATGTCCTCGACGTACTGACTGCCCCACGGTTCAGCGGCGGATATCAGGGCTGCCTTGAGAAACGGGGGAGTCCGGCGGTCCACAGCCTTCACGTAGGCCTTCCAGACCTTCTTCGCGTTGCCTTCACCTTCAGGCGTTTCCATCGGATCAGAGCGGAAGTCAGGTGTCATACTCGCAGTATAGCGAGTGTCAGTCGGCGGCGACTAGATTGACATCGCTTGTCAAGGATACTGTTACGATTCCCTAAGTGGCGAAGGAGGTCTAAGTGGTTTTTGGAAACGGAACGAGCCAGATCGCTTTAAACACAGAGTCACCAATCGAGAATCCTCCGAGGGTTTACGTTACGACTTCGGTTTTCCAACTGGATGACGTGCTCAGAGACTTGACCCCAGTTGTTTTGAACGATCAAACAGAGAACTAGTCAACCCAGTCTGCAGCGATTCCATGCCTCTCGAATATCTCTTCGAGAGTCTGAGTTGATATACCTTGGCCAACATTCAGAAACTGCCGCTCCTTGTACTGTCCCTTGTGATCAGCGCTAAATGCATCAAACTGAAGATCAAGACACACTGTGCTGGACTGAATTGCAAGAATCGCTCCATCAGCATCCAACAGAGGCCCACCGCTTTGCCCTTTTAGGCCTGGTGAAGAAGTCTGAATAACATGGATCGTTTGACCACTTGTCGGCTCGGTCATAATCCAATTTCTGGAGATTATCCCTTCACTTGCAAATAGAGGAGAAGACTGAGTCTCGTTGATAAATTCATTCTTTGCGTCATCGAAGCTGCATTTTGTCTCATTGAAGGCGTAGCCAGAGCGGACAACTGATGTTCCTGCCGCTAGACCAGCAGGACGCTTAAACTTCGGAAAAATATCGACCTCCAAAGCATCAACATTCTCCAACTTAAAGACCATTATGTCGGCCAACTGATACACGTGATCTTGGGTAGAAATCACAGCGGGATTTGACCAAAGAATACCGGCGCGACGAATGTATGGACCTCGATCCTTTAATGCCAACCCAATTTCACGGTCCAATTTCTTCCTGAGCGATTGGCTCTTGCCTGCATTGCCTTCGAGACGAATTTCAAGAATTCGCTTGTCATAGTCCCTTATTGCTTCCTGATCTTGATGGCATTGCACGATCTCGGTAATTAAATGGGCGGCCGTGACTGCCCATCCCTCTTCGTTGATGACCACATAAGCCCCAATGCCCGAACCGACCCGGCCGTCAAAGGTCTGTATCGAGGTGTACGCAGGCCTAACAAAGTGGCGGGCCAATTCGCAAGAATTCCTAAACATTCGTTCTCCCTTGACCAAGTAACGTTCCGCTCCCTCGTTACCAGCACCAGAATGAAACTAGACCAATGCCGAACCAAATGCAGTTTGCGGGTGCTGTGATACAGGGGACGCACCCACTTCCATTTCGAGCACGTTCTTGGAAGCCCCAATTCGATAAAGCCCAACCGGCTATCGTGCGACCATTGCGGGTTATGCACTCAAAGGGATGGAATGGTGAACAGGCAAGTCAGAGTCAGAGTTAGGCGTGCCGGAATAATTTGCGGTTACCTAATCGCAGTTGCGTTGAGCCTGTTTGTCCTTGCTGCTTACCTGCACTGGCTCGTCAGAGATCTGTTCACCGGCATCAATTCGACAGTTGCTGCCGCCTCTGAAGCAGCTATTGCTACAGCTGCCGTTTCGCTGGGAGCCGTAATGTTTCAAAGGAACTCAGAGGACAGACGCCAACGCAACGCGGATCTTCGGACACCTAAGGTAGAGCTGTACGAGAAGTTCCTCCTTCAGTGGGCCATAACTTTCAATCAAATCCCAAAGCAAAAGAATAGCGAGGGCATCGAAATTGAACCGTCGAGCGAGCTCTCCGCCCTTCTCCCGGAACTTTTATCGTGGGCTTCTGATGAAGTTGTAACAGAATGGTCCGAGTTTCGACGGTACAACAATTTGAGGGTCGCGAGAATAGCTTCATTGAAAATAGTTGATCCAGACGCGGCCCAGGCGGCTGAGAACGAGGTTGACCTAGGGGTAACTCTTGGCTTTGAACGAGTCGTCATTGCTATGCGTCGAGACTTAGGTCACTCCAACGTTGGGATTCAACCAGGTGACTTGCTAGGGCTTTGGATAAACGATCTCGGCAACTATCTAACTCACGAGAGCATTGTTAAGTGGCGTAAAGAACAACGCAAACGGCGTCGAACAGTGTGAGACACCCAATACCTTGACAGACATAGGAGCATCAGACAGCGAACTGTTCGGACGCCAATGCCCCCAGGTATCGTCAGAACTGACTAGAACGTATTGGGCAAGACAAGTTCGAAAGGGTGCCAATCATCAAATGACCACATACTCAATTTTTTGCGCCTCCTGTGAACGATTCGTCGCAGCAGATATTGTCTGTGGCCTCGATGCTCGCGTAACGAACGAAGATGCTCTTTACTTGAGCGGCGAGAATACCTACTGGCTCCGGTGCCCCGTTTGTTCCGAAGGCAGCGTGAAGACAAAGGACGGGCGCGTTTCCCCAACCGCTTCGCCAGCCAGGCACATTCAGGGCATCCCGACCGATGTTTCTGACGCTTGGAAAGAGGCGGGACTTTCGTATGCCGCTGGCGCATATACGGCTTCTGAGATGCTGTGTCGAAAGATACTCATGCATGTTGCTGTTGAGCGCACTGACAGCAAGGCTGGGAAGAACTTCACAGAGTATGTCGATGACTTGGAAAATGCAGGACTACTCACCGCTGGACTCAAACCTGTCGTTGATCTCGTCCGCCAACGGGGCAATACCGCTAACCACGATTTGGCTTCCTCAACGCAGGACGAGGCAGTTCAGACGATGAAAATTACAGAACACCTTCTGAGAGGAATTTACGAATTGCCGGGCCTGGGCAACCCCTCACATTAAGAGGCAGGAGCAGCGCCCGGGCCAGGACCGTCGCAGCCCCAAGTATTCCCAGGACAAGTGGACCACTCATGTCAGCTAAAGATAGCTTTCAACCTCACCAGCCGACCGAAGCGCAGGCGCGCGAGCTGAGGAGAATTGAGCTCGAAGACACCTTTTGCCGATCATGGGGAACAAGTCTGTCTTGAGGTTCAAACACATACACGATCGTGCGAAAACCACGATAATAATTACGTTCCAGCGAGGACATTCGCGAACTTTCCTAGTTTGGGTTATACGCCTCGTTCCACGTGTACTGGGTTGCGGTGGCGCTACTTGTTGAAGTAATCGCGACTGTTCCGATTTCTGCGTTCGAGCTGTTGTAGATAAAGCAAGTGAACTGATATCCGGGAGCCCACTTGCTCGGAACGTATGTGCAATTACTCGAAGTGCCAGAGGCATCCTCCTGTTTGTTGTAATCACTCAAAGTTGTGCTTTGCATGTAGGCAACTGAGGGCCCCTTCGGAATTGGCGCAATCGTTGTTGTTGTCGTTGTTGTTGTCGTTGCTGGCGGTGAACTTCTGCTTGCGCCAACGCCGATCGCGATTATGACGGCGGCAGCAACGATTGCTATTCCAATAACGACCGGGCCATTGCGAAACCAGGGTTTGCCTGGTTCAGTAGCCGCAGCGTGAGGCGCTTCCATCTGGCTTGCTTCTGAATAGTCAGTAGCCGCAGCGCGAGGCGCTTCCACCTGACTTGCATCCGAAACTTCGGTGGGCTCACTGGCGGCGTTGAATAAGGACACTCCGCACACTGGACAGAACTTGGCGGCGCCTTCAATCTTATGACCGTTAGAGCATTCCATTAAAACCCCTCGTCGCGGATCGCATCTCAAACTTCGTCGTTGGACTTGGACAATATCAAGCGTCGGACCCTTGAGGTTGCCTTGGTGCCCTCCCGAGCGACTTAAGCGCGCGAACTCTTGTCCTCAGAGCCGTGTACTTGGACGCTAGGGCGATTCTGATGAGTCCAAGGATGAATTCTCTAGTCGGAGATTATTGACTTCAGTTCTCCGCACGTATTACGCCTCCACTGAAGTGGGCGAGGACTGCAGTAGAGATGAACGACTTAGTTAACCTCTCCGAGTGTTTAGCGCCTTCTGTATTGCTTGGCGAAGCATCTCGAAGTCGCTCTGCTGACTCTTCAAGAACACGACTGAGTTCTGGTCTTTCACCGCTCCCGTTGTCCTTCCGCCGAACTGCTTACGGTTCTCGAAAGCACCTGCAATGGTGAACCCAATAAATCCATTTGTGACGCCACCAGCGGGTTTCCAGTCGATGGCCGAAATGGCCGAAATGGGAATGACTTTCTCACCCTTGCCGACAGTGGCACGCGCCAGGAATCCCTTTCGCAAGATTGTGACAGCAGCTCCATCGAAGCTGATCTGCCCGGTGTGCCCCTTTGCAGTCACTGTGGTAGATACTTCGTTACGCATGCCAAACGCATTGGGCGCAGCTGTTATCTGACGCCCGCAGGCGGAGCAGAAATTGCTGGATTCTGCCATCTCACTTCCGCAATTCGCACAGAACATGGGTTGTACCTGCCGGTTCGTTTATTAATGTTGATCTTGATGGGAAGCCACGTGCTTAATCTACTGACGAATCGCAATTGGCGACGGCGATCATCTGCCATTACTTCCACGGACGAATCCGCCAGTCGGATTGTTGAGGTGGGCTCGTCGACACTCAACCGCGCCACCGGGCAAGCCGCCATTAGATTATGGACATCGGCCCCCGGCCCGAACCTCGTTCAGTCAGTCGTTCCCAGCGACCTCCTGAAGAGCGACGATATCGGCGGAAAGGATCAACGCCGTTTGATCGCAGGGAGGTAGCAATGTCAAATGCCCGATCTGAAGGCGCTTGGCTCAATCGGTGGCAGCAGCAAACCGCTTGGCCAGTGATCGGTCTCAGCGTGATCTACATTGCTGTGTACGTCGTACCAATCTTCTGGTATCCACTCAGGCCAGGCCTCGCCACCGTGTTCCATGTCGCGGAGTACACCATTTGGGGTCTCTTTGTTATGGACTACGCGGTTCAGTTCGCCTTGGCCGCTGACCGCCGGCAGTTTTTACTCCACGAGTGGCTAACGCTGTTCTTCGTGGTGTTTCCTTTCTTCCGGCCCATTCGGGCTGTGAGGGGACTGTTATTCATCCGCCAGGCCAGCACCAAGAAGAAGTCATTGGTTTCGTCGCTGCCCGCAATTCTCATCTCGATGGCAGTCTTGCTCGCCATCATCGCAAGCGCCGCCGTTCTCAACGCTGAGCGGTTCGTCCCAGGGGCGACCATCAAGACTCCTTCTGATGCTCTCTGGTGGTCGGTCACGGCACTCACGACATCTGGTGGCGGCGGCCTCGCTCCGGTGACGAACGAAGGGCGAATCATTGCGACCTTCCTGCTCATCTTCGGCCTAGGTCTGCTAACGAGCATGACGGGTTATGTCGCGAGTTGGGTGCTCCACCAGTTCAGCGTGGCTCGCGAGGCCCAGTTGAGCGATGACGTGGCCGGGGTCGAGTGAGCCGGAGCGCGCAGTGACGACCCGGTCCTACTATCAGCCATAGCGCTGTCGTCCAAGACGCGTGATCAGGAGAAGACGCGATGTTCGAGAAGCACAAGGAGAAGAAGGCCGAAGAAGCTCGACAGGCGGAGTTGGCCGAAAAGGCGCGACAGGTAGCGCGTGCCAAAGAAGAGCAACAGGCCGCGCTGGCCCTGTGGGCCCATCACGTCGAGGAGTTGCAACGCTTGTTGGCAGTTGCCTCGGGCGACAGTTCGGATCAGGAGACCACCCTGATGCTCAAGAACGGTGAGATCAGCATCGCCCAAGTGACGAACGTCAGCCTCATTGAGGACCGGCGAGGTGCGGGTCAGTGGCAGGGTGCGTCGCAGGGTGTGTCGTTCCCAATTGGCAAAATAGCGGGCCGTTCCGTCAGGTATCGCGTGGGTTCGACCCGCGGGCACTACGTGCAGGGTGCGCCGATACCGACCGCCGTGGACGTGGGCACGATGTCCATCACCAACCAACGCATCGTATACCAGGGCTCGAAGAAGACCTCCGAGTCCACGTTCGCCAAGCTCCTCGGCATCCAGCACGCCCCGGGAAGCATCACTGTTTCAGTGTCGAACCGCCAGAAGCCCACGGTCCTGTACTTCGGTCCCAACCACGACGACTGGGTGTCGAACCACCTGAGCATCGCGCTGGCCCTCTACAACGGCGAGGCAGACACAGTGAAGGCCCAGTTGCAGTCGCAGATCGACGAACTACAAGCGCAGAAACCGAAGTAGTGCGGCTACGAGTATGTTTGGTGCTCCTAGACCAAAGAGTTTGAGATTGCTGCACCGGACGAGTGGATAAATCGAGAAATCGCGTCCGTTCAAAGAGAATTGGAGACAGCAATGGTTACACAAACCGTGACGCGTCGCTTGATAAGGATGATCCTCTGTGCTGCATTCCTGGGAGTGCCTGCGACCATCGCTGTAGCCTCCAATTCAAGTGCCGCCACTGTTGCGTGCACCGCTCACGTCAACAATCCGAATCCAACGGATTACTCGACCGTAACCGTCCTAATCCACACACGCAGCAACGCACGAATTTCGACTACGGCGCATTACATGAGTACCGATACTGTCAAGACCACCCAGGCAAACGCCTCGGGGACGGCCTCCGTCGCGTACCGAATCTCAAGAGCAACTAGCGGTTTTCGAGTGATCGTCACGGTTGTTGCGAGATCTGGTTCCCTGATCGGAAGTTGTTCGACGTCGTTTACTCCGGTTTAACTCAGAGCTGGTGGTAGGACGATTCAGTGTCCCCATGACTGAACACGCCAGTCGGAGATCGTTGACGTCGGCCCGCTGGTGCGAGTTCTTCGCCTCGTTACCCATTCGGCGTCTAGATTTGGGTCTGCCTCGCTCTGATCCCTGGAGAAAGCGTGCATGAGAAAACTGATTGAATCGACCCATGTCTCCCTGGGTGGAGAGGTTGGCTCACCCCAAGAGTGGGCATTCCCATACCTGAACGAGGAGCATAACGACTACGCAAAACGATTACTATTTGCGGCTGATGCATTGCTTCTGGGGCGAGTGACATACGAAGGACTGTCAGCGGCGTACCCCACGATGGCAGGCGGTGATTCTGGAACCCCGGGTGACTTCATCGATCGAATGAATAGCATCCCGAAATATGTAGCGTCAACGACTCTTCGAGAGGCCACGTGGAATGCGACCGTCATAGACGGGGACGTCGCGTCATTCGTCACCGACCTCAAGAAGCAACCCGGCGGAAACATCATTAAATACGGGAACGGTTCGCTCGATGAGACGTTAATCGATCATGGGCTGATAGACGAGTTCCATCTCCTTCTCACCCCGGTCGCCGTCGGACGGGGCCAGCACATGTTTGAGGGTGTCGGCGCCGCTCCAGCTCTCAGACTCGCTGAAGTGACCCGGTTCAGTAACGGTGTCTTGCTACTCGTCTACACGCCAACCTGACGGGGTCGATAACCACATTCGCCGGGTAGAAGTCAGTGACTCCAGTTGCGAATTCGCCAGTCGGAGAATGTGCACGTCGGCCCGTTGATGGCCTCCGTCAACCTGAACCGCTAAGAGAGTTCTTGTACGATGCGCTTATGAGTAGGCAACCACCTGTCCCGAAGGGTTGGCGGTTTCCTCTGAAGCCCAGCGAGGCTGACGAGTTCTTTCCTGAAGTCGACGAGATCGTTTGGTTGGGCGAACCATCAAAGCCCTACCCGGGATATGAACCACCGACCGTATCTCTTTCGCGGCGCCGACCCTCGACCAAAAGTTTTGAAGATGACGCCGTTGGATTTAAAGCAACCGTGAGTGTCGTTCCAATGTCGGAATTGGTAGAGGCAAGACAATGGCTCATGAACGAAGTGATGCCCGAAGTTGTGAATTGGCTGGAGGTTCAAAGAAGAAATCCGCCATCACGAGGACGAACCACATACGCTCATTGGTACTGGCCGAGTAAACACAAGCGTATTCATACGGACCTGTGATCTATAACAAAGAGTGTTCGCAGGTCGGTAATTCTCGTAGAAGAACTGGCGCCTCCGGATCATTACCAAGATTCGATTCTCCAGTCGGAGATTGTTGACGTCGGCCCCCCGAGAGAGGGTTCGTCCTCATGGCTGACAGTTGCCGAAAGCCGCCTTCTTACCGTGGCGAGGTCTTAGCTTCGAGGAGGGCAGCTCGCGGTTCTCGATCGGCTAGTCGTCAGACGTTTCATTACGATTTCGATGTGCCGTTGACGCCTAACACTGGGCCACCATTGAGCGTCAGCACCACGTCCTGTTGAACCATTGGCAGACCAGCGCCCGAGGCAGATTTCGTAAGTTCCAACGTGCCCACAGCACGGCAGTCGGTTCCACTTACGCAGTACACCGGATAGTCGGTCACGTACTGTAGCGACGCGCTTGGCGACGCCGGCAATGGTTCGGCGATCCACGTAAGACCTCCGTTACTTGTTGCCAGTATAATCGCTTGGTCGGGTACGTAAGGGCAACTCCCATTACATTCACTCTCTATCAAATGAGTTGAAGCCCAACAATCTGCGGTGGTAGGACACGAGATCGAATCAAAGCTCATTGGTGTTGAAGTGTTAAGTGACTCCAGCCCGGTCGCTGGGACTGCCGACCACGTCAGACCTCCGTCGTTCGTCACCAACTCGCCGCTCGCCGTCTGGTAACCGTTCCTGTCATTACTCGACTCGATGGACACGCAGTGACTGTCGTCAGAACATGACATGAGTCCCGACGTCGCGGTCATGGAGGGCGCCGTAGCCGACTCCCACGTTGCGCCGCCGTCGGTGCTGTAAATCATTGACGCCAAACCTTGGCCGAGCGGCCCAGAGCCTCCCGTACCGGCAGCAATGCAGTGTCCGTTGGGGAAACATTCGAGTGCTAGTTGATCATTTTCACTCGGAAAGAACGACGGTGGCAACGCCGACGGCTCCCAGCTCTGACCTCCGTTTGCAGTGAAGTACGAGGTTGGTGTGGGGGCGGTTGGTGTTTGCAAGAGGCCGATCGTGGCGCACTTCAGTGCTGTTGCGCACGACAAGAAAACCGGCAGTTCGTTGAACCCCGGCATGGGGAGTGACGTCCAGGTCATTCCGCCGTCCGTGGTCGTGTACAGGGATGGATGCGTGTTGGAGTTCGGTACGTCGCCCGCCGCCATGCAGGTATTGGCCGTCGGACATGAGAATCCATAGAAATAGGTTCCGTCTCCCGGGGCCAACGATTGGCGCCAGTTCGCTCCTCCGTCGTGGGTCACTGAGATCACCCCTTGGGTCTTCTCGTGGTTCTGGAAGTTCGTACCGGAGGAGTAGCAGGTGGTCGACGTCGGACACGTGAGCTGCAAGGTGAACTGTTGAGTCGTGGGGAGGGGACCTGACGCCGAACTCGCTTGCCAACCCGGCTGTGTGATGTATCCGGCCAGACTCCATACGCCCTGGGTCGGCGTCGAGACGCCCGGCGTGGTGTTGGTTCGAGGAGCGCCTGAGTGGCCAACAGTAAGCGGAACAGCAATTGCGGCGGCGACCAGGACAGCGAGCACGGCCAATACCGATGGCCGCTGAATTCCATCATTCAATTTAGAAGCGATTCGACGATGACTACCGATTTCATAAGTGCTTCGAACCCGTTGAGCGCTGTTACCCGTGGACGAGTCCGAAATCATACGCGCGTCGAGCGGATTGGGATCTGGGATCCGAACGTTGAGCGCCGGGTCGGCTTCAGAAAGAAGTGATTCGATGTTCATGGCAAGTGCTCCTTTGGTGTGATCGGAATTGATGAAGTGTCTTTGTGCGAATCTGCTGCCGGTGAAGCGAGACCCAGTTGGATTTGGAGGCGAGCCTTCGCCTTCTTGATGCGTAACGCGACGGCGTTCACCGAGCATCCGAGAACAGATGCCGCTTCGGCATGGCTGAGTCCATCCCAATAGACGAGGAGTACGACCTCTCGATCGAAAGGTCGCAGTTCCTGGAGCGCCGCTCGCACTCGGAGATGGAGAGGATCGACAGAGGTATCTAGAATCTCGACTTGATTGGGCTGGGCTCCGAGGTGTGAGAGCAGCCGGAGTTGGTACGACCAGCGACGGTGATGTTCGAGAAGGCACTTATGAGCAACACCGAACAGCCAGAGACGATCCTGGGGACTTGGGGGAAGGTCGCCAATTCGGCGCCACGCTCTGGCGAACACTTCTGACACGATGTCAGGAACGTCCGACGACGAATGAAGAACTCGGCGATGGACGTAGGCATAGATGGGCTTGTAGTTCGCCTGGTAAAGCGCCTCGAATCTCGCATGATCTTCCCGCGAAGCCTGAGACGTCACCATCCGTACTTCCTAGGCCAATTCACACTCAGTACATGTCACTGGAAGTGTCAATACTGTCTAATTCGCCAAAATCCCATAATTTCACAGTTGAATCTCGGATTAATTGGACAGTAGAAGAGGGAGGGGCGATGCCCCTCCCTCTTCTTTCGAATCCATGGTGGCGAAGACGTCCTCGCGAGGGGTTCGAATTGCCCAGTCCGGCAATCCACCGCAACGAGTATCGTGAGTTACTCCGGAATCCGTTACGCCACTCATCATCAACATGTTGCGTTAGACCGTCGCCGAAAAGAGGACTCGTGAGCAATCGCGCACTGGTAGTGATTGACGTGCAGAACGAGTACGTATCGGGGAAGCTGCCCATTGCCTATCCTGAACTGCGCGAGAGCCTCAACAACATTGGTGCGGCGATGGATGCCGCCGCAGCCCGTGACCTACCGATCGTTGTCGTACAGCAGGTCGCTCCCGAGGATTCGCCACTCTTCGCCCGGGGGAGTCACGGCTTTGCGCTACACAAGGTGGTGTCGAGCCGTAACTACGACCATCTCGTTGAGAAGACCTTGCCCTCCGCCTTCGCCGGAACCGACCTTGCGGAGTGGCTGAGGGTCCGCTCCATCGATACCGTCGTCATTGTCGGCTACATGACCCAGAACTGTGACGAATCAACGGCCCGCGATGCAGTTCATCGCGGTCTGGCAGTGGAGTTCCTCTCCGATGCCACCGGCACCCTGGCGATGGCCAATCAAGCGGGTTCGGTGAGCGCAGAGGAGCTGCACCGCACGGTCCTCGTCGTGTTGCAGTCGCGCTTTGCGGCGGTGGGTACGACAGGGGAGTGGATCGAAGCGGTGCGCCAGGGAACCGAGTTGCCTCGGTCAAGTGTGTTGGCCAGTACCGCGATAGCTCGATCAGAGAATGGCTGACCGCGGTCGAACCTTCGCGGACGTCAGTCAGAGACTGACATCGAAGGGTTGCCACGAAGTCAGTCCAG
>PKWY01000006.1 GCA_003132205.1 Acidimicrobiaceae bacterium
GACCAGATGGCCGTGCACGTGCCGCTCTCGGCCGAGGCTCAGGCCGAGGCTCGGATCTTGATGCTCTCGACCAACAACATCTTCACGCCCGCAACCGGCCGTCCGATCACTGAGCCCGCACAGGACATGGTCTTCGGTGCCTACTACCTGACGTTGCCCGCCGACGAGGTGCTGGAGAACCCGAGGGTCTTCCGCCACGTGTACGAGGTGGAGAACGCGCTGGGCGACAAGGTCATCGGACTTCGCACGCCGATCGAGATCCGCCCCCTCGAGGGCTCCTCGCTCGACACGCGCCTCGAGGCCTCCGGCATCGAGGTCAAGGGAGCGAGCCGATCGCTGCTCACCACCCCCGGCCGGGTCTTCTTCAACGAGGCGCTGCCGTTCGGGTTCCGCTACGTCAATGAGCTGATCGGCAAGAACGCCATGCCGATCGGGGTCATCGTCGAGGAGATCTCGGGCAGCTTCGGCCGCCAGGAGGTCGCCGAGTCGCTCGACGCCATCAAGTCGCTCGGATTCCGTTACGCCACGAAGTCGGGCCTGACGATCTCGATCGACGACGTCGTCACGACGTCGGAGAAGGCCGCCATCCTCGAGAAGTACGAGGAGCAGGCTGCCAAGGTCGAGACGAACTACCGCCGCGGCGTCATCGTCGACGACGAGCGTCGCCAGCAGGAGATCGAGATCTGGANNACCGACCGCGCCATGAACGCGAAGTTCGACAACCCGATCCGCATGATGGTGGATTCGGGAGCGCGAGGCAACAGCCAGCAGATCCGCCAGATCGCCGCCATGAAGGGCCTCGTGTCCAACCCGCGCGGTGAGATGATCCCTCGTCCGATCAAGTCTTCGTTCCGCGAAGGCCTCTCGGTCCTGGAGTACTTCATCTCGACCCACGGCACCCGCAAGGGCCTGGGCGACACCGCGCTGCGCACCGCCGACTCTGGCTACCTGACGCGTCGACTCGTCGACGTCGCCCAGGAGCTCATCGTCAAGGAGTTCGACTGCGCCACGACGCGTGGCATGTGGATCGAGCACGTCGCGGCGGACACCCGCGCCCAGCGCGCACACCTCGAGACCAAGCTGTGGGGCCGCGTGGTCTCAGAGCCCGTCACGCTGTCGGACGGGACGACCATCGAAGCGGGAACCATGCTGATGGTCGACGACGTCGAGCGCCTGCGCGACGACTCGGCAGTGACGCGCGTTCGCGTGCGCACCACACTGACCTGTGACGCGATCCAGGGAGTCTGTGCCGCCTGTTACGGCCTGTCGCTCGCGACCCACCAGCTCGTGGAGCTGGGCGAGGCCGTCGGCGTCATCGCCGCCCAGTCCATCGGCGAGCCCGGGACCCAGTTGACCATGCGCACCTTCCACTCCGGTGGTGTGACCGAGAGCGACATCACCCACGGCCTGCCGCGCGTGGTGGAGCTCTTCGAGGCCCGCACCCCCAAGGGAGCCGCGAAGGTGGCGGAGTTCTCGGGAGTCGTACGAGTCGAGCTGGTCGGGCGTGAGCGCAAGATCACGATCATCGGCAACGATGGCGAGGTCCAGGAGGAGTCGATTTCGATCGCCCGCCACCTGCACGTCGAGGACGGCCAAGAGGTCGAGGTGGGCACCCCGCTGCACGACGGACCGCTGGACCCCAAGCTCATGATGAAGTTCCGCGGGACCCGCGAGACCCAGCAGTACCTCACCGAGGAAGTCCAGAACGTCTACCGCGACCAGGGCGTGTCGATCCACGACAAGCACATCGAGCTCATCGTTCGCCAGATGACCCGCCGTGTCCAGATCGTCGACGCCGGTGAGTCCCCGTGGCTGCCCGGTGCGATGGTCGACGTCAAGTTGTTCAACGACACCAACGATGGCCTCGAGGCCAACTCGAAGGAAGCCGCCGACGGCCGTGCCCAGTTGATGGGTATCACCAAGGCCTCGCTGGCGACTGACTCGTGGCTCTCGGCCGCTTCGTTCCAAGAGACCACCCGTGTCTTGACCGAGGCCGCCATCGAGGGCAAGCGAGACCACCTCGTTGGCCTGAAGGAGAACATCATCATCGGTAAGCTGATTCCGGCTGGATCTGGACTCGAGTACTACAACAAGCGCGAGCTTCGTCTGGACATGCCCGACGCCGAACTGCTGCCCGCCTGGGCTCAGGTGTCGGACGATGACCTCGATTTGGCCAGTCTCTTGGGTGAAATCGGTGGCGAAGACACATTTAGCGCCGACCTATCGGCTTTCCAGAACATCGGAACGGCCACCTACGACGAGTCAGCGCTGCCCGAAGACGATGAAGTCAAGCCCGAAAACGAGCTTGGCGGACAGGCTATCTAGCGGCGAGCGACGCTGCCGGCCCCCGGGCCGGCAGCGGGCTTGCCGATAGAAGGTCATTTGTCGTAAGATAGAAAGTCCGCGTGCAGGCATCACTTGCACGTTCCATGAACGAAGTACAACTAGAAGAGGTTCCGCGTGCCCACAATTGCACAGTTGGTCCGAAAAGGCCGGCAGGACAAAGTATCCAAGACCAAGACGCCGGCTCTCAAGGGAGCCCCGCAGCGTCGCGGCGTGTGCACCCGTGTGCACACCGTCACGCCCAAGAAGCCAAACTCGGCTCTTCGAAAGGTCGCCCGCGTGCGCCTTACGTCGGGCGTCGAGGTCACGGCGTACATCCCCGGTGTCGGCCACAACCTGCAGGAGCACTCCATCGTGCTCGTGCGTGGCGGACGTGTGAAGGACCTCCCTGGTGTTCGTTACAAGATCATTCGCGGCGCACTGGACACCTCTGGCGTCCGTGACCGTAAGCAAGCCCGCAGCCGCTACGGTGCAAAGAGGGAGAGCTAATGCCTCGTAAAGGCCCAGCCATTCGTCGTGAAGTTCCCGCCGACCCGATCTACAAGTCGGTTCTCGTCACCCAGGTGACCAACAAGGTCCTCGAACGCGGTAAGCGCACCATCGCCGAGCGCATCGTCTACACGGCCCTCGAGCTGGTGGAGCAGAAGACCGGCACGGACCCCGTCGCCACCTTGAAGCGCGCGCTTGAGAACGTCCGTCCCGAGCTCGAAGTGAAGAGTCGCCGCGTCGGAGGAACCACCTACCAGGTTCCGATGGAAGTGCGTCCCCGCCGTTCGACCACCCTCGCCATCCGTTGGCTCACCGACTTCGCCAAGAAGCGCCGTGAGAAGACCATGGCCGAGCGTCTCGCCAATGAGATCATCGACGCCAGCAACGGCGTCGGGGCTGCTGTAAAACGCCGTGAGGACATGGCCAAGATGGCCGAGTCCAACAAGGCGTTCGCCCACTACCGCTGGTAATTAAAGAGAGTTATTGAAATGACCGCACGCGAATTCCCCCTCGACAAGGTTCGCAACATTGGCATCATGGCGCACATTGACGCCGGCAAGACCACCACGACCGAGCGCATCTTGTTCTACACGGGCAAGAACTACAAGATCGGTGAGGTGCACGAAGGTGCCGCCACCATGGACTGGANNTGGACTGGATGGTCCAGGAGCAAGAGCGTGGCATCACCATCACCTCCGCCGCCACCACCTGCCACTGGAACGGCCACCGCATCAACATCATCGACACCCCGGGCCACGTTGACTTCACCGTCGAGGTGGAGCGCTCGCTGCGCGTGCTCGACGGCGCCGTTGCCGTCTTTGACGCCGTCGCCGGCGTTGAGCCCCAGACCGAGACGGTGTGGCGCCAAGCTAACAAGTACAACGTTCCGCGCATCTGCTTCGTGAACAAGATGGACCGCGTCGGCGCGGACTTCTTCCGCTGCGTAGATATGATCGAGGACCGCCTCGACTGCGTTCCCGCCGTCATCCAGCTGCCCATCGGCGCCGAGGGCGACTACAAGGGCATCATCGACATCTGCTCGATGACCGCGACGATCTACCACGACGACAAGGGCGAGGAGCTCGAGGTCATCGAGATTCCCGAGGAGTTCAAGGCGCAGGCCGAAGAGTACCGCGTCAAGCTGCTCGACGTGCTCACGACCTTTGACGACGAGTTGATGGAAAAGGTACTGAACGACGAAGTCATCACCACCCAGGACATCCGTGGTGCGCTTCGTCGCGGAACCCTGGAGAACCACTGCGTTCCGATCCTCAACGGCAGCGCCTTCAAGAACAAGGGCGTCCAGCCGATGCTCGACGCCGTCGTGGACTTCCTGCCTTCGCCGGTCGACCTTCCCCCGACTCCGGGCACCAAGCCCGGCAAGGAAGACATCCTCGAGCGCAAGCCATCGGACGACGAGCCCTTCGCGGCCCTGGCGTTCAAGATCATGACCGACCCCTACGTCGGCAAGCTGACGTACCTGCGCGTCTACTCGGGAACCCTGCAAAAGGGCGACACCGTGGTCAACACCACCAAGGGCATGAAGAAGGAGCGCTTGGGTCGCCTGCTGCTGATGCACGCGAACAACCGCGAGGACCTCGACACCATCCGCACCGGCGACATCGTCGCCGCGGTCGGCCTGAAGCAGGTAACGACCGGTGACACGCTCAGCTCGATCGACCAGCCAATCCAGCTCGAGACCCTGACGTTCCCCGAGCCCGTCATCCACGTCGCCGTCGAGCCCAAGACCAAGGCCGACCAGGAGAAGCTGTCAAAGGCGCTCTACGCGCTTTCAGAAGAGGACCCCACCTTCCGCGTGCGCACCGACGAAGAGACCGGCCAGACGGTCATCTCGGGAATGGGCGAGTTGCACCTCGAGGTGCTCGTTGACCGCATGCTTCGCGAGTTCGCGGTCGACGCCAACGTCGGTAAGCCCCAGGTGGCCTACCGCGAGACCGTGCGCAAGAAGGTCGAAAAGGTCGAAGAGAAGTACGTTCGCCAGACCGGTGGTAAGGGTCAGTACGGACACGTCGTCATCACCCTGGAGCCCACGGGCCCCGGCGGCGGTTACGAGTTCTTGGACGAGATCTCCGGCGGCGTTATTCCCAAGGAGTACATCGGGCCGGTCAACCAGGGCATCACCGAGGCGCTGACCTCTGGCGTGCTGGCGGGCTATCCGGTGGTGGACGTTCGCGTCCGCCTGACCTTCGGTAGCTACCACGACGTCGACTCCTCGGAAATGGCTTTCAAGATCGCGGGTTCCATCGCGGTGAAGAAGGCCGCCCGCCTCGCCAGCCCCGTGCTCCTCGAGCCCGTGATGGCCGTGGAAGTGGTGACCCCCGAGGACTACATGGGCGACGTCATCGGTGACTTGTCATCGCGACGTGGCCGCGTGGAGGGCATGGAACAGAAGGGCAATAGCCAAGCAATTAGGGCACTTGTGCCACTAGCCGACATGTTCGGCTACGCTACTGACCTGCGTTCTCGCACCCAAGGGCGCGCGACGTACACCATGCAGTTCCATTCGTACGCAGAAGTACCTGACTCGATCTCGAAGGAGATCGTGGCCAAGGCAACCGGCGCGTAAGAAGCTGGGAAACCAGTAAAACCAAGGTCCAAACCGTCGTCGGGGAGGGCCGAAACAAACAAGACGGGCCCAAGCGGGCCGGTCACTAGAGAGAAAGTTAGTCCCCGACAATGGCAAAGCAGAAGTTCGAGCGCACTAAGCCGCACGTAAACATCGGTACCATGGGCCACATTGACCACGGTAAGACCACTCTTACCGCGGCCATCACCAAGGTCCTATCAACCCGCGTCCCAGGAAGTGCCTTCACACCTTTCGACCAGATCGACAAGGCCCCCGAAGAGCGCCAGCGCGGAATCACCATTTCGATCGCCCACGTTGAGTACGAGACGGCAAAGCGTCACTACGCCCACGTCGACATGCCCGGCCACGCCGACTACGTGAAGAACATGATCACTGGCGCCGCCCAGGTTGACGGCGCGATCCTCGTGGTCTCGGCGACCGACGGACCCATGCCCCAGACCCGTGAGCACGTGCTGCTTGCCCGTCAGGTGGGCGTTCCCTACATTGTGGTGGCCCTGAACAAGGCTGACATGGTGGAGGACGAGGAACTCCTTGAGCTCGTCGAGATGGAAGTCCGCGAACTGCTCGACAGCTACGGCTTCCCAGGCGACGACACGCCAATCGTGCGCGTCTCCGCATTGAAGGCCCTTGAGGGCGACGAAGCGTGGGGCGACAAGATCATGGAACTCATGGAGGCTGTCGACACATTCATCCCCGAGCCAGTACGCGCGACGGAGAAGCCCTTCCTCATGTCGATCGAAGACGTCATGTCGATCACCGGCCGTGGCACCGTGGTGACCGGCAAGGTCGAGCAGGGCGTCGTGAAGGTCGGCGACGAAGTCGAGATCGTGGGTCTGCGCGACACGACCAAGACGACCGTCACCGGCATCGAGATGTTCCGCAAGCTGCTTGATCAAGGTCAGGCCGGCGACAACCTGGGTGCGCTGCTGCGTGGCACCAAGAAGGAAGACGTCGAGCGTGGACAGGTCCTGTGTAAGCCAGGCACCATCACCCCTCACACCGTCTTCGAGGCCTCGGTCTACGTGTTGACCAAGGAAGAAGGCGGCCGCCACAAGCCGTTCTTCGCGAACTACCGTCCGCAGTTCTACTTCCGTACGACTGACGTCACTGGCACCATCGAGTTGCCAGCCGGCACTGAAATGGTTATGCCCGGTGACAACACCGAGATGACCGTGACCCTGGGTAAGCCAATCGCCATGGAAGAGGGACTCACCTTCTCCATCCGCGAAGGTGGCCGCACCGTGGGTTCAGGCCGCGTCGTAAAGATCCTGAAGTAGTTCGGTCATGGCCGACAACCGTCAAATGATCCGTATCCGGCTGAAGGCCTTCGACCACGGCGTCCTGGACCAGTCCTGCGCGAAGATCGTGCAAACGGTCGAGCGTACGAACGCTC
>PKWY01000053.1 GCA_003132205.1 Acidimicrobiaceae bacterium
CCTGCTCGAAGATTTTTTCGACACGCAGTAACCGAAGTGACAACGAGAGACGTGAAATGAACCGCGAACAAAAGCGAATGATGCAGCGACAGGGACAGGTGGGCGCAGACGGCGCCGCTCCGTCACGCCGCACTTCGCCCCAAGACGTGCAGCGCCGTCGCAGCCAGCGCACGAAGCCAAGTCAGTTCTTCCGCGAGATCCGCGAAGAGATGCGTCAGGTCGCATGGCCCACCCGCCCCGAGGTCATCAACTACACGACCATCGTGCTCTTCGTGCTCGTCTTCATGACCCTATTGATCTTCGGACTCGGCTACGGCTTCTCGAAGTTCGTAACGTTCCTCTTCCAGAAGTAAGGCAACGACAATGAGTGAAATCGAAACCCCAGCGAACGACGAACACGACGTCAGCGACGACGAGATCCTGGACGTCACCATCCTGGAGGACGGCCTCGACGAGGAGCCCGTTGTCGAAAGCGCGTTCGACCGCTCAGGCCGTTGGTACATCGTGCACACCTTCGCGGGCCACGAGCAGAAGGTCATCGGCGCCCTCAACAACATCATCAAGAGTCGCGAACTAAGCGACAGCATCTACGAGATCTACTTGCCCGAAGAGGACGTGACCGAGTTCAAGGCCGGCAAGAAGGTCACCGTCTCCAAGCGCATGTTCCCGAGCTACCTGCTCATCCGCTGCGAGCCGGATCCGGAAATCTTCTACGTGATCGGGTCCACCCCGGGCGTGACGGGCTTCGTCGGCGCCGAGAAGACCCGCCCCACCGCGCTGACCCGCCGCGAAGTGGACAACATCATCCGACCCCACGTCGAGGGTGTCGAGCAGCCGAGCGCTAAGCGCCGCATGCCGACCCACGAATTCGAAGTCAATGACACCGTGCAGATCAAGACCGGTCCCTTCGCCACGTTCTCGGGCCACGTCGCCGAGATCAACGAGGACCAGCTCAAGGTCAAGGTGTTGGTCGACATCTTCGGTCGCGAAACCCCCGTGGAGCTCGACTTCACGCAGGTAACGAAGCTCTAGAGAACTTGTAAGGAGATAGCCATGGCTAAAAAAGTTGTTGCAGTAGTAAAGATCCAGCTCGAGGCAGGCGGAGCGACCCCCGCGCCGCCGGTCGGCACCGCGCTCGGGCCCCACGGTATTCAGACCATGGAGTTCTGCAAGCAGTACAACGCGGCGACCGAGTCAATGCGTGGCACGGTCATCCCCGTCGACATCTCGATCTACGAGGACCGCTCGTTCACGTTTGTCCTGAAGACCCCGCCAACGCCAGTGCTGCTTCGCCAAGCCGCCGGCGTCGCCAAGGGTGCGCACCTCGCCGGTCGTGAGACCGTCGCCTCTGTGACCGGCGAGCAAATAGAAGAAATCGCCAAGACCAAGCTCAAGGACCTCAACACCGATGACCTCGAGATGGCCAAGCTGCAAGTTGCCGGCACCGCCCGTTCCATGGGCATTTCGGTCGCGGGCTAGGAGAAGAAATAATGAAGCACGGTAAGAACTACACGAACGCACTGGCTCAGGTCGACCGCGAGGAGCTCCTCACGATCACCGAAGCCCTCGACAAAGTGAAGAACCTCGCGACCGCGAAGTTCGACGAGACCGTCGAGCTCGCGATTCGCCTCGGGGTAGACCCCCGCAAGGCGGAGCAGATCGTCCGTGGAACGATCTCGTTGCCCGCCGGTACGGGCAAGACCAACCGCGTGGCGGTCTTCGCCGCCGGTGAAGCCGCTCAGGCCGCCCGTGACGCGGGCGCCGATGTCGTTGGCGCCGAAGACCTCGTCGCCAAGGTCGCCGGTGGGTTCCTCGACTTCGACATCGCCATCGCCACTCCTGACCTCATGGGCCAGGTTGGTGGACTTGGTCGCGTGCTGGGTCCGCGTGGACTCATGCCGAACCCCAAGACCGGCACCGTCACCATGGACGTCGCGAAGGCCGTCACCGAGTTCAAGGGCGGACGTGTCGAGTACCGCACCGACAAGATCGGCAACGTGCAACTGCGCGTCGGCAAGGTGAGCTTCAGCCGCGAGGACCTCGTGCGCAACGTGCAGGCCGTCATCGACGAGATCGTTCGAGTGAAGCCTTCGAGCGCCAAGGGCCGTTACATGTTGAGCATCACCGTGTCGTCGACCATGGGACCCGGCGTCAAGATCGACCCGACCCGCACGCGCCACGAAGAGGAAGCCCTGGCCACGGCCTAGGTAAGGTTTTGACGGGGCGCACGCCCCGTCACTACGATGTAGTACCCGCACGACGTTTGTGCCACAGATTTAGAAGAACGCCGAAGACATCCGGTGTGGGAAGCCCCACTTAAGTGACCGAAGGGTCAGCCTGACGAGGATTTCGAGTTCGCCTCCGGGTGACTCGTTCGCTTGGATGTCTTAGGCCCGTACCGGGCGGCATCCGGTGAAGGAGTCAGTATGAGCAAGATTCACCCCGGTAAGGTCGCGACGGTCGACGAGGTCAAGTCCAAGGTTGGCAGCACCTCCACGGCAGTCGTCACCGAGTACCGCGGCCTCACAGTCGCCGAGATCTCGTCCCTGCGCCGCCAGCTGCGCAGCCTGGGCGCCGACTACAAGGTCTTCAAGAACACCCTCGTGCTTCGCGCCATTGCCGGCACCGCCGTCGAGCCGATCGGGGAGTTCCTTCAGGGACCGACCGCCATTGCCTTCGTCGACGGGGACGTCTCGGCGGTCGCCAAGGCGCTGCGCGACTTCGCGAAGGAGTCGCCCAAGCTGATCGTGAAGGGCGGCGTCGTAGGCGGGAAGCCCCTCTCCTTCAAGGACCTCGCCGCCCTCGCCGACCTGCCCAGCCGCGACGTGCTGCTGGCCCAGTTGGCCGGACTCATCGCTTCGCCACTTCGCACCATGGCCGGCCTCTTGAAGGCCGTGCCGCAAAACTTCGCCTACGGCCTCTCGGCCCTTATCGACAGCAAGGGTGGCCCCGTGGCCGCGCCCGCTGACGAAAAGGTCGAAGAAGCCGCCGAGACTCCGGCCGGGGTCGAGGAAGCTGCACCCGCAGCGAGCGACGACGCCGCGGCACCTGTCGCGGAGGTCGTGGTCGAGGAAGAGGCGCCCGTCGTCGAATCCGAAGCCGAAACCACCGAGGCTCCCATCGAGGACGCCGCGAGCGAACCGGCCGAATAACCACATCAACGCAGTACCCGAAACGAAGAAAAGAAAGGAATCACCATGGCTGCAACCCTGACCAAGGAACAGATTCTCGACGGCATCGCTGAGCTTTCTGTTATCGAACTGAGCGAACTGCTCAAGGAGTTCGAGGAGAAGTTCGGAGTGACCGCGGCGGCCCCAGTGGCTGTCGCTGCACCCGCAGCGGCTGGCGGCGGCGCCGAAGCCGGCGCTGGTGCCGAGGAGAAGAGCGACTACGACGTCATCTTGACGGNNNGCGCGACGGTGGAAGTCAAGTAGTCCACGATTCATGCGAATTGCCCCGATCGGCTCGCCGGTCGGGGCTTTTTGCCAATCCGGGTTCAATACTTGACCTCGGCGAGGATTCTGCCTAGGGTGAGCGCAACCGCATTGCGGGCGCGTATCCCCTCAGGGGAGCGCCACTTGCGCGTCGCCCTATAAAGGGACTAACATCGAAAGACCGTGTTCCTGTGCTCAACTTTGTCATCCCCTGACGCCGTTTCGCACGTGGTCATGGCAAAAGCCTGTAGTAGCCACCCATTTACACGGAGGATAGACCGTTGACGTCTCGGTCCACTAGCCCGGAGCGCTTTAACTTCTCGGCACTGGGTGAAGCACACCCCCTGCCCAACCTCCTCGAAATTCAGCGAGACAGCTTCGACCTGTTTATGAAGCAGGGACTGCGTGAGGCCTTTGAGGCCCTTTCGCCGATCTCTGACTTCACTGGTCGCCTGTCGCTCGAACTTGAGTTCGACCCTGATGACGCGGATTTGAAGAGCCCACCAAAGTTCACAGTCGAAGAGTGTCGCCAGCGTGCGACCACGTATTCGCAGCCCATCTTCGTCCGCGCCCGCTTCTTGAACTCCGAAACCGGAGAAATCAAGGAGCAGACCGTCTTCATGGGCGACTTCCCGATCATGACCGAACAGGGAACGTTCATCATCAACGGCACCGAGCGCGTCGTGGTATCCCAGCTCGTCAGGTCACCCGGCGTGCTGTTCCAGCCCGGCAAGGACGAGAAGGTTGCCTTCGAAGGCACCATCCACCCGAGCCGCGGTGAGTGGCTCCAGGTCGACCTCGAAGAGAAGAAGAACAAGGCGGCGAACGCCGGCGCACGCATAGCGCGCAAGCGTCGCATCTCGATCTTCACGCTCCTTCGCGCCCTCGATACCGCCATGGACGAGGCCTTCTTCGAGAAGTTCGTCGCGCACTTCGACTTCCTCGAGGACCAGTTCCACGCGGACTGGAAGAAGGCGCACCTCGAGATCTCCAAGCACATGGACAAGTACAACATGGAGGACACGCCCGAGAACTTCCTGCGCGCGAGCCAGGAGACCGCGTGGCTCGAGATCTACCGTCGCGCGCGTCCCGGTGAAGTCCAGACCATCGAAGCTGCTCGCCAGTACTTCGAGGGCGCCTTCTTCTCCGAGAAGCGCTACGACCTCAGCCGCGTTGGCCGTTACAAGCTCGACCGCAAGCTCGGCAGCGAGGTCGCGAAGAACGTCGAACTGTTCGGTGACCTTCTCGAGCGTCCGAACCCGTCCCTGCACGTGCTCTCGAAGGCTGAAGTGCTTGCCACCGCGACGTACCTGTTGAACCTCGCTCGCGACCGCACGGCGAAAGAGACCACTTACCACATCGACGACCAGGACCACTTCGCGAACCGCCGCATCCGCAGTGTTGGCGAGTTGATCCAGAACGCCCTGCGCACCGGACTTTCCCGCATGGAGCGCGTCGTGCGCGAGCGCATGAACACCCAGGACGTCGAGGCGATCGCGCCCCAGACGCTGATCAATATCCGACCGGTGATGTCGGCGATCAAGGAGTTCTTCGCCACGTCGCAGTTGAGCCAGTTCATGGACCAGAACAACCCGTTGTCGGGCCTGACGCACAAGCGTCGTCTTTCGGCGCTGGGACCAGGTGGTCTGTCGCGTGAGCGTGCCGGTCTCGAAGTCCGAGACGTCCACTCCTCGCACTACGGACGCATGTGCCCGATCGAGACGCCCGAAGGCCCGAACGTGGGTCTTATTGGCTACCTCGCGAACTACGCGCGCATCAACGAGTACGGCTTCATCGAGACGCCGTACCGCGTCGTCACCGCCGGAAAGGTCACCGGCGAGATCCGGTACTTCACCGCTGACGAGGAAGAGCGTTTCGTCATCGCCCAGGCCAACACCGAAGTCGACGAGAAGGGCACCATCAAGGCCGAGCGCGTACTCGTGCGCCGCGGCCCCATCGGTACCGGTCTTCGCGTCGGAGCGTCGAACAAGTCGTCATCGACGACCTCGGAGATTGACTTCGTCAAGCCCGAGGAAGTAGAGCTGATGGACGTGTCGACCAAGCAGGTCATCTCGGTCGCGACGTCGCTGATCCCGTTCGTCGAGCACGACGACGCCCAGCGCGCGCTCATGGGCGCCAACATGCAGAAGCAGGCCGTGCCGCTCATCATGCCCGAGGCTCCGTTCGTCGGAACCGGCATGGAGGCGCGCGCCGCTCTCGACTCGGGCGACGTGTTGATCGCCGAGGGTGATGGCGTCGTGAAGTCCGTCTCGGGCGACCGCATCGTGGTCGAGTACGAGAAGGACGTCACCGACCGCTACGGCAAGGCCCTCGGCCGCAAGCAGTACAACTTGAACAAGTTCCGCCGTTCGAACCAGGACACCTCGATCAACCAGAAGCCCCTCGTATTCGGGGGCGAGGTCGTCAAGTCCGGCGATCTCCTCGCCGACGGCACGAGCACGAGCAACGGCGAGCTCGCGCTCGGCAAGAACCTGCTCGTGGCGTACATGCCGTGGGAGGGCTACAACTACGAGGACGCGATCATCTTGAACGAGCGACTCGTTCGAGACGACGTACTGACATCGATCCACGTGAAGGAGTACGAGATCGACGCCCGCGACACCAAGCTCGGTGCCGAGGAGATCACTCGAGACATCCCGAACCTGCCCGACGATATCCTGGCCGACCTCGACGACCGCGGAATTGTCCGCATCGGCGCCGAAGTACAGCCCGGTGACATCCTCGTTGGAAAGGTCACGCCGAAGGGCGAGACCGAGCAGTCGCCGGAAGAGCGGCTGCTGCGCGCGATCTTCGGTGAGAAGGCTCGAGAAGTTCGTGACACCTCGCTGAAGGTTCCCCACGGTGAGTCCGGCAAGGTCATCGACGTCAAGGTCTACAGCCGCGACGAGGACCACGAAATGCAGCCCGGCGTCAACCAGCTCGTCAAGGTCTACGTCGCCCAGAAGCGCAAGATCTCGGAAGGCGACAAGCTCGCCGGACGCCACGGTAACAAGGGCGTCATCTCGAAGATCCTGCCCGAGGAAGACATGCCGTTCATGGCGGACGGAACCCCGGTGGACATCATCCTGAGTCCGCTCGGTGTACCAAGTCGAATGAACGTCGGCCAGGTCCTCGAGAGTCACCTCGGCTACGCGGCTCGTTTCGGTTGGGAAGGCATCGAGGTCAACCCCGCGGTTGGCACCTCGGGTCACGCCGACCAGATGGACCCCGCGAAGCGTCCGTACCGCAAGACCCGCCCACGCACCGAGCCCGCCGTCTACGTCGCCACGCCATCGTTTGACGGTGCGCACTGGGACGAGACCGAGCGCGCGAAGGACAAGCCCACGATCCAGCACACGTTCGCCACGCTGAACGTCGACGGTGCCAACGGCAAGCGCCTGCTCGCCGGCGACAACGACGGCAAGGTGACGCTGTACAACGGTCGCACCGGCGAGGTCTACGACAACCCGATCTCGGTCGGCTACGCCTATATCTTGAAGCTCGCCCACATGGTCGACGACAAGATCCACGCGCGTTCGACTGGTCCGTACTCGATGATCACCGCCCAGCCCCTTGGTGGTAAGGCTCAGTTCGGTGGCCAGCGCTTCGGTGAGATGGAAGTGTGGGCCCTCGAGGCCTACGGTGCCGCCTACGCCCTGCAGGAGCTGTTGACGGTCAAGTCCGACGACATGAGGGGCCGCGAGCGCGCCTACGAAGCAATCGTGAAGGGTCAGAATCTGCCCGAGCCGGGGATTCCCGAGTCGTTCAAGGTTCTTATCAAGGAAATGCAGTCACTCTGTCTGAACGTGGAAGTGCGCGACAAGGTCGGCGCTCACGTGGACCTTGCTGACACTGAAGAGGACTTCTTCTCAGTCACGCGCGAACTCGGAATCGACATCAGTCGTCCCGAGCGCGGCAGTGATGAAGAGGATGCCCGCCGTGCCGCCGAAAGGAAGTTGTCATGAGTCCACTGGACGTCAACCAGTTCGATGAGCTGAGCATTGGTCTCGCCACGGCGCAGAACATTCGTAGCTGGTCATCAGGTGAAGTGAAGAAGCCCGAGACGATCAACTACCGAACCCTGCGCCCGGAGAAGGACGGTCTTTTCTGCGAGAAGATCTTCGGACCCCAGAAGGCATGGGAGTGCGCCTGCGGTAAGTACAAGCGAGTGCGCTTCAAAGGAATCGTCTGCGAGCGCTGTGGCGTGGAAGTCACCAGCGACAAGGTTCGCCGTGACCGCATGGGCCACATCGCCCTGTCGGCGCCGGTCGTGCACATCTGGTACCTGCGCGGCACCCGTTCGTGGCTGGCCTACCTGCTCATGGGCACCGCCCCGAAGGAAGAACTGAAGGCCAAGCAGCTCGAGAAGGTCATCTACTTCGCCGCCCATATGGTCACGTACATCGACATCGATCGTCGTCACGCGGACCTCACCGAGCTTCGTCAGGGACTCTCCGAGGAACTGATTGAGATCGCCGAGCGCGAAGTGAAGGCGCTCGACAACAAGCTGAAGGAGATCGAGGCCCGCGCCGCGAAGCTCGAAGCCGAAGGCGCGAAGGAATCGGAGCTCCGTGCTCTGCAGCGTGGCACCGAGAAGGAGCTCGACGGCGTTCGTTCGCGTTTCTCCGAGGAGCGCGAACTCGCCCGCCAGGCATTCGACACCTTCGAAGGCCTGCACTCGCGTCAGATCATCGAGGACGAAGTCCTCTATCGCGAGATGGAGTTCCGCTACGGCGACTACTTCGAAGGCGGCATGGGGGCCAACGCCATCCTGCAGCTGATCGACCGCATGGACCTCGACGAGGAAGAGCGCCTGATGCGCGAGATGATCGATGCGAAGGACGGCCGCAAGCCCCTCAGCGCCCAGCGTCACGCAAAATTCCTCAAGCGTCTCGCGATCGTCCAGTCGTTCAACCGCCGCGACGACCAGGGTCGTCGCCTGAACGACCCGCGCGCCATGATCCTCGAAGCCGTTCCGGTTATTCCCCCAGACCTGCGTCCCATGGTGCAGCTCGACGGTGGACGCTTCGCGACCAGTGACCTCAATGACCTCTACCGTCGCGTCATCAACCGCAACAACCGCTTGAAGCGTCTGCTCGACCTCGGGGCGCCCGACATCATTGTCAACAACGAGAAGCGAATGCTGCAAGAAGCAGTGGACGCCTTGTTCGACAACGGCCGTCGTGGTCGTCCGGTTGCCGGACAGAGCGGTCGCCCGCTCAAGAGCCTCTCGGACATGTTGAAGGGCAAGCAGGGTCGTTTCCGCCAGAACCTTCTTGGCAAGCGCGTGGACTACTCGGGTCGTTCGGTCATCGTTGTTGGTCCTCAGCTGAAGCTCCACCAGTGTGGTCTGCCCAAGATGATGGCCCTCGAGCTCTTCAAGCCCTTCGTCATGAAGCGCCTGATCGAGACCCAGATGGCCCAGAACATCAAGAGCGCCAAGCGCATGGTCGAGCGCCGCAAGGCAGTCGTCTGGGACGTTCTCGAAGAAGTCATTCGCGAGCACCCGGTGCTGCTGAACCGCGCGCCGACGTTGCACCGTCTCGGCATCCAGGCCTTCGAGCCCGTGCTCGTCGACGGCAAGGCCATCCAGATTCACCCGCTCGTCTGCAAGGCGTTCAACGCCGACTTCGACGGTGACCAGATGGCCGTGCACGTCCCGCTCTCGGCAGAAGCCCAGGCCGAAGCGCGGATCCTCATGCTTTCGACGAACAACATCTTCACGCCCGCCACCGGTCGTCCCATCACCGAGCCCGCTCAGGACATGGTGTTTGGCGCGTACTACCTGACGCTGCCCGCTGACGAGGAGATCGAGAACCCCCGGGTATTCCGTCACGTGTACGAGATCGAAAACGCCTTGGGTGACAAGACAATTGGTCTGCGCACGCCCATTCAGATTCGTCCCCTCGAAGGATCGTCGCTCGACACCCGTCTCGATGCCTTGGGCATCGAAGTCGTCGGCGCGAGCCGCTCGCTCGTGACGACGCCGGGCCGGGTCTTCTTCAACGAGGCGCTGCCCTTCGGGTTCCGTTACGTGAACGAGTTGATCGGAAAGAACGCCACGCCTATTGGCACCATCGTCGAAGAGATCTCCGGCGGCTTCGGCCGCCAAGAGGTCGCCGAGTCGCTTGACGCCATCAAGTCGCTGGGCTTCCGCTTCGCCACGCAGTCGGGTCTGACGATCTCCATCGACGACGTTGTCACCACCTCGGAGAAGGCCGCGATCCTCAACAAGTACGAGGAGCAGGCCGCCAAGGTCGAGACCAACTACCGCCGAGGCGTCATCGTCGACGACGAGCGCCGCCAGCAGGAGATCGAGATCTGGACCAACGCGAACAAGGAGGTCGGTGNNCTACCGACCGCGCCATGAACGCTTTGGCCGACAACCCGATCCGCATGATGGTGGACTCGGGTGCTCGTGGTAACAGCCAGCAGATCCGACAGATCGCTGCCATGAAGGGCCTCGTGTCCAACCCGCGCGGTGAGATGATCCCTCGTCCGATCAAGTCTTCGTTCCGCGAAGGCCTCTCGGTCCTCGAGTACTTCATCTCGACGCACGGTACCCGTAAGGGCCTTGGTGACACCGCGCTTCGTACCGCCGACTCGGGCTACCTAACCCGTCGACTCGTCGACGTCGCCCAGGAGTTGATTGTCAAGGAGTTCGACTGTGGAGGTTCGCGTGGCATGTGGATCGAGCACGTCGCCCCGGACACCCGTGGCCAGCGCGCTCACCTCGAAACCAAGCTCTGGGGCCGCGTTGCCGCTGAAGACGTGACGCTGTCGGACGGATCGACGATCCCCGCCGGCACCATGTTGATGGTCGACGACGTCGAGCGCTTGCGCGACGACGAGGCCGTGACCCGCGTGCGTGTTCGCACCACCCTCACCTGCGACGCAGTCCAGGGCGTGTGTGCGGCGTGCTACGGACTCTCGCTCGCGACCCACCAGCTCGTCGAGCTCGGTGAAGCGGTCGGCGTTATTGCGGCGCAGTCCATTGGAGAGCCCGGCACGCAGTTGACCATGCGTACCTTCCACTCCGGTGGTGTGACCGAGAGCGACATCACCCACGGACTTCCGCGAGTGGTCGAGCTCTTTGAGGCCCGTACCCCGAAGGGTGCCGCCAAGGTTGCTGAATTCTCAGGAGTTATACGCGTTGAACTGATTGGTCGTGAGCGTAAGGTCACGGTCATCGGCAACGAGGGTGAGGTTCAGGAGGAGTCGATTTCGATTGCGCGCCACCTGCACGTCGAGGATGGCCAAGAGGTCGAAGTCGGCACCCCGCTGCACGATGGTCCGCTTGACCCCAAGCTGATGATGAAGTTCCGTGGTACCCGTGAGACCCAGCAGTACTTGGTCGAAGAGGTCCAGAATGTCTACCGTGACCAGGGTGTATCCATCCACGACAAGCACATCGAG
>PKWY01000025.1 GCA_003132205.1 Acidimicrobiaceae bacterium
GGCGAACCGGTGGGTCCAAATATGACACACGCTGTAAGGGGGCGTTGCGCCATGGGCGACTCGTACTTGACCCCGGCGCGGACGTTTCGGGCGTCCCTATCACCTATCCCCACCAATCATCTCTTGGGGGTGGTGTGCGATAGACCCCGCCCGTCGAGAGAATGCCGTGGAGGCTCGTCGCGCCGTCGGCTGGGAAATCTCGATGCCTACTGGTCTGAGAAGCGGGTTCCGCAACCCATGCAGTAGTTCTGGCCCGGAAGGCGCAGCTTGCCGCACGAGGGGCAGTGAAGGCCCGAAGACGCGAGGTCCGCCTCGGTGACCCGCGATTGGACGGTGCGGTCCTCGACGTAGTTGTTGTCGGTCAGCTTGCTCGGGTAGCAGAGCAGGACCACGGCCCAGGGCCAGACGATGAAGGTGAGCAGCCACCATCCCGAGCGCCCGGCGTCGTGATGGCGGCGTACCGCGACGGCCAGTCCGGGAATCAAGAGACCGAGCCCCCAGATATCCTGGAGCGCGGCGATGTGCGCAAGGGCGAAGACGACCGTGCCCAGAGCGCTGAAGAGGACAAACCACCAGTATTCGGATCTCGAAGCGGCCCCCGAGAAGGTCGCATACTTCTTCAGACAGGTCCTCACCGCATCAACGAAACTCATCTGACGCCCCTCGATTCATGGTTGGCCACTCATCCGAGTGCAATTTTTCTCACGATACACCGGAAAGATCTGCCGGAGAGTCGTTTGGACCCCAAGAGAACTGCTGATCCACGGTGATGAACGCGCGTCAGCAATGCGCAAGAACCTGAGGGCGCGACCATCCGGTGGAACAATTGAGACTGCCAGCCATCTGGGATCTTTGAATCGGCGCGAAGGCTTCACATGCAATTCATAGTGAATTGCTGGCGTTGGAAAAGGAGTTCCGTCGGGGGACTGGTAAGGTCGTAAGGTTGTGAAGCCGAAAACTCTGGCTTCGCCGTTTTTGAGAGCCGCCTCAATGGCGTTGATTGGAGTTCAGATGAAGGTTCTTGTTCTTGGCGGTGACGGATTCTGTGGTTGGCCCACGTCGCTGCACCTGTCGGACATCGGCCACGATGTCATCATCGTTGACAACTTGAGCCGCCGCGAGATCGACCTCGAGCTTGAGGTCGATTCTCTGACGCCCATCCGTCCCATGGGCGAGCGTATCCGCGTGTGGAAGGAATTGACCGGCAGGGAAATCGGATTCGTCCATCTGGACCTCGCCGAGGAGTATGACCGTTTCGAGGCATTGATCTTGAAGGAGCGCCCTGACGCGATCGTGCACTTCGGTGAGCAGCGCGCCGCCCCGTATTCAATGCGCAGCAGCATCGCCAAGCGCTACACCGTCGACAACAACGTGCGTGGCACCCACAACGTCCTTACGGCGATCGTCTCGAGTGGTCTGGACATTGCGCTCGTACACCTGGGCACCATGGGTGTCTACGGTTACGGATGGTCGGGCTCGGCGCCGATTCCCGAGGGTTACCTCACGGTGAAGGTCCCGACGCCGGACGGCGACGTCGATCGCGAGATCCTGCACCCCGCGAATCCCGGGTCCGTCTACCACCTCACGAAGACGCTCGACCAACTGCTGTTCGCCTTCTACTGTGCGAACGACCTGTTGCGCATCACCGACCTCCACCAGGGCATCGTGTGGGGCACGCAAACCCCCCAGACGGTGTTGGACGAGCGCCTCATCAACCGGTTCGACTACGACGGCGACTACGGCACCGTGCTCAACCGCTTCTTGATGCAGGCCGCAATCGGCCACCCGCTTACGGTGCACGGCACCGGCGGCCAGACTCGCGCGTTCATCCACATCCGTGACACGGTGCGATGCATTCAGATCGCCCTCGAGAACCCGCCCGAGCGAGGCGAAAAGCCCATGGTCTTCAACCAGGTCACCGAGACTCACCGCGTGATCGAACTCGCCGAACTCATTGCGAAGTTGACGGGCGCCGAGATCGCCATGCTGCCCAACCCGCGCCGTGAAGCTGAGGAGAACGAGCTCAACGTGAGCCGTAACCACTTCCTGGCGCTGGGCCTCAACCCGACCAAGTTGTCAGAAGGCCTGCTTGAGGAGTCCCGCGACATCGCCGTTCGCTACCGTGACCGGGCCGACGTGACCAAGATCATCGCTCGCTCGGTGTGGCGTCAGGGCATGGAGACGTCCCCTGACTTGATGAAGAACTGACCGGCCTGGACGCGCATCGCCAGCGCGGCCCTCGAGGTCGCGTCGACGGTGTCAGTTGCCTGGTTCAGTGATCTTGTCGATCACGTCGAAGAGCTGGCTCCCGGCGGGTCCGACAGACTCGACGACTGCCCGTCGCAGCGGCTCGGTGAGCTGGGCGTCGTTAGAGGCCTCCACCGAAACGGTGAGTGTCGAAATCGAGGATACGCCAGTCGTCAGCAGACTCACGATCAATATCGCCCGGCTCAACAGGGCCTTCTCTTCCTCGGAAGCATCGCTGCGCAGTGGAACGACGGCGTGGACTTCGTCGCGCAGCTCTTCCATCGCGGCGGGCGGTCTCGGGTTGTAGATGGTCGCGAGCCGGTACTCCATGAAGTAGAAACGCCAGAGGTCGTTGGCTGAGTGCGACGACTCGAAGAGGAACTGGGAAAGGCATCGCGCCTCGCGGATCGCCTTGTCGTTGGCGATGCCCGCGCGCTGCGTTTCCTGGCGGACCTGGGAACAGACCATTTTACGCGTCCCCTCGCGGTGCCCGTGAAGGAGTCGGCGGGGAAGCGATGAATCATCGCCGGTCCGGACCGTAGGCGACGAAGTCCGTGCCGAAGACGCGTCGACGTGTGAGAATCCCGTCATGTCAAAGATCTATGAATACGTCCGCCATCCAAGGGCCGCCGAACTTCAAAGAAGCAAACCAGTAAAGACGACCGATCTGCGCAAGGTCAATCACCGGAACCCCTTCGTCAGGTTCAACGCTCGGTTCGGGCTGAAGATCACGCTCGTCGTCGGCACGATGTGGTGCGCCTACCTCTTCACCGCGCTGGCGCTCTTGGCCCTGCCGTCAGCGGTGAAGCAGGGCACGTACTACATCGTGGTCTGGCTTTCGAGCAGCTTCCTGCAACTCGTCCTGCTGCCGATAATCATCGTGGGCCAGAACATCCAGGCCAACGCCGCCGACAAAGCGCGCCGAGGACACCTATAAGGACGCCGAAGCCGTGCTCAAGGAGGCGGAGGAGATCCAAAAGCACCTCCTCGCCCAGGATGAGGCGATCTCGGCGATCGTCGAACGCCTCGGGAAACTGGTGGGCGACGAGGAGAAGAGCTCGTAAGCCCTACGCGCCGGGCTGGGCGGCGGACAGGTCTATCTGCCCGAAGAGCTTCTCCCGCCTGGTCCCGACGTTCTTGCGGACCTGGAGTCGAAAGGGCCCGGTGAACTGGGCGAAGTTCGTGCACTGCGTTGAAGCGCACACCGAGGCAAGCTAGGACAGCCCGCAAATCAGCAAGCTCAAGACCATTACCAGGTCGGCGAGCATAAACCTTTCTTCGTCCGTCAACTCGTCGAGCAGTTGGATGGTCTTGGAAACGCTGCCGGTCGCGTGCGAGATGGCCCCGAAGGGCGCGGGGCTGAAGTTGGTGGCGATGCTGAACTCGAAGAGATAGTTGCACCACGTGGAGTTGATGGGGTCGCCGGTCTCGTCGAGAGGCTGCGACAAGGCGCCCTCCTGGAGAACTCGCGTGAAGTCCCCGTTGAGCCTCCAGCGGGCGTAGTTGGCCAAGCGGTACGTGTCGGCAACCAGATCCTCCTTCGAGTTGTAGAGGCCGAAGATAGCGCCTGTCGAACAGCCCGGGCCAGCGCGCCATTCGTGACAGCGTCGCGTGCGCAGGGCCCCTCCTGCCGACCACTTGATACGTGGCCAGCGCGATCCTCGATTTCAGATCGGCTGCTTCGATGTCGAGGAGATCCCGACCTCGTGAATGGCCCGATCGTTCGCCAGGGCCCTCGCGCTACGCGCTCTTGGGGTTTGTAACACACTAAATTGTGCTTCAGCGCTTGAAGTTTTCGAGAGTGCGCCTGAAAGACTCGTCGTGCCATCGGGGGTCTTGCGAACCGCGAGAAACTCATGGCAAGCGAAGAGAAGAGCATGATGCATGTAGTTCACGAAATGCTGATGACGTCGACTACCACCACCACATTCGACGCGCACCGTGGCGCGGTCTTGCCGGCCGCTCGCGCGGTGGTGGTGGCGGTGCCGTTGGTGGCTCTCTTCGTGTACTGGTTCTTGATCGTTCGACCAAGAAGGAGGTAGCCCGTGAGCGATGCCTTCCCCTACCTGCATGTGAGTCCGAAGGGTTGGCGCCTCGCCATGGGGCTTCGCCCGCTCGAGGAGTCGAGGTGGCTGGAGGTCGACGGACATCGCGACGAGCAGTTGGCGCAGAAGGACCAGTTGTTGCGCGATCATCGCGACGTCGTGGTCGCCACCAGACTCGAGGGCGATGACGCGAGTGCCGAGCTCCTCGAGCACGTCACGGGGTTCCTGCGTGGCTACCATCCGGACATTCCGATATTGATCGATCCGCTTGATCACCCCATAATCGCCGCGAGCCGGCTGGCGCAGGCGGACCTCTGCGTGATGGTTCGAGACGACACGTGGCGCCTGCAGGCGGCGTGCGTGTGTTTCCCGTCACGTTGGAGACTGGTGAGCAAGATCGGCACCACGCTCGACGAGATCCACTCGCCGATTCCGATGTACGGCGAGGAGCTGAGCAAGCCAACGAACTCGTTCTTCGATCGCCTCCAGCCGGAGCGATCGTTCTGGCGCCTCAACTGGACGGTGCTTGACAGTCCTGAGCTTCACCAGCCGATTTCGGCTCGCCAGAGCCCCAAGGTGGATTTCACAAAGTGGTTCTTTCGCGTCGAGCGCCAAACGCTTCGCCAGCTCCCGCGAACCAAGGCCATCGTCTTCACCATCCACAACTACGTTGAGTCCCTCGCCGCGCTGATCGCTGTGAACGAGGAGTTCGCGAGGAATCTACTGCTCGCGCTCGATACGGCTCCCGACCCGATGAACGAGTACAAGGGCTGGGCGGGCCTGGGCGATCAACTACGCCAGGTGCTCGCGGGCGCCGCCAAAGACGTTACGAGCGGATGAGGTCCTTCGCGATCGCGACCACCTGCATTTCATCGGTACCGGCGTAGATGCGAAGCACGCGGGCGTCCCGGCTCAATTGCTCGACGCGGTACTCGGCGATATAACCGTTCCCGCCGAAGATCTGAATGGCGTCGTCGGCCACCTGGCACGCGGCCTGGGCGGCGTACAGCTTCATCGCCGACGCCTCGGCGAGGGTGGGCACGGCTCCGTGGGACGAACGCTCGATGTGGGCGAACACCATGTTTCGAACGTTGATCCTGGCGACCTCCATCTGGGCGAGCTTCAGTTGGACGAGTTGGAAATCGGCGATCGGCTTGCCCCAGAGCTTTCGGTGCTTGGCGTAGTCGACCGATAGCTTCACGCACTCCTCGATGATGCCGAGCGACATGGCGGCGACGCCGGCGCGCTCGGCGACGAAGTTGTCCTTCGCGCTCTGGCGTCCGCCGACCTTGGGCTCTTCGGTCTCGCCGAGCAGGTGATCCTTGCCGACGCGGACGTCGCTTAGGAAGACCTCGCCGGTGGGCGATCCATGCTGGCCCATTTTGCGCATGGGCTTGGCCTGCTCGAGTCCGGGCATCCCCCGGTCGAGCACGAACGTGAGGACCTTGCGGTTGCGCATGTCCTCCCCGCTGCCGTCGTCGAGCTTGGCGTAGAGGACGATGGTGTCGGCGTAGGGCCCGTTGGTGATCCAGGTCTTCTGGCCGTTGATGACGTACTCATCCCCGTCACGCTTGGCGCTCGTGCGCATCCCGCCGAGGGCGTCCGATCCCGAGTCGGGTTCTGTGATCGCCCACGCCCCGACCTTGTCGAGCGTCATCAGGTCGAGCCCCCAGCGCTCCATCTGGGCGGGGGTGCCCAGTTTGTTGATCGTGCTGGCGGCGAGACCTGTCGAGACCCCGAGGGACGTGACCAGCCCCGGACTCACCCGGCAGAGCTCGATCGTCGAGATGAGCTGGGCTGCGGGGTCCGAGGCGCGCGAGGCGCGCGACGGCTCTTCGCCCGAGATCTTCTTTTCGAGCTGGCGCTTGAAGGTCTCCTGGGCCATCTCCTTTAGCCCGAAGACGGTGTACATCTTTCGCAGGATCTCGTAGGGCGGCACGCCGTTGTGCTCGAGGTCGTCCAGGTGGGGGCGAATCTCCTCGTCGACGAAACGCCGGACGACGGCGATGATTGCTTGGTGTTCTTCGGACCAGTCGTACATATTGGTTATGCCTCCCAGCTCACTCGCGCGAGCGTGTTTCGATCCGTGTGCATGATGATTGTCGGATGCTTCTGATGCTCGACCACGGTGGTCTCGTCGTAGCTGAATGTGTCGTCGCCGATGGTGACGGTGACGTCGAAACGCGTGGTCTTCGCGATCTCGTCGAGGTACTTGTTCGACAGGATCCCGTAGGTGTTCGAACCCAGGACCGCTTCAAGTTTGAAGGTTGTGGCGCCGGGCTCCACGGTGGCGCCCGCGATCAGGGCGGAGGCGCGGGGAATCAAGAAACAGCGCATCACCTGGTTGTTGACGGAGTCCCACATCCAGTAGCCGACCTCGGTGTGGAAGGGCTTCTCCTCGCCCTCTTTCCACGCGGCAGTGCGGTAGTCGAGGCCGTAGAGGGACTGCACGCCGTTGTCGACCGGGCCGAAGGGCTTGAAGGTCGACTTCTCGCGGTAGGGCGTCTCGGCGATCTTGCCCTTGTCGTTATGGAACGCCACGTCCAACCCGGTCCAACCCGATTCCCAGGTGCCAATCAGACCGGCCAACGGGCCCCACTCTTCGAACACCACGGTTGAAATCTCCTCAAGAACCGGGGCCTTCGCCCACGCCTGAGCAATCCTACGGGGCGGTCGGCGTCGCCGGCGACGCGGGTCCGCAAAGTTGTTCGACCAGCGAAGCAGTCCACTGCATCTGGTCCAAGGCCACGATGCCGGGGGCCACGCACAGCCAGGGTTGGCTGTGGGCATCAGCGATGAAGAGCACCAGCAGCGCCCCCTGGGTCACGATTCGAAGCGCGGGGGATCTCCGGTTCAGGCGTTGGGTTACGAGCGCTGCGACGACCAGGGCGTTGAGCCCCGGCACGAAGGCGAGGAACGTCCAGCGTCCATCGAGTTCCCTGAGAGCCAGGCCGTACAGCACCGAACCGATGATGAGTAGGGCGATCCCGGCGTCGATGGCCGTCTCGGCGAACCAGAGCGGCGTGGGCTGGTTCGTGCCGGGCCAGTGCGCGAGCACGCTCACCACTAAGCCGAGGCCCGAAAACAGGGCGACGATCCCGTAGCGGATCAGCCAGTGAAGGGCGTTCACGAGCGAAAGCGACTCGACGAAGGGCGCCGCCACGACGCTTTCGCCATAGGGGCGGGTCAGTTCCGACCAGGTGGCGCCGGTCCACACCCGCCACTGGCGTTGGCCGCTTGGATCGGGATACCAGCCGGGTGGAACGGGGCCGGGCGACGAGAGACTCACCGGACTAGCCTCCCATAGAAACGGGGGAGAACGCTGATGAGTCAGGTACGAGGGGCCGCCGCTCCGACTTCGGGAACACAGGACAACTTCGCGCTCGACGAGGCCGCGCTCGATAGGGCCGTCGCCGACGTGGGCGCGCGAAAGAGCGCGTGGGCATCGACCACGGCGAGCGAACGCGCGCGCCTGCTCGAGAGAATCGTGAACGACACGTTCGCGGTCGCTGAAGAGTGGAACAACGCGGCCTGCGAAGCCAAGGGCTACGACCCGAACGCCCCCGAGGGCGGAGAGGAGCTCTTCGGCGGCGTGGGAACGTTCGTGCGCATGGCCCAGGCCTTTCGTCAGTCGATGATCGACATTGCGACCAAGGGGCGCCCGCAGTACCCCGGACCGGTGCGCCACAAGCCCGGCAACCGGATCGCGATCCAGGTCGTGCCCGGGAACACGTTCGACAGGATCCTTTACGCAGGCATGACCGGCGAAGTGTGGATGGAGCCCGGGGTCGATGAGACCGAGGTGAAGGCCACGCAGGCCGAGGCGTACCAGTCACCGGCGCGGCACGCCGGCGTCTCACTCGTGCTCGGGGCGGGCAACGTCGCATCGCTCGGGCCCCGCGACGTACTCAGCAAGCTGTTCGGCGAAGGCAAGGTCGTTGTCCTGAAGGCGAATCCGGTGAACGACTACCTGGTTCCTTACTGGGAGCGGGCGATGTCGGCGCTGATCGACGAAGGGTACCTTCGCATCGTGAAGGGCGGCGCCCAGGTGGGGGCGTACCTGACCCAGCACGAAGACATCACCGACATCCACGTCACGGGTTCGGACAAGACCCACGACGCCATTGTCTTTGGCGTCGGGCCCGAGGGTCAACGGCGAAAGGCCGGCAACGATCCGCTCGTTACCAAGCCCGTGAGCTGCGAGTTGGGCAACGTGTCACCCGTCGTGATCGTTCCCGGCGAGTGGTCGCAGAAGGAGATCGACTACCAGGCCAAGCACGTCGCGACCATGATCGCGAACAACGCGGGCTTCAACTGCCTGACGCCGCGCGTCATCATCACCCACAAGGGTTGGGCCCAGCGCGACGCGTTCTTCGAGGCGCTCGAGGGAGTCTTCGTCTCCCTGCCGACACGCAAGGCGTACTACCCGGGAGCCGAGTCCCGTCGCGACTCGTTTCTCGCGGTCCACCCCGACGCCCACCAGATCGGCGCCGCCAGCGAAGGCGCGATGCCGTGGACCATCGTTCGAGACGTCGACGCATCGAACGTGAATGACATCTGCCTCAACGTCGAGGCATTCTGCGCCCTCACCAGCGAGACGGCGCTCGAGGCCAGTTCGACGGCGGACTTCGTCCGCAAGGCGACCGACTTCTGCAACGACGTGGTCTGGGGGACCCTCTCCATGACGCTGATCGCCGACCCGCGCACCATGAAGGACCCCGGGTGCGGCCCCGCCATCGAGGAGGCCATCGCTGAGCTTCGATACGGATCCATTGGCGTGAATCTATGGCACGCGATGAGTTTCGCCTTCTCGACGACGGCGTGGGGCGCGTACCCGGGACACCCCATCACCGACATCCAGTCGGGCAGCGGATTCGTGGGCAACGCGTTTCTCTTCGCGCGGCCCCAGAAGTCGGTGGTGCGCGGTCCCTTCGTCGCCAACCCGGCACCGGCGTGGTTCGTCACCAGCAAGAACGCCGGCGTCGTCATGCGCAAGCTCCTGGCGTTTGAGGTGAAGCCGTCATGGGCGAAGATTCCCGGCCTGTTGGCGGCAGCGCTGAAGGGCTAAGGACGCAGCGCCAGCACCGTCGTCACGCCGACCGTGGCGCAGACTTTCGCGCCGCACGCCACATCGACGAGGGGTGTCGGAACGTACTTGAGGACAGCGACGTGCAGCACTCCGTTGTCGAGGGTCGCGAGCCAGGGGCTGTCCGAGTTTCGCTCGCCGGCAACGACGCAGTGACGATACGTGGAGCAGGCGATGGCGTTGGCCTTCGCCGGCAGCGCAATGGCGCTCCACCGCCGTCCAAAGGTGCTCGTGCGCACAATCAGGGACTTGGCCGAGGTCGTCGCCAGACCAACGCAGCGAAGCGCGCGACAGCTCAGCGATGACAGGGTCAGCCACGCTGACGGCGTCGAGCGCACTGTCCACGTCAGGCCCGCGTCGTGGGTCACTTCGACGTCGAGGGTGTTGGATGACGTCACGGCGGTGGCCATGCAGTCGAGGGGGTCGGTGCACGCGAGGTCGCCCATCGTCTCGCCGAGCGACCAGTCGAGGGGAACCTTCGTCGACCACGCGGCGCCGCCATTGTCGGTGTACGAGAGCAGCGAGCTGGAGTTGACGCCGGTGCTCACGATGACCGCGCAGGCGGCCACTCCGAAACAACTCAGCGCGCGAACGCCCTGGCCGCCCGCCGGCGCCCTCAGCACGCTGATCGACTGCGAGGACGCGTTGTAGCCCCAGAGCAGATTCCCGCTGGGCTGGACTCCTCCGATCAGGCATCCGGTGCTCCAGCACGACGCGGTGGTTATCACCGACGATGGCGCGCTCGGAACGACGAGCGACGACCACGTCCCGTCGTTCTCGCGGTATTCACCCACCGACGACGGAGCCAGATCGGACCCGGTCGTGCCGAGGGCGACGCACGAGCCCGTGGTGGTGCAGGCGACCGTGTGGAGGGGGACCGAGATTCCAATGGAGGGCATACCGGTCACCCAGACCATCGCCACCGAGTTGGTGCATCCCGCGAGCAGCAGAGCCCCCACGCACGCCACAGCAATCGCGCGCCACGATGCGCGAACGCTGGCGGAGAGTCGGCTCATGATGTCGTGCTGTCTTTCGTTTCGTTTCGACGCGAAGTGCTCTGTTGATGTTACCGACACCGTTCGTGCGCGAAGATTCCCTGGTTTCTGGTCACCGCCTACCCTTGACCCATGAGCTGGGTCGACCTCGTCATCGTCATCGTCGTGATCGTGGCGGGACTGCGAGGCCAGGCCGAGGGGGGACTTCGCTTGCTGGCGAGGCTGGTGGGTCTCGGAGCCGGCTTCATCGTCGGAACGCTGGTGGCCCCCTCGTTGTCATCGGATATCACGCACGCCGCCTGGCGCCCGGCGCTGGCGCTCGGGATCGTGCTGCTGGCCTCCATCATCGGAGGCCAAATCGGTCGTCTCCTCGGGTCTTACGCCGCGAAGGCGTTGCACGCGTTGAAGCTGGGTCTCGTCGACAGGGTCGCGGGAGTTCTGATCGGCGTCGCGGGCGCCTTGATCAGCTGCTGGCTGATGGCCGGACTCTTAGGTTCGACGACCTGGGGATCAGTGGCGAGCGGTATCCAGGGTTCGAGCATCCTGTCGGGAATGGACAAGATAATGCCCCCGGTGCCGTCGATCGAGGCCCGGGTCCAGGCGCTTCTGAAGAGTGCGGATTTTCCGAGCGTCTTCGCCACGGTCGTGGCTCCGACGCTCCCGGCGAGGGTCAACCCGAAGTCCCTCGGTCCCCTCGTCACAACGCTCGCCTCGCCGGGCGATGTCGTGAAGGTCCTCGCGAGCGGCTCGTGCGCGAGCGACAGTGAGGGCACCGCGTTCTTCGTCTCGGCGCACGAGGCGGTGACGAACGCCCACGTGGTGGCCGGCCAGACTCGAATCACCGTCGATGGGGCACCCGCCCAGGTGGCCCTGTTCGATCCGGACAACGACGTCGCCGTTCTCCGGGTGGCGTCGTTGCACGAGCCCGCGCTGCGGTTCCTTACCGGGACGCCGTCGCCGGGCACGCCGGTGCAGGTGATCGGTTTTCCCCTCAACGCCTCTCGCACCGGCGCGCCCGGCTCCATCGAGGGGGAGCTCTTCGGGCAGGGCCGCGACATCTACAACAAGAAGCTGCTTTCGAGAACCGTGCTCGCCGTCGAGGTGAACGTACAGCCGGGCAACTCGGGCAGTCCGGTCCTCGTAGGACCGTTCGTCGCGGGCGTCATCGAGTCAAAGTCGCTCAGTCAGGCGAGCACGGCCTACGCCATCCCCGACGCCGTCGTGGATGGCGACATCGCAAGGACGCCCGCCACGGGGACGGCGTCCACGCGGGGTTGTCTTCCTTAACCAGCGGCGCGAACGGCGGCGGCGAGGATGCTCAGGCCATCACGCAGCTGCTCGTCGGTGATGACGAGCGGGGGCAGCAATCGGATGACGTTGCCGTTGGTTCCGCAGGCCAGCGCGATGACGCCGTTCTGGTTGCAGTAACTCACGATGGACTTGGCGGCCGTCGCGTTGGGGTTCTTGGTCCCCGGCTGGACCAGTTCGAAGGCGATCATCGCGCCGCGTCCGCGCACGTCGCCAATGATCGCGACGTCCTGCTGGAGCGAGCGCAGGCTGTCCAGCATGATCTTCTCGAGCTCGCGGGCGCGGACGACGAGGTTGCGATCGCGCAGCGTCTTGATCGTGGCGAGCGCGGCCACGGCGGCGACCGGGTTTCCACCGTACGTACCGCCCAGGCCGCCCTCGTGAACCTGGTTCATGAGCTCGGCGCGACCGGTGACCGCGGCGAGCGGCATGCCACCGGCGAGACCCTTCGCGGTGGTGACCATGTCGGGGATGACGCCTTCGTGGTCAACGGCGAACCAGTCGCCGGTGCGACAGAATCCGCTCTGAATCTCGTCGGCGATGAACACGACGCCGTTCTTGGTGGTCCACTCCGAAAGCGCCGGCAAGAAGCCGTCGGCGGGAACGATGAAGCCGCCTTCGCCTTGGATGGGCTCGATCAGGACGGCGGCGACGTTGTGGGCGCCGACTTGGACCTCGATGGTCTCGATGGCGCGGGCGGCGGCCGCGGCGCCGCTCAAGCCGTCAAGGAATGGGTAGCTCATCGGGACGCGGTAGATCTCGGGCGCGAACGGTCCGAAGCGGTCCTTGTAGGGCATGTTCTTCGAGGTGAGCGCCATCGTCAGGTTGGTGCGACCGTGATAGGCGTGGTCGAACACGACGATCGCCTGGCGGCCCGTCGCGAGCCGGGCGATCTTCACCGCGTTCTCGACGGCTTCCGAGCCGGAGTTGAAGAGCGCGGAAGTCTTCGCGTGGGTCCCCGGGGTCAGGGCCGCGAGCTCTTCGCACACCGCGACGTAACTTTCGTAGGGGGTCACCATGAAGCAGGTGTGCGTGAAGGCCGCGACCTGGGCGCTCACCGCGTCGATGAGCTCGGGAACGGCGTGACCAATGGTCGTGACCGCGATGCCCGAACCGAGGTCGAGGATCTGGTTGCCGTCGACGTCGACCAGGATGGCGCCGTCGGCGCGCTCGATGTAGATGGGAAAGCCGTTGGTCAGCCCGGCGCTCACGACGGCCTTGCGGCGCTCGTGAAGGGCTCGCGACTTCGGGCCGGGCAGTTCTGTGACGACCTTGCGCTCGGTACCCACTGAGGACTCAATTGACGAAACCATGGTGATCTCCTAGAAGAAGCCCAACAAGCGTCGGACGGCTCCAGCGTACTTCGACCATGTTGGTTTGTCACAAGAAAGCGGAAACGGGTGACTCGCGTCACCCGTTTCCAACCGCGGAGGAGGTGGGATTTGAACCCACGGTGCCCGTAGACACAGCAGTTTTCGAGACTGCCCGATTCGGCCGCTCTCGCACCCCTCCGTTTTGCAGTCTACTGCGCACCCGCAGGACGCTCTTAGGCCGCGGACCCGCATCGAGGGTGTACTTTTCAACGATGGCTCATCACAGTGCCGCGCGACACACGAGGAACTGGTGAAATGACGATCGACGAGCGTGATACCGAATTCATGACCAGGGCGCTCGACGCGGCCCGGGCGGCTGGGCTGCACGACGATGTTCCGGTCGGTTGCGTCCTGGTGTACAACGGCGAGGTGATCGGCGTGGGTGAGAATCGGCGTGAGGTCGACCAGGACCCGACCGCCCACGCCGAGATCATCGCGCTGCGCGACGCGGCCGCGCGCCGCGACGGCTGGCGCATGGACGGCGTGAGCGCGTACGTGACGCTGGAGCCGTGCATGATGTGCGCGGGGGCGCTCTTGAACGCCCGGGTTTCGCGAGTGATCATCGGCGCGATGGACGAGAAGGCCGGCGCCGTGGGTTCGCGCTACAACGTTCTCTCCGATCCGCGCCTGCTGCACGAGGCGTACGTCTCGTACGACGTCCTTCGCAATGAGTCCCAGGCGATGCTGCGTGAGTTCTTCGCGGTACGACGTCCCTGAGCCCATTCGACGAGACCCAAGTCCGGTAACAGTCACGACAGTTCGGCGGATTGACACCAACACGTCACCGTCGTGAAAGTTGCCGGCTCTATGTTCGCGAACTATGAGCGAACGACGTGACACTTCACTGCAGGGCCAGAGGGTGATCGTCATCGGCGGCGGCGTCTTTGGCACGATGCATTCATACCTGGCGCTGCAACGCGGGGCTGACGTCGTCCACCTCGAGCGTGACGTCGTCCCCCGAGGCGCGACGGTTCGAAACTTCGGCTTGGTGTGGATCAGCGGCCGCGCGCCAGGTCGCGAGCTCCAGCTCGCCCTGAGGGCGCGAGAACTCTGGAGCGACATTGCTCGTGAGAATCCCGGAGTTGGCTTTCGGGCGAACGGCTCGCTCACGCTGGCGAACCGCGACGACGAGCAGGCGGTCCTCGAGCGCGCGATGGAACGCGGCGACGCGAAGGAACGTGGTTTCGAGATGATGAGCGCCGATGAGGTTCGACGGAAGAATCCGGCGTTGGCCGGCGAATTCCTGGGCGGGCTCTACTGTCGCCAGGATGCCGCCGTCGAGTCGCGCAAGTCACTCGGAGTGCTTCGCACGGCCATGCAGTCGACCGGCCGTTACGAGTACCTGCCAGCTCGCGAGCTGGTGGGCATCGACGACCATGAAGCAGTCGATCACCAAGGAGTTCGTCATCGCGGCGACCGAGTGTACCTCTGCCTCGGCGCGAGCCTCAGCGGATTCGCGGCGGAACTCTTCGAGGGCGAGCCGCTTCGCACGGTTCGCCTTCAGATGGCCGAGACCGAGCCGCTCGGCCGAGAGCTCACGACGTCGCTCGCCAACGGTGATTCGCTTCGCTACTACCCGGGCTTCCAAGGACTCTGCGAAGGGCTCCTCGCCCCGCAGAATCCCGAAGCCGCCACGTACGCGATCCAGCTGCTCTGCCAGCAGCGTCTGCACGGCGGGCTCACCATCGGCGACACGCACGAGCCCGACGAAGCCGGCGTCTTTTCAAGCTCCGACCGGCCGCTGGAGATCATCATGGAGGCCGCGAAGGCCCTCATCGGGAGCCGTATGCCGCGTATCGAGCGTCGTTGGAGCGGCACGTACCACCAACTGAGCAGCCCCCGCAGGGACGAGATCTACTTCCGCAAGGAAGTCGCCAAGGGCGTGGTCGCGGTGACCGGAGCGGGCGGCCGGGGAATGACCCTGGCACCAGCGATAGCAGAGGAGAGTTTTCAATGAACGGATTCGAATTGGTCTGTTTCGACATGGCCGGCACGACCATGGTCGACAGTGGCCTCGTGATCGAGAGCTTCCGGCGAACGATCGACGGCCTCGGCGTCTCGGGACGCGAGGCGGTCGAAGCAGAGTCGTACGTTGTGGCGACAATGGGCCAATCGAAGATCGAGGTCTTCACGGCGCTCTTTGGCGATCGGGCCGAGCAGGCCAACGAGGCGTTCGAGAGAAACTTCGTCGACACGGCCCGTGACTTTGGTGTGCGCGAGATACCCGGCGCCCGTGAGGTCGTCGAAGAGCTTCGCATCCTCGGGTTCAAGGTCGCGCTCACGACGGGATTCTCGCCATCAACGCGCGAGGTGCTCATCGAAGAACTGGGCTGGTCCGATCTGTTCGACCTGCGCGTTTCTCCCGCGGACGCCGGTCGTGGTCGACCGGCCCCGGACATGCTGCTCTGGTGCGCGCTTCACCTGGAGGCGTTCTCGATGAGCTCGCTCGTGGTGGTCGGCGACACGGCGTCGGACATGCAGGCCGGCCAGCGTGCCGGCGCAGGGCTCTGCGTCGGAGTGCTGTCTGGCACCGACGACGACGTTCGACTTCGGGGGAATGGAGCGGACGAAGTCGTGAGTTCCGTCGCGGAGTTGCTCGATATCGCGGCGTTTCGCCAAGGTTGCTGACCGTGAACAACGTGCGCAGAAAATCTGTCTAATTGTCACACGCCTTGCGTTATCGCGTCACGGAGCGCTTACTCGCCACTCGTACTGTCTCGGTCGAACCACCAACGTGGTGCGTTCACTTCTAGGAGGCAGTACACGTGTTTGTAAACAAACTGAAAGTGTCAGTAGCCGCCGGTTTGCTGGGCACCACGCTCGTGGGCGTCGCGCTCGCGGGTGGTTCAGCGTCGGCATCGACAGCCAGCTGCAGCACCGCCGCGTCGGCGGCGAAGTGCGGCGGCATGAGCAACTTGATCGCAGCGGCGAAGAAGGAAGGCGCGCTGAACGTCATCACGCTTCCATCGAACTGGGCCAACTACGGCGCCATAATCAAGGACTTCTCGAAGAAGTACGGCATCAAGGTCAACTCGTACAATCCAGACGGATCAAGCCAGGACGAGATCAACGCCGTCGAGCAGGACAAGGGCCGTTCGTCGGCTCCCGACGTCCTCGACGTGGGCACCAGTTACGCCACCAGCAACCTGGGGCTCCTCGCCCCGTACAAGGTCGCCACGTGGAGCGCTATTCCCTCGGCCTTGAAGGACTCCAAGGGACGCTGGTTCGACGACTACGGCGGCTACGTCTCGATCGGCTGCAACACCAAGATCGTGGCCACCTGCCCGACGTCGTTTTCCCAGCTGCTGAACCCGGTGTACAAGAACGAGGTCGGCATCAACGGTGACCCCACCCAGGCCTCGGCCGCGTTCTCGGCGGTGTTCGCCGCAGGGCTCGCCGGCGGCGGTTCGTTCGACAACATCCAGCCGGGCATCGACTTCTTCGCCAAGCTGAACAAGGCGGGCAACTACGTTCCGGGCGGCAGCGCAGCCACCGCAGCCTCGGGCACGACCCCGATTCTGATCTGGTGGGACTACCTGCAGGACTCGATCAAGTCGACGGTCTCGACCTGGACGGTGAAGATCCCCACTGACGCCAGTTACGCGGCGTACTACAGCCAGGCGATCAGCAAGACGGCACCTCACCCGGCGGCTGCGCGCCTGTGGGAGGAGTTCTTGTACTCGACGCAAGGTCAGAACCTTTGGCTCCAGGGCAACGCCCGTCCCGTCGAGTTGCCCACCCTGGTGAAGAACGGCACGGTCAACAAGACGTGGTTAGCTGAACTGCCCGCGGCACCCGCCGGCGCCACCGTGTTCCCGACGCTGGGCCAACTGGCGACCGCGAAGAACACCGTCGCCGCCAACTGGGCCTCGGCCATCTCGGGCAGCTAACAGAAGTAGTGGCGAACGTGAAGACCTCCGACCCCTCAACCACTGACATCCCCCCTCCCTCGGGTGTCGGCGGCGAGGTCGGGGGTGTTCGCACTACCACGGGTGCACTGGCGCGGGCCCTCCGCACCAGTGCACCCGTGCTTCCCTTCCTGGTGTACGTGCTTCTCGGCCTCGGCATTCCGACGCTCGTCATCATCAATCTCGCCTTCAGGTCCGACTCCGGCCACCTCACCACGTCCAATATCCACGCGATCACGAGCGGCGGCCAGTACCTGACCGGCTTCGAGACGAGCCTGAAGATGGCGCTCGTGACCTCGGTTGTTCCGGGAATCCTCGGCACGCTGATCGCGTACGCGGTCTCCACGTCGAGGTTCGTAACCATGAAGCGCCTCGTCGCCACCGCCTCGGGCGTGTTCGCGAACTTCGGTGGTGTCAACCTCGCCTTCATGTTCGTCGCCACCATCGGCGCGGTGGGCGTGGTCACCTCGTGGCTTACTCGCATTGGTCTCAATCCCTGGAATCACGGGTTTGACCTCTACAAGTTCTGGGGCGTTGCGCTCGTCTACATGTACTTCCAGGTGCCCTTGATGGTGCTGGTCGTCACCCCGGCGCTCAACGGGCTTCGGCCCGCGTGGCGCGAAGCCGCGGAGAACCTCGGCGCGTCGAAGTGGCGCTACTGGCGCCACGTGGGGATTCCGGTATTGATGCCGTCGGTGCTCGGCAGCATGTTCCTGCTCTTCGGGAGCGGGTTCTCCGCGTACGCCACGGCCGAGGCCCTGACCGGCGGGACCATCGCGCTCACGCCGATCCAGATCGGCGCGTACCTCCAGGGCAACGTCATCTCCGGCGAGGAGAACATCGGCTACGCCCTGGGCTTCGGAATGATCGCGCTCATGCTCGCCTCGGTCATCGGGTACGCGCTCTTGCAGCGGAGATCGTCGAAATGGCTTCGATAGGTTCAGTGTTTGAGGCGGAGAGTCTCGTCGACCTCGAGTTCCCCATGGTTCCCCCTGCCGACAACCGCCGCCACCGGATTCGCTGGGGTCGCGGGCTCATTCTCTGGCTGGCCGCGGCCTACTTCCTGATTCCGATCTACGCGGCTCTGCACTTCTCGCTGCAGGACAACAACGGGAACTTCTCCCTCTCACCGATCACCGCCATTCCGAGTCAGCCCGGCCTCGGCGCGGCCTTCTTCCTGTCGATGCGCCTCGCCATCGTGACGATGGTGGTGACCATGCTGCTGATGGTGCCGACCGTGATCTACGTGCACCTGAAGATGCCGCGCTTCCGCCGGGTCATGGAAGTCATCACCATCCTGCCCATCGTCATCCCGCCCATCGTGCTGATCCTCGGGGTGCTCCACGCCTCGCCGCTCTGGCTCAAGTCCTCTCCCTACCTGCTGTCGCTGGTCTACGTGATCCTGGCGATGCCCTTCGTCTACCGTTCACTCGACGCCGGCCTCGGCGCCCTCGACGTGAAGACGCTGGTTGAGGCCTCGCGCTCGCTCGGGGCGGGATGGCTCGCCACGATGTGGCGGGTGCTGGTGCCCAACCTGCGAAGCGCTCTGCTGTCCGCGACGGTGCTGACCATCGCGCTGGTGCTGGGCGAGTTCACCATGGCGAGCCTCGACCTCTGGGAGACGCTGCCGGTGTGGATCGTCGACTTCGACCAGACCAACGCCCACATATCGACCGCCGTTGCCATGCTCTCGCTGATCGCGACGTTCCTGCTCTTGACCTTGATCGTCTCGCTCGATCGCTCCCACTCTCGCCAACGCCGAAGGAACCAAAGCTCATGACCATTGACACGAAGCAGATCCCCACGGCGACGGCCGTCCACGCGTCGAACGCCGGGGCGCCGGTGGTGCTCGACAGCCTGGTGCGCACCTTCGGACGGACCAGAGCCCTTGACGGGTTCTCCCTGGACATCGCACCGGGCGAATTCGTAGCGCTGCTCGGGCCGTCGGGGTGTGGCAAGACCACGGCCCTTCGTGTCCTCGCCGGCTTCGAACAGCCCGACAGCGGCCGGGTGCTGGTACGGGGAAGCGACATCTCGGGGATTGGCGCCCAGCGACGCGACATGGGCATGGTGTTCCAGAGCTACTCGCTCTTTCCGAACATGGACGCTCGCGACAACGTCGCCTTCGGGCTGCAGCTTCGCCACCAGCGCTCGGGCCCGCGCCGAGCCCGCGCCGCCGAGCTGCTCGACCTGGTCGGGCTCAGCGATCACGCGGCGAAGTACCCGCACCAGCTTTCGGGCGGACAGCAGCAGCGCGTCGCGCTGGCTCGAGCCCTCGCCATCGAGCCGCAGGTCCTGCTGCTCGACGAACCACTCTCGGCGCTGGACGCCAAGGTTCGCGCCGAGCTTCGCGACCAGATTCGAGCGCTCCAGCAGCGTCTCGCCATCACGACGGTGTTCGTGACCCACGACCAGGAGGAGGCCCTTTCGATGGCCGACCGAGTGTGCGTGATGAGCAACGGGCGCGCCGAGCAGATCGCGACCCCGTCGGTCCTCTACGCCCAGCCGGGCACCGCGTTCGTGGCCGAGTTCGTGGGAGTCTCGAGCCGGGTGAACGTGGAGCGCGTCGGCGCGGGAATCGCACTCTTCGGCCAGTTCGCCAAGATCCGCGGCGATGCCGCTTCGGTCGCCCAAGGCGCGCTCGACGCCCTGCTGCGCCCAGAAGACGTCACGGCGACCGTATCGCCGCAGGGCCTTGGCGTTGTGAATCACCGGAGTTTCCTTGGAGCCACGACCCGGCTGGAGGTCGGCATCGCCGGGGCGTCGGTAAAGGTCGACGTGCGAAGCAGCGACGCCGAGCTGTTCGAGCTGGGGACCCGGGTGGACCTCTCGCTGGGCGCCCGCGACGTGCTCGTTACCGAGCGTCGGCCAGCGCAGTAACCAGTCCCTCGTAGTCGCGCAGTTCGCCGACGTCGAGTCCCGGGGTCTTCGCCGCGTCGTCCCATGATCGAAGCGCCAGCGCGCTTTCGAAACCGGGGTGGGCTTCAAAGCGAGCGCACTCCTCGGGACTGAGCAGCCCGCCCTGGGCCTTCAGCGTGGCCTGGGAGGTGGGCGAAAGCTGAGCGTGGTGCGTCGGGTCGATGGTGCAGCGCCAGCGTTTGGCGGTGACGTGCAGGGCCACCGGCTGGGCGACCGCCGGACCGAGGATCGGCGCCAGGATCCGAGCGCCGAGCGCCTCGTGATCGTCATCCTCTTCCTCGAGATCGAAGCGTTCATTTCCCTGCGCGTCAGCCACCAGGTGGCCCACGTCGTGAAAGAGCGCGGCGGCGATCAGAGCGTCGGTGGCGCCGTCCGCGCGAGCGCGCGCCGCGCACTGCAGCCCGTGCTCGGTCTGGGTGATGGACTCGCCGTAGTGTCCGTCGCCCCTCAACTCGTAGAGGGCAAACAGTTCTTCGACCGTGTTCGGAGTCTTCATGCGCGCCGCCCTTCAAAATCGCCGATCAGAGACAGACGAGTCCGGTCTCCATCGCCAGAGCTCTCAAACGCCTCTAGTTTCGAAGCGTAATGCGCGTGGCGCTGGTTGCCTTCGGAGGCGCCGTTGTACGTCGGGCTTCACGAACACGTCACGCGGCGGGGGGCGTGTAGGACACTTCCCTTCGCCTTGCGATAACTGGGCTGCAGGGGGGGTCTAGGGCCTCCACACGATCGTGGTCACGTCACCTCCACACTTCGCGCGTCTCCTCTTGGAAGTCCCGACTCGAGGTCAACAGCGGGGACTGGTCTATCGGTCCTGGGAAGTGCTCCTTCGAGGCGTAACCAGACCGACGCGTCACTAGGGGTGAACTCCGGTTTCTTCTGAACCCGCTGAGGATGAGTGAAGCCCACTGCGTCCGGAGCCGACGGATCGCTCGATGGTACGATCCAGAAGTGAAAATCGGCTATTGCTCGATGAACAATCCGATCGGACCAGCCCCCGCAGAGCTCGGTGTCGCGCTCGTTGAGAGGGGCTACGAGTCGCTCTGGATAGGTGAGCATCCCCAGATTCCCGTTTCGCGCAAGACGCCGTATCCCGGGGGCGGGGAGATGCCCGAGTCCTACAGGTCTTTGATGGACCCGTTCCTCTCGCTGCTCTCCGCCGCCCAGGCGGCACCGTCTTTGCGGGTCGGGACGGGAGTCGCACTTCCTCTCGAGCATGACATCTTCGATCTTGCCAAGACGGTGGCCACCCTCGATCGGCTCACGCAGGGACGGCTCTTCTTCGGCGTCGGGGTCGGCTGGAATGAGGAGGAGCTCGCCAACGTGAGTCCCGTTCCCTGGGCGCTTCGCTACAAGGCACTCGGCGAGTGCGTGGCGGCGCTGCGCGTCCTGTGGTGCGAGAAGGAATCGGAGTTCCACGGTGAGTTCTTCGACTTCGACGCGGTCGCTGCCCGGGCCCGTCCAGACCCCTCATCCCCCCGTCTATCTCGGAGCCGGCGGCAGAATCGGCACACGTGAAGCCGTGAGCTGGGCTGATGGCTGGATGCCGATGGACGTCGCGCTGGGCGACGTAGGCAAGAAGATCGGCAAGTTCCGCGAGGCGGCACAGGCGGCGGGAAGGGATCCCGACACCATTCCGATCACGCTGGTCGTCTCCGGCGATCCCGAGCCCTCGACCTTGGCTCGCTACCGGGACCTGGGCGTGACCCGCGCGACCATCGGAGCAACACGCAAGGACGAGGATGATCCAGACAGCACGTTCCGGTTCCTCGATCGCTACGCGCAAGCAGCACACGAGCTTGCCTGAGAGGGACTCTCGGATCTCACACGCTCGTCCGTGGCCTCTGGCGGGTTCATCATGAGACTCCCGGAGCGGTGCAGTGACTGGACTCTGGAAGCAACGGCTTTGGCTGTACCACACGATTCTGAGCACGTCGACCACACAAATTGCGAGCACCACGTTGCCCTTGGTGTGGGAGCATTTGGCAATGGTCGCTAACGACTCGCGAAATGGGGTCGAGGGCGCATCGACGATAGTGCCCCGTCGGCGCCTGCTCTATTGGCTCGCCGGTGGGATTGGCACGGTCGTTGTGGGGGGTGTTGCCGGTCTTGAGCTGGTGAACCACGGAGTCCTGCCAGGGAAGCAGTTTCTTGACCAGCTCGACGGTGCCTGCTCGGTGCCGACGCCGACCCTGTCCTTCGCAACCGTAGGGCCAAGTGAGTCGGGCCGGTTCTTCTCATCTGCGAGGCGTCGGTCAGTTGGCTACACCATCGCCTACCCGCCAGGGCACGGACCGGGGGATCAGCTACCCCTCGTTGTGATGCTCCATGGATTCGGCAACGACCACACCACCGCATTGGTAGGGATCACGCCAGCTCAGGCAGTGGCTCTGCGGTGGAACGGTCACCCACTCACGCCACTGGCCATTGTGACTGTTGATGGTGGTGACGGCTACTGGAACCCTCACCCGGGTGATGATCCCATGGCAATGGTCGTCGACGAGCTGATTCCGTTCTGCCAGCGAAAAGGGTTGGGCACCGCACGGCACCAGATCGGCATGATGGGGATCTCGATGGGAGGGTACGGCGCGCTCGCGATCGCCGAGCGCAACCCCGGACTCGTGTCAGCGGTGGCGGCGATCAGCCCAGCGGTCTGGACTTCGTACGCAGAGGCGCACGGCGCGAGCGCCGGTGCCTTCGCCTCGTCATCAGCATTCTCGGCGGGTGACGTGATCGCGCACGTGGACTCGCTGCGAGGGATTCCTGTGCGGGTGGCGTCCGGCATGGACGACCCGTTTCACCCGGGAGTCGAGGAGTTGTTGAAGGTACTTCCCGAGGGCAGCGTTTCCGTGCTTGGCGCAGGATGCCACACTGACCCGTTCTTCCTAGAGGAGGAGCCACCGTCACTTGCGTTTCTGTCCCGCCATCTCACTTGACCTCGTGCTCGCTGTTGGGGCGGTCCTCATCGGTCGGGCGCCCCCAACCCTCGATCTCCAGGGCTGGACGGCTGCCGACTCGGGTTTCGCCATCAACCGGGTCTCACTTTCGTAATGACCCCGTTGCGGGCTGCTTACGTAACTCACTGCGCCCTGCAGTGACTGGGCTTCGCAGACGGGGTCTGAAGCCCCTCCACATGATTTCGAGAGCGTCCACCACACACTGGGGGCGGGGTTTTCCTCGAAACCATGTGATGAGGGCAAGGAGCGCCTCGAGCAGTCCCTGGGTTTCAGCGGCCAATACCGCCGTCACTCGACTTGGCTGATGCTTGCTCGAGGGACATGATTCCGACGACGCTGCTCTGGAACATTGGTGATACCTATCTGCAGTTTCCCCAGGTGTTGTCACAGACTTGTCGCACGATCCGCGCTGGTGGCCGACGCCCTCACCGTCACTGGTGAGGGCGTCGGCCACCAGCAACTAACTGGAGGCAACCAACCTTTGGTTCAGGTCACTTCTTCTTCGGCAACGCGAAGGTGATCCGAGCCACCTTCGAGTCGCCCTTGGACGCATTGGCGACACTGATGGCGCAGTGGTTCAAGTTCGACCTTGTAGTGCCGCACGTTCCGGTCCCGATCTTGCCGGTGACAACCCTGAAGGTCGTCGCACGCAACACGCCCGCACCACTGATGGTGACGGACTTCAAGGTCTTGAGGTCGCACTTCGCCGAACTGGTCGCACCTGTGAGGCACTCGACGATGTACACGTGATCATTTGCCGTAAAGCCAGCACCCGATACCTTGACCACTTGACCGTTCTTCAGTCTGGTCGCAGGCCTGACCGCCAAAGACCTCGCTACCGTTACTGACGCGAAGGTGATCGGCGCAGCGGCGGCATCGCCGCCAGACGCATTCGCGACCGTTACGGCGCAACTGGCCGAGTTGGACGCAGTGGTGCCGCAGGTTCCGGTGCCCACGGTGCCCGTGACGACCGTGAAGGTCGTCGAAGGCAATGTTCCGTCAGCGTTCACCTTGACGGGCGTCGCACCAGCGGTGTTACAGCCCGCGGAACTGGTGGCCGTGGCGAGGCACTCAATGACGTACACCGAATCGCTTGGAGTAAATCCGGTACCCGTTACCGTCACGGACTGCCCATTCTTCAGCCCGGTCGCCGGGCTGACCGTCAACGATGGCCCCGCTGGCGCCGCCCCGAAGGTGATGGTCGCATGGGCTTCCACGGTACCGGTGGAGGTGCCGACGGCTATCGCGCACGTCGCGTCCGTCGCCGAGGTGCCGCATGTCCCGTTGCCGATTGTTCCCGTCTGGACAAAGAAGTTCGTCGATGGCAATGTTCCGTCAGCGTTCGCCGTTATTGGAACTGCCGAGCCAATGGCGCAGCCCGCGACAGTCGTCGCCGTGGCGATGCACTCGACCGCGTCCAATGACGCTCCCGCCGTGAAGCCAGATCCAGTGATGACGACTTTCTCCCCGCCGGTCAGTCCCGTGTTGGGAGTGACGGTAATCGTGGGTGCCGACGCCGCCCCCGCAGTGGCCACGCCATATAACGCCACCCCGCCCAACACCAACGTCACCGCAGCAACGCTCGACACGAATCGTTTCATCATGAAAGTCCTCCTCTTCGGATTGTGTACAGCTCTTAATGGGCAGAATCTCGCTGAGCGCCGCCAGGGCTTTCCCCCGATGGCATCCGCTGCAGCGAGCACTGGATCCACTTACCTCTTCAAAAGCCCAAATTTGGGCCAATTACTTCAGTTGCAGCGGTCTTACAAATCTCGTAAGACCGAACACTACTTGGGACCCAACTCTTCGAATCCTAACCCGCTGGCCAGAGATTTCTTGAGCCCTTGTCCAAGAATGCCAGTGCGCGTAGGTCCCGAGGGGAATGCGCAAGTCTGCCAACGATGCCATCATCGAGCGTTCCGCCAGTCTCAAGGCTGGTGGACTGCAGAAGAACGCAACCCAAGAGGAGGAGTTGAACCGTGGCGTCAAGGCGACGATCCCCAAAGCCTGCACGACTGTCAAGGCGAACGACCTACATGCCGGGCGCCTTGAAGCCTCTCCGGTGCAGCGGTCACGCGACCGTGGGCCGAACGAGTCATTCCAGCTCGACTCCTCCGCGGAGCGCCCCCAACCTTGAGCTTCGTTACTAGTGGGGTCCCACCTTCGTAAGGACCCCGTGGCGGGGTGTTTACGAAAGTCCTAGCGTCGTGAGATTACTGGGCTTCGGAAATGGTGCTCAGGGCCTCACCACACGATTCTCGCCAAGTTGACCGCACAGTGAAACCCTCCCGCGGTCTTCGTGGGATAAGACGACTCCCATTTACCTCGAGGTGACTCGTCGGTTCGATCATCGCGGGTTCTGGCACCAGCGGGGTTTACCAACAGGGTTGATTTGTCGGCGTAGCTGGTCCGGACCAGCTCATGACGGTGCGGACATCGCCACTGTTGCCTGATCCGGGGTCTGAGACGGATCTCGACGTTCTCGTCGATGAGCTCGATGCCCTCTACCCGCACACTCTTCGCATCGACGCCCAGGTTCGCGCTAATGATCTCTGAGACGGCACGCCGTCTCCCCCTTGGTCTTCAGGCTTCAGCACCCGAGAACTTAGAAGCGGGACCGCGTGTTCCTCCTCCACTGGGCGTAGAGGGCGGCGCTCGTGGTGAAGGGGGTCGCCGTGCTCCCCTGTCAGTACAGCGTGAAGATGGCCGTGGCGCCCGAGTCCGAGGGGCTAACACTCCACGCGGTATTGATCGCCGAGGCGCCTGAGTCCATAAGGTAGGCGAGTACGTTCGCGCTGTCGGGTGTCGTCATCGCGGTGAAGCCATTGGTCGGACTCGTCCACGCACTCGTCCCGCGGTTGTCGGCTGCGGCCGCGAGTATGAGTTCGCCCGTGCTCCCCGGCGTCACGCTCGGCGCGGCGCCACTCGCACCACTCGAAGTGAGGACCGACGACATCTGGTCGAGCGTGAACGGGCCACCGCTCCACTCCGCCATGACGGCGAGACTGCCCCACGTGTCGGGCGCCGATGGCGTCCACGTGACCGCGTGTGTCACACCCGCTTGCGGGTTGGTGCACTGCCAGAGGATGAACTGAACGTCACCCGAGACGGTCGTCTGCCCGAGTGCGACCCATGAGCCGGTCTTGGTGTCAGAGATGGTGCCATCCAAGACGGAGTTAGGGGTGAAGACCTGCACCAGCAAGAGCAGCACGTTGCCACTGGAGGTGACGTTCTGCGGACTCGTGACGGTGACGGCTCCGGTGGTTCCGACCTTTGCGGATGAGGTCGAGCCCGAGACGAGTCCTATCGTTCCACCCCACTGGGCGTAGAGGGTGGCG
>PKWY01000030.1:0-221 GCA_003132205.1 Acidimicrobiaceae bacterium
TCTCTCCGAGTCCCTGTGCTTCGCGATATCTGGCTACCGCCTGCGCTACGTACAACGAGGTTCCGCATCCGATGAGAGCGACCCTCTCGCCCACGGCGGGTAGCGGAGTGCCGTCCCGAGCAAGACGCGCAGCACGACGCCAAAGCTCGGGCTGGCTTCTCAACTCCTCAGCGAAATGGCTCATAGCACCATTTTCGCGCACGTACGTTCTGCGTCGTCAT
>PKWY01000030.1:334-4247 GCA_003132205.1 Acidimicrobiaceae bacterium
CTCGTCGCGGCCCAGAACTATGAAACAAAACTGCCAACCTTCAGCAGTCCCGATGGCCGGACATCTTGAGGACTACTAGGCCTTCACAGGCCTCATTTTAGGCCTCATGTTTCCCCAACACCACAAGACGAGACCGACTCAGAACAACGCGATTCCTTGAAAACAATGGACATGCGCAACGAGACCGACACAGAACAACCGATGGAAGGTTCCTTTTAATCCTCAGGCGCTGGGATCGAGACCCAGGCGGCCCACCAGTAGTACCAAGGACTTTCAAGATTCTTCACGAATTCGTGCGGCTCAAATCCCTAATTCCGTCCCTCCGATTTGCTGAAGATCGCGAAAGGGACAGAATCTAACAGCCAACGCTGCGACGACCAAGTAAATCCTCTGTGAACTTCCTCGTGGTCCGGCCACCGAGAAGAACCACTTGCCTCTCAATGGGCAACGTTCGAAACTGGGACCCCTCATGATCCGCAACGGTCGCATCGCAATGAAACTTCGCCACCTTTGTAATCACCAGATCGGCGTTACCACTGTCCAGTCGGTATTCAAGGGGAGTTCACTATTTGGCGACAACTCGATTCTTGCGATCCTTACCAACATCAAAACCGAGGGCGGCATATCCTGGGAGTCTCTTTCGGTGCATCCGTGCGAGCACTGGGCTCTTAGCGTCGACATAATCGTGGACTTCAACGGATGACTTTCCGTCCAAGGGTCGAAGAATCCGGCCTACGTATTGGACGACTCTGCCACGAAAAGCAATCGGGAAGGCCATGAATACCGTATCGAGCGGCGGACAATCGAACCCCTCACCAAGGAAGCTGCCCGTCGCGGCGAGGACCAGCCCGCCTCGCTTGGACGCGTCATCCAAGTCCGCCATGACTTTGGCACGAGCCTTCTTCCCCATTCCACCTTGAAGGACGAGAGGCGTGGTTCCCCTCGCAGTGAGCGCAGAGACGACCGACGAGAGATGCTCGGTCCACTGCGTCAAAACGAGACAGTTCCTGCCTTTGGCAGCTGCAGCGGCCACGTCATCACAGATTGCCATCGTTCGGACCTCGTCATCCACTAACGCTCGAAATAATTCCTGGATGTGCGTGACATCATCGCTCACTTCAAAACTCGTCTGGTGCACTATGAGTTCTCGGCTGAAATCGTTCTCTACGTCAACCTTCTCATTCATCCGGTGACGAATAGGTCCGCAGTACATCGTGATCAGGCCCTGAAGTCCATCGCGCCGGTAGGGCGTAGCAGTAAGACCGAGCCAGCGTCGGGCGCGGATCTGCTTGACACATCGCTCGAATGTCACGGCCGGGACATGATGACATTCGTCAACAACGACGAGGCCGTAACGACCTGACAGCTCGTCGAGATCCTCTCGTCGAGCAAGACTCTGCGCCATCGCGATGTCGACGATACCGGTGATCTTGTTCCGCCCTCCACCAATCTGGCCAATCTCCTTCGCGGCCAGACCCAGGTGAGTTGCCAATCGCTCAGCCCATTGCTCCACCAGTGGTTTGCGATCGACGATGATCAGCGTAGGTCGTCGATGGTGCGCAATGAGTGCGCAGGCGACCACGGTCTTCCCGGCACCGGGCGAGGCCACCAGAACGCCCAGTTCGTGCGTGCTGAGTGCGCGAAGTGCGGTCGCTTGATCCTCACGAAGTTCAAAAGTAGGCGTGAACTCAATCTGCTCGGGATCCGGACGACTCTCGTGGACCACCAATCGACTTCCCGCCTCTGCTACCACACCGGCAGCCTTCTCGGACAGACCTCGAGGAAGTAGTAGCGACTCGAGCGTCTCTCCATAGCAACGGATCATCCTCGGCGTATCCCACGTTGAGAATCGGAGCCGCTCCTTCTCGTAAAACGCCGGGTTGTGCAGTGACGCGAGATGCTTGAGTCCCGCGAGCAGCGCCGGTGGGAGACCAGAACGTTCGATCTCCAACATCGCCGCAGCGACGCCGACCACTGTCTCGGGCATCGCGATGGGAACAACATCTCGAGGGCGTTGAAACGTCCTCTCCTCAGGTCCCGCTCCCACCACCGGCGCCGTCGCGAGAATCGATTCGACTTCAGTATGCGAGATCCGCTTCGTTGATGAGAGGTGGGCCCACTGGTCCTCTATCGGCTTCATGGTACCGGGGTCAAGAAATGCGGTAGTCCCACGATCTCGGCATTCCTTTTGCAAAGGTAGTGCAATCAAGTTACCGAACGACCCCTTCGGCATGAAATCCTGCGCTGGGAACAATCGGTCATAACTCGCGAGGTCCAACTCTCCTCGAAGATTCATCGCCTCACGGAGTAACAGAGTGCCGAGACGTCGGGCGAGTGTCGCTGACACAGAGCCGCCAAAGAAGATCCAGACGTGCGCGCCGTCACCCGACCTCGAACGTTCGAGCGCCGAAGTGATCCCCAGCGATTGCGCGGCATTGAAGTAAGCGAGCGCGTCGAGCGCCCAGCCCGGCCCGTCGAAGTCGCATACAATCAGGCGGCAACTGTCGTCACGAAGCAGCGGATAGAGCCCAACGTGGATCCTCCCAGCGAGGTGATCAGCGATCACGCTTTGCGTCAGCGGGAGATACTCCTTGCTCGGGGATCGAGCATTGGCGAAACCACCCTTCACCGCTGGTGACCAACCGTGCTTTCCCGTCCTTCCGCTTTCCCACCTGAGCGCGTAAACATCGTCGCGACCCACAAACAGTGATTGGAAGAATTCAACCTTGGCCTCAGCTGATGAGTTGCGGTCGACTTGATTTGGAGAGACTTCCAGTTTGGTCTCAGCACCTTGGCTACCTTCTTGACGTTCAATTTCGGTGGTCACTGAGGACTTCAGACCTAGAATCTTTGCAAGCCTGTCATTTTCTCGCTCCAACTCCTCAACTCGGTGGCGGAGGTCGACAGAAATTTGAAGTTCATCATCATTCATTCGAACCCCAACGCTCCTCCCTACTGCAAACGGCCGACCAAACCCCTAGTGAGACCAAAACAGTACTCCCGAGTCGAACCAGCAAGGGGGTCGTCCTGACTTCAACGCCCATCCAATTTTGATTCAATCTAGTCGGGCCGTTGTCCTCCTGACGACTAAGTATCTATGGAACCAGACAGATACATCGGGAGCGTCAAAACTTGTGTTGGCATGTGATACTCATGCGCTATCGGCCGCGATCAACTTTTCTCTCGGCGATCGTCGAAATCCATTGATTCAGGCTGGGCCACGTAGATCGCGGACCCCTTGCCGTACTTTCCCGCACGAGTGTCATCATCCGTCTTATACGAGATTCTCCTCATAAAACCTAGACTGCGTAACGCAACGAGGACCCTCCCAACATCTTCAAGATCCTCGTAGTCATACGTATACACGCAAGTCAAGAGCGCCCGGGAGTCACCCTGCAGCGGGTTACCCTTCGCCGTAGCAGCCTTGGCAGCGCAACCAAGTTCCCCGGCCACAGTTGCGTCATGAATTTTGGTCCAAACATCGTCGTGCTCCGTTGGATTCGTGAACAACATCCATTTTCCACATCGCAATTCTTCATGAGAAGACCTAGCCGCAGAGTCAACGTGAATCCAGTAGTCCTCAGTCACCTCTGAAGGTCTTGCATGCTTCGCAGGCCCATTCGGATGTTTCTCGTGCATAGGCACCATCATTTCAGTGTCGTATTACATTGTCGAATGGTCCTCCAAGACTCCTTCAACCCTCCCTTGCAACAAAACGACTTCCAAAGATGGTGGTGTCCCCTTCGAGGGTCATCTCGAAGATTCGACATGACCGCCATCACTGAATCTGTCCATATTGCAGAAGCGCACTGTTACGGCAGCCAATGTAGCGGTCCGAAGTCCCTTGAACTAGCTATTCCCCATCCTCGTGGCCCGGTGGAATAAAATGGTGAAAACTTGCTTGACGAAGGAT
>PKWY01000030.1:4262-23312 GCA_003132205.1 Acidimicrobiaceae bacterium
GTTTTGGCCATGAACGTTGCCTCACCGGGTCCCCAAGGATCACTTGTCATCGCCACGCCAGCAAATGCAGCACATCTCAGCCGCCAGTCAAAGTCTGGGGCAGCCTTGAGGCTTGCCCCAGGCCTCTACGCAGTAGGCGCATCGTTACCGCCAGAACAGATTGCACGCCATCACCTCCACGCAATCGTGGCCCTGTTCTGGCCAGGCGGCGTCCTGTGCGGTATAACCGCACTCCATGGAGGCGGCGGCCCAGTGAATGGAGTCGTCTACGTTGCTCAACCTGAACCGACTCGTCCCACCGCTCTACATTTGCCTGGAATAACGATCGTTCCCGTTATCGGACCGGCTGCACTTCCAGGCGACACGGGAATGCCCGAGGGACTGGTCCTATCAGGTCCGGCCCGCGTGCTCGTTGAGAACGTGCATTTGCGGGGGCGGCCCGCTCGATATCGTGCCGGGACCAAACTCGTCGAAGACCGAATTGATGAACTTGCCCGATCAGGGGGTGCCGGAAGAATCCAACGAGTTCTCGACCAGCTCGACGTCATCGCAAGTGCCTTTGATCCATCTGCAGTCGGGATTGTCCGTGACCGATTGGCGGCCGTTCTCGGATCAATTTCGTCAGAGGTAACGCCAACGTCACCACGATTAGCGGCACGCCTGTCCGGCACTCCCTTCGATGCTCATCGTGTGGAAATGGTGCAACGGCTTGTCAGAATCCTTCAAGATCGGTCGCCCCAACCCATGCCGGCGTTTCCCCCATCCTCACGTTGGGAGTGGCTCGCATTCTTTGAGGCCTATTTTTCAAACTTCATCGAGGGAACAGAGTTCGGTGTTGACGAAGCACGACGGATCGCGGTGGAAGGCGTGATTCCGGAGAGTCGCCCTGCCGACGCGCACGACGTGTCTGCCACCTACCGACTATCCGTTGATCCATCTGATCGCGTTCTCATACCAAGAACGGGCGAAGAATTGTTAGGAGTACTTGCATCGCGGCATCGAGTCCTGATGGCCGCTCGAATTGACAAGCATCCAGGTGAATTCAAAATCCAGCCGAACTACGCCGGTGGTTACCAGTTCGTAGATCCCGATCTTGTGCGAGGAACTCTCATTAAGGGATTCGACGCGATCAATCTTCTTGATGACCCGTTCGCCAGGTCAGTGGCAATGATGCTACTCATCACCGAGTGCCACCCTTTTGATGACGGCAATGGGCGAGTAGCACGACTGACGTCAAATGCAGAACTCTCCGCCGCAGGCCAGGTGCGCGTTCTAATTCCAATCATCTATCGAAACAACTATTTGGCCGCACTCTCGGGTGTCTCTGGAGGTGCTGGCAATGGAGAATCCCTGATTTCAGTTCTCGAGTTCGCCCAACGTTGGGCGGCGGCGGTCGACTGGAGTACGTACGCTGGTGCCCACACAATCCTGACAAATTGCAATGCCTTTGTGGACCCCGGACTGGCAGACTCGACGGGGCAAAGGCTTATCATTCCTCGATGACTGATCGCAACGTCCTCAAGCCACACTCGCCTTTCGAATGTCACGATTTAGAGCATCACCGGTGAAATAACTCCGATGTTTAATTACGTCGGTCGCTGAATGTCCGTGGCCATGAGAAAGTATCCACTGGTGGCCAACTGAGGTCTCCGCTGACATGGCCACGGACACCCTGCTGCGCGCTGGCCGTTGTTGAATCGCGGACGCCAGGATCGGGGTGCGGAAAATCCCTAATTTCATCCCTAACNNCTGAATCTAATGAATAGAGAATGATGAGCTCGGTGGCCTTTTAATCCCCAGGTGCCGGGATCGAGACCCGGGCGGCCCACCAATAACGCCAAGGACTCTGATGAGGCTCAGACAATTCGCCTCGAAAGAATCCCACGCATTGCCCCACGGTCGAGCCAGATATCGCGCGGTGAGCAGATTCAGCTGCCTTGCGCTAAGGAGATCAAATGAATCTTCGAGCGATCGATACGCATCAGTTCATGACGTCGCCTGCTGGCGATGGCAGCAAAGCCTTAGACAGTGAGTGCCGCTCGGAGGGCATTCAGCAACCCCTTTCTTGCGCTGTTATCGATTTGAAGCGATTCACAATCTGGTTACGATGACGTTAATCATCTCAACTCGCTCCGGTTTGAAGGGGAGGAAGTCTATGTCCGCCAGTGACCACGAAACGGTGATATTCGAGGTTCGAGATCGCAAGGCGTACCTCACGCTGAACCGTCCCGAACGACTGAACGCGATCACACACCAAATGGCACGAGCCATTCGTGAAGGGGTTGAGCGCGCCAACGAGGACCCGCGTGTACACGTCATCGTGCTTCAAGGAGCTGGACGAGCCTTCTGCTCCGGCTACGACCTGACGGTCTACGCCGAAGAAGGCGAAAGCTTTCAGCCACCGGTATGGGATCCGATCAAGGACTTCAGACTGATGAAGGCCAACACCGACGACTTCTTTAGTTTGTGGCGATCGCTCAAACCGACCATCGCCAAGGTGCACGGATACGCAGTAGCTGGTGGCAGCGACATCGCGCTGTCCTGTGACTTGGTAGTGATGGCCAACGAAGCCAAGATCGGCTACATGCCTGCTCGCGTGTGGGGCTGCCCTACGACGGCAATGTGGGTGTACCGGCTCGGTGCCGAACGCGCCAAGCGGATGTTGCTTACCGGGGACACCATCGACGGTCACACCGCTGCAGAATGGGGCCTGGTTCTCCAAGCAGTTCCTCAAGCCGACCTCGACGAACAGGTCGAGAAACTAGCGGATCGGATCGCCGGAGTGCCGATCAACCAGTTGGCAATGCAGAAATTAATGATCAACCAGGCCTTCGACAATATGGGGCTCCACGGAACTCAAATCCTTGCCACGCTCTTCGACGGGATTACCCGCCACTCGCCCGAGGGACGATGGTTCCAGGAATTCGCCAAAGAACACGGCTTTCCCGCTGCGGTCAAGTGGCGTGACTCCGGCAAGTGGATTCCTGATGGCGGCGGCCCAATCCCCACTGTCGACCAGCTCGACGATGAGGACCGGCAGCGACCATGAACACGTCGAGCGCCTCCTATCTCCCCGCGGATGGCACCGTCGGGATTTTCGACTTGACCGTAGGCGGTCTGCTTCGAGAGGCCAGCTCCGAGGAACCCACCCGGACCGCACTGATTGAAGTCACCCCGCTCGGCGGCCCCGCGATGGTGGAAGGCGTCCCCGCGGGCCCGAGAAGGTGGACCTACGCAGAGCTGCTCGCCGAAGCAGAGCAGGCCGCTCAGTGGCTCCTCACGAAGTTCGCACCAGGCGAGCACGTCTGCGTGTGGGCGCCCAACATCGCGGAATGGGTCATCTTGCAGTACGGCGCAGCCTTGGCGGGGCTGGTTTTGGTTACGGCCAACCCGGCCCTGCGCTCCGCGGAGCTGGAGTACATCCTCAACCAGTCAAAGTCCGTTGGGATTGTCTACGTCGACACTTTCCGCGGCACCGACATGGCCGCGATCATTGACGCGGTACTCCCGCGAGCGTCACGTGTGCGCGAGGCGATCAGATTCGCCACTTGGAACTCTGAGGTACGCGGCTTCACTGGCCAGGAACGTGCGTTGCCGACCGTGTTGCCAACAGATGCTGCGCAAGTGCAGTACACATCAGGCACCACTGGATTCCCTAAGGGCGCCATGCTGCACCATCGCGGGCTCATCACGAACGCAGCCTATGTACATCGACGCGCCGAGTTCCCTCGTTTTGGTGTCTGGGCTACTGCACTTCCGCTATTCCACACTGCCGGATCGGGCATGTCGGTCCTGGGAACCGCAGCCAGTAGGGGCACGTTGGTATTAATCCATCAATTTGAACCCAAGCTCGTGCTGGAGGCACTTCAGGATTGGAAGGCCGACCTCTTCGGCGGCGTACCGGCCATGTACGCCGGACTTTTGGCCAACCCTGACTTCGACAAGTACGACCTGACCTCCGTAGTGGTGACGGCCTCTGGAGGGGACGCGGTGCCACCCGCCATGATCCGCGAAGTTGAGCGACGATTCGGCTCACGCTTCACCACCGTTTACGGCCAGACCGAACTCAGCCCCATCCTCGCCCAAACGAGTCCGCATGACACTGACGACGATAGGTATACGACCACCGGTCGCCCGCTCTGGCAAGCCGAGATCAAGATCGTAGACGCAGGCAGCGGATTGACCGTCAGCAATGGCGAGCAGGGCGAAATCTGCGCACGCGGCTACCAGTTGATGCTCGGCTACTTCGACATGCCGGACGAAACTCGCCAGACAATCGACGCCGAAGGTTGGCTCCACACCGGTGATATCGGCACGCTGGACTCTCGTGGGTATCTGCGCGTAACCGGTCGCCTCAAAGACATGATCATTCGCGGGGGTGAGAACATCTACCCGCGCGAGATCGAGGCGGCCCTTATTGCTCATCCAGGCGTCGCTGGAGTTGCCGTGATTGGCGTCACCGACGAGGTCTGGGGAGAGTCGATCGTCGCCATAGTGATACCCGCCGACCCTGCGAAGCCCCCGCCACAGGAGGACCTGCGTCAATTTGTCCGACAACATCTGGCTCCGCACAAGACACCGCAACATTGGTATCTGGCTTCGGCACTGCCAGCCAACAGCATGGGCAAGATCCAGAACTTCCTTCTGCGAGATCAAGTCAGCAGCGGATCACTCCCCGAACTCCCGTAGTCCCAAGCCCGCCCGAAGGGGCGATTGCGCGTCGACCGACGTCGGGATTGGCGAGTTCAAGCGGTCAGTGCAACGACAGCAGCATTGTAGCGATTCGCTGTTCGGGGTGACCCAGCCATCATGGCTGGTCCGTTGCAGTAACCGTTGGAACTCGCCTTAGCAAATATTTTGAACTCCCGTGATCTGCGGTGAACGCGCATGAACCAAAGTCCTTGCAATATAGGACGTATTGGACTCGAGTGAACGTCACTGAACCACATGGAAGGGCATGGCATGTAAGGGGTCCGGGGTTCAAATCCCCGTACCTCCACGATTCGCACGGTGATGATTCCCTCCGCCCACTGTTCTGCAGCACACGGCCATTCGCGTAGAGAACCTGACCATTGACCCATCGGCCGGGCCCGGCTAGGAGAGCCACGGCGTCGGTGATGTCATCGGGCTCGCCCAGTCGACCTCGGCGGCAGGTGATGGGCACGCGCGGGCAGACTTAATCTCGCGATCCATCGATGCGCGGGGCGCTACTTGACCGCGGGCAAGACCTCTTCGGCGATCAGGCGAACGTGATCCAGGTCCCTAATGTCGAGGACTTGGAGATACAGCCGCGAGATTCCGAGTTCGCCGAAGTGAAGAATCTTGTCCACCACCTGCGCGGGCGTGCCAGCGAGCCCCTGCTCTGACAGTTCGTCGACGTCGCGCCCGATGTTGGACGCCCGTCGCGCCACTTCCGCCTCGTCGCGCCCGCAGCAGACGACGAGTGCAGCCGAGCGGATGATGGAATCGGGGTCCCGGTCAATCGCTTCGCACGCCTCGCCGACGAGGCTGTATTGAGACCTGCAGATCTCATACGGAGCGAAGGGAACGTTGAACTCGTCCGCGAATGCGGCGGCGAGGCGCGGCGTGATCTTGTGGCCGTGGCCACCGATGATGATAGGCGGTCGCGGCGCCTGGACCGGCTTAGGAAGCGCCGGGCAGTTTGACAGCGAGTAGTGCTTACCCAGGAAGTCAAAGGTGGCACCGACGTCCGTGGCCCATAGACCCGTGATGATGGCGAGCTGCTCCTCCAACCTCTCGAAGCGCTCTCCAAGTGAGGGAAAGGGAATGCCGTAAGCCGCGTGCTCTTCTTCGTACCAGCCCGCTCCGAGGCCGAGTTCCACGCGCCCACCACTCATCGCGTCCACTTCGGCAACGCCAATCGCGAGCGGACCGGGGTGACGAAAGGTCGCGGCGGTCAGCAGCGTGCCGAGGCGAATCCGATTGGTATCGCGCGCCAATCCAGCGAGGGTGATCCACGCGTCGGTCGGCCCGGGTAAACCGGTCACTGCGCCCATCTTGAGATAATGATCCGATCGAAAGAAGGCGCCAAAACCTCCCTCCTCTGCCGCAAGCGCCAGGGCGAGTATCTCGTCGTACGTGGCTCCTTGCTGCGGTTCGCTGAATATCCGAAGTTCCATGCGCCAATCATCTCACTTTCAGTTGAGCGATGCGACGAACCGTGTGGTGACAGTGCCGCTGGCTCTCAATGCGCGCGTGCCTCGGGGGCGCGAACGAGAGCAACAGTTCTCAGTCGGAACTCCGGTGGGAATAGTCGTGGCATGGTGGATGGTCTTCCATCTAAGGCTTGCTAGTCACCACAATTAGGTAACTAAACCGTGGGACAGGTCACCGAGTCAACTAATTCGGGGCAGACCCGTTTTCGCGAATCAGGCGGACGTGAAAGTCACCCCCCATTTCTGGAAAGCCTAATCAGTTGCTCTAGAACGTAGATTCGGGTCGTGACCAAGAGGCGGTCTCCTAGACGATCGGCGCGAGTTGTCTTGGCCCGTTGGTTGTGGACGCTTCGATCGACGTCACCCGGTTTGTCCCCCTCACCGAGGCCAGTTGTCTCAGAAGGCGCTGTGCGAACCTTCTCAGCGCGAACCACTACCGAGTTGCGAGATACGCCTGACCAATGGCTTTGAGGTGTTGGTGAATACCATTCATTGGATTTATGCCAGGTAAGTACGACTTCTTGATTTTCGCCACCATCGTGTAGTTGGTATCCACCACGTTGGCAACTGGCGTCTCGACCGCCTGCGACACAAACTGATACGAGTCCATTACCGAGAGATCAGTCAGTTCGGCGACCCAGTGAACCATCTGGGCGTGGCTGATTCGAAAGGCATCTTCGAGTGGTTTTGTTGAACCAGTGGTCATGATCTCTGTGTCGCTTTCAATTCGGGGCCAGAGAACAAGTGGAGCGTTCTTGATGAGGTCAATTACCATGACAGTGTCCATCGCCGTTTCCACAGCTACACCGCACGTCTCACCCTCACCCTGACGAGCGTGACCATCCCCGAAACTGAAGAGTGCTCCTTCAACATTGACGCCGAGATAGCAAGTGACCCCAGTACGCATCTCCGGGGTATCCATGTTCCCGCCCCAATCACCGGGAGTTAGCGCAGAACGGGCCTCATTTAGGGCCGGTGCCACTCCAACGGTTCCGTGCATTGCGTCAAGGGGCAGTGTGTACATTGCTTCGGACTGGCGAGCCTCATAGCGAACCGTCCTATTTTCTTTGTCAATGTCGTATCTCCACGTCATCTCGGGAAGTGCGGCGTGAAGCATTTGGGTAAAACCATTAGCGGTCAGGGCACCGAAAAGGGGGACAGTGGTTGAAAAACCAGTCGTGTTTCGAGGTTCGATCTTGGCAAAGTGAACGGCCAAGACGTCTCCAGGCATTGCACCCTCTACAAAGAAGGGTCCCGTTTGGGGGTTGAGGTAGCGCGGATCACAGACTTCACTCACGTGGTCGTGTTCGGAGCGAATCTTGCCGGCAAAGCAGTCGAGACTGCTGGTGTCAACAACGGTGCCCGGCTTGATCGACACACGGCCTTCGACTCCACCGAACGTATAGACCAAACGACTCACGTCGCCTTCGTGGTCCATGTCGTACTTGAGTACTGGCGCGGTTTTGTCACTACTCATGTTGACTCCAATATCTGTTTTGTCAGATTAGTAAGGAAGAATACATACGCGGGTGAGAGCCCAATGGCCCGCTCGTAACACGAGCGGGCCATTGTCAACAATCCCTATTCGTGAATCGTGGCAACTTCATGGTGAGGTACACGGATTACTGGTCGAAGACTTCTGTCGCTCGTCCAGGGCCCGGTGATACGCTTCGGATTCAATCAGCTTCCAAGCAGTGGAGACGTCATGCCAGTAGTCCTAATTGTCAAAGCAAACGTAACAAGTTACGACCACTGGAGGACCGCCTACGACGCTGCCGCCTCCTTTCGTCGTGAGAATGGCGTCCGTCGTGACGAGGTCTACTGCTCGCCTGAAGACATGACGTCGGTCCTGGTGCTGCACTTCTTTGAGACGGTAGGAGCGGCACAATCGTTCGCTTCGAATCCTGGTCTTGCGGAGGCAATGAGATCGAGCGGCGTCATTGGCGCTGCACATTTGACAATCACCCAGACGGTCTAGCCCGCCAACTCAGCGATGATGATGGCGTTGGTTCCCTCACGCTCGAACTCGTCACCCAGACGTTCCCTCAGGACCGCGACGTCCTCTTCACGGATCTCCGCTTCGAGACATTCCCACCGACTGGACCCGGTCGAGAGCATCGCCTTGGCTCCGCCACGCAGCACTGCAGATTGCTCGGCTACTCCGAACTTCGTCGCACTTGCAGGCTGAGCCCAGCACCAAGCAAGGAAGAATCAGAAAGGGGCCATCACTCCTCGCAGCGACGCTCTGACAGTACGGGGTCGTGCTGGTGACCGCAGGTGACTCCAGAAGAGCATCTCTCAACTGCAAGGATTGACGAAGATTGTCTTCGTTCGGGTTCCTTGACCAAAGAAGAGAACCGCGGAGGGACGGGAGAGGACGCCTGCGAACGGTCCTTCGTCGGAGTCGTTCGCAGGAAACTTGACGATGCCTTGAATCTCAGCAGGGACCCTGCGGACTCAGCACGAGAAAGTGTACTGTCGTGCCATGAGCCAGCGACTAACGCCACCGTTCCGAGCCGACCATGTCGGCAGTCTTCTTCGCCCGCCAGAGTTACTCACGGCCCGGCGAGCTTTCGCCGAGGGGCAGATGAATGCGGACGCCCTTCGAGAGGTTGAGGACCGTGCCATTCGCGATGTCGTCGCCCTGCAGGAGGAACTTGGCTTTCAAGCCGCCACCGACGGCGAGTTTCGCCGCACCTCATGGCACATGGACTTCATCTATCAGCTGGGAGGGATCACCAGCACCGACGAGCAACTACAGGTGGCCTTCAAGAACAGCGAGGGCACGACCTCGTTCACGTCGGCGGCATTGAAGGTGAGCGACCGCGTGAGCATCGACGAAACGATCTTCGCCGACGCTTTCAAGTTTCTGAAGTCTACGGTGACGACGGCGATTCCCAAGCTCACCATCCCTTCTCCGAGCATGGTGCACTACCGTGGAGGGGCGGCCGCCATCGACCCCGCGGTCTACCCCGACGTGGAAGAGTTCTGGGGCGACTTGAGCGCCGCCTACGCCGAGGAGATCCGCCGTCTGGGCGAGTTGGGCTGCACCTACCTCCAACTCGATGACACTTCGCTCGCCTATCTCAACGATCCCGCACAGCGCCAGATGATCGCCGCGCGAGGTGAAGACGCCGAACATCAGCACCTGCGCTATATACGGCAACTGAACGCCGCGCTCGCGTCGCGACCCGATGGCATGGCGGTGACCACGCACTCGTGCCGAGGCAACTTCCAGTCCTATTGGGCGGCCGAAGGTGGCTACGACTTCGTAGCCGAAGCACTCTTCAGCGAGCTTGACGTAGACGGTTTCTTCCTCGAATACGATGACGACCGTTCAGGTGGCTTCGAGCCTCTGCGCTTCGTGCCGAAGGGCAAGATGGTGGTCCTTGGACTCGTCACCACCAAACGGGGCGTCCTCGAATCGAAGGACCAGCTCAAGCGACGTATCGAGGAGGCCAGTCAGTACGTCCCCCTCGATCAGCTTTGCCTATCTCCCCAATGCGGTTTCTCTTCGACGGTGGAAGGTAACAGCCTCACCTTCAGCGACGAGGTCGCCAAGCTCCGCCTCGTCGTGGAGACGGCCCACGAAGTATGGGGCTGACCCGCTAGACCAATCCCGCTTGGTTACGCGAACCGAGGGAATCAGAAACTGAACGGCTGACATTCGCGAGAACCGCTCTGGAACCACCGCATCGTCTCCACGCTCATCACGCCGTTCAATTCGTCCGTGTCGTGGAATACAAGGGGGCAGGGGTTCGAGTCCCATTGCCTCCACCGAGTGTTGTCGGAATTACAACTTCTGAAGGAAGTCTGCAGGCATTATGCAGGGCGGGACTTGGACCGTCCACTCGAGTAGATGTTTGTCGCCAGTGACGATGTACTCGCAACCGTGCGTGCGGGCAAGAGTGACGAGATACGAATCGTCATCATCTCTAATCCCATGCTCTTCTCTCGGTGGGTCCGTCACCAGGTCGACCAGTGTGCTGATCATGTCGAGATACGAATTGGCGAGTTCCAACGAGATCCATCGGCGCAGCCGTACTCTGGTTGTCAACGCTTCAGTCAACTCATCAAGGATCTCGCGACACATGATCAACTCGAACTCCGCCCCCGCCATCCACCGCTGGATGAGTTCGTGAGACGGAGCCTGGCGAATTGCAGCCGAGACCCAAACATTGGTGTCGATAACGACCTTCACCTCAAAGGTTCTCAGCGACTGCGACGTCGATGACGCACGGCGCGTGATTCATCGACGCTGAGGTCAAGCGCTTCAGCAGAAGTCACTCTCACATTTTCGGCGGCATGTTCTGCCAACTCGACTCGGAACCGTGCCGTGTAGTACTCCCACGCGGCTTGCCTGCTGGTTCCAAGAGCATCGGCAATCCGCTCCCAAGAAGCACCAGCAGTGCGCGCCTTCTTCACCAAGTCGCATCGAAGTCGCTCGAGTTCTGCTTCGCTCTGAGTGATCTCCGAAATTGCTGCCAGAGGTTCACTTGGAAGCGAATTTATCGAGAGAAGGCTCATGTCGTCAGGTTAACCTGACAAGCTACCCCTGTCCAGAGCACCCAACCACTTTCAAATATCCACCACCACGAGTATGGGGTTCGAACATAGTCGCGTTACCTCCACAAATTTCTTCTTCCGGACGGGCGGCGGATGCCAGAGCTTTCGCCGTTAGAGCCCCGCACGTAATTCGACGACCTGCGGCCGCGTCGATCAATTCACGTCGGCTTCAGCGTCCTCCGGGAAACCCGAGGCGATCGACGCGATGACTGCTGTGACGCAATAGTTCAGTACGTTCAAGTAGAAGTTGGCACAACACCACGCGATTTCTGGCCCTCGAAAGATACGTTGGACACTCAGCCGTCCTCCCGGTGTCGAGTACTGGTAGTTGGTTTGGCTTTCGAATCTGGGCTCGCATTCGAATTCGCTGCCATTGCTGATGGAGTTCCCATCCAATTGTGGATACCAAAGGTGTGGCGCGATGAAGCCAAAGGCTTCTAGATTTGCCTGCTCACCATCTCCCACAAGAGTTCAGTGTCAAGATTCTCTTCAATTGTGTCAGCCAGCTCATCAAATGTCCTTTCAAGGACTAAGTCCGGTCGAGTCCCGAAGAGTGCCTCCAGAACTTTCGGGTCTTCAAACAATCCGTGGACAGTGGTAGCGACGATCGAATCCAAACCCCAGAATTGTGGGCCTAGCCTGCACCCACCGTCGAGAACTCGACCATTTCGGATTTCGTAGCCTGAGGTTACAATTCCGCTCAACCCACTGAAACCACCGGGGAGTTTCGGAATCCGAATCTCATTGCACTTGGTGATCTTCACCGGATCAATGATCGTTTTGATGGGCAGTAGCCCAAGTCCAGACGTCGCGCCTTCAACGCCTTCGTCGTCAAGTACTTCTTCCCCCAACATCATGCAACCACCACAGATACCAATGATGCGCCTCCCATCGGCGGCTCTCCTCGAGAGAGCGTCGTCGAGTCCCCGAGAACGCAGCCACGCCATGTCGGCGGCAACGTGCTTTGAACCAGGAAGAATGACGAGATCGCAGCCATCCATATCCGAGGCTTCAGTTACCCAGCGCACTTTCGTCGCGTACGCCAACAAGTGAAACTCATCAAGGTTTGACGAGAACGGATAACGAACTATCCCCACCACGGTATTGCCTCGGTACGGAGTTTCCCTTATGGTCGCCCCCTCTTCATCCGGGAGGCTGTGGCGAAGCATTGGCAGCACACCCGCAAGTTGCATGCCGGTCATTTCATGCATCATGGAAGGACCTGGCTCGAGCAGTGCGGCGTCACCGCGGAACTTGTTCAACACGTAGGCACCCATTCGAGAACGTGTTGACTCGGGGACCAGCGACCAGGTTCCATACAAATGGGCGAAAGCACCGCCCCTGTCAATATCCGCAACCAGGAGTGCTGACGCATCCGCATGTTCCATCATTCGGTTATTGACAAGGTCTTGAAGATTGATCTCTGCGGGGCTGCCGGCGCCTTCGATCACGATGAGCTCGTGCTTTTGCACCAATGCATCAAATGCCTCATGCATCGGCGCCCAAAGGGAATCGCCGCGATCCTGCCACGCCATCGCCGTCAGATCGTGCCGCGCTTGACCGTTGACAACAACCTGACTGCGAGTATCGGACTCCGGCTTCAAGAGGACCGGGTTCATCTCAGTCGTCGGTTCCTTTCTCGCTGCGAGTGACTGCAACCACTGCGCGAGTCCGATTTCACCGCCGTGGACTACTCGAGCATTGTTGGACATATTCTGCGCTTTGAACGGCGCCACGTCCACACCTTGACGCTCGAACCAACGGCAAAGCGCTGTGACAATCAGACTCTTACCAGCCGAAGACGTGCAGCCCACGATCATGAGAGGTCGAAACTGACGAGGTGGCATGGACACAGGCACCGATGTTAACTTCTGTGATTCCTCCAGAGGTCACGAGCCCCCGGTAGCGCTGGCTCGTCGAATTGCGATCACTCGACCTGCGACGCCGTCTCACCGTTGTTTCGCGAACCACCGTCAGAACGTCGCAAACGCCCTCGATCCCCCATCGCGCTTCGCGACCGAATGGGACTGCTCACGAACATTCCGAAGTTGGCTGACGTGTCCCATCGTGAGAGGTCTCGCCCGCCTCTTGATCGCATCCCCCCTTATGCGAATTGATAAGTGGGGGAAGGGACTTTCGGCACTGTTGAGAGTCCGAGGAACACCGTAACGTCCGAATCGTAGTGGGGTTTGGGTTCCGCTGGTGGCCCTTTCGAGGTGTGACCGGCAATGTGATCGATAAGAAATCCAATTTCGAGAAAAGGAGATGAGACATGGGAGCGAAGGAGAAGGCCAGCAACGAAGCACTGAAGCTGAAGGGCAAGGCTGAGCAGGTCGCCGGAAAGGCTGTCGGGCGCGCGCTGGAAGCGAAAGGTGTTTCCGACGAGGTCAAGGCGGACCTAAGGGCTGCCAAGGAGAATGTGAAGGACGCCGGCAAGAAGATCAAGAGCGCGGCGAAGAGCCACAAGTAGTCACAAATCGCACTACGCCGGGTCTTGGCTAGACGAAGATGGCAAGGGCCGAACGCTGAGTTGAGTTGACCTTGGCACGACGTGGTTGGGTCGATGCTTCTCTCTTCTTTCGGTTTCTGCGTTGTTCCGAAGTCACAGAGCCGAGGGTTGACTGGAACGTGCCGCACCGGCGGTTCCTCGCACGACCTCGTCTTCTGGCAAGCGTGGCCTTCGTCGGCAGGCCACGACTACTCAGTTGAACTGGCTTGACCGCGTCTCTGATTCCCAATTGCCGAGTTGGCTCGATAGTCCCTTCGCGGACGTGAACTTGGCGGCATGTATCCCAAGCGACGCGGGCGCTTGCGTATTCTCGATTCGATCGTCGATGAACAGCACGGACTTCGGCGGCGCGGCCAACTCTTGGAGTAGCGCTTCAAACACGTCGACGTCGGGTTTGGCAAGTCCCAATCGGCAACTGAAGACCGGCGATCGAATCTGCCGGACTGGTTACCGGACTGGTTACTCGCGTCGATCGCGAGCGCGAGCGACTCCGGGGCGTTCGAGAGCAGGGCGAGTCCGAGCCCCGCTCGATCCGCGAACTCGAGCAACCTCGGTAGTGTCCTGAGGTTGAGCGTCGTCCACGCAGCAACCTCCAGTGGAACCATCTCTCGCACCAGAGCCGGTTCCGTCGAGAGGTCGCGGCCCAGAACCCCTGCCGAGGAATCGGTAACCGGTTCGGTATCTCCTGGGGGACTCAAGTCCGGGCGGGCCGCCGCACAGCGGACCGAAACGGTTACTCCCTTCGCGACGTCGCCGGTCGGGCGTTATCCGTGCAGAGGGCCACGAGCTGTTCGAGGTCGGCGGTGCCCGTGCACAGCACGGTGTCGGCCGCGCCCCAATACAGACGCATGGTCCTGCCGTCGTCCTCGACGACCGCGCCGCAAGCGAATACGACATTCGGGACGTAGCCAGTTCGTTCCCAAGGATCGTGGGGTTCGAGAATCCACGGATCGGCGACGCCGATCACGCGAGCGGGATCGGTCAAGTCATGGAGCGCGACGCCGAGACGATACACGTTGCCTCCCATTGTCGGGTACACGCCGTGGAAGACGTGGAGCCATCCAGCATCAGTCCTGATGGGTGGCGTCCCAGGACCAATCTTCCCGCTCGTCCAGTGATAGGCCGCAGGGGTGATGACCAGTTCGGATCGCCCCCAGTGGACGAGGTCGGGCGATCGCGACAGCCAGATGGACCACGGAGTGAGTTCGGTATGGGGCCGGTCGAGCCGGACGTAGTCGCCGTCGATCCGTTCGGGAAACAGAACCACGTTGCGCTGATCGGCTTCGGTGATGAAGGCAACCCGCTCAACGGCGCTGAAATCGGTGGTGCGGCCGAGCCCGATGCGCACGCCATGCTCGGAGTAGGCGCTGTAGGTGAGGTACCAGGCACCGTCGTCGAGCCTCGTGAGCCGCGGGTCCTCCACGCCAAACCGTTCGTACGTGGCAAACGGCTCGTCGGTGGCCGGAGTCAGGAACGGTTCGGGCCGCACCGTGAAGTGCTCGCCGTCGTCGCTATCGGCGTAGCCAATGATGGATCTTCCGTTCGGCGTGTGGGATCGGAACAGCAGCACCGTGCGACCGTCGTCAAGACGGGTGGCGGCCGCGTTGTGAACCGTCGCGACCGGATACGGGACGTCGTCCGGCGTGAGGATCGGATTATTGGTCGAGCGCGTGACCGCGCCGATAGTACTCATCACTTGCCCCTTAGAATTTGGTCGTACACAGCGACGTAGGCGGCGACCATCCGCGCCGACGAGAAGCGGTCCTCTGCGACGACGCGGCACGCCTTTCGTTCCAGTTCATCGAGCTTCCCCAGAGCCGCAACTGCCTCGTCGAGTCCGTCCACGAGAAAGCCGTTCACTCCGTCCTCGATGAGTTCCGGCATTGAGCCTCGCCGGTACGCGATGACCGGCGTGCCGCAGGCCATGGCCTCGATGACCGACAGGCCGAATGGCTCCTCGAAAGCGATCGGGTGGAGCAGGGCGGCGGCCGAGCCGAGCAGCAGAGCCCGGTCGCTCCCGCCCACTGGACCGACGTACGTGGCGTCGGGTCCCAGTCGTGGACGGACCTCAGACTCGAAGTACTCCTGGTCCTGGATGATGCCGGCGAGCACGATCGGGCGTTCGGCGGCGCGGGCGATCTCGATCGCCGCGCCAGCCCCCTTGTCGGGGTGGATCCGGCCGAAGAACAGCACGTGGCCGTCGGGATCAGGATCGGGCCGGTAGGCGAAGGCGTCGAGGTCAATGCCGTGATGGATCGTGGCGGTATACGTGAGGACTGGGTGGCGATCGGCGTCGCTGATGGCCACGTAGTGCACCCGGTCGTCGTAGGCGCGATACGCGGGCAGGATGCCCGGACTCGAGAATCCGTGAACCGTCGCCACCACCGGGGTGGTGACGAGACGGCTCCACATGAGGGGGAGGAAGTCGAAGTGGTTGTGGATGAGGTCGAACTGGTCGGCCTCTTCGAAGACCCGGGCGATATGCAGCGCCTCGAACACCTTGACGTTGTAGGAAGCGTCCTCCTCGTATCCCCGGGCGACGACCGATCGAAGCTTGGCTCGGGTTCCGGAGTCACCCGTGGCGTAGAGGGTCACGTCGATGCCGAGCTGGACCAGCCCGTCAGTCAGGGTCGCGACGACCTGTTCCCAGGGTCCGTACTGGCGCGGCGGGGTGCGCCAGGCGATCGGCGCCAGCATTGCCACGCGCATTACGCCGTCCCTGTGGTCCGGCTCGCCTCCATCACGCGGACGACAGCATCCGCGGCACCGTCGTACGGGTGCGGAATAGGGCCGTCGATTTCAGTGGCCCCGGGATTGAACACCGCTTTCACCGTGTCGGGGAAGTCCGCGGCGCAGAGAATCGCGTGACCTGCGAAGCGCTCGAAAACCTCTCGTGGTTCGGTGCGCTGACTCATCGGCATCCTCCTCGTCGAGTTCGTTCACTTCTGCACTCTGTAACCAACATAGGACACTGCATCCGCTCAGATGCGCGGAGTGCAACCGACCAGGTGGACAGTCACTGACTGCCCACAGAACCGTCCGAAGAGCCGGGCAACGAGAGCGGTCTCCAGTGCCTGGTAGCAGAACCATCGTGTCGGTCCACCGCCTCGACGCCCAACTCGAATGCAAGCAGTTCCGTTTCCAACACCGGCGTTTGGGGGTCGCTAGCCCTGAATGTCAATGAACTGAAGCCCTGGTGTTCCGACCAATCCCGACCTTCGGCGATCGTCCGCGAACCGGTCCAGTCCCTGTAGCGTGCCACCGGCCAAGGGTTCGAATCCCCTCCAGCCGCTGGCAAAGTTGTTCATGATGAGCGCCGCCGGATCCCACCGACGATGCTGACCACTCGTCGGTTCGCGATACAGACTCCTGCGAACGCGTGAACGGTGACATTCGCCAACTGACCGGCGGCGGGTCCGGCCCGCGCAGCGATCCTCAAGAGGTCTCTGTCGAAGTCCCAAGGATCCGACCCGAACCTGCATCTCAACGCGACCACGAGGTCCGCCACGTTGAAGCGAAATTTGCGGCGAAGGCGTCGCGATCGCGCGAGCACCCAACGCTCTGCCATGAGAGACCCGTGAACGCTCAACCCGTTTCGCCGACGACTCGCCCGCGTCCGAACTTCACTCGCCATGACCATCCTTTGTCGAGCTGGGTGCGCTGACTTCGCGAACGCTCAGGCTCATGGCCAGGACCGTCACCTCGGCGAGGAGCGCCTGAGCGCCGACGACATTGGACTCGGCCCCGGAGTTCAGGTTCAATCTGCCATCATCGATTCCGTCGGCAACACGACCCGCGCGCCGATCGTAGACAGGAACGCCCGCAGGATTGCGCCCGTGAAACCACTCACGAGCCTGATCGGCGAGCACGGCGTACTTCGCGTCACCGCTCGCCTTGGCGAGTCTCGTCATCACGTCAGTCGAAGTGGCCACGTCGATGGGACTGGTCAGCGAGCGATCGAATCCGGAGCGAATCACATCAGGGAACAGCGCATCGGCACTGCATCGTGCTGCGACGAGGAGATCCGGACGTTTCAGATACGTGCTGGCGTCGGCAAGAGCCGCCTCTTGGAAATGCGCCCACAGATGAGGCTCTCCTCGCTCCATCACCGAGTTCATGAGGACGCCGCCCTCAGCACAGGCCACCAGCTCGTCGCACCACGAGGACAATAATGGTCGGAATCCCTGTTCCCGGTCTTCACCCGACATCGCGAGGACGGCCAGGATCTGAAGGGAGCGGACGTCTGGCGGCGCGGGGTTTTCAACAACGTGGGGAAGGCCCCGCCTCAACGCCCCCGCAATGCGGGGGTCGTCCAGCGTTGCTGATGCTCTGGCCAATGACAACATCGCACGCGCCTGCCAGAAATCCCCACCGGCGAGTGAGGTGCGTGCCTCGACATTGAGCGTCCCTTCCCAGTCACGTACGAAGTTGACCCAACGCCCGTCCGCGTCCTGCATACCCAGGACGAAGTCGAGAAGTCCCTCGCACCATTGGCGCGTCCACGCGAGTCCCGTGGCATCCCAGAGATCGCAGTACAGCTCGAGCGCTCGAGCGGCGTCGTCGACGCACGCGACGCCTTCGAATCCCGCTTCACGGGCGGGCACCAAATCGTTCGTGGCACTCGCGTACACCGCGACGGCGACGGCTCTCGAAGAGATTGCCGGGATGGCGTGTCCGAGGCGGGCAATCTGTCTCAGCACGCCTGTACCTGGTCCACGATGTCGCGAACGCGAAAGTCCGCTGCGGCCAGCGAACTGCCGGCGGCGCCGTCGAACGCGCGAAGCGACCCATTGTCGGGGTCGAGCGCGACGTGCCCGCAGGAATACGCGGAGTTCTTGGTCAGTCCCGACGTCTCGTAGGAGTCAATCGGCACCAGGATCGGATCGGGCGAACGTGCGATCACTCGGTGGGGATCATCGCCGTCAAGCAGCAGCCCTCCTAGGGCATATCGACCGTCCCGGTTCACGCCGTGGTAGATCTCCAACCAGCCGCCGGGCACTCGGAAGGGAACGCAACCGGCGCCGATCCGTAGCTCGTCCCACATGCCGGACCGGGGAAATTCGAGTGGCTGGTGATTACCCCAGCTGACGAGGTCGTCGAAGAAGACAATCCAGATATCCCGACTACCGCCGAATGACTGCGGCATGGCCCGGGTCAGCGCGGCGTAGCGGCCGCCGACGAGATCAGGAAACAGTGCGACATCCTTGTGATCGCGAAGAAACATGACATCCTTGCGCTCAAAGGAGGCGAAGTCCGTGGTCGTCAGCCGGCTGGTGGTAATGCCACTTCGACCCACTGAGACGCAGGTGATGTGCCAGGCACCGTCGATGAGCGTGGCGCGGGAATCCTCACAGCCATACTCGTCGAACTGGTCTTCCTGCACCACCGAGGGCTCTTCGTCGACTGCGAAGTGTACGCCGTCGCGACGGCGTACCACCCGAAGGTGCGACCTTTCGCTCGGGAAGTCGCTGACGTCATGGGCCGCGGTACCGAATCCGCTGGTTGGATGGTGAAGACGGACTCTGCGCGGGTCACTGACATCAACTCCGGTGAGCGTTCGAGCCAGGAACACATCGACGACACGGGCAGGTTCGCTCGTCGAATCCCAATAGGCGAACGACACCATATCCTCACCCCGACAGCCCTCGGCGAGTGGCCGTAGCCGCGGCTCGGATGCGGTGAGGACGAGGGTTAGCGGATCGAGCCCGGCTCGTAGACGCTCACCAACGCGCAAGAGCAACACGACTTCACTTGCGAGTTCGGCCGCGGCCGCGTTGGTCACCGACACCACTTCCGTTG
>PKWY01000052.1 GCA_003132205.1 Acidimicrobiaceae bacterium
GAGATCGGCAGTAGCGCGGCGCAGGTCTCTCTGGCCTGGTTGCGTCGCCGGGCCGCGCTGGCCCCGACGGCCCTAATCCCGATCGCCGGTCCTCGCTCACTTACCCAGCTGGAGGAATACCTGCAGTCTCTCGAACTCGAACTCGACGACATGCACTACCGGCATTTGGATGAGGTCGGTGCGGTCGAGTTAGGCACCCCACATCAGGGCGTTACTGCGGCTCTGAGCAATGGCTTCGACGGGGATCGCACCATCCTCGACACTTCCCCCGTGCCCGTGATCTGAGTACCGCTCATCTCGTGCGCACGTGTGGCTGAAGTGCCGTTCCGGGCCAGGCAACTATCGCGAGCACGGGACTGCTGTAGATTCGGTTGACATCTTGACCTTCAGTAGCCCCTTCCCTCAGTCGCATTTGACCTGGACCCCTTTCGATTATGCCCACGTCAGTTTCATCAGATCCAACACCACAGAAAACACCACACACAAGAACTATTGGGAACTACCAAACCGACCGGAACGGACGACCATTCCGTACGAACAAAGGGCTGGATCGACCACACCGACACTTCAAAACAGGTAGCACAGTTCTCTTAATCAACAGGTTCCGGGTTCAAGTCCCGGCCGGCGCACTGAAGTAGTCAAGTTCTACGGACTCATGCATCCCAACTGTCGCGCCCACCCGGCACTGGCATGAAGAATCGGAAGAATATTGGTGAACGTGAAACCCGTCGCGATTCAATGTCTTGGACCTTTCCGGCAATTTCACACAACACTCGCGCCCTTCCTACGATTGCAGGTGCCACAGAGAATCTGAAGATTGTCGACCGAGTTGGCGCCTCCCATACTGACGGGGATCAGATGGTCATACTGCAAGTCACTCTTGCTCCCACACGATCGACACGCGCCTCCATCGCGTTCCCAAACCGAATGGCGGACATCGTCTGGAATCGACTCGCGCAGCGAGCCATCTGGTAGGCGACGAGCTGAAGCGATAGTCTTTGCCTCGCTCAATTTCTTGTCGAATCTCATTTCGCGAGCAACAATGAGTGCTCGCACTGGCCGGATCCCCGTAAACTGAGCCACTAGTTGTGCGAGCCCAAATGCTCCAGAATGGAGCGAGGAGGACAGCATGAAGCAAAGGCGTCACACCCCCGAACAGGTGATCCGAAAGCTCGCCGAAGGCGAGAAGCTACTCAACCAGGGCCACGACGTGGCCGAGGTCTGCCGGCAGCTCGAGATCACCCAGTCGACCTGGCACCGCTGGAGGAATCAATACGGCGGCATGAAGGCCAACGACGCCAAGCGCCTGAAGGAGCTCGAGAAGGAGAACACCCAGCTGAAGCGCATCGTCGCCAACCAGGCTCTCGACAACGACATGTTGAGGTACATCGCCGAGGGAAAATTCTGACCCCGAACCGCCGGCGTCAAGCAGTCACTCTGCTTGAACAGGAGTTCGGGGTGTCGCAACGAAGAGCGTGCGTGGTCATTGGTCAGAGTCGCTCCACCCAGCGACTGCCCGCACCGGCTCCCTCGGAGAACGAAGAGGAGATCCGCGCCTTCTTGCGCGACTTCGCCAAGAAGCACCCCCGCTGGGGTTGGCGCCGCGGTCTCGACGCCCTGCGCGACGCCGGCTGGCACGTGAACCACAAGAAGGTCCAGCGCCTCTGGCGCGACGAGGGACTGAAAGTGCCCTATCGCAAGAAGAAGAAGCGAATGACCGGCGTCGGCGTGGTGGTCGGCGCAATGCGTCCAATCGCACCGAATGTCATCTGGGCCATGGACTTCCAGTTCGACCAGACGAGCGATCTGCGCACTGTGAAGCTGCTCAACATCATTGACGAGTTCACGAGAGAGTGCCTCACCATCGACGTCGGACGCTCCATCACCGCCGACGACGTCGTCAACCGCTTGGATCAGTTGGCCAGCGAACGCGGCGCGCCGTGTTACCTGCGCATGGACAACGGACCCGAGTTCGTCGCGCACGCGCTCGTCGACTGGTGTCGATTCAACGGGGCGGGATCACTCTTCATCGACCCGGGCTCACCCTGGCAGAACGGTTGGATCGAATCGTTCAACGCCCGTCTCCGCGACGAGTTCTTGAACGGCCAACAGTTCGACAGTCTTTTCGAGGCGAAGGTGCTCCTCGGGGACTGGCGACACGAATACAATCACGAGAGAACCCACAGCGCACTTCGTCGGCAAACGCCAGCCAAGTTCGCCGAGACCTGGAAGTTCAGGAACCAGCAACGACTCGCAGAGTTAGTGGCTTAGGAATCGGGGTCCGGCCAGCACCTCCTCACTGTCAAGGAAGTCACTGTCAGTGAACCATCGATCTTGGTATCGCCAGTAGTCACGATCTCCAACGGTCAGGTACTTCACTGGCATCACCTGAGATTGGTCTTTCATGGACTCCATTTGTTCGCGAGTTAGGCGCCGTTCGCTGTAATACTTTTTCTTGCCAACTTGGAGATACAACTTCACCTTGCCGGAGAGCAGACCAAAGCCATCTCTCTCGTAGTAGGACTCACAATTATCGAGACGGCGAACCACTTCATGACCTCCAGGCACTGTTCAAAGTAAGAGTTTTACAGACCGCGTCAGTTGAAAATCGGAAATTGAACGAGCGCGAGCTTGGACTCGAAGGAGCCGGTGAAGTACATGGGAAAGTAGGCCGAGTCGAACGGCACTCCGGTGCGCCGCGCTAGTTCAGACGCGCGGTCGATTCGGCCACCGGCGAGCAGTTCATTGACATCGGTACGGGCTTCGTTCAGGAGGCGCGCAACGCCAACTGGCCAGTTTTGAACGTCAGACTCGATCTCGGTCATGCCCTACTGTCTATCCTGCGCTGGAAGCCCACGGATGGACGGTGTCGGGAACCCTGTGAGTCTTCTTGAGCCACGCGTTCGCCCAGACGACTCCCCTGGTCTGAGAATCTCCATTCCGGCCGACCCTTCGCGGATGCTCGTACATCGAACGCACTCGGCCTGTAAGGTCTTGGCAGGTCCGACCGACTCCTTGTCTCATAAGGAGACGTCGTCTCAGAGCCATTCGGCTAGCCACCTTCGAAATCCACGGACTCAATAGTTCTCAATTTCCTCCCACTCGGGAGTCGAGACTCCAAAGCAATCCGAAACGCAATCCTCGTGATCCACGATCGCGCGCTAGTTGAGCGAGACCGACAACCAGCCCCCAAGAAAACAGCCATCGGCGACGATCGCCGACATTTTCGCGAGCCCGTGAACTCCCTTCAACGTTTTGCCAAGGAGAACAGTGATGAAACAAACATCCAAAAGAAGATCAGTAGCAAGGAGCAACTCCACAGCAACGAGTCCTCGAGGCTCGAAGAGGATGAGCTTGTTGCGCGAGCGGAACTTCCGGCTCTTCCTTGTTGGCTACACGACCTCAATGATCGGAACAGGTGTTGTGCCGGTCGCACTCAGCTTCGCGTTACTCAAGGATGGCCGGAGCGTGCAAGACGTCGGCTACGCGTTCGCCGCGCAGACCGTGCCTCTGGTCGTCCTATTGCTGATTGGGGGCGTGGCCGCCGATCGATCCAGAAAGGCGGTGATGGTGAGCGCCGACCTCGCCCGTTGCGCGAGCGAGGCGGTGCTCGCCACGCTGTTCATCGTTTCCACCCCTTCGCTCTACGTCGTCATGGGGCTAGCGTCAGTGCTCGGAATCGGCCAAGCCTTCTCGAGTCCCGCGCTGAGCGGGCTCATGCCACAGTTGACGAGCTCTTCCAATCTTCATCAGGCCAACGCCATCAAGGCGGCCGCGGCCTCGGCGGGTCAACTGGTCGGTCCCGCTCTCGCGGGCGTCGTCATCGCGGTAGCGAACCCCGGCTGGGCTCTTTGCATCGACGGGGTCTCGTACGCCATCAGCGCCATGTGCATCGTGCTGCTGCGCATGCCAACTGCGAGCGTGAGGACGAACGAATCGATGTTGGTGCAACTTCGCCACGGCTGGAGAGAGTTCTCGTCTCGTTCGTGGCTCTGGATCATCGTGGTCCAGTTCGGCCTGTTCCGGATGATGGTGTACGGACCCTTCCTGGTCCTCGGCTCCGTGCTGGCCAATCGATACCTGGGGGGCTCGAGTGCGTGGGCCCTGATACTCAGCGCACAGGGAGCGGGATCGATTCTGGGCGGTCTCGCGATGCAGCGATTCCGTCCGCGACGGCCTCTCATGGTTGCGACACTGGCCACGTTTGCCTTTGCCGCCCCGACAGCCTGCATGGCTTTCGGGGTCGCGGCTGCCGGTATTGCCGTGGCCGCGGGTGTATCCGGCGTCGGAATCGCCGTCTTCGTGACCCTATGGGAGAGCACGATGCAGCGCGAGATCCCCGCTCAGGTCCTGTCTCGAGTGGCGGCGTACGACTGGATGGGCTCGTACGCCTTGACCCCAGTCGGCTTCATCATTGCCGCCCTGCTCTCGACCCGGATTGGCATTCATGACACTCTCCTCTGGGCGGCGAGTTGGGCTGTCCTTAGCAGCGCCGTCGTGCTTTCGCTCCCGAGTGTCCGACGGCTGCAATCGGATCAAAGCGACCTAACGAATTCGTCCGTCAAAGTCACGGAGTAACGAGCTCTCGGAACCATGCCGTGCAACGAGGGCCATCTTCATTGTCCAAACTTCTGCCCCGACCGTTAGCGCCATTTCTCCTTCTTGAGGGATATAGGAGCATCAAGGAACACACCCTAGAGTAAGTTGCGATAACAAATTACGAGCATGGGCAGGTGGCGGCAATGGCAGAAGGCCCGTTCTTAGCTTTTGAAAACCTGGGGATTGCCGGAGTGCTAAGAACTCAGTCTTTAAGTGTTCCTGCATATCAACGTTCGTATTCTTGGAAGAGCGTTGAAGACAGGTCGACTGATCTCGACGGCGGAAAGGCTCCGGTTGACGAGTATTGGATCGACCTAAAGAAATCCTACGATGAAGGCAACTCCTATTTCCTTGGTGCTCTAGTCCTGTCAGATACTGGAGGTGAGAATTCTCGTAAAGCAGTCTTAGACGGTCAACAGAGACTCGCAACATCTTCGATTTTACTTGCCGCGATTAGGGATTATTTCGAAGGTCAGGGTGAATCTTCTTACGCGAATTCGATCGGTCAGAGCTATGTTGGCAAGTTTGATAGGGCAGTCGGAGAAGACCTTCCAATAATCATCCTGAATACCGAAGATCGCGCCTTCTTCGAACGAGTTGTTGTTAAGCGCGAACTTGGGATCGCGCCAGCGTGCGAAAGCCAAAGACTCATCGCTGAGGCGTACCAGTATTTTGAGAAGAGGGTCGACGAATTCTGCTCTTCAGCAGGTGCGAACTGGAAAGAACAGCTCAATGAATTCGTCAATTTCTTGGATACCCGTGCTCAAGTAATACTGATTTCCGTCAACTCCGAAGCCGACGCATTCTTGATCTTCGAGACATTGAATGACCGCGGAGTCGATCTCACAATTGCGGACCTTCTCAAGAATTTTCTCTTCAGTAGAGCTGGATCTCGACTTGAGGAGGTTAAGCGCAACTGGACGTTGACCCTCAGCAACTTGGATGCGTCAAGCGCTGTGAATTCGCTGTTCACACTTTTCGTTCGACACTATATGAGTTCCAAACATGGGGTTGTTCGCGAACGCGAATTGTACAAGAGGATCAAAAGCGAAGTTACCAACGAGGCCAGCGCGGTCGCGTTCTCAGCAGACCTCGACAAGAATTCTCGCCTCTATTCTGCGTTGAACACAACCGCAAGCGATGTCTGGTCCCCGTTCAATCAGACGACTCGGGACGCAGTCGAGGTGTTAGCTGAGCTAAATCTCGAGAGGTATCGACCCATGCTCCTCGCAGCACTCGCGAAATTCGGCACCAGCCAAGTTGAGACGCTGATGCCAACGATGGTTGCCTGGAGCATACGAGCGGTAGCCGCAGGTAAAATGGGAGGAGGCGTGGCGGAAACTGCATTCAGTGGAGTTGCGAAGCAGATTAGCGATGGCGTAATCACTACTGTGGACCAGATACTTGCGGATCCCCAGATTGATAGTCTCATTCCTTCCGATGCTGAATTCGTGGCAAGCTTCAGCCAATGGAGGGTTCCAAAAGGCTCACTTGCGCGATACCTGCTGAGAGCCCTTGAACTCCAGCAGATTGGCGACCCTCAGCCTGAACTCGTTGTGAATCCCAATGTCGAGCAGGTCAATCTGGAACACATCTTGCCGAAGGGTGCGAGGCCCTCGGATTGGCCAAGGTTCACCCCTGAGGAACAACGTCTATATGTTTACCGTATTGGGAATATGGTGCTCCTGCGGAAGAATGAAAACAACCGAATAGGTAATAAGAGCTGGACCGATAAGAAACCGGTGCTTGCAAGCTCCTCCCTTAAACTAACTTCTGACGCGGCGCCAGCGGCTGATTGGACCACGGCTGAAATAGATGCGCGGCAATTAACTCTTGCGAACATGGCTGCACTGGTTTGGCCGCGAAACCCGTTCTAGCATCGAACGAGACTGCTGAAGGATCAATTGACATTCATGTCAGCGATTCCGTCAGCAAATATTCTGAACTGGTGTGATCCGCAGTGAACTGGCATGAACTGAAGGCCTTGTAAATCAGGACTTCCTGAACTCCTCCGAACACACCTGAACCCGCTGGAATGGCATGGCATGCAAGGGGTCCGGGGTTCGAATCCCCGTACCTCCACCAAATGAAGTCCTGATCAAAGTGGTTTTTATAAGCACTGCACAGCTCCACAAAATGGAATTGTGAGCGGCAAACTTTAGCAACGCCTTCAGCAACGGGATCGCGGAATTGGTTGCTGAGCTCGTTTGATGAGCACGCCAGTCGACCTTTCAACTTCCTGTCGAGGTTGAGGGTCCGCACGACTTAGCGAGCGCTTCAGCACAATTCACCGCGGCTGCGACTGCCACTTGAACGAAGTCGAATTGAGTCAACAGCTAAAGGACGTCGGCGTTTGCGGCCACGATCTCGAGGCACGAATCGAACGATGGTTTACTTGCCGAGGGCCAGACGAGCTGTTCGAGGACCTGTCGCTCGTACACCTCTCGAGCAACGCCAAGAAGACTCCCACCCGCAAAGGCCGGGCTCTGAGCAAAGCCGCTCTTAGGCCGACTAAGAGCTGGTCGATCCGCGAGTGTTGAATAGGAGACGACATCGGAGGCAATGAGTGCCACGATCTCAGAATCAAGGCGCCGCACGATGTCATCGCGATCAAGGAGTTGATGCACGTCGTAGTAGTGGCGAGCGTTGCGCGATGCCTCGCGTTCGTCACCGCCCGAGTGCATGGTGTGCAGGAGAACCAGTTTCTCCACCAAAGTTCGCAGCGGGTCCATGACGAGGACGTCAACTGGCGTGGCTTCGGGCATTCCGAGGATCCGGTCACCGACGTGTTGGCCAATGAGCGAGAGAATGGGCCGCCGCTCGGTCGGCAGCACTCCGCCGCGTGATCCCAGTTCTAGAAACACTCCTTCACTGAGGCCGTCGCCGACCTGGCTGGCTTCGCGGTAGTAGAACCTTGCGCCCCGTTTGGCTCCCGTGGTAGTGGAGTTCGCCACCGACACTGGGTCACGCAACGTGGAGCGCTGCGCTCCCTCCACCAGCGACTTCAGTATCCGATCACGGCCACCCTTCGTGTCGTCAACGGGCAGCAGCACGAGCACGTCCACGTCTTCTGAAAAGCGTTGAATGATCGAGTAGGCCTTGGAGAGACTCGTCCCTCCCTTGAAGATCACCGGAACCCGCAGAGCGTTTGCCGCGTCGACGACGCCCCGCAGGACTTCGGTCACCCAGAAGTCCTTCTCCACGTGTTCAACGGGGATGTCTATCTGCGCGGCCACCTGGGCAGCGAGCGCGGCGACGCCGTCGGGGTCTTCAACGAGCCGGTCGGTCACGACGAGACCATCCGCCAGCGCTCGCGAGCGCCGCGGTGACGCTCATCGCGAATCACCTCGTCAATGGCCTCTCGTCGAACGACGTTCCCAGAAATGAGACCCGCTATACGGTGACTAATGCCTGGCCAACCCTCTTCACTGGAGTCCGGGTAGCGAAGCAGTTCGATGACCGCCACCTCCATCGGTGTGAGGCGGTGTTCTCGACGAGCGAATGAACGCGAGCGAAAGCGCACTCCACCCACGGGGTCCGGAACTTTTCCCGGAACAGCCACTTCGACAACGCTGGGTACTTGCGTTGTCAGGCCCAATGTGCGAGCGGCACTCACTCCACTCGGTCCGGCTCCGGGGCCCGCGATCGCCAGAGCTGCGTCGAGCGTGGAAGGTGCCGTCATGCCAAAGCGAGTTCGCTTGCCTACCCAGTACAGTCCGGGACGAACGCGAACCAGTTCGCCCTTGGCGAATAGTCGACTCAGGGCGGTCTCGACAGCGCGGTCCGTGCCGGCGAATTCCTTGCGACGCAGGAACGTCCCCTCGGGTGCCGCCAGTACGCGCTCTTTCGCGGCGCTCGCCACTGAAGGTACGGGTCTCGTGACGGTCTTCATGTAAGAAAACACTACCGGATACCTCGCAGATATGCAACAAGATTCAGGACCGACATCGAGTGACAGGACCAGAGATCGCCCCAGACTCGGCAAGACGATTTACGCCCACTTGACTTTCCTTAGTTTGAGTGTATGCTTTGAGCGACTACTCAGTTTAGGAAGAGGGGCGAAATGGCCAAGTCAGGATCCCCCAGCAAGGTCGCCACAGCCAGCACCGAGCGATCGGCGAACACCCGCCGAGCCCTCGTCGAGGCCGCCATCGAGACACTGAAAGAGCACGGTTTCTCAGGCGCCAGCGCTCGCGCGATCGCTGAACGAGCCGGACTGAACCAGGGACTCGTCTTCTACCATTTCGGATCTGTGGCCAGTCTCCTCTTGGCCGCCCTCGATGCCGTCAGTGACGACCGGATGGTCAGGTTCAGCGCCGCCGTCGAGAACGTGTCGTCGCCCAATGAACTCATGGACGTCGCTGCACAGATATTCCGAGAAGACCTCGACACGGGACACGTCACCGTCCTGGTGGAGATGATCGCAGGCGCCTCTTCGACTCCGGGCCTCGGTGCTGAAGTCGCCAGTCGCATCGGTCCGTGGTTCACCTTCACGAAGGACGCGATTGACAAGACCTTCGGCGACTCACCGTTCGCCTCGTTGCTACCGGCAGACGACGTTGCCTACACCATCGTGGCGCTCTTTCTCGGGCTCGAGATGCTCACCCACCTCGATGGCGATCGTGAGCGCGCGCTCACCATCTTCGGTCGTGCCCAGCAACTCGTCACAATGCTCGGAGCCTTTAGCGCATTCGCACCACCAAAGGAGACGTCATGACCACAGATTCCGCCACTGGACTTCAAGCCGCCCGGGTCACCGATACCGGCCTGGATGCGGTGACCGGAGCCTTCAGCTACTCAGGGACAGCCATCGCCACGGCGCTCGGCGACTCGGGTCGCCAGGTCCGAACCCTGACCGGACACCCCAACCGGGCGACGTGCGGGTCTCCGATTGAGATTCGTCCACTCGACTTCGACGACCAGATTGGCTTGGTCGCCTCGCTCGAAGGTGTTACCACGCTTTACAACACCTACTGGGTGCGCTTCGCCCACCAGCGGATCGACCACGACCTCGCCGTGGAGAACTCCCGGGCGCTCTTCCAGACGGCCCGGCGCGCCGGGGTCGAGCGCATTGTCCACGTCAGCATCACGCACCCGAGTGTCGACTCCCCGCTGCCGTACTTTCGAGGTAAGGCCCTCGTCGAGCGTGCCCTCGCCGAGACCGGTGTCTCATACGCGGTGTTGCGACCCGCCATCCTCTTTGGCGGCGACGGAGTACTGCTCAACAACATCGCCTGGCTGCTCCGCCACCTTCCCGTCTTCGCCATCGGCGGACGGGGCGACTACCGGATCCGGGCGATCCACGTCGACGACCTCGCTCAGCTCTGTCTCGAAAGGGGTGCCCAGCGCTTCGACAGCGTGAGCGACGCGGTGGGACCAGAACGGCCGACGTTCGTGGATCTGGTCAACTCGATCAAGGATGCAGTCGAGAGCCGTTCGCTTCTGGTCCACGTGCCCGGTGCCACCCTTCCGCTCCTCTCCCGGGTCGTCGGAGCGGCCCTCGGCGACGTGCTCTTGACTCGCGACGAGTACCGGGCCATGGCCGATGGGCTTGCCGACACCGAGGGCCCGGCGACCGGACCGACGGCACTCTCGAACTGGTTGGTCGAACACGCACCCATCCTGGGAATCACCTACGCCAACGAACTCAAGCGCCACTTTGATACAACGAATGGTCGGCGATGAAAGAAAGTGTGCGGCTGCCCCTCGCCGGACCCACCGTCTGGGCCGATCCATTGTTGGCACGCGCCGCAATCTTCCACTTCGAGCCGACGGGGTCAATCGCACGTCGGCGAAAGTCCTTGTGTGGCGCGCGACAACCGATCGATTTCCAAGATGGCTAACCGGTCCACGTGCTGATCATTCTCATCGCGCTGGTGGTCGTGTTCCTTGGCACATCTATTTGGGCCCTGGTCGATGCCGCCGTGAGGCCTCGAGAGGCGTTTGTTGCGGTCGGTGATTCCAAGACATTGTGGGTGACACTGATTGCAGTCTGCACTCTGGGCCTCGGCCTCGTTGGATTCATCCTGGCGCTCGTCTACCTACTCTCAATACGACCCAAGGTAAGAAGCTGGTCGGGCGATACACGGACGAAGTCCTCTCCGGTCGCAACGCGCCCACCTTGGATCTACTTCGTTCTCTGGATGCTCGTTGGCGGGTCATACGCCATGGTCATTGTCGGAGCTTTTTCGATCGGCATCTTCTTCATTCCGGCTGCGGTTATCGCCACCGTGTATCTTGTGCGCAAACCATCCTCGAGACGGGGCATTCCTGGGCTGTTCGGAGGGCTCGCACTTCCCTTGTTCTACGTTGCGTATCTCAATCGAAGCGGGCCGGGCACGGTCTGCGCGACTACTCGGAGCGCCTTCGGTGTCGGCCAGAGTTGCACCCAGGAATGGAGTCCGTGGTTATGGCTAATTGCGGGACTAGTTCTCCTCGGAGTTGGCGTCGTCATCTTCATTGTCACGTTGCGTTCGGGCAGCGGGCCACGGTGCTCAGAGTGCGCGGAACCGCTTGATCCGGGAGCCAGGTTTTGCACCCACTGTGGAACTCGTTGCGACGATTTCACCGAGGCGCTCTGAGATTCCGCTTTGCCGTCATGGTCAGTGCAATCTGACCCCTTGCACAGTGTGCAAGGGCAATCCTTTAGCAACGCCTTAAGCAACGCCGACGATTACGTGCGGTCACGCCCGGACGCCGGTGAATTGAAAGCCCAATATTGCAACCGCCTACGGTCACTAGCGAACGTCAGCGAACTGAAAACGACCGCATGGCATGTAAGGGGCCAGGGGTTCGAGTCCCCTTACCTCCACCAAAAGGAAGTCCTGATAACAATGGCTCCTTAGGGTCGCGCAGAACTCCAAAAGTGAGGTCGCGCGCGGTGAACTTCAGCAGCGCCTTGAGCAACGCAATCGCGGAGCCGGTGGCCGAACTCACTTGATTGAGCGCGTCAATCGGCTTTTCTACTTCCAGTTGAAATCGAAAGAGTTGGACGGTCCGCGTCGCCCGCACCGTAACTTTTCAATGATCAAGAACGCGGTTCGACGATGATGAATCTACCGCCGTCGGGCCTGGCGCACCCTCCTCCCTTTCCAGCCGTGCCCAAAGCCTTGAGCAGTTGCGCTCTTGTGAGAAATATTCCTTCTTTAGAGCAAAGGTCGTGCTGACAGCGGAGAGTTATGCGGCTGATAGCCACCTTCCGCACCTCTTTAAATGATGAGAGCGATATGAGACAGTCAGTCGTACTTCTCGACCAAGACCGTTGCCGGATCGACGCCGAGTTCGGTTAGCCACTTCTGCACATCCTCGACCATCGTCGGTGGTCCACAGATGTAGGTACGCCCTGGGAACTGGTCCACCACCACCTCGGCGATCATGATTTGGTCGATTCGACGATGATGCGACGCCCGTGGATCGAACGGATCGCGAGTGAAGGTGTGGACAACGTCGAGCCACGAGAATCGTTCGGCCAAATCGGCCAAGTCCCGATGGTAGAACGCGTAGTCGAAGTTGCTCGACGAGCACACCAGCCGCATGGGAACATCCAGATGCGCGGCAACCGCGTAACGGATCATGCTCATGAGTGGGACCACGCCACTGCCTGCTCCGACCAGCAGGACCGGCCCGCCGTCATCTGTCGTCCAAGTGAACCGCCCGACCGGACCGCGTACTTCGACCCAGTCGCCTGCGGCGAGGTCGCCAACTAGTCGAGGTGAGACCAAACCGCCGGGCACTTCACGCACCCCGAGGTCAATGATCGAAGTATCCGGTACGGGAGAAGAGCCAACGGAGTAGGCCCGCTGCACTGGACCGGACCGGCCGGGTACTAAGAGGCGCACGTTGTAGTACTGGCCAGGCAGAAAGGCAGCAGCCTCTTCGAGGCGCAACCGCAAGGTTATGGCATCTGGAGCCTCTTGGATTATGTTAAGTACTTCTGCGTTCTGCCAGCGTGCAGGCTTTCGTCGCGAGTCGCCACGGTTCTTACTGCTGGACGCGGACGAGGTGTCAACCGGCATGTCGTCGGATTTTGATGAGGGTTCCACAAGATCACCCTACGGTTGACCAACTTGCTTCGAGGGCAATGACCGCTGGGAACAGCAGGTTGTTCTCCTTGTGTACGTGCAAATGCGTATCAGCTTCCAACTCTGCGAGACCGTCGTACAGGGCGCGATAACTGGCGCAACCATTGGCCGGAGTCTGGTAGCCGCTGGTCAGAGCACGGAGCCTCTCCAGCAGTTCGCCCACTCCATCGTGCTCGAGCATCATCACCGATATTGGGTTCTGCAGCGATCCACAGTGGAACGTCGGCGCCGTCGACGACGTAGCCAACTCTCTGATCATCGGGAACAGCACTCGCTCCTCCTTGGCCAGATGGGGTGAGAAGTCGTCGCTGAGCTCCGCGAAGGTGGAGCGCACCTCTTCGAGTTCGGGATGCCTTACTGCGTGCTTTGCCGTCACCTTTTCGGCCAATGCCCCCAATCGACCCAGTTCGGTGTGCAGGTAGGCGTGGTGCGTCGCCTCGATCTGGTCAACCAGCTCTACCAGGTCCATCGAAGCCCAGTCCGGCTCTGGTCCTTTCTCGGTGGCCAGCAGCGCCTCCAGCACGACTTGAGGGTCGATGCCGGCCTCCTCGCAGGCTGAGCCCAATGGGCGACGACCACCGCAGCAATAGTCCAAGCCGAATGATTCCAGCACCCGAAGCGTCGCCGGGTGCGTCTTCACGATCTCGGCTATCGACTGATTGATCGTAATTTCCGTCATGATTCCCTCTTCCTCATTCATCTAGTGAAAAACGTGCACACCAATTGCCGTGGCGGCGACCACGGCAAATCCCATGGTCATCTGCCTGACTCCGAGCGCCGCCGGACGTGGCACGGAGCCACGACTGCTGGCCCGTTGGATGATGATCACGAGCACGACCGCCGCGCAACCAACGATAAGTGCATGGTCCAGAAAGACCGCTACGGCCGCTGCGGCCACGGCCGCGGCGTCGGCGACCACGGTGAGCGCTGTCGGCTGGGGTCGCCCATGAAGGCGAGCGATCATCCCTCTCACGTGAGGAATCGAGGTCGCCGCCCTTGCGCCGAGCACCAGCCAGGCGCCTACCGCGAGTCGAGCACCTCCCCCGTCCGCCAGCACGACCATCGTGACGACGGAGCAAACACCCGCCGCGCCGGCCAGTTCCGGGATGAGTCGCCGGCCCCGCGAGCGCATCTCGAACCAGAATGCGATGATCACGAATGGTCCCGCGACGAGCGCTGGAATCCAGAACTGGCCCTTAGCCAATTCGAAGGCTGCGGTGATCAGTGCCGCGAGCACCACCAATTCTCCGATCAGCACCCGGCGCGCCATTCGGGTGCGTTCCAACGAGCGACCACGATGGTGGTCGACCAGGACCAGGCGCAGCGGCGTACGTGCCAGGAAACCCGCCAGCGCGGCGGCGGCCAAGCAAAAACCCGCAACTCCTGGAATCAGTAGCAGTCCCAATAGACCGGGCTCGAACGTGAGTCCCCAGCCGCCATGCTCCCTCGGCACCGCAACGGCGTGGAATGTCGAGCGCTCCTTCGCGTCAAGCTGCTTATTGCTCGGCGTGGTCACGAGTGCACCCTCCACGCAATGTGCTGGACATCGCTCAATCTACAAATGTCCGCTGTCGCTGGTGCAGTTCCGTCATAGTCATTGCGCTCACTTATCGCTGCGAAGTGCAACAAGTACCGTGCCCCTAGTCCTCGTAGCCAAGACCCATGCTCGTCGGCTTTGGCCTCGGCACTGAAATATGGTGATCGTCGCCCGTCGTCAAGAGACGATCCTCGCGCCTCGGCGCCGTCTCGGTGCCTCTTCAGCCACCCCGCCGTATCCAGGGTCCGCGCTGAGCCCACCATCGAGTCAGCCACGGGGGCCAAGTCGTTCATGACGGGTTCTCCGACATCAAACGGTGCAGCGAGATCGACGAAAGCTTGGTGAGTAGATCCGCCCGCGCGCTGGACCATGAAGAATGAAGTGCACATTGTCCGGCCTCACCACAAATGCGGTTCTCGAGGACGCAGCGACCAGTATCGGTCGGGCCCTCGACGGCTTCGATGACATCAAGCACACTGACGTCCTCTGGATCGAACGTCGCGCTGTAGCCACCCAGAGGACCCGGGTCAGATCGCACCCAACCCCGCTGCACCAGTGCCAACATGGCGTGTGACAAGAATCCCGGCGTGGTGCCAACCAATTCCGCCAGCTCTGAAGACTTTGACCTTGCATCGTTGGTCGACAACGCGAGTAGGGCTCGGGTTGCGATGTCTGCTTTACGAGTAATCTCTAATCTCATACTGTAAGAATATACATCTCGCGAACGGCTTCGTCATCTTGAATAAATGGCCATGCGAGTTTACCTGTGCTCATTTGCAGTCGCCAGGCGCCAGATCAGCAGAACTGTCCGATTTGTACGATGGAATCGTGTCGACGCCATCACGATCTGTAGCAGCGATCCTCCTCACTGGAGGCGCCAGCAGGCGCATGGGTCAGGACAAATCGCAACTCATCATCGACGGATCGACCCTTGCCGTTCGAACTGCGGAGTTGCTTCTGCTCTTGGCCGAAACAGCAATCGAGGTTGGCCCGGGAGTGTCTGGGTTGCCGGCGACTCTGGAGGAGCCGCGAGGAGAGGGGCCTCTGGTCGCAGTCGCTGCAGGTTGTCGTGCCCTTCGTGATCGAGGGGACCTCGGCGCCGCGCTGGTCATCGCCTGTGACTTACCCTTCATCACAGAAGAGCTTCTGCGTTACCTTTCTGAATGGGACTCTCCAGAATCAGTGGTGCCAATGGTTCGAGGTCGACCTCAACCCCTTTGTGCGAGGTGGGGAAGTCGAGACCTCGATTACGCCCATCATTTGGTGGACCGCGGAGTTCGTTCGTTGCAACATCTCTCGACTCAGCCCGACGTGGTCCTTCTTGAAGATTCAGACTGGAAACAGGTCGCCGAAGAGGAGCAGTTCTCCGACGTCGACAGCCCCGCCGACCTTGACCGACTAGGGCTCACGACACCGGTCGTTCCCTCTGTCGCTCCGGACTAACCCGGACCTCAAGTTGTCATCCCAAACTACGATGAACTCCATGGAATCGACGCCAACACTGGATTGGATATCCGTCTCACCATCTGAACTGTCAGTGGAAGACCTGACGGCATGGGCCACCCGCGAGAATTGCGGAGATGTCGTTGCCTTCTGTGGCACGGTACGCAGTGCTTCTCGCGCCGACGACGAGGTAGCAGCCTTTGGCGTACGAGACCAGCACAGAGTTGGCCGAGCGCGCCATCCTCGCGATCATCGAAGCCGCCCCCCAATCGTTGGCCGGCTCTTGGTGCCGTGGCTATTCACCATCGAATCGGGAGAGTCGAACTCTGCGAAACGGCTGTCGTCGTCGCAGTATCCTCTCCTCACCGCCAGAACGCCTTCGAGGCTGCGCAGTGCTGCATCGACTCGCTGAAAGAGTCAGTGCCGATGTGGAAACGCGATCTGTGAAAGGGCGGATCCGCCTGGAGCGCAGACACTCAGACCATTCTCAAGGTCCAGAAGCGATGACGGTAGTGGGGGCCGCTTGGTCGGATAGCGACCATCGGAAAACCTCGTGATCCCACTTGAAGAGGCCCAGCAATTCGTTTGCGGGAACCTCACGCCACTCCCCCTCGTTGGACTGTCTCTGGCTGACGCGCTTGGCTGCGTAGCGGCCGAGGAGTTGAAAGTCATGGAGCGTGTCCCTGGATTCTCCAATTCCGCCATGGACGGATACGCGCTGCGTGCGGCCGACACCTCGACGGGCTTGGCACGGCTACGGGTAATCGGTTCTGTCATGGCCGGTGACGTGCCTGCGCTACGCGTCGAAGCTGGAGATGCCATGCGCATCATGACTGGTGCGCCGCTTCCCGACGGCGCGGACTGCATCTGCAAGATCGAAGAAGTCACCGTTGCCTCCGATGGCCAGAACGTGCTGATCAATCGAGCCGTCCGGATCGGTGAGCACGTTCGTTACCCAGGCGAGGATATCGCCATAGGCCAAGTCCTCAGTACTCCCGGCAACGAACTCGGACCCACGGAACTTGGTGTGCTGGCCAGCCAGGGATTCACGTCCGTGTTGGTGCACCCCCGACCCCGAGTGGGCGTGCTATCGACTGGCAACGAACTCGTCGGATCACCGGGCCCGCTGCAAAATGGCAGGATCCGCGACGTCAACCGACCGGTGCTACTGGCACTACTGCGCCAATCAGGCTTCACTCCCGTTGATCTGGGGATAGCTCGCGACGACCAGGTAGATATCGCTGAACAATTTCAGGAGGCGGTCCTCGAGTGCGATGCGGTGATTTCCAGTGGAGGAGTGAGCGTCGGCGATGTTGATCACGTCAAAACCGTAATTGGCGACCTCTGTGGCGAGCGAGCCCGTTGGATGCAGGTTGCGATCAAACCCGGCAAGCCGTTCACGTTCGGCATCGCTGGACCACGGGGCACACCCGTTTTCGGTCTTGCGGGAAATCCTGTGTCCACTCGTGTGGGATTCGAACTGTTCGTGCGACCCGCACTACGCCTGCTCGCCGGACATCAGTCGCTTGAGCGACTAACACTCAACATGATGCTGGACTGTCCGCTACCTAGGCAACGCGATGGCAAACTCCATCTCATGCACGTAGCAGCCAGGTTTCACGATGATGGTCGTATGCACGTAGAGAGCGTCACCCGTCAAGGATCGCACCTGTTGAGTGCGACTTGCGGTGCGAACGCCATTGTGATGGTGCCCGACGGCGACGGTCTTGACACTGGCGAAGTCGTCCGAGGAATGGTCTTGGATGCCGACCAGTCTGGTATCACCACGGAGTGGTCACCGTCGT
>PKWY01000008.1 GCA_003132205.1 Acidimicrobiaceae bacterium
ATCGCCCAAAAGTTCGGTCTTGTCTTCACCACTTCCACCGACGAACTTCGCACGCGACGTCAGCAGGGGCGCCTTATGACTTGCATGCGTGCAATATGTCATGACGCTCATTGCGGTGGTCCGCTCGTGAGCTTCACGACTGTGCGGTGGGTGGTGCCGTACTGATCAACCCAGTTTAGACTCACCTTGGTGCCGGGCGAAATCGCGAGCAGCATGTTCACGAGTTGCGTCGGCGAGGTGATCGTCTTGGCGTTCAGCGAGGTGATGACGTCGCCGTAACTGAGTCCCGCCTTTTCGGCCGCGGATCCATGCATGACACCGACCACGACTACACCAGTAAGGAATGAACCGTTCTGGTAGAAGCCCGAGTTCTCAACCTCTACTCCGAGATAAGCCGTCGCGCCTCGGTGCACGTCGCCCGTGAAGTTCCCGGCCTCGATCTGACAGGCGATCGACACCGCCGTGTTGATCGGGATCGCGAATCCCTCGTTGGCGCCGGACTGGAACTGAAAGCTGCTCGACGCGGCGGTGTCCATGCCGATGACCTCGCCGGAGGCGTCGGCCAGTGGTCCACCCGAGTCACCCGGCTCGATCGGAGCGTTGGTCTCGATGAGCCGCGTCAGCTGCTCGCTCGTTCCCGCAAGTTCGTCGTTCGCGGTGATGGTCTGGTCCAGCGCCGTCACGCTCCCGCTCGCCGAGCTCGGCGTCCCGCCGGTCCCACCCGCGTTACCAATCCCGGTGACCTTCGCGCCCACTTTGATTGACGAGGAGTTGCCGATCGGTACCGTTTTCAGCCCAGCGGCACCCTTCAGTTGCAGTACCGCTATATCGGCGGCGACGTCGTAACCGACGACCGTCGCGGTGTAGCTCTTGCCGTTACCGACGTCGCGCACCTTGATGGCCGTCGCACCGCGGATCACGTGATTGTTCGTTAGCACTTCACCGGTGGAGGTGAGGACCATTCCCGTTGCCGCCGCGGTGCCATTTTCGTAGCCGAGCTTCACATTCACATCAACGATACCGGCGATTACCTTCGAGACCGTGCTCGCCTCAGCACCCGAGACCGACGCGAGGGCGCTCACCGCGAGCACGACGAGCGAGAGGCTAGTCGGTATCCAGTTGCTACTGCGACGCAGGTTCCGTCGGTTCATTTCATNNGAGCGGTTATCAACTGACGACCTTCGAGTAGGGAATGATCTGTGATGTTGGCGGCATCGAAACGCTGACGTGCTCGCCCCACTTGGAGAAGGTTGTCGTGCCGGTGCTGCTTGATGTCGTGCTGACCTCGCGGATGGGCAGGACTGCCGTTCCCTCTGAGAGAGTGAGGACAGACTTCGATTTGGACGTCGAGCTAGTGGCCTTCGTTGTCCATCTCAACTCGTAGTACGGCGTGCCCCCAATGGCCCTCGTCGAGTAGGTGGTCCCCTTGGCCGTGGGCAGCAGGTTGGCCAGCACGGGAATCGTGACGCTCGACTTGAGACTCTTGTAGGGGGTTGTTCCCGCCTTCATGGAGATTACGTCAGTGCCGACCTTCTTCTGTTCCTTGGCACTCAACCCCATGAGCGAGATGAGGCCGGCAGCGTTTCCGCTGAGGTAGGCGTACGTGGGTGTCACCTTGATCGTGGCTCGGTCGGATCCTTTGGTGATGGTCTCCACGCCACTCGTTGCACCGATATCGGCGACCAGCTTTGTCGAAGTTGAGGAGGTCTTGGAGGTGAGTAGTACGTGAACGCCCGGCTCGTTGGCGATTGTGGCTTTCGTGGTGTTGATCACGGAGCTCGCGGTTGGGTCCTTGACCGAAGCCTGGGCGGTGATCGGAGCGGCGACCACCATTACCAAGGTGGCGAGGGAGAGGGAGGGTAGGAGAAGTCGATGACGACGTAAAGAGATCATAATTCAGTAGCCTTTCTGGAATTGCGGGGGTGCATTTGTGTTCGTAAAGCGCCAGACGAAATGGCTGGAGTGCTGGTGAGAGTCACAAGAAGTTTCTGTGAAGCAANNGTGAGGCGAAGGGAGACCACACCCCGCTCGGACTGGAATGGTCGGTGTCGTTGGTGAGAGTGGCGTGGAGGGTTATCCATTGGACTAGGCCAACTCCCTCAGTACGCCATCTTCGATCTCGAGGCGGCGGTCCGCTTTCTGGGCCACCTTTTCGTCATGCGTCACCACCAGGACGGTGGCCTGCTGCTGGGTCGCCGCCGATCGCAAGAGCTCGACAATCTTCTGACCCGTGGAGCGGTCGAGACTCCCGGTCGGTTCGTCGGCGAGGATCAGTTGCGGTTGGGCGGCGAAGGCTCGAGCAATGGCCACGCGCTGTTGTTCGCCGCCCGAAAGCTTGGCCGGACGCCGGTCACTCTTCGTGGTATCGAGGCCAACCATGTTCAGCATGGCGTCGGCGCGAGCGTCACGGTCCTCTTTGGGCCAGTGCGCGAACTCCAGCGCCAACTTGATGTTCTCCTTTGCACTGAGGTTGGGGATGAGGTTGAACTGCTGGAAGACGAAGCCCACGCCTCGTGAACGGAACCTGGTGCGCCCCGCGGAGTCGAGGTTCGCGAGTTCCACATCGTCAATGACGATGCTTCCCTCGTCAGGCGCATCGAGCAGGCCCAGCAGGGCGAGCAGCGTTGACTTCCCGCTGCCACTGGCGCCGATGATCGCGACCATTTCGCCGTGGTTGGCACTGAAGCTCACCTTCTTCACGGCGTGCACGTCGCCAGCGTCAGTGTGGAACGTCTTGTTAAGATTCTCAACCTTTAGCATTATTCACTCCTCAGGACTTCGGCGGGACGGATTCGGACAATGGTGGCGGTCGCCACGGTACTGCCGAGAGCGGCGATGACGACGGCGGCGACGAGAGCGAAGCCCAG
>PKWY01000031.1 GCA_003132205.1 Acidimicrobiaceae bacterium
TCGTTCACCGTCGAGGTCACTCACCAAGTCCCCGCCACGCGCGCCCCGGAGAGGATCGTCGGCGTCGACGTCGGCGTCGCGACCCTCTACACCGGTGCCACTGCGGACGGCGTGCAAGTGCTCTACGTCGGCAACCCGCGCCACTTCGTCAGGGCCCAGAAGAAACTGGCCCACGCCCAGCGCAACGCCGCGCGCCGTCAGGGGCCGAGGAAGGGCGTCGCCCCGTCCAAGCGCTGGAAGAAGGCCAACGGTCGAGTGCAGACTATCCAGGCCGCCACCCGTCACGCCCGTCGGAACCTGATTAACGAGACCACGACGAGGCTCGCGAAGAACTACGACGTGATCGTGATCGAGAACCTCAACATCAAGGGAATGGTGAAGAACCCCTCGCTCGCCAAGCACATCCAAGACGCCGCCTGGGGAGAATTCGCACGCCAGCTCGAGTACAAGACCAAGTGGTACGGGTCCACCCTCGTGCGCGTGGATCAGTTCTATCCGTCTTCAAAAACCTGCAGTCAGTGCCAGACAGTCAAAGCCACGCTGTCCCTTGACGAACGGATGTTTCACTGCGAGGCCTGTGGTCTCGTAATCGACCGCGATCTCAACGCGGCGATCAACCTGGCCCGCAAGGGTCTACCGGGGACAAGCTCCGGTACTGGACGTGGAGGGGAGGTAAGTCCCGCGCAGCAGAAACTTGCGGCAACGGCACACCCCGACGAAGCGTCAACCGACCCGTCACCAGATGTCGACGGTGTAGGAGATGCTTCGGTCTAGAGCTCGGTCTGGTGTGTGATTGCCGTACACCAAGAGGTCACTGTTTGCCGAAGGAGCACGTACGTTATGCATAGAAATAGAGGTTGCAGCATCAGGCCGGTAAGGGCTCTTTGGAAGAGAGGATCAAGGTCGAGCTTTGAATCGCGATTTTGCTTAAGAACGACCATGCCCAACAACCAGCGAGTGACGCCAATGGCGTCAGAAATATCTGAAGATCGCCTCTGACGCTGCCCGGGCTGAAGTAGCGGTTGGTGAAAAGCATGATCAAATCCACGATTGTGCCAATTGCAACAATTGTGTAGCCCGCAACAATCCAGTTCCGTGCGACTTGTTTCTTGTTATTGCCCACGAAACGGACGATAGCCTTTCGAAGAACTATGGGCTGAGGCGGCCGTTACCCATGGGCGCGCTCCCTCATTCGCCCATGTCTGTCAAGCAAGTCGAATCACGTCGCAGACCCATTAGGTCTGCCACAATGCACGGGCGGTTGGCTTCATGGAATGGAACTCCAACAAGAGCCGACCGGAACTTCGCGTTCAGAAACCTGCAACCTGATCGGCATGAACTTCTAATGGAAGATGACCAATAGATAGAGCGCGGCCATGATGATGAGGATGGAAAGCATTACCCGACGACCCAGACGTCTCCCAACGCCTTCAATGAATCTCGATGACTGAATCCACGAGCCGACGGGACTGAAGGGATCGGGCTCATACCCTGATCCAGCCGATGGTAAACCACCTGGCGGTTCAGGGACATTGCGCCTCGCCGCAGCGAAATCATGGTTCTCTCGGGATGCTCGCCTCTTGCCTTTAGATCCCATATTCTGCGAACCTTCTCTGATGCCATGGAAAGTCTCATGGCGTTGGGCCATTATGACGTTGGTGCTCGTTCCGGAGGGCTGACGTCCACAATCCGACTGGCGAATCGGGACTTGGGACATTGACTCCCACACGGTTGTCCGGGGAGACTTCCTCTTCCGCATTGCGACGGCGTCCCCTTGGGGACTTACTGAGGTGCCGGCGGGTCGCGGCCAAACGTTGCTGACCTGGAGCCAGAGGTGTCGACAGCCTCTACACGGTCCCAGGGACGTCGATTGATCCGAACACCGAGACTTCAGGAGATCCAGTCATTCCGATGGAAGTCATGACCTGCGCGACCTTGGGGTTCCCGTCGAAAAAGCTCTGGAATTGCTCCGCGGTTTCCCATTCGTCAATAACCACGAGTTCGCCGTCTCCGGAAACGAATCGGTGGTGAAGCAGGCCGGCGTCTTTCGTGGACGCGGAATCTCTTCTAGGAATTCGGCGTTGCCGTGAAGACCCTCGATGGCCTTGGCAACGTCCGAGACCGGGAAGTGGATAGTTACAACGACACCCATGCCAATGCCCCCCTTTGTTCACTCAACCGCCCGAGGCGTCCCTGGCAGGGTACAGCAAACCACAGGCAATGTCTTCGCCAGCTCTGGGTCAAGGAGTCACAGATCAGTGCCCCAGGAGAGCGGCGGCTATCCCAATCCAAACGCCACTTGTGTGTCGTCCGAGAATACTCAATCAGTGTCGAAGTCGTGAGGCCCCATGTCTGCCACCAAGCGCTGGCGACTAGTTGATCAAGTCGAATTGGTGTCGGAGGCCCGACGCTGGAATGCCACCCTGCACTGGCTGCTTTCATTTGCAAGTCTGGAATCTGGACGCTCCTCGCCGCTGATCAATTCGACAATTGAACAGCGGCGCGAGTCCAACCTCAGAAACTCATGCGGACCTAGCGGTGCTAACCCTCGAGAATACGGTGAGAGATTAACTCGATCCAAGTAACGCTGAAAGGTGGGCCAGAAATCCCGCCTTTGACCAGAGCCTCGCCGAGGCGACCATGCATGAATTCGTCTTGGTGTTCGACCGAATCCCAAACTTCAGTCACTACTAAACGACCACTTGGGTTCAGACCAGCCGAATGCGTCAACATTCCGTTAGGCCAATCGCCTTCACCGCTGATGGGGTCGATTCCAAGCTCCTTGTTGACGGCATAGTATTCCGCCGCGGTGACTCCTTCAAATTCCAAAATCAACTCAGCAGCCATTAATGCACCTTTCAATCGCAACCGTGCCCTTTGGCACCTGTGAGAGTGTCGCAGGTTTCCGTCGCTCGTACCACCAAACTTTTGGTGAACAGACAGCACAATCTGGAAACGCTAAGAATATGTTCAGGTCAGATTGGTATTTGGCACCGAGGCGAAATCCCTTGGAAGGTTTCGGCAATTGAATTCGTCTGCTTGTCTGGTGTCGGAGGGCCGACGTGACCCAATCTCCGGCTAGAGGATTCGGGCCTGGGAGTGAATCGATTTCAGACGTTACGGGCGGGGCCCGGCAGGCATGTCCTGATCCGCCGAGATGACGAGCATCGAACCCCGCTCTGCCCATCCGGGCCCGCTCAGTCGGTTAAACCAGCCTCGCTGACTCCAACTCCGCAGCGCGGACGTCTGAGTCGCTTCCTCGAGGACGACCAAAGGAACCGTGCTCCCCACGCGGTTCCTGGCACGAGCTCCAGCAACAGAGGAATTGGGAGCCGAAGCAAGACCCTCTCCGGATTTCCGGTCTTGCTGGTGGATTCGAGACCGTTGACGCTGGACCGAGCAACACGCTGCGTCCCGATGCGAATGAGATGGCATGGAGTTCGTGACTCGCCAGCTTCTGCGCTTCGGACCGGCGTCAGCATTCCATTATCATTCGTGCGTAAGAGAGGAGTTCCGTGCGGCACTTCAGACTCAGTGGAATCTAGGGTTAGCGCTCAATGAGGTCGCCCTGGTGCGGTCGATCGAACGAGCGTCGGCGACGGCGCATCACCTTCAGTACCTCTCTTCTCACAATTGTCGCGACACTAGCCATTCCAAGTGTTCTGATCGCCCCGCAAAGTGCCGAGGCAGATCACGCACGCCCTTTCACCCAGACTCCCCTATTCGCAGTCGGACTCGCGCGATGCACATTCGTCGATCACACGCGCCCCGTGACCAACTACTCAACGACGCCCTTCTCCGTCTTGTCAACAAGTCGCACCCTCGTGACCGAAATACGCTATCCAACCCAGTTGGTCGCGGGCGGGTCAAACGAATTGGTTGGAGCGCCTCCCGTTGAGCGAAGCGGCGGCTATCCAATGATGGTCTTCGCCCATGGTTACGACGTGACTCCTGATACGTACGCAGCCCTGTTGGACTCGTGGGCGCGAGCGGGCTTCGTCGTGGTGGCGCCCTTCTTTCCCGACGAGGAATCATCGGAAGTCGCTGCGCAGCACGGTGCGAACACCGAGGGTGATCTGGTGAACGAGCCAGCCGATCTCGCCTTTGTGACCAAGGCAGTCCTTCAAGCATCGACGAGCGAGCCAACAGCTTGCCCCATCGTCAACGGTCTCGTGCAGGCCTCCGAGATCGCACTCGCAGGGCACTCGGACGGTGCAACAGCTGTTGGGATGCTCGCTTACGACCACGGTGACGATCCTCAAGGCATCAACTACGCTAGCTTGCGCACAGGAGTCGATTACCGTGCCGTGGTCATTCTGTCGGGCGACGAGAATACCGCCCAATCGTATGCAACCGAGGCCAGCCGACCCGCCCTTCTCGTAGTCCACAGTCTGACCGATCAGTGCAATCCGATTCGTAACGGCGTGAAACTCTACGACGCCATTCATCAACCCAACAAGTGGTTCTTCGAGCTACGCACCGCCCATCATCTTCCCCCGTTCGATGGCGCGGACGAGTCAGCCTTCAGGGCGGTGGCCGCAACGTCAATTCGGTTCCTTCAAGTATCACTCCAAGGTGCGACACCTTCGACCAGTCTCTTTGCCTATGGGAATGAGCAGCCATCGATTGCACGGATGTACAGCAATGGACTCGGACCGACTCTAAACAATGCGCCGAGGTTGGTAGAGAGTTGCGGTCCGAATTAACACGTGCTGACTACAGAAATCACTTGGTGGGCCGTACAGGACTTGAGCCTGTGACCCCTTGCGTGTCAAGTGACTAGAGGAGACCCAGGGTTCTCATTCAGGAACTCGTCGAAGGGGTGAAGGTCTTCCCCGATCATCTGGAGGTAAAGCTTTCCTGCGCTCCTCCACTCATTGTCCTGCTGAGTGAAGTCAGACCTATTAGGAATGCCATGATGCACTGGCTGTGCGCGGTCAAGTACGAACCTTTTGAGGATGGTCGTAGGAATTGACGCTGCGCCTGTACGGATTCGCCGGAATGCGCAGCGTACGGCCATCGGAGATCTTGCAACCCGTTCAATTCCAACGGTTTCTCGCAGCGTCTCTGAATCTTGGCGGGATAAGCATCATCGGTCTTGCCAGAAGGCGCCCCGAAGGACCAACAACGATCAGGACGGACATCGCGTCTAAACCCAGGGATTCTGTTGCGTGCGATGGAGCGCTCTCGGAAGAATCTGTGACTCGCTCAGCTCCGTGAATCGAGAAGAAGCAGATCAAGAGAGCCCATGAACCTGGTGTCACGCTGACCGTCGCTGAAAACGACGCTGAACATCGCTGGATCTGAGGTATTCGATTGAGGCGGTGCGACGGTCACCTCGTCGATCGAGATTCGTGCACACCAAACTTGGGACGCGAATGCCCGGAGGGCATCGGAACATCCGAGAGGGTGATCGCCGCGCCATCTCGCCAAATGACTAATGGCCCTGGCCCGCCGGGGGGTCGCGGTCGATACTGAGTCCGTGAGCACTCGAGCGATTGGTGGATTCATGTGGAAGTCCAGATCAGTGATGGTCTTTGTCGCGCTGTTGGCGGGTCTTTTGGTTCTCTCGAGCTTGGGCGGCGCGAATGCGTCGGCGGCAGCCAAGTTTTCAAAGTCTAAGGTCACCGTGGCCACGGGCAGTATCACCTGCCGGAAACTGACGGGGACGGTCACCCTGTCCCCCCCGGACCGCAAGGGCGGGACGAAGCCGGAGAAGACGGTGTTTACGATTCGCACGAGCGAGTGCATCACGACGACGTCGAACGTTTCGCACGTGAAGGGTGGAAGTCTGACGGTCGCCGTCCATGCCCTGACGAACGCCTGTGGCGGCCTGGTCGGTTCTGAGGCCCTGCACGTGCCCATTACGTGGAGCCCGAAGTCGATCCATCCGACCGCGGGCTCGTTTTCGGGCTTCAGTTTCGTGAAGAACAAGGCTGACTACGAGGGATTCACCATGCCGAGCACCGGCGGCACCGCCTCCGTGAAGGGATCGTTCGCCGGGAAGAACCACGGTGCACGATCGACCATCACGGCGTACACGAACCTGACCGTGGCCAAGTTCGCGGCCGCATGTGAATCGAAGGCGGGCTTGTCCAAGTACAGCATCACCAGCGGCACCGTGAAGTTCTCGTAGGACGTCACCGAGGCACCGCGGGTTGGACTGTTCTTGGTAACGGCGAGGAGACGGCTCCGACTTCTGTGCCACGCAGCACCCACACATTGGAAATCGTCCTGTGTCGGGCCTCGGCTTCGTGAGGAACCCGCCAATGTCGACGGCGGAATGTTCGGATCGGTGGCCCGACGCAACAAGAATGCAACCTTGCACTGGCGGCTCCGACTGCTGACGCCCTGAGTAGGGTACAAGAGCAGACACCTTCTAGGAATCCTCAGGTCAACGCGGCGCACCCTTTGTGCACCATTGCTCGATTTGATGTCTCGAAAACCTGTCACTCCTCAAGGGCAGCTCTTCGGTGGTGTGACGAGCCGAACGCTGGTTCCCTCGGCGGCGGACGAACCAGCGCTCGGGGTCTGAGCAGCGACGTCTCCCGACTGCACCCGGCTGCCCGTGCAAGCAAAGACGATCATGTAAGCGAACTGGGCTTGCTGCAGCGCGTTTTCAGCGGAGTTCAACGACATGCCAATGACGTTTGGAACAACTCTTGCCACCGATGTCACCGTGCTCGTCGTCACGTTAATCGTGGTACTTGGTGCACCGTTGTTTATCCTCGTCGCCAGGAACGTGCCGAACACCAGAAACACGATGAAGATAATCACGACCGCGGCAACGACCTTGCGCCGAGTGCTTGACGCTCGTAGAGGCGATGACGTCGTCTGATCCGCCAACGCCTCCGCGGCGATATCGGCTGGTTGTCCGACTCGGTCAAGGATGTCGCGAACCGCGACTTCACTGTTGGCGGACAAAGTGGCGCGCGCTTCACTGATGTGATCGGTAATCGACTCGATCAACTGCTGTCGTCGCTCCGAAGGTAGATCGCCCAACGCCATCTCGAGGCGATTCAAGTACTGGTCGACGATCTGATCAAGGTCACTGTTGGTCGTCACTCGTCACTTCCCTTCATGATGGTGTCCACGGTGTCTCGGAACTGGCGCCACTGGGTCCGGAAGGTCTCGAGGGCCAGGCGGCCGTCGTTGGTCAGTCGGTAGTAGCGACGAGGCGGACCCTGCGGCGACGGCTCCCAGAAGGTCTCGACCAGTCCGTCTTGTCTGATTCTCGTGAGTAGCGGGTAGACCGTGCCTTCGCTCGCGACCAGACCACCCGCGGTGGAGAGAGCACGGGTCAACTCGAATCCGTACATGTCGCGGTCACGAAGCAGCGCGAGGACGCAGTACTCAATGGCCCCTCGACGCATCTGACTCATCAGATTTGATGACTCTCTCACTATCATGCACTACATGGTAGTTCATCGCACGCCCCAGTGCCGCGTGGGTTACCAGCGGAAACACCCCTTCCGCTCAGGTCGGTGATTCTCGAGACCAGCACGGTCAGTTCAGTGACACTTCTGTCCGAACGAGGGTTGAATGTCGTGAAGACGAGCCGGTGGCCCGACGCAACAGAAGTGCCACCATCCATTGGCGCCTGGCCGAATAATTAGGCGAAAGCCGGCGTAGTTCTTCGGAATGGAGCAGGATGGAGCGATGAATGATCATTACCAAGCGCGAGCAAGAACCCTAGTCATCACGGGCCTTGCGGTGAACGTCCTTGCCGCGTTGGTCGATCTGGTCAACATCTATGGAGACGGAATTTACAAGTACCTTCGATTTTCTGGCACGTTCGGAGTCTTCCTGAGCGTACTCACTGCGCTCTCCGCAGCCGGGGCGTGGTGGTTCTTAACGAAGATAGCCGTTGCGAGTTCCGAACAACGATCACTCCTTGAAAAAGCAATGTACTGGTTTGCTCTTGAATCTCTGCTTGGGGTGGTCGTCGCAGTGAACGTTGGATGGCACCAGTCAATCACGACTTGGAGCGGCTCCATCATCTGGATCATGGTCATTGGTGGAGCCATCGAGACCATCGGTCTCGTTGCACTGGCCCGGGTGTTCGGAACGACCAAGTTCGGGGATAGAGCGAGCCAAGAACTTTCAATCGAATAGTCGGGAAATGGTGCCCCGTGTTCGGTCACGGTGATGAGCGTGATCTGGGTCCCCTACTCTAGGAGACCGCTTGGTGTCGGAGGCCCGACATCATAGTTCTGCTACCAACCTCTGGAGGCTTGATGCTCCAGAATGCTGGGTCGGGTATCCCGCAGATTGAACGCATGGATGCATGCGTACTCCTATCGGGGCGATGCTGACAGACTTGGTGCACTCGGATGAAAGGGAGGACGTGATCGTCGAGATTCGCGATGAACCTGTGACGGAGCTCGCTCAACACGGGTCCATTTCAATCGCCTTTGAAGTGGATCGACTCCTAGAGGTCCTTACTCCGGAGGGCGGCATCGGTGGCATCACACTGCGCGAGCGCATCGTTGAACACCCCTACGCCAAGGATTACGACGCGATCAAAGGTGAGGGACCACAGCGCTGGCTCACCAGATTTGATCTCAAGAATTGTGGGTTGAAGGCGGCGTATGTCGACGGAAAGAGAGTCGGTGGTGCAGTCATCGCATTCGATACCCCCGGCATCTACCTCCTAGACGATCGGAATGATCTGGCTGAACTCTGGGACCTTCGCGTGGAGCCAGCAATGCGAGGTATGGGTGTGGGTCGCTCCCTCTTTCTTGCTGCCGAGCAGTGGGCTCGCGAGCGTAGATGTACTCAACTCCAGGTCGAGACGCAAAACGTCAATGTTTCCGCTTGTCACTTCTACCTGAGGATGGGTTGTGAATTGCGTGGAATCGATCGCTTCGCGTATCCGGATCTACCGACAGAAGTTCGGCTTCTTTGGCTCAAGAATCTCTAATTCGCCGACACTTGACGGAACGCGTGGCTCCCTACTGATGGGGACTGGGCGCAAATCGTGTCGGAGGCCCGACGCAACAGATCCGCAACCTTACATTGGCGGATTCCTTGACGGGCGTCCTCAATAATGAAGTCTGATCCATGGGAAATAATCGTGGTCCCACTGATTCAGCGTCGCTTCGAGATCGAAGGGCGCTGTAAGTTGCGTAAATGAGAAGGGCTGGGTCTTCGTCTTGGATATTGACGCTAAATAGCGAGCAGGACGCTCACATTGTTCTGTACGTCCGAGATGCCTGCCGGTTAACCCCGTCGGGACTCGACGTCCCTCCGCCCCTCGTTGGGGAAGTCCAGGTCCTGGATCTGGGGCTAAGTTCCGACGAGCAATCAATGGCTTCCGATCAATGGCTCAGCTGGTGGCGTCGACTGATTCACGTTGAAGGCCAAATTCAATTGGGCGAGAGGTTTGTTGCCTCATGACGTGAGGAGTGGAGACACGCAATGCACGCCGCAAAGACTTCCGTGTTCGATCCTCACGAGGAGTTTCAGAGTCTTAAAGAGTCGCCTCTCTTGAGGCATGCTGCAATGAGCACGTGGAAGCAGGGAGTGGAATCGTCCAGTTTGTACCAGACTCGGGGCATCAGACGCGTGCCAATGGCGAAGTCCATCGCCCATTTCAATTATTCTTGAGAAGCGCGTAAGTCCGGAACGAGTAAGGGCCCTGGTACTTCTCTTGAGCGTGACGGGCAAATGGTCGAATCTCCCTGAGCCGGGACTACTTCTGTGCTCGGATGAGACATTTGCAGACGAAACATTGTTCGCGATCGAACTCAAGAAGGCTTTTGAATCCGGTCTGACCCGACCAAGCGACTAGGGACAAGAAGCGAATCAACGGTCACCCTGCGTGATGAGCAGCCTGGCGTCGGAGGCCCGACGCCAACAATCTCCGACTGGAGGGTTCGACCGTGGCAACACTACGTCGGTCATCACTAACGAGGCGTGACGACGAGCCTTACGACGAGCGCGCGCGATCATCCGAACGGTCATGAAAGCGGCCACGATCACTCCAGTCCCTATTCGTTTGGGACAACTCTTTGGATGTGGGCGCCTCTGCAGCCTCTCGTCGAAGTCAACGATCCGAGCGCCACCGTGTCAGATCGCGCAAGGACGGACCGATTACTTGTCCAGCTCGGCTAAGACTTCGCCTATGAT
>PKWY01000057.1 GCA_003132205.1 Acidimicrobiaceae bacterium
CCGAATACGCCGGAATGCGCACATAGATCTGGCGTCTTGATGCTGCAGCCATTTGAAACGTTGCAAACGCCATTCCCCCAGTTGCAAGAGAAAGCGTCCCGGTCACCGAAACCAACCACCAACTGGCAGCGTCAGTACCAATCATCTTGACACTTCGGTTTCCCCCACGCTCCGCATCTGATCATGCCTGAATGCCCCTGTCAACATCGCTCATCGCTGACGGTCGACGATTGCATCTCCTCAGGCGTCAGGTCGCCGATTCTCGTAGAACCAAAGCTTGGGCCAGCACGCCCTTGCCGGGTTCTGTTCGTCGGGAGAAGTCTCCGTCCATGCATCTCGGAGGATCTCGTTTGTCATGAAGCAGTGAAGTACTTTGATCTTTTCCTCGCTTGGTAGTCGCCTCGGCATCACGAATTGCAGCTCATCACACTCCTTGTTGGCCAATACGCAAAGAAGCAAATGACTGGAGATGCCAAGCGAAATCGACATTCGAGCCGAGTTGGGCCATCTGCCGAATTGTTGCACTGGGAGACGAACAAGAAATACGAAATCATCATTTGCAGTAAAGAACAACTGCTGATCCGGAAACCTACGCTCGCCTTGCTCGAACTCCGAATACATCTCCCTGAGATCGTGGTCCTCATCTTCGAAGTCCGAAGGATTGTTTGAACTCGCGTAGAGAGTGTGTCCCTTGAACCTCTTCACAGCGGCAGTCACTATTGTCAGCGAACCTTCGAGAATCGTAAGCGTGTCTTCGGATATTGCTCGATTATGCGCAAGGGTATTTCGGATCTGTGCAAGCGATTTGAGATGCTCAGCCAAGAGTTCTCCAGGTATTCCACACAAGTGAAGAACATGTGGACCAATATTCTCTTGCCTCAGGAGTTGCCCAAGTTGCCCCTGCGTTGTTGACCACAAGAGTTCTTCCTCCGAGTCAGCTCCGAGGTACCAGCGAGAACTATTCCTAGCCGTCTCCTCCTGAATTCGAGATCTGAGTGAAGGTTCAACTGTTATTGCCCAAGCCGGACCTTCGGCAAGTAGGAACGAAGCAAGACAGATCCTTCTCAACCAGGTTTCAGCCTCGTAAATACGTTGATACCCAATGAGGTTGGTTTGCGGAATGAGTACTTCGCCAGACCATTCGTTCCTCGTCACGAGTTCAAAATTAGCCAAATCCTTCATGGCTTGCTTAGCTGGCTGACCACCATCGTTCTGTGGTCCACTGCGAAACCTCCCAGAGCTCCGGACCATAATCCAAGAGGTCAATGACTCCGTGCGCGTGGAGGTCTTGCAAGTGGCGCCGTACGGAGGTCTCGGGGAGGCGACAACGTCCCGCGACCAACTTCGTAGCCATTGTTGACTTGGATTCCACCAAGACCTCCAACACCCTTCTCCTCAGTGGGTGCATTCCGTCGAGTGAAGTGGACCCCAGATCACACTCGCATAGGCGTGGTCCACCAGATGGGGTCAAGGTCAGGTTGTCCAAGGGATGGGGTCCACTTCATTTCTACTCCCTCTACGCCTGTGCTTCTGGCGCTAGCTGAGGTCATGACGTTGGCATGGATCTCCAAGGCAATTGCCTCACTGGTGAAGTCTGGCGAGTTCACCAGTGAGGCATTGACGAGGGAAGTGCTTGGCAGCCGCAGTTTGTGCAGCTAGTTCCAGAAGAAACAGTACCTAAGCTTCGAGGTCCGATTTCTGTGTCTTGGGGCGGAGCATGTGCTGCTGGTTTCGGACTTCAAAGTCTCAGTTCTATGCCAACGGTTTGATGTTGGATTGACCTTCGTCTGCAATGGAGAGTGACATCTGGGTCATCGATGATGGCTTCTCATTCACATCAGTAGTTGAGTCTTCTGCCCTCGCCTGAGCAACCGAACTTCCACCCGTAAGGTCCCTCACTAGTCGTTCTCGCGCTAGTTCCCGGAAGGCTGGACGAAGCCCCGCTGCAGTGACGAGGAAACCACAGGCGTCGGCAAGCAACTTCGCTGCAATGGGTCGAACATCTACCCCAAATGCCTCGCCCACGGTGGCGGTCTCGCCCACAACTGACGCCGTAATCAAATACTCCGCATATCGCAAGACGTCAGCAATTTCTCCCGGTCGGACCAAGAAACGTGTGATGAGTTCCGTAAGCGGATCAATGTAGGGCGGGAGCACTGAGGATCGAGAATCGACGTCGAAGCCTGCCTTCCGGAGGAGTTGGGCGAGTTGAGCTTTCTCCCGTTTGGCCAATTCACCTCCCGCTACGTACGTAGATACAGCTGACGGAACGTCTGCCATTCTGCTGGTTCGCACATGATGAGTCGCTTGCGCGATTGCGAATGCAAAAAGCCAGGCGTTCTCCATGAAGAGGGCGACATGGGCTGGAATGCTTGGATCCAAGACGGAGACAACGTCAGCAAGATGGGCCACCACTTGAGTCAAGTTGCGATAAGGCTCGTAGGTCCAATAGTCAAATCGAGTGAATTCAACAAGGGGATCGAGCTTCTTGTGAAGACCAGAGTAACTTTCCACTTGACGTCGGACTGAGTCGACGTCAAAGAGATGTCCAAGCGGGCCATCAAAGTCAAGACTGGTCGAGTACGTCTTCAATAATGCCCGGAAGTCATCCGGATCAAGGACGGCCACACCTATTCGATTCGAGAGTGTTCTTGCGGCTGCGGGGACTAACTGTGATCGAACCATGAATGCTGTGTCCGCAGAGAAGAAGTCGGCTACTCCACGTATCCAGAACATCCTCTCGATGGCTCGTCCAGCGGACGTCTTGCAGTCCGCCAACATTATGTGCGGCTCGCTGGTCGGCGAGAAACCGACACCAAGCACATCTAGGTCTGTGTACTCCTGCCAACCTGGGCTGCGGCTGTCGCCACTTACGTGCGCTCTGAGTTTCACGTCCAGGCTCGTACTTGCACCCATCATCCAGAAGAGCCGACGCATCTCAACTTTCAAAGGGAGATCCCGCTCTGAATCCACTGGGCTAGGGGCAGGAGTTCTCATTGGACTAGTTCGAGCCTTGCTCGGCCGCCTCCGCGCTGGACCCTTCTCGTCAGCCATCACGACGCGCCGTAGCCCATAACAGCGGCGATCAATTTCGCATACTCCGCTTCTTTGTGTGCCAATCGAGGTCTGTTTGCTTTCACGGTCTTCATCGGATTGAGGTAGATGGCGTCAGTGGAAAGAAGGTCCATCCCTGTCCTATCACTTCGTCCTTCCATCGATTCTCCAAGTGTGATCAAGTCGCGTGCAATCTCTAATGCTCGACGGTTATCCGGGGTATCGATGAGCGTGGGCACAATCCAGTGTCCCCACGGCATCGGGTCCGAACCATAAGCAACCACTCCCTTGTTCCGCATGAGTCGGTACTGCCTCTCGCTTGATGAGTGTGGGCGCAACTCACCTTCGCGGAGAAGCTTGTTGATAGCGCTTACGGCCGAGGGAAGGTCTGAGTAGCCGCCAAATTCCTCACCACATCGTATGCACGCCACAACAGCGAGTGCCTTGTCCAATATCGGTTTCTCGCCAATGAGCAAACTACGGTCAAGTGTGTAGGGCAGAGTCACAAATGGTTGATCACCGCCAGAAGGCAACCTCACACTGGGCGCCAGTAGCAGACCGCGTCCGACGGCGTCGTAGAGAAGCGGGTACCTTTCTGGCGACACGGCTAGACCTTGCCGATTGCGCAGAGCGGCGAATTCTGAGAGTAATTGGTCACTGCCATGACTCTCCGCGAGCTCGCTCAAGAGTGCGGGGTTCTCGAAAGCTGTGAATGGAGAGTAGAGGATCGTTCCTTCGATTCCTGAGACTGACTTGATGAGATGCGAATCTGTCCCGAGTTGAAGAATTCGATCAACATCAGACGACTCAACTCCGGCACGTTCAACAAGCATCTCCGCTGGAAACGGCCCAAGCGCAAGCTGGTCAACGACTGCGACGACTTCCTCCTCAAGTTGAGAAGGCCGACGATTTCGCCACGCTGTGCCAAGAATGGGGTAGAGGTCCTGGAAGTAGGGGACCTCTGATGTTAGTCCCGAGACTTCGCCATGGATGTCACGCGTCAACTCCACGAGGCCGGACTCTTCTAACAGGCTGATTACCGCATCAAATGATGTCGGCGGCACATCAAGCTCCCCAGCAGCCACGCTCTCAAGAGAGGCAATATCAGTGATGATGGCGGTTCCTCTGACGAGGCATGCCAAGTCCGCAGCCATGCCCACTAGACGTGTCTTCTTGAGTGGAGACAAACTCGGTGAGGCGGCGTCAAAGGTTCGAAGTCCACTGTTTACGTCTTGACACCGAAGCCCTGCTTGATAGGCATCCACCGCCCACCCCTCTCCGCTTCGATGCGATTTCAGATCAACTGGCACCTAGTCTGCTAGGTGCTCTCAATCGAATCCTAGGCCTTCTGGTCACCATTTAGGCTCGAAACCCCCGGTCCTTGCCCCCTCCTCTCCCTGGTTTCTGATGGGTGGGCCGGGCGCCGCGGGGTGGTCGGCTCCGTGCGCGGGGGTTCTCGCTCGTTTTCGCGGCGGGGCCCCTCTCTCCCCACCACGAGAAATATGCTTAGGCAGTCGTTCAGTTCTGCATCGGCAGTACTTGTCATCGGATGGATGCCACCCGAAGCCGTGTGCGCTCGTTCGACTCCTCAGGGTGCCATTTCGCCTCTTGGCGTTGTGACCGTACTACCGGAATCAACTCCGGGGATTCTCTATACGGTCTCGATGGCATTTTTTCGAGCGGTAAGCCGGCGCGCAAGCCATTGACTCGGACGTTCGATCATGAAATAGCTAGCCCCTACCGCTACCGCCGTGGCCATTAGTCCAATTGCGAGCGACAGCGTATAACCCAAAGAGCTATCAAGGTACTCGATGAGTTGCAACCCCACGATGCCGTGGAACAGGTAAATGGAATAGCTCGTGAGGGCTATGGCCCTCACGAGCCGGAAGGTCGGGATCACGTCGCGGGCGAGCCATGCGCCGCCAAATATCACAATCGCAAGAAATGCTGAGATCGGGTAGGAGTTGTTGGCGCTCATGAACTGCGGATAAAAGTTATGAGTTCCGTAGAGAAAGACTCCGCAACCGACCACGAGAAATCCGAGAAACTTCCAAGGAGTGATGATTCGCTTCTCGAGGAGAAAGAAGGAACTTCCAATCGCCAAGATTGGCACATAAATGGAGGACACCGTGGACAAGAAGTAGCCACTCGTCCAGTCGCGTGAGCTCAGAATGAAGAACAGACTGAGCGCGATCACACAAAGCGGGAAGTATGGGATGAGGCGTCGACGATGGATGAGTGGATTAAGAAGTAGCGACTCTATATAGAAGATGACCTCGATCACGAGCGTCCACGCCACGCCCACAAATATCACTTGGGGAGTCATGAAATAATTCACCAGCGTTACGTTGGTGAGCGCCTGTTTCCACGTGGCGCCGGCGGCCACAGCGTAGAGCGAGAACCCCATCTTGCCGCCCACGATGACGAACGCCACTGCAGCGACCAAAGGTGGGAAGATTCGAAACACTCGGCGAATTGCGAACTTCGAAGCAGTCTCGTTCGTTGATACGCGGATGATGATGTAGCCGCTAATCAAAAAGAAGAGACAGACCCCGAAGAATCCGCCGAATTGCGTTATGCCGAAAGGTTGAAAGATGGCCACGTTCACAATTCGGTCCGGTAGCCAGGTCTGGCCTGTCTTGGCAAGATACTCCCCAACGAAGTGATCCCACATGACGATGAGCACCGCCATAGCGCGCAACAGGTCGAGCCAGGCGTAGCGCGCCGTCTTCTCACGTGACTGGATCACTGAATCTCGTCCGAGAAAATTAAACGATCTGCGATTAAGTAAAGCGTGCAATGTTGGTCCTTTTCTACAAAGGCCAGTTGCCGTCTGATTCGAGCCGCTTCTCCGTCTCGCAGCAGTTGAACCACTAGCGAGCCTAGTAATACGCTGAATCTCATTCGTTAATGGAGGCGGTGGTTGATTTCACCTAGGGGTTCCCGACGGCAAATTGGCGACACCGAAGGCACGTGGCCTCACCCCGGGCTGGTGACCCAGCGGTCTTCTTCTCGCGCAAGGTGCTTTCGGGACGGCGATGTCGTCGGTAGCGGACGTTGTCGTAAAAGTCATTCTTGGCCTTCACCGTTACGTGACTCTCCACTGGGCCGACTTTACTTCTCCATGAGCCGAGGGGCGATATCGATTCCCTCCGGCCGCACCGTCGAAGAAGTGCCCGGAAACGACACCAGCGATTGAAGACACACCGAGATTACTTTGCGCCTACCGCAGGATTTCGATCAGAAGAATCCTGGCATCGACGGTACTGATGCCGACGCAGGCCCAGGCGCCGGAACATCGTGCCAGCGTCGATGCTCTGACGAGTCCGTTCTTTCCGGGCTACCTGCGAGCCATCCGGGGCTTCTCGCAGCTAGAAGTTGCCGGAGGTGAACTCGCGGCACCGAAGGCACGTAACCTCTCGATCGACGGGGCGCCCAGCAGTCTTCAGGCCGCACAGTGTGGTGTCCCCGCTGCCTTGCCTTCGACAGTGCACGTCATCGTAGAAGTCGTTCAGGGCCTTCACTTTCTCGAAACTCTCCATTCGGCCGACTCTACTGCCCTGGGCTGGCGCTGGCCGGCGTGATTGAGTCGGTTTGAGGGTCCCAAACCCTCGCGAATCATGACCTCGGGCGGGCAACGGTAGGAGTGGTGGATCCCGGGGTGGTTGGGTTCGCTCCAGAAGTCGTTGTACCTGTCGTGTTGAACACCCACGAACATGAGTGCGCGACAACCGGGTGATTGACGGCGAATCTTTGCAGTGACTCCCTTGGATGCTGACTCAGGAATGTGCCTACGCAACCGGGGGTCAGCGTTCGAATCCCTCCAGCCCCACCAATCACCCGGAACGGTGGAGCAGTCAGGAACCTGAACTGCCCGCGACGATTCCTATTCCAGTGACTTCTTCGCACTGCGTTTCACGAACTTCAGGATTTCGATGTGTTTGGCCGTGTCCATCTCCATCAGCTTGACCAGCAACTGCCACAGGGTCTCCTGCTTGAGGCTCTTCAGCTCGGAAGCCAGGTGGCGGAGCTCCTTGGCGTCGGCGCGCTCGCGCTCGAGGAGCGTCTCAGTGAGACGCAGGACAGTGGCGGCGTCGTCTCCCCACTTGCCGATGTGGGGTATCGCCGGATCCGCCGGATCGAGTTCCGCGTCGTTCTTCAGAGCTGACGCCAGGTCCCGGAAGACCCGGTGGTGGCGGATCTCGTCTTCGAGAATGAGATCGCTCAAGTAGCGAAACGCCCTCGACGACGAAGTCGCGGCGACGTCCCTGTACTCGACCAGCATCTCGCCTTCGATCGCTTCATGCGACGTCAGGTGATCGTACAACTCCGCTTCCCAGGTGCTCGCACCAATCAACTCCGCCATCGGGGTTCCTCCTCCGTTGAGATAGCACGACACTACCGGTGCTCCATACGCAGTCTTGGTCTCCAGCGCTCGTCCCGATAGAACTTCCGGCCTTTGGCAAGAAGTCGGGCGGCATCTCACGGTCTCAAGGGGATCCTGGCTGGGTCGTCGTGGCCTTGGGATCCGACTCGAACAGTGGAGGGAGTCGACCGGCGGCCTCTCCAATCCCAAGTCGGCCGTGCTGGTACTACTATCTACCGTCTACCCTCGGGCTCTCGCGCAAGCAAGTTCCAGGGCACAAGGAACAAGGAACAAGGAACAAGGAACAAGGAACAAGAGCATCACCACTGCGGCTGTAGCTCAGCGGAATAGAGCATCGGTCTTCGGAACCGAGTGTCGGGGGTTCGAATCCCTCCAGCCGCACCAATCGTCTCTGGGTTATAGGATAAGCGCTTCTGAAACGCCGCACCCCCCACCCCCCAAGTGGTTGAGTTCGAATCACCCACCGCGCCGTCCCTCGAAACGCCGCACCCCCCACTTCGGTTCGACAACCGCGCTCGCGCCGGCGACGGCCGGCGACACGGTGGTCAGGGTGGTGGCTGAGGTCACGCTGAACGACGTCGCGGCGAGCGAACCGAAGTTGACGGCGGTTGCCCCACTAAAGCCGCTGCCGGTCACGGTGACCGACGTTCCCCCCGCGATCGAACCCGAGGACGGGCCGAGCGAAGCAACCGCCGGGGCCGAGGCGAGGCCCATCAAGGCGTTGATCGTGCCGTTGTTCGCGTTGCCCGCATCGGCGAGAAAGGACAGCCCGTAGGTCGCCTCGACGCTGTGCAGGATTCCCGCCGTATTAAATGGGGTGGAGTACTGAATTGGAGAGGCGGCCAGATTCGCCGAAATGACCAGGGTGAGGATGTGCCCGCCCCCGCCCTCTCCGGCGGTGCCGACACCGGACGTATCCGAATCAAGGCTCTCGTCCCACTCCACGATGATCTGCCCTCCGGCGCCGTACCACGACGTTGATTGGACGTGCGCGATGAAGTTCGCGAGCCAGGCGTCGCCCACCGTGGGCACCGAACTGGTATCGGCCATCATCGGACCATCGTGCATGTCGTCCACGGCGTTCGGGGTGACCCAGACGAAGTCCGGGGCGCTGGGCGCATTGAGGTCACTCTGGACACTGCTCGCACTGCTCAGCGGGACGACGTTTTGGTCGAAGTCCGCGAGCGACGTAATGGCGGGGAAGTACACGAAGGGATTGTGGTGCTGCAGGTAGTACTCGTCGCCGTAGGGGTCGACCCCGCCGGTGTCACCGCCCGTGTAGCCGGCTGAGGGCATGCTCTCGAAGTAGACGCGCCAGGAGATGCCGGCGGTTTCGAACTGATTGGCCAACGTCGGCGCAGTGCTGGCAATGTTCTCCGACGTTGGCGTGCCGTTGTCGCTGACGCCGTAGTTCGATCCAGCGATCATCTCGAGGTAGTTGGGCAGCGAGGGATGTCCGATGGCGTAGGACTGCGGCGTCAGTGCGTAGGTCTGGGTCAGCTGGTTGATGTTAGGGGCCGCCGCGTTACCGATGAGGTCGCCGTAGGCCTCATTTTCCATCATGATTTCCATCACGTGCGGAACGCCAGGCGCGGTGGGCGGGGCGGCGCTGAACGTGTAGTGATCGCCAGTCGTCTTCGTCGACGTCCCCGCCGAGGTGGTGACCGTGACGTCGCTCGTCCAGGCCGGCTCCGCCGGCGACGTGACGGTAATCGACGTCGCGCTATTGATCACCAGATTCGTGGCCGGGGTGACCCCGAAGTTAACCGCCGTCGCTGCTGTGAGATTCGTGCCGGTCACGGTGACCGAGGTGCCCCCGGCCGTCGAACCCGAGGACGGACTGACCGAGGTGAGGGTTGTTGTCGTCGTAGTCAATCTGGTCGTTGTGGTCGAAGGCGCAACGTACACGCACGCGACGTAGCGGATCTCTTTCCCATTAACCAAGTGCCGTTCGGTCCGCTTGACATAGTGTGCCTTGCACGACTTCGCTTTGCCAAGCGGGTAGTTGGGATGACTCGACGCTCCTGCTGCGCCGACAGCGACAGTCAAGCTCGCCGCTACCACCAGCGCCGTGAGCACGCACGCCAGATTCGCCCACCACGGCTTCCGAGATCTAGTTCTCTTCTTGTCCATTGGCCGCTCACTCTCGAAGTCTCGGACCTCTTCTGCGGTCGAATCTAACGTGGAGAATCTTGATCGGCGCTAATGACATCGGGCAGTCATCGTTAAACCAATGGGACGCAGTCTCCGGCAGGGTCCTAAGAGGCTGTGTTCTATTTGGCGAGTGCGTCAGGAGCCACGACCGACACCATCAAGTCGTGGCGTACTCAAGTGACTTGACCGACTCCCAGTGGAAGTTATTGGAACCCTTGCTGCTGGTTCCCTCTAAACGAGGTCCGAAGCACGGCAACGACCTGCGCCACGTCGTCGACGCGATGCTCTACATCTCGCACACCGGGTGCCAATGGCGCTTCCTGCCTGAGGAGTTCGGTCCGTGGACCCGAGTTTGGTCCCAGTTTCGTCGGTGGTCGAGGAACGGAACGTGGACCCGGGTTCTCACTGCACTGCACGCGTCCACTCGTCTGGAACTTGGCCGCAAGGACCCTCGTCCATCGATGGTGGTCATCGACACGCATCTCGCACGAGGGGCCTCGAACGGGGGTGTCACCTTTCACAACCAGGGCGGCCCCTACGGTCGAACCAACGGGGCCAAGCGCATTGTCTGCGTGGACGTCACGGGACTGCCGCTCTGCGTGAGAGTCGTCCCCGCCTCGACGTCCGAGGCCAGTGCCGTCGAACAGATACTCGACGACCTGGCCCGAACCGGTG
>PKWY01000054.1 GCA_003132205.1 Acidimicrobiaceae bacterium
GCCGTTGAAGGTCACGGTGTAGGAGTTGTTAGGCGTGGCGAGGAAGATCGCGGCGATGGAGGTGTTGTTGGTGGCTGGCGACTCAGTCGCCGTGGGGGCGTAGGCGGCACTCGGGCTCACTGCATCGTTGAAGGCGAGGAGATTCCCTTGGGCCGTGAGCGAATAGTTGAAGCCCGTGGTGGTGCCAATCGCCGCGGTCCCGGTCGACTGCGCGTAGCCCCAGTACAACTGGTTAGTTCCCGCGCCGCTGGAGACGCTCGGAAACGTGATCGCCGCGGTCGACGACGCCGCATTGTCGGCGCCCGACACGAAGCTCCAGACTGACGGGCTCGCCGCGGTGAACGAGTCGCTCACCAACTCGGGGCTGAGAGCGGCGATGCTGGCCGAGTAGCTAGCGGTGATCGTGGTGGATCCCGTGGACGTCGCCACCGCCCACCAGATCTCCTCGGTGATCAAGCCGTTCGTGGTGTCGACGTATCGCTGCGCAAGATGCCACGTTCCCGTCTCGGAACAGCTCACCCCGGTGACCGTGATGGTCTGCGAGTGGATCTGCGACTGGAAGATGACGAGGTCGCCGACCTTCTGTGGATTGACCGTCAGCGTGGTCCCTCCTTGGACTTCAGCGGAGACGGGGAAGGTCGCGGCTTCTGCGATCGCCGAGATCGCGTGCGCCGCATTTTCGAGCCCGACAGTCAGCACTGACGTCATCAACGCGATGGTTATGATGCACTTTGACGCGACGCGAGCAGTCTTTCCTCGCGTCCAATGATCGCTGATCATCGAACGCCTCCCTCGGGGCCGGAAATTCTTACCAATTCCTAAGATGCGGACTTGCGAACTATATATCAAAACACCGAGGATCGTCACGCGCGAACGGGATCTGGCCGATCACCGACGAAACTGGAATGCCGTTGAGGATCGATCACATTATTGGGGTTGTCGCTGCGGTGCCTGAGGAAGGGTTCAGTGGGGGACGCGACTGACGATGCACGTCTGTCGGGTCGTTTTCGTTACAGCAACTGCGCGCCTGAGGATCAGCTGGTTGGTCGAAGGGCCGATTATCGCCGCTGAGGGCTGGCTCGGATCCAGAAGTTAGCTTCTGAACCCGATCGCCCAGGGTTTCGTAACAAGTTGGGCTTCACTTTCGTGAAGACCCCGTGGCGGAGGAGGTGGGATTTGAACCCACGGAAGGTTTCCCTTCACACGATTTCCAATCGTGCCGATTCGGCCGCTCTCGCACTCCTCCCGGAATTTCGCCGCTCGCGCTGCAAAATGGATACCGGCTCGCAAGGCTACCCGAGCCGGGACCGGTGTCCGTCCGGTAGCCTTCTAACGCCGAGGTCCAAAGCGATGGCCGGGTCCCGTGCGACGACCGTTCGTGAACCGAGTCAGGGGTGGAAGCCAGCAGCTCTCAGCGGATTGTGTTGGGTGCCACGGATCGCCTGGCCATCGCTTTGGACCTCGGCGCCTCACAGGGCACCGTTAGCATGCATGCATGGCTGATGCGACTCCAACCCCCACCTCCCTCGACGGGGTGACCTCCCTTTACCGTCGCTTTCGCCCCGGCAGATTCTGCGAATTGCGTGGACAGGATCACGTGGTGCGCGCCCTCCAGGGAGCCGTGAAGAACGACCGGGTCTCGCACGCGTACCTGTTCTCCGGCCCCCGAGGAACCGGCAAGACCACGACGGCGCGAATCCTGGCGAAGGCCCTCAACTGCGCGCACCCGGTCGACGGGGACGCGTGCAACGAGTGCGCGAGCTGCGTCGCGATCACGAGGGGATCCTCGCTCGACGTCATTGAGCTGGACGCGGCCTCGAACAACGGTGTCGATGACATCCGAGAGATCACCGCGGGAGCGTGGCACGGCACCCCCGGCCGCTGGAAGGTCTACATCTTCGACGAGGTCCACCAGCTCTCGAAGGCCGCCTCGGCGGCGCTGCTGAAGACGCTCGAGGAGCCGCCCCAGCACGTGGTGTTCGTGCTCGCCACCACCGACCCCCACAAGGTGCTGCCCACCATTCGTTCGCGGACCCAGCACCTCGAGTTCCGCCTCATCGGGGGCGACACCCTGAGCTCGCTCCTGCACGATGTGAAGGGGGCGGCCGGTCTGAGCGCCGACGAGGCGACCATCGACGCGGCGGTTCGACTCGGACGCGGATCGGCCCGCGACGCGCTGAGCGCGCTCGATCAACTCATCGCGACCGGGTCGATCACCGAGACCCAGCCGGAGTTCGACGGACTCTTCCGCTCGCTCGTCGACGAAGACCCGGTGGGGGCCCTCAAGTCACTCGCGATGCTGCGTCAGGATGGTTGGGATCCCGAGCAGTTGGCGGAGAACTTCGCCGGGGAGGTGCGCCAGGTCTTCCTGCTGCAAGTGGCGCCCGAGGTCGCCGACGCCGTCGATGCGGACCGTGTGCGCCTGAGCGCGTGGGGCGAGAGGCTGGGTCTCGCGCGCACCGTGCGAATTCTCGAGACCATTGGGCGTTCGATGCGTGAGATGAAGAGTGCCCCCGAGAAGATCGTGATTCTCGAGGTGGCCCTTATTCGCCTCATCAAGCCCGAGCTCGACGCTTCGCTCGACGCGCTGAACGAGCGCGTGACCAAGCTCGAGCGAGGTCCCGTTCGAAGTGCGCCCGCGCCGGCTGCGGCTCCCGCTCCGGTCCTTCGCCCCATTGGTTCGACCAAGGGAACCCCGCCGGTCGCTCCATCCCAACCCGAGCCCGAGGTGGTCGCGGACGTCGCGCCTGAGGCGGTCGAGCTCGCGTCGGAAGGGCCGGGTCAGCTGAGCCTCGACGACGTGCGAGAGCGCTTCTTCCAGCGCGTCGTGCCGAGAACGTCGCGAGCCGCGCAGCTCTTGTTGAAGTCCTCTCAGATTCGCGCCCTCGACGGCCAGCGCCTCACCATCGCCCTGCCGAGCGAGGAGATGCGCCAGAACACCGAGATGATCTCTCAGGGTCTTCGTGGCGCGATGGACCACGAATTCAAGACGACGCTGGTGGTGGAATGGACCGTTGACCCCGCGCTGCAGTCCTCGGCATCCGCCCCGACGCAGCGCCCGATCCGCCCGACGGCTCCTGAAAGCGGTCCCGACGAGGCCTATTCGCCCGACGAGAGTTCGATCGTCGTGCAGTCGGTGGCTGATCACCTGATCGCCGAGATGTTCCCGGGTGCCGAGGAGATTTCGTGAGCTACCCACCAGCGCTCCAGGCGGTGGTCGATGAGCTCGGTCGGTTCCCCGGTGTTGGTCCGAAGTCCGCGCAGCGAATCGCGTTCTGGCTCATGCGCCAGCCCAACGAGGACGTGGGCCGCCTGGCCAACGCGCTCGAGGACATGAAGACCAAGCTTTCGTTCTGCGAGCGTTGCTGCAATATCGCCGAGACCGGTGGACTGTGTGGCATCTGCGCGGACGAGCGCCGCGACCAGACGATGATCTGCGTGGTGGAGAACCCGCCGGACGTGGTCGCCGTCGAGCGTTCCGGCGCGTTCCGCGGGACCTATCACGTGCTTCACGGCGTGCTCAACCCGCTTGAAGGGGTGACGCCCGACCGCCTTCGCATCCAAGAGCTGGTGAGACGCCTGAACGGCCCGGTGAAGGAAGTCATCCTCTGCTTCAACTCGAACGTCGAAGGCGACGCGACCGCGATGTACCTCAGCCGTCTCCTGGCGGCCCCGGGACTCGTGGTGTCACAACCCGCGAGCGGCCTTCCGGTCGGCGGCGACCTGGAGTTTGCCGACGACCTGACGCTCGGCAGGGCGATCGACGGGCGCCGCGTCCTCGCCGATTAGGCGAAGCGGATCACGCACAGCAGTCCCACCACCAGGGAGTAGGCGCCGAAGGGAACGAGCGTCTTGGCCGTGAACCACTTCGTGAGGAATCGAACGGCCACGTAGGCGGCGACCATCGCGCAGAGCGCCCCGACGAGGGTCTGGAGTCGAACGCCGTCGCCGAGCGAGCCCATCAGTTGGGGCAGTTTGTAGAGACCGGCGAGCAGGATCACGGGTGTGGCGAGCAGGAACGCGAAATTCGCCGACTCCTCGTGGTCGAGTCCGCCCATCAGCCCCGACACCATGGTGACGCCGCTGCGTGAGATGCCGGCGAACAAGGCGAGGATCTGCGACGAGCCGATGGCGAGGGCGCTAAGCGGGGTGATCGCGTCGAGCCGCTGGTACCGCGCGTGGCGCCCGCGCGAGCGAAGAAGACGCTCGCCCACGAGCAGGATCACGCCGTTCACGCTCAAGAAGATTGCCGCGGCGAGCGGCTTGGCGAAGAGGACGCGCAGCTTGTGCTCAAGCAGCACGCCCGCGATGCCGACGGGCACGCTGCCCACCGCGAGGACGAAGAGGAGGCGGTAGTTCGCGTCCATGTCGGGGCTGTCGAGTCGCCAGAGCGACCTCACGCCATTTTCGCGCACGCCAGAGAGTTGGGTGAGTAGCCCACGCAGCAACGCGAGCCAGGTCTTTCGATAGAAGACGATGAGGCCGACCGCGGTGCCCACGTGGAGCCCGACGAGAAACACGAGGAAGAACGACTGCGAGGAGGTCTGGCTGTTGACGAGGTTGTGCCACCCGAGCAAGGCCGGCAGCAGCACCCCGTGGCCGAGGCTCGAGACGGGGAAGAGCTCGGTGATTCCTTGTACCAAGCCCATCACGATTGCCTGGAAGTATGTCAACGACGCGTACACGCCCCAACGCTAAACCACCCGGGGTTGTCGGAGGACCCACGCTATCAGCGAGACTGTGAGGGTGCGCTATCTCACCGTCGTTCGCCACTGTCAGTCCACCCCGGCCGCCAAGGGCGGCTCGGACTTCGAGCGCGAGTTGAGCAAACGTGGCCGCCGCCAGTGCACGCAGTTGAGGGAGTGGGCCCTCGACCCGAACGAGCTCGGTCGATTCGGTCCAACCACGGCTCTGGTGAGCAGCGCCGAACGCACGAGGGAGACCTTTCGCCGGGCCTTCGACGACACCCCGTTCGCCGGTCCGCGCGAGTTCAGCGAGTTGATCTACAACGGACGGCGCGAGGTGACGGCGGAGGACCTCCTGATCGAGCTCGCCGCCATCGACCCCGTGACGACGTCGCTGCTCGTGGTCGGGCACAATCCCACCGTGCACGAACTGTTGCTCAGCCTGGTCTCTGAACCGCTCGAGCGCCTTCGCACCAAGGGCTATCCGCTCGGTGGCGCGTTCGTGCTGGCGATACCGGACAACCGTCAGATCGGGCTCGCCCGCTACGAACTCGTGGCCAGCTACGTGCCCGACTAAAGCGTGCGCAGGATTGCCGCGTCGCCTTGCCCTCCGCCACCACAAAGCGCTACCGCGGCGGTGCCGCCGCCGCGGCGGTGGAGTTCGAGCAGTGCGGAGAGGGCGATTCGGGTGCCGGACATGCCAACGGGGTGGCCCAAGGCAATGGCGCCGCCGTTCACGTTGACCTTGTCCTCGTCGATGCCGAGGTCGTCGGCCGAGGCGAGGCCCACCGCCGCGAACGCCTCGTTGATCTCGAAGAGGTCGATGCCCTTCACGTCGATGCCGGCCTTCGCGGCGGCCTTCAAGATCGCGTTGGAAGGCTGGTTGAGCAGCGAGGTGTCGGGGCCGGCGACCATCCCGTAACTCACGAGCTCGCCAATGGGCGTGAGGCCGAGTTGTGCCGCTCGCTCTTCGGACATGACCAGCACCGCGGCCCCACCGTCGGAGATCTGCGAGGCGTTGCCGGCGGTGATGGTGCCGTCCTTTTCGAACGCGCCGCGAAGGGCGCCGAGCGACTCGACGGTGGTCTTGCCGCGCACGCCCTCGTCAGTGTCGATGATGACCGGGTCGCCCTTGCGCTGGGGGACCGGGACGCCGACGATCTCTTGGGCGAACTTGCCCGACGCGATCGCGGCGGCGGCGAGCTGGTGGCTGCGCGCCGAGAACTCATCTTGACGAGCCCGGGTGATGCGCCCGGCGTTGTAACGCTCCGTGGAGAGTCCCATCGCGCACTGGTCGAACGCGCAGGTGAGGCCGTCGAACATCATGGAGTCGATGACCTTCTGGTCGCCGATGCGGTAACCGGCGCGAGCGCCGGGCAGGAGGTAGGGGGCGTTGGTCATGGACTCCATGCCGCCCGCAATGATGATGTCGGCTTCGCCGGCGCGGATCATGAGATCCGCCAGGTAGATGGTCTGGAGTCCGGAGAGGCACACCTTGTTGATCGTCGCGGCGTGAACGGTCATGGGCACGCCGCCCTTCACCGCGGCTTGGCGCGCGGTGATTTGGCCCTGGCCCGCGAGAATGACCTGACCCATCAGTACCGCGTCAACCGTCGCGGGGTCCACTCCGGTCTTCTCCAGCACGCCACGGATGGCGGCGCCACCCAGGTCCTGCGCGCTCAGCGAGGCGAAGACTCCCGATAACTTGCCGATCGCGGTTCGGCTTCCAGCGACGATGACACTGCGTGACATGATGACTCCTTTTTGCTCCAACCCGGAGCTTCTTGAAACGATAGACGACCTATCGAGGGGAGGTGAAGAGCAGGACGACTGCCACTAGGAGCAGGCCTGCGGCGGAGAAGCCAGTCAGCCATCGTCGAACGGCCGGCTTCGCCAGGATGACCGAAGCGCGGTCAATGGAGGAGACGAGAAGGAGGTACCAGCACATCGAAACGGTCGTCTGCGCCAAGCCGAGGGCGACGATTCCAGTGCTGAGTGAGAAGGTCCGAGGAACGAACTCGGGAATGAAGGCACCGGCGAACACGGCGGCCTTCACGTTGGTGAGATTGGTGAGCAGTCCCAGACGGAAGGCCGACGCCGGCTTCACGCGGGCCCGCCCGCAGTCGTCGAACTTGCCGAAGCCGTTGCGCAGTTCCAGGAGCGTCTGGACCGAGAGGAAACTCAAATAGGCAACGCCCGCGTACTTCAGAACGTGGAGGGCCAAGTGGGAGCGGGCGAAGATCTGGCTGAGTCCGATCGCCGAGGCGCAGCCCCAGATGATGAGACCGACCGAGTTTCCGGCTACCGACGTGTAGGCGCAGCGCGCGCCGACAATGGCTTGGCGAAGCACCATCGCCACGCCTTGGCCCGGCACCATCGCGAGAACGAGCGCGGTGAGCGCGAACGCGGGGACGATGTGCAGCAAGGACATCGTAAAAAGTCTATTGAGCGCCGCCTTCACCCAAGACGTTCTTCCAATTGGATGCGCCGCGAACTAGCCTCGCCCAGATGAGCGAGATACTTGACGCAGTCCGTGCCGGCGCCTCGGGCGAGACCCTGGCCGAGATCCCGCTGCCCGCAACCACCCGAGCGGTGTTCGTCCGTCGCGACGAGCAGAACATGTTCGAGGGGATGGCGAGCAAGGACAAGGACCCGCGTCGAAGCCTCCACGTTGACGAGGTGGCCGTGCCGGAGACCGCCCCCGACGAGGTCGTCATCGCGGTCATGGCGTCGTCGATCAACTTCAATACGGTGTGGACGAGCATCTTCGAGCCCCTGCCAACCTTTGGCTTCCTCGACCGGCTCGCGAAGGAGTCATTCTGGGGCAGGCGCCACGCCCTCGACTACCACGTCGTTGGTTCGGACGCCGCCGGGGTGATCCTGCGCACGGGCTCGGCGGTGCGCAACTGGAAAGTCGGCGACCAGGTCGCGGTGCACTGCAACTATGTCGACGACCAGGACCCGAGTGGCCACGACGACTCCATGCTCTCGAACAATCAGCGCATTTGGGGCTTCGAGACCAACTTCGGGGGACTCGCCGACATCTCGGTGGTGAAGGCCAATCAACTCATGCCCAAGCCAACCCATCTTTCGTGGGAGGAGGCGGCAATCAACGCACTGTGCAACTCGACCGCGTACCGGATGCTGGTGTCGAGAAACGGCGCCCCGGTCACGCAGGGCGACAGGGTGCTCATCTGGGGCGCGTCGGGCGGCATTGGCTCGTTCGCGGTGCAGCACGTGCTCAACTCGGGCGGCACCCCCATCGGCGTCGTCTCGAGCGAACCCAAGGCGGACACGCTTCGAGAGCTGGGCTGCGAGTACGTCATCAACCGGGCGGAGAAGAACTACCAGTTCTGGAAGGACGCGAACACCCAGGACGAGTCCGAATGGCGCCGACTCGGAAAGGACATCCGCGCGCTGGTGGGCGATGACCCCGAGATCGTCTTCGAGCACCCGGGGCGCTCGACCATGGGAGCCAGCGTCTTCGTCGCGAAGCGCGGCGGCACCATCGTTACGTGCGCGGCGACCAGCGGGTACATGATCGAATACGACAACCGGCACCTGTGGATGAAGCTCAAGTCCATCAAGGGCTCGCACTTCTCGAACTATCGAGAGGCGTGGTCGGCCAACCAGACCATCATCGACGGCAAGGTCGTGCCGCCGCTCTCGGCGGTCTTTCCCCTCGAAGAGGTGGGAGAGGCCGCCTACGAGGTGCATCACAACCGCCACGAAGGCAAGATCGGCATTCTGTGCGCCGCCGATTCCGAAGGTCTCGGCATCACGAACCCCGAGCTTCGCGCCCGAGTCGGTGAAGATCGCCTCAGTATCTTCCGTCGACACGACAAGGACCAGTGATGCACCCTCTACTCACCGAAATCGACCACGTCGCCATTGCGGTCAACGACCTGGAGGCCGCGATCGCCTGGTACGAGGAGGTCTTCGGCGCCACGGTCGAGCACCGCGAGATCGTTGAATCCGACGGCGTCGCCGAAGCCCTGCTGAGGGTGGCCGATTCGTACATCCAACTGCTCACGCCGACCCGGAAGGATTCTCCGGTGGCGAAGTATCTCGAGAAGAAGGGCGAGGGGCTGCACCACGTGGGCTATCGGGTAGCCGACTGCGCGGTGGCGCTCGAAGCGGTGAAGGCGTCAGGGGGCCGGGTGATCGACGACGCGCCCCGACCAGGTTCTCGCGGGACGATCGTGGCTTTCGTGCACCCCAAGACGTCGTTTGGCACCTTGATCGAACTGGTCGAGGACCCCAACTAGGCCAGAGGCAGCACGCGTCGCGCTGCCTTCATCCACTCGCGGGTAGAGCCAAGGGACTCCGCGTCAACCGTCGATGGCGTCCGGCGAAGCCGCCCTCGCGACACGCGCCGTAACTCAGTTGGGTAGCCTTGTCCCTCATGGAGCACTCAATGGCGGAACGTTTGGCCGAGTTGGAAGCTCGCAAAGCAGAGGCCCGCCTTGCGGGTGGTGAGAAGGCAATCGAGCGCCACCACGCCAAAGGGAGACTGACCGCTCGCGAGCGCATCGAGTACCTGCTCGATGAGGACTCGTTCCAAGAACTTGACATGTTGAATCGGCACGTCGCTTCGGGCATGGGTCTCGAAGACTCTCGTCCCTACACCGACGGCGTCATCACCGGATTCGGGAAGATCGACGGTCGCAAGGTCTGCGTCTACTCGCAGGACTTCACGGTGTTTGGCGGCGCGCTCGGCGAGACCCACGGCGAGAANNAAGATCCACAAGATCATGGACCTGGCGATGACCATGGGCCTTCCGATCATTGGCCTCAACGACGGGGCGGGGGCTCGAATTCAAGAAGGAGTCGCCGGGCTGAACGCCTACGGCGGGATCTTCCATCGAAACGCCAAGGCCTCCGGGGTCGTGCCTCAGATCTCGGTGATCCTCGGTCCGTGCGCCGGCGGTGCGGTGTACTCGCCCGCCCTCACCGACTTCATCGTCATGGTGAAGGACTCCAGCCACATGTTCATCACCGGTCCCGACGTCGTGAAGACCGTCACCGGCGAGGACGTGACCCTCGAAGAGCTCGGCGGCGCGATGACCCACGCCACCAAGTCCGGCGTCGCCCATTTCGTGCTGCCCGACGAACGAGCGGCCCTCGACGAGGTTCGCTACCTGCTTTCGTTCCTTCCCTCCAACAACCTGGAGGAGCCGCCACGGATCCTGACCGGCGACGACGCGAACCGACTTTGCGAGGAGCTGCGCGACCTCTTGCCCTCTTCGCCCAACCAGCCCTACGACATGAAGAAGGTCATCGCGGCGGTCGTCGACGGCGGCGACTACATGGAAGTGCACGCGACCTGGGCCCAGCAGATCACCTGCGGGTTCGCCCGCATCGACGGGCACACCATCGGACTCATCTCGAACCAGCCCCAGATCCTCGCCGGCGTGCTCGACATCGATTCGAGCGAGAAGGCGGCCCGTTTCGTGCGCACGTGCGACGCGTTCAACGTTCCGATCGTCACCTTCGTGGACGTGCCCGGCTTCATGCCCGGTGTCGATCAGGAGTACGGCGGCATCATCCGCCACGGCGCCAAGCTGCTCTACGCGTTCTGCGAGGCCACGGTGCCGCGCATCTCGATCATCACGCGCAAGGCCTACGGCGGCGCGTACGTGGTCATGAACTCGAAGTCGATCGGCGCGGACCTGGCGTACGCATGGCCCACCGCGGAACTCGCGGTGATGGGCTCCTCGGGCGCGGTCGAGATCGTGTACCGACGTGAACTGGTCAACTCCGATGACCCCGAGACCACCCGCAAGCAGCTGATCGAAGAGTACGAGGAGCGCTACGCCAACCCCTACATCGCGGCCGAGCGCGGCTTCATCGACGACGTCATCGATCCCGCCGACACGCGACGGATCTTGAGCCGTTCGCTCGACCTCCTTCGCGGCAAGCACGAGGAGCTGCCCAAGCGCAAGCACGGGAACGTTCCGCTGTGAGCTACGGGCTTGCGCCTCGCCCGGAGCTGTCCGCCGAGGACTTGGCCGCGATCGTCGTCGTCGCCGAACAGGTGTTCAAGTCACCGTCCGCGATCGAGGTCGACAACGTTCCGAGCTGGCGCTTCTCGGGCCGCTGGTTCGACGCGGGCCCGTACGCCCTGCGCCGTCCCCACCGTTCTATTTGACGGATTCGACCAAGGCCAGGAGATCGTCCATGATCACGCTGAGCGAGAAGTCCTTGGGCGTATAGATAGCTGCCACGCCGAGGCGTCGAAGCATGTCCCCGTCCTGATGAGGAACAATCCCCCCGACGACGACTTTCGCGTCGACACCGGCTTCGCGCAGCCCCTCGAGGACGCGCGGCACGAGCGCGAGGTGCGAGCCCGAGAGTATCGAGATGCCCACGATGTCGACATCCTCGTCACGCGCGGCGGCGACGATCTCCTCGGGTGAGAGCCTGATTCCCTGGTACACCACCTCGAAGCCGGCGTCGCGGGCCGCGACGGCGATCTGCTCGGCGCCGTTGGAGTGTCCGTCGAGGCCCGGTTTGGCGACGAGGAGCTTGGGCGGCGACCCGCGCCGGGCTCGAACGGCCTTGGACCGCTCCACCAAGGCGGCGAACGCCTCGCCGCGACTGTGCACGGCGCCACGGACGCCGGTGGGCGCGCGGTACTCGCCAAAGACCTCGCGCAAGGCTCGCGCCCACTCGCCGGTCGTGCCGCCGGCCTTCGCGAGGGCGATGGTCGGCACCATGATGTTGTCCCTCGCGTCGTCGCTCTTGGCCACGCGGATCAGCTCGTTGAGGGCGACCTGCACGGCGCTCTCGTCACGCACCTTGCGCCACGCCTCGATGTCTTCGATCAGCTCGCGCTCGACCGCGGGGTCGACGGTCATGATCGCTTCCAGCGACGTCCCGCTGGTGAGCGGCGACTCGGCGGTCTCGGTGAAACGATTGACGCCGACCACGATCTGCTCGCCGGACTCGATGCGGGCCACGCGCTCGGCCTGGCTCGCGACGAGGCGACTCTTCAGCTCCTCGATCGCGGCGAATGCCCCGCCCAGGCCGAGAACGTCGTCGAGCTCGGATTGGGCCGCCACGGTGAGCTCGTGCACCTTCGCGTCCATCACCTGGGAGCCGGCGAAGATGTCGGGGTACTCGAGGAGGTCGCTCTCGAAGGCGAGGACCTGCTGCATGCGAAGGCTCCACTGCTGGTCCCACGGCCGGGGGAGCCCGAGCGCCTCGTTCCACGCCGGCAGTTGGACGGCGCGCGCGCGCGCGTCGGCCGACAGTGACACGCCCAGCATCTCGAGCACGATGCGCTGGACGTTGTTCTCGGGCTGCTGTTCGGTGAGGCCGAGCGAATTGACCTGCACCCCGTAACGGAAGCGTCGAAGCGACGGATCATCGACGCCGTAGCGGGTGCGACAGATCTCGTCCCACATGGCGGTGAAGGTGCGCATCTTCGCGATCTCCTCGATGAAACGGACGCCCGCGTTCACGAAGAAGGAGATCCGTCCCACCACGTGCGACATCTGTCTCTCTTCGACCTTGCCCGAATCGCGCACGGCGTCGAGCACGTCGATGGCGGTCGCGAGGGCGTACGCGATCTCCTGCACCGGGGTCGCGCCGGCCTCTTGGAGGTGGTAGCTGCAGACGTTGATCGGGTTCCACTTCGGGACGTTGTTGATGCCGTACGCGATCATGTCGACGATGAGCCGCTTCGATGGCTCGGGCGCGTAGATGTAGGTGCCGCGGCTGAGGTACTCCTTGACGATGTCGTTCTGCGTGGTTCCCTGGAGTTGTCCGAAGTCGACGTCCTGCTCCTCGGCCAGGGCCAGGTAGAGGCCCCACAACCACGCCGCGGTCGCGTTGATCGTCATCGACGTGTTCATCTCGCCCAACGGGATCTGGTCGAGGAGCTGGCGCATGTGGCCCAGATGGGCGACCGGAACCCCGACCTTGCCCACCTCGCCCGCCGCCGCGGGGGAGTCGGGGTCGTAGCCGGTCTGGGTCGGCAGGTCGAAGGCGATGGAGAGGCCGGTCTGTCCCTTCGCGAGGTTGCTCCGGTACAACTCGTTGGACTTCACGGCGGTGGAGTGGCCCGAGTAGGTCCTCATCACCCAGGGCTTGGTGCGATCAGCCATGGTTTCCCTTCATCGTTCTACCTAGCGACGGTAGTCGTAGAAACCGCCGCCGGACTTGCGCCCGAGCAGTCCGGCGCTCACCATGCGGCGCAGCAACGGCACCGCGTTGAAGTTGGGGTCGGCGAACTCCACGTAGAGGGCGTCGAGGATCGCGAGCGAGGTGTCGAGCCCGACGAGGTCGAGGAGCGCGAACGGACCCATCGGGAAGCCACAGCCGCCCTTCATGGCGGTGTCGATGCCTTCCATGGTCGCGACGCCCTGGTCGAGCAGGCGGATGGCGTTGTTGAGGTACGGAAAGAGCAGGGCGTTGACGATGAATCCGGCCTGGTCCTTCACGACGACCGGGTCCTTGCCGCAGGCCTGCGCAAACTCAACCACCGCGTCGATGGTTTCGTCACTGGCGCAGAGGGGGCGAACGATCTCGACGAGCGACATGGCCGGTGCCGGGTTGAAGAAGTGGACGCCACAGACGCGCTCGGGCCGAGACGTCTCCATGGCCAGGTCAATGACCGACAGGGTCGAGGTGTTGGTGGCGAGGATGGCGGTGTGGTGCACTGCGCGGTCCAACTCGTTGAAGAGGGCCTTCTTGACGGCGAGGTCCTCGACGACCGACTCGATCACGAGATCACAGTCGTGCAGATCGGCGAGGCTCGTCGTCGCCGAGACCCTCGCGCGAAGCGCGTCAGCGTCCTCCTGGGTGCGCTTTTCCTTCTCGACCTGCTTCGCGAGTGACTTCTCGAGTCCCGCCAGCATCGCGTCCGCGGTTGTCTGCGAGCGGCTGCGCACGATCACCGTCGCCCCGGCCCCGGCCGCGACTTCAGCGATGCCGCTGCCCATGATGCCCGAACCAAGAACGCCAACTTTTTGAAAGGTCATCCTGCGAACATTACTGGTCGGTAAGGGTACGGCCCAAGTGCGATACTTCACGAGTGATTCGCTCGCTCTACGTCGTTGGCTCGTTAGGAGTCCTCGGGGCGGTGTTTAGGGATGATTCCTTCGCGGGTGTGGGCAGCGAGGCCGACGTGGTCATCCTGCCGACGGCCGCCGCGTTCATTGGCGCGGCTGAGTCGTCGGTCGCGGCCGCCCAGGTCTGCAACGACTACGACGTGCGTGTCGAGGCCCTGATGGTGACCGACCGAACCTCTGCGAGCGAGCCCTATTTCGCTGATCGAATCCTGCAGGCGGACCTTGTCGTGCTGTGCGACGGTTCGGCGCTGCACGCGCGCACGGTGTGGCGAAACACGCCGGTCGGCGACGCGCTGGCTTCGGCGAGCAACGTCGTCGCCGTTGGCTCGGTGGCGTCGGTGCTGGGCGACGTCATGATCGATCCACGCGGTGGGGCGCCGACGACGGGGATGGGTCTCTACGAGGGCGTGGCGTTCAGCCCGCCCGCCAGCGACGATCAGCTCGCTCGCACGCGAAGACTCGTGGCGAGGGACGTTGCCCTCGTGGTCGTTGGTCCGCGCGGCGTCCTTCGCCACGCGCGCGGCGAGTGGAAGATCCTTGAGGGTGACGACGTCGTCGTGACCCGCGGCGAGGACGTCGCCTCGACTTAGGACTCGGTGATCGTGACCGACTCGATGACGACTTGCTCGCGCGGCTTGCCCGACGGCGTGCCGATGTCATTGATCGTAGCTACCACGTCGAGACCCTTGACGACCTTGCCGAAGAGCGCGTAGAGCGGCGGCAAACGGACTCCGTCGGGTCCGGAGATGACGAAGAATTGGGATCCGTTGGTGTTGGGCCCGGCGTTCGCCATCGCGAGCGAGCCGGTCTCGTAGCGACCGGCCTTGGGCAGCTCGTCGTCGAAGCGGTAGCCCGGTCCTCCCGCACCTGAACCGGTGGGGTCGCCACCCTGCAGGACGAAACCGGGAATGATCCTGTGGAAGATGATGCCGTCGTAGTAATGCCAGCGCGCCAGGTACACGAAGCTGTTCACGGTCACGGGCGCGCCCAAGGCGTCGAGGACTATCTCGAGCGTGCCCTTGGAGGTCACCATCGTGGCGGTGTAGGTCTTCGCGCTGTCGATCATCATCGGCGGCGCCGCATCGAAGTGCTGGCGCTGCTCGCTGGTGCCGTCGGGGTTGGGGATCAGATCGCTCATGGTTTCCTCGATCGTAGATGGGGTGCGGCCAGTAAGCCTACGGCACGATCTTCGACGTCGACCACGAACGAGCTGCTCCGACCGGCCCAGCCGCGTGCGCTACGGCGTCACCTTCAACAGGTCCACGACGAAGACCAGGGTGTCGTTCTTGGCGATGCCAGCTCCCGGCGACTTGGCGCCGTAGCCCAGCGACGGGGGAATGATGAGTTCACGTCGTCCGCCGACGCGCATCCCGACCATTCCTTGGTCCCATCCGGCGATCACCTGTTCGGGATTCGCGCCGAGCACGAAGCTGAACGGCGAGGAGGTCCAGGACGACTGGATCACCTTGTGCGTCGAGTAGGTGGCGAGGACGTACTGGACGTCCAGCGTTTCGCCACTCTTCGCGATCGCGCCGTGACCGACGATCAGGTTGCTCACTTCGAGTGACGTGGGCGCGGGCGTCGATGGAACGACGACCGTGGGCGCGGTGCCGAACTTTCCGGCCGGTGAAGGGTCGGTTACCGGCCGGATGACGGCGGCGACGGTGGTCGTGGTGCTGCCGGACGCGGACGCCGTCGTGGTCGTGGTCGAAACCGTCGTTCCCGAGTTTCCGGAGAAGAAGTAGGCGGCCGAGGCGACAACCACCATGGCGACGATCCCGACGATGACGGCGCGCCGGATGTTCTGGCGCTTCTTGGCCTGGCGCTGCATGTGCTCGAGTTTCTGACGACGAGCAGCTTTTTGACGTTCACGTTTGGTAGTAGCCATGGGTGCGACTTTAGTAGGCCGAAAGTGGGGCTCTGTCCTGCTCAACTAATCTCTAGGTACATGGCGCTCATTGTGCAAAAGTTCGGTGGGACATCGGTCGGTGACGCTGAGCGAATTGGCGCGGTTGCCGACCATGTAGCTCGTACCCGTGAGGCGGGAAACGAAGTAGTCGTCGTGGTCTCAGCGATGGGGAAGTTCACGGACGGTCTCATCCGTCTCGCCGACGAAGTCTCGCCGACGCGTCCGCCCCGCGAACTCGACATGCTGCTCACCGCGGGCGAGCGGATCTCCATGGCTCTCGTGAGCATGGCCCTGGGCGCGCGCGGCGTCGAAGCGGCGTCATTCACCGGATCCCAGGCCGGGATCATCACGAACACCGACCACACCCGCGCCAAGATCCTGGCGATGCACCCCGACCGCATCCGTGAGGCTCTGGATGCCGGCTTCGTTCCCGTCGTCGCAGGTTTTCAGGGCGTCTCGACCGAAAAGGACATCACCACTCTCGGGCGCGGCGGATCGGACGTGACCGCGGTCGCCCTCGCCGCCGCGCTGCACGCTGACGTCTGCGAGATCTACACGGATGTGACCGGGGTGTTCTCTGCCGATCCGCGCGTCGTGTCAAGGGCCCGTCGCCTGGCGAAGGTCTCCTTCGACGAGATGATGGAGATTGCGGCGACCGGTGGACGAGTTCTGATGCTTCGTTCGGTTGAGTTCGCACGCCGTCATGGCGTGCCGCTTCATGTTCGATCAAGTTTCACCTGGGAGCCAGGAACCTGGATTGTGGAGGAGGACCCCACTATGGAAGAAGCCGTCGTATCGGCCATCACCGACGATAAGTCCGAGGCCAAGGTGACCGTGGGAGGGGTGCCAGACCGTCCCGGTATCGCGGCGAAGCTCTTTCGCAGACTGGCGGATCGGGGCGTCAACGTCGACATGATCGTCCAGAACACCGGGGCCAATGGCTTGACCGACATCTCATTCACCGTGGCGAAGACCGACCTCGTCGCCGCCAGCGAAACCTGCAACATCGTCAAGGATGAGATCGGCGCCGCTGAAGTGACGACGGACGACAACATCGGCCGCGTCTCCATCGTGGGCGCGGGCATGAAGTCGAGCCCCGGGGTCACGGCGTTGATGTTCGAGACGTTGTACGAGAACGGCATCAACATTGAAATGATCTCGACGAGTTCGATTCGTATCTCGTGCGTGCTGCGCGCCGACAAGGTCGGCGACGCAGTGCGGGCGCTGCACACCGCATTCGGTCTCGACGCCGACGAGTTCTAGACTTCATCCATGCGAGTAGCGATTATTGGGGCCTCAGGCCAAGTTGGAACCGTGATACGCGCGATTCTGCGCGAGCGGAACTACCCGGTCGACGAGATTCGGTTCTTCGGCTCGTCACGATCGGCCGGACACACCCTCGACTGGAACGGTCAGCCGATAGAGATCGAAGACGCCGCCACGGCGGACTTCAGCGGTATTGAGATCGCCCTCGCGTCGTCGGGGGCGTCGTCTTCCAAGATCCTCTCGCCCCGTCTCGCGGCGGCGGGTGCCGTTGTCATTGACAACTCGTCGGCCTGGCGCATGGATCCCGACGTCCCGCTCGTCGTGCCCGAGGTGAACGCGCACGCGCTGCGATCCATTCCGAAGGGAATTGTCGCCAATCCGAACTGCACCACGATGGCGGCGATGCCCGTGCTGAAGCCGCTGCACCTCGCCGCGGGACTGCGTTCAATGGTGGTCTCGACTTACCAGGCCGTGAGTGGCGCGGGCCGCGACGGCGTGAACGAACTCGCCACTCAGCTCGAGTCAACCCACGAATTCGACATCCGCGTCCTGACCTTTGACGGCTCGGCGTTTCCGTTGGACAAGGGCATCAAGTTTCCCGCGACCATCGCGCACAACGTGATTCCGATGGCCGGCTCGATCGTTGACGACGGGTCGCTCGAGACCGGCGAGGAGCAGAAGCTGCGCGACGAGAGCCGCAAGATCCTCGAGATCGACGATCTCCTCGTTGACGCCACGTGCGTTCGCGTTCCGGTCTTCACCGGACACTCGCTGTCGATTACTGCGAGCTTCGAACGACCTCTGTCTCCGGAGGAAGCGACCACATTACTCATGGACTCCGCGGGAGTGGTGGTGCACCACATGCCAACGCCTCGCTTGGTCGCCGGTAAAGACCCGACGTACGTGGGACGAATCCGCCGTGCCGAGACCGTGTCGAACGGCCTTTCACTATTCCTGAGTGGCGACAACCTGCGAAAGGGCGCTGCCCTCAACGCGGTGCAAATCGCCGAAGCGCTGCTCAAACTTCGTTAGTCGCCGCCGTCTCGTCCCACCTGGCGACGCGCGAGGTTGACGCAGTGGTCGCCAAATCGCTCGTAGAAGCGGGCGAGCAGGGCGAGTTCCACCGCCACGGGCAGCGCCATAGAACCCGACGTCAACTCCGCAGTGAGCGAGACGTGGAGATCATCGAGTTCGTCGTCGATGTCCTCGATCGCTCCGGCGGCCTCGAGCTTCCCGTCAATGATGACGTCGGTCGCCTCGCGCCAGATCATCGAGGCGACCTCGCCCATGCGCTCGACGAGCCCGCGGCTTCGAGGCGACATCTCGTTGCCGAGCCCGCGCGCCGCGCGCCGCGCAATATGTTCGGCGAGGTCGCCGTTGCGTTCGACTTCGGGCAGGATCCGCAGCAAGGTCAGCAGGACCCGACGGGTGGCGGACGACAGCGCCTCGTTTTCGAAGAGCTGCCGCTCGGCGGTCATCACCATCTCGTTCACCAGGTTGTCGATGACGATGTCCTGATCTACGACGCGTTTGGCGAGTTCGCGGTCGCCCGCGAGCAGCGCGTGGGTCGCTTCGGCGATCGCCTCTCCCACGAGGGCGAAGACCCTCACGACGTTTTGGCGCAGTTCCGGAGACAAACCGGCGTCGGAGACGGGTGCTTCTGGCGGCTCGGCGCTGGATCGAAACGGGCGGTACATGGAGAAAGGCTACCTGGGTGTGACACCGCTTCTCTAGGGTGGGGGTACTTCGACGGAAAGGTTTAGCCAATGTTGGGAGTCCTCGGCGGCGTCGCCGGTCTAATTATTGGAATCTTCGGGGCCTGGGCACTTTCGCTGAAGCGCACGCAGTCGGTGCGCGACTTGCTCGCTTCCGCGACCCAGGACCTTGCGGTGCGCGACACGCAGCTGCAAGCGGCGAATGAGATGCTCCAGCGCGAACGCGACGAGCACGACACGGCGCTGAAGAACCTGGAGGTGACGTTCGAGAACATGTCGAACCGCGTGCTCAGCCAGACCGTGCAGCAGTTCAATCTCTCCCAGGAGCAGGTGCTGAAGGAGCGTGATTCGAAGCTGACCCACACCTTGAAGCCGCTCGAGGACCTGCTTGACGAGTACAAGCGCAATCTGGCCGACTTCAACAAGGAGCACGTGGGAGCCCTTTCGGATGTGAAGAGCAAGGCCAGCGAACTTCTCGAGGCGCAGCAGAGGACCCAGGACGAGACGCGTCGCCTTAATCAGCTCCTCGGTCGCGGTGATCAGCGTGGCCACTGGGGCGAGATCCAACTCGCCAACGTGATGGAGGCCTCCGGGCTTCGTCACAACATCGACTACGACCTGCAGGTCACCGGAGTGAACGACTCGGGCCGTTCGTTGCGACCCGACTGCATCGTGAGGATGCCCAACGGGGCGAGCATCGCAATAGACGCGAAGTTTCCGTTCGATGATTTTGAGAAAGCGCTCGCGAGTGAGGACGTCGAGCAGCGACGGCGCCACTTCGAAGAGTCCGCCCGCAAACTCCGCGGGCACGTGAAGACGTTGAAGGAGAAGTCGTACTGGGAGGTCATCACGCCCGCCCCGGAGTTCACCGTTTGCTTCGTGCCGAGCGACGCGGCGATCACGGCCGCCTTTGATGCCGATCCGCAACTTCACGAGTACGCGGCGAAGGAGCGGGTTCTCGTGGTGGGCCCCACCAACCTGCTCTCGCTGCTGTGGTCGGTGGCTTTGGTGCTACGTCAGCACGAGGCGAAGATCAACGCGAAGGAGATCCTCGACATCGCCGAGCGGATCGTGGACCGGATTCGACTGGTCGCCGAGCCAATCACGAAGCTCGGCAAGTCGCTCAACGACACGGTGAACAACTACAACCAGATGGTGAAGTCGGTCGAGTCACGCCTGATCGTCTCGGCTCGCGATATCCGCCGCCTCGGCGGCGCGCAGCGAGCGAAATCGCTGCCCGAACTCGACAGCATCCACGAAACGGCGGTGGTGCTCAACGAATCCAAGTGGGGCGTTGATCCCGACAATCCCCTTCCCGAGGGCGTCTCGGAGATCATCGACATCGACGATGACGACGAGGAGTAGCCCGGGCTCCTGAGGGGCGATTTCGTCCGAGTGAGTAAGTTCTTACGACGTGGCCCGCACTCGCGCTCAACGGCGTCGACACACCCTGCTGTTGACAGTGGCTTTGGCCGTCACGCTCGTCGTGCTCGTCTTCGCGCGTGACATTGGACGTTCCGCGCACGGCGCCATCAGCCCCCGGCGCAGCGAGAACCGCAGTTTTGCTGCTCTCGCGAACGCGCTGCTCGGCCAGGAGAACGCCTTCGACAGCCGGCTGACGTACCTGTTGACCAACGGCCAATCGCTCTCGCGACCGGTCTTCGCGGCGCGTCTTGACCAGCTCGCGGGCCAGCTTCCGCTTTGGCAGACCCAAGCCGTCCAGTTGCGCCGCCCCCGACTGGCCCACGACGTCAATGACGTGGTGGCCCAAACGACCGAGCAGCGCATCGACGACTATCAGGCGGTGCTGGCGGACGTGGCTTCGTCACTGGGTCTTCCGTGGTCAAGCTCGCCGAGCTCGCCCCTCACCCTCACCGCGGACGCCGCGCAGGCCTCGCTTGTCGCGACGAGCAAGCAATGGAACGAAGCGCGCTGGGGACTGGTCCGAGAGCCCGGGCACGCTTCGTTGCTCGCGATCTCAGACTTCAGCGCCCTGATGAATCTGTCGGGCACGCTCGGCGCCTTGAAGCTCTCCAGCTCGCTCGCGGTGACGAGGGGAATCGGGATAGCGGCGATTTCGGTCACGCCGGCACCGCTGCCGGCCCCGGCGGGCGAGTTGCTGCTCCCTCCGACGGCCTCGGTGCGGTTGGGGGTCACGGTCTCGAACGCCAGCTACGTGAATCAGCCCGTGTCGCTTTCGTACGTGCTCACCCCGACGAATCGGCTGGGCGTGAGCGAGCGCCAGACCATGACCGTCACACTCGGGCCGCTGCAGTCCAACGCCTTCGTGATGAAGCGTCTTTCAACGGTGGCGAGCGAGCACGCGACCCTCACCGTCACCCTGGGCGGAGCTTTGAGCGGTCCGCAGATGTCACGTCTGCGTCGCTACAGCGTCATCATTTCGTCGTCGGGCAACGCCTAGTCAGTTTGGCTTACCGGCCGGTTCGCCTACGATAGGAATGCCCCCTAAGTTGAATCGAGGAACCGTGACCGAGTCCATTACCGTGGTCGACAACCGCACAGGTGAAACTCGAGAGATTCCTATACAGAACGGTGGCATTGCCGCGCAGGAGTTCTCGAAGGCAGTACCTGGTGTTTGGTTCTACGACCCTGGCTTCATGGCGACCGCCGCGTGCGAATCAGCCATCACCTACTTGGACGGCGACGCCGGCATCCTGCGCTATGGCGGCTACCCGATCGAGCAGCTCGCCGAGAAGTCCACCTATCTGGAAGTCGCCTACCTGTTGAACCACGGCGAGCTTCCAACGGCCGCCGAGTCTGCCGAGTGGGAGCGCGAGATCACGTACCACACGTTCATCCACGAGAACGTCCGCAAGCGCTTCCTGGAAGGTTTCAACTACGACGCGCACCCTATGGGCATGCTCGTGTCGGCGATCGCCGCGCTCTCGACGTACTACAAGGACGCGAAGGTCCTCGACGACCCCGAGATCCTGCACAAGCAGGTCGTCCGCCTGATCGCGAAGATGCCGACACTCGCCGCCGCCGCGCACCGTTTCTCGGTGGGCATGCCGTTCGTGTATCCGGACAACTCGCTCGGCTACACCCAGAACTTCCTCTCGATGATGTGGAAGGTCGCCGAGCCGCGTTACGAGCCGGACCCCATCCTCGCGCGCGCCCTCGACGTGCTGTTCATCCTGCACGCGGACCACGAGCAGAACTGCGGCACGACCGCGATGCGCGTCGTCGGATCATCGCACGGTGACCCCTACGTCGCCACCGCCGCGGCGACCGCGGCTCTCTACGGGCCGCGTCACGGCGGTGCCAACGAGGCCGTGCTGAAGATGCTAACCAAGATCGGCAGCATCGAGAACATCCCGGCGTTCATCGAGACCGTGAAGCAGGGCAAGACCAAACTCGAGGGCTTCGGCCACCGGGTGTACAAGAACTTCGATCCGCGCGCGACGATCATCAAGAAGACCGCCGACGACGTCTTCACCGTGACGGGGAAGAACCCGCTGCTCGACATCGCCCTCAAGCTCGAAGAGATCGCGCTGAAAGATGACTACTTCATCTCGCGCCGCCTGTACCCGAACGTCGACTTCTACTCGGGTCTGATCTATCAGGCCATGGGTTTCCCGGTCGAGATGTTCACGGTGCTGTTCGCGATTCCTCGCACCTCGGGGTGGTTGGCCCACTTCCAGGAGCTGCTCAATCAGGACATGAAGATCGCCCGGCCACGCCAGCTCTACGTCGGACCGGAAGTTCGCCACTACACGCCAATCGCCCAGCGCGGCTAAGCCGTCAGGCGTTGATCGCCTCGATGAGTTGCGCGGCGTGCTCGCGGGGGTGGCGGGTGTAGATGTCGAGCCACATCGCGACCGTGTAGCGGCCCGACTCGGAGTGTTCGCCGTATCGCCCAAGGTCCTCGGGCTTCAGGCGTCGAAGGATGTCGAGCGTTGAGCTGCGAACCGCAATGAAGACCACGGCTGACTGCTTGATCGGAAGCTCGCGATAGCCCAGCGCCTCGCACTCGGCCCAGGCCGCCTCGTCGTATCCCTGAATCAGTGAGCCAGGGGGCTCGGCGAGCAGGCGGCGCAGCCGCGCGTAGGACTGGACCTCGCTGTCGGCAACGTGATGGATGACTTGACGCGCGGACCAGCCGCCCTCCACTTGGCGATCAAGATTCTGGTCGGTCACCAGGTCGACGGCCCGAAGGAATTCGAGGGTCCCCGATTCGTAGTCGAAGGCCGCACTCTCCAGGTCCATGGGCGACTCCTAGGGTCAGTTCGTGGCTTTTGTCGGGTCGAGCAACCGGGTCAGCCCCTCTTGGACCATGGAGACCATCAGCTCGCCCGCCTGGTTGAAGAGGAATCCCCGCGCGAGTCCGCGTCCGCCGTACGCGATCGGCGAGTCGGTGTCGTAGAGCATCCATTCGTCGGCCCGCAGGTCGCGGTGGAACCACATGCAGTGGTCGAGGCTCGCTCCCATGAAGTTGCCGTCATCCCAACTGATCCGGTGGGGGGCCAGCATCACGTCCATGAGGCTCATGTCACTGGCGTACGTGACCACGCACGCGTGCAGCAGGGGATCGTCGGGCAGCACCCCGTCGGCCTTGATCCAGATCTGGCGGTGCGGCTCTCGGCTGGCGTTGGGACTCCAGGGCAGCTCGCCGACGAAGCGCTGTTCAATCGGATGCTCGCGCTTGAACCACTCGTCAACGTCGCCGAACTCCGCCTGCACCCGCTCGAACAGCGGCTTGATCGTCTCGGGTCCGGGAACCACGGGCATCGCGATCTGGTGATCGAGGCTCACCTCCTCGGTGTGGAAGCTCGCCTGCATGTTGTAGATGGCCCGACCATGCTGGATTGCGACCACCCTTCGCGTCGTGAAGCTCCGGCCGTCTCGAATGCGGTCGACCTCGTAGAGGATTGGAATCCTCGTGTCGCCCGGGCGCAGGAAGTACGAGTGGAGGGAGTGCACCCTTCCGTGGTCGACTGTTCGGCCCGCCGCCATCAGGGCCTGGGCTGCGACCTGGCCTCCGAAGGTGCGCTGACGCTCTTCCTCGGGGTGCTTGCCGCGGTAGGTCTCGGGGTGCTTGCCGCGGTAGGTATTGACTTCGATTGTTTCGATGTCGAGGAGATCCACGAGGAACTCTAAAGATTGGGACATGCCTCCATTGTGTCACCCATCCATGTCCAGGGGCCTTGAGAACTAGGCTGGGGGCCATGCCGAAACGAATAAGTGACCTTCGCGCATGGTCGAAGACTCACCAAGGCAAGAAGCTCATTCGATTCGCCCTCAGCTCGGTGATCACGACCGGCGTGTCGCTTTCGGCGATCTTGATCGTCTACGGCTTTCACATCATCAACGGCGTCATCGGCGCGACGCTGTTCGGAAACGTCGTCGCGATCATCCCCTCGTACTACCTCAACCGGGCGTGGGCCTGGGGCAAGCGCGGCAAGAGCCACTTCCGCAAAGAAGTCGTGCCCTACTGGTCGATGTCGTTTCTCGGCATCGCGTTCTCCTTGGTCGGCGCCGCATGGGTCAAGCATCTTGTCCATACCCACGCTTGGGACCACCTGATCAACACCGGTCTCGTGGCGGGCGTCAACCTCCTGAGCTTCGCGATCTTCTGGGTGCTGAAGATCCTGCTCTTCAACCGGATCTTCCACACCGACCGGCTGCACGACATCGAAGAGCACCTCGTTGCCGAGGAGCAGCATCTCCTCTAGTCGCGGAAGTTGGTGAACTGCAGGGGCACCGGCAGGTTGGCTTCTTTGAAGAAGGCGATGGCCTGCTGCAGATCGTCGCGCTGCTTTCCGGTGACGCGGACCTGGTCGCCCTGAATGGAGGAACTCAGGCTCTTCACCCCCATTTCCTTGACCATCTTGTTGATCTGCTTGCCGATCTCCTGGGAGATGCCGGCCTTCAGTGCCACCTTCTGGCGCGCGGCGCCCTGGCTCGCCTCCTCGATCTTTCCCGGGTCGAGCGATTTCAGCGACACCGAGCGCTTCACCAGCTTCTCCTCGAGCAGTTGATAGAGCGCGCGCAGGCGGTCCTCGGTTGACGCCGAGAGCGAGAGTTCCTTCTCGCTGAACACGATCGTGGCGTTGGTGCCTTTGAAGTCGAAGCGCGTCGTCGCTTCGCGGTTGGCTTGGTCCACCGCGTTTCGAACTTCCTGCAGGTCAATCTCCGAGACAATGTCAAAACTGGGCATGGTCAAATGGTAGAGGCTGCGGGCCCATTGGAAGTGGGTCGCCTCGTGGCAGTAGGATTCTCGACGGGCCGGTGCCCGAGCGGCCAATGGGATCTGGCTGTAAACCAGACGGCTTTGCCTACGGGGGTTCAAATCCCTCCCGGCCCACCAAGGCCAATCCAGCTTCAGCTGGATTGGCCACGCCTGGATTTGGTCGTGCGGAGTACGGTGGCTCTGACTAGGGCGAAAGGAGTGGCGTGAATCGGCTGAAGTCGTGGGCGGGCGCGGTTCGCCACAACTACGAGCGAATCGTCAGCCGCTTCGAATCGGGCGTCCAACTCCTTGAACGCCGCTACACGCCGCTTGGTCGTTTCAGCCCCGGTCCGTTCGAGGGCTGGTCATTCCTCTGGCAGCCGGCCGTGCTCGGTTTCGTCGCCATGGGGCTGATTCTGGCGGGGTGCTCGTACACGAACTCGCCCTTCAAGCTGAACTATCCCCACACGTGGTTCTTCGGCGAGCCCGTGACCGCCCAGTCGGTCGCGACGACGAGCGAGACCAAGTTCCTGCTGTCGATCGTCTTCGTCTACGGCGGACTCCTGCTGCTGATGCGGGTGTGGCTGCGGCTCGCCGAGGTGATGAAGCTTCACCCGGGCGCCTCGTTGAAGTCGCTCTGGTGGATGCTGCTGATCTGGGCGACGCCGATGATCGTGGCGCCGCCCCTGTTCTCACGCGACGTTTTCAGCTACGCGGCCCAGGGCGAGATGACCAGCTACCACTTGAGCCCCTACATCCTCGGGCCTTTTTCGCTGGGCTCGACCCCTTACGTGAACGCGGTCGACCCGCTCTGGGGCAATACCCCGGCCCCGTACGGTCCGTTCTTCTTGTTCCTCGACGGCTCGATCGATAAGATCACCCACCACCACGAGTTGGCGACGGTGGTGGGACTGCGGCTTCTGGAGGTGATCGCGGTCGCGATGATCGGCTACGGGATCGTGCTGCTCGCCAGGGGCATGAACCGCGACCCGGGCGAGGCCTTCGTGTTGAGCGCGATGAACCCGCTGGTGCTGCTCACCTTGATCGGTGGCGCCCACAACGACGCCATCATGACCGGCTTCCTGGTCGTGGGCATCGCGCTCGCGGTCCAGCGACATCCGGTCTGGGCGCTGTTCTTTTGCTCGTGCGCGGCCGCCATCAAGGCCCCGGCGGCGCTCGGGCTCGCCTTCGTCGCCTGGACGTGGCTGGGGCCTAAGGCCAGCGTGCGCCAGCGGATCAAACCGATCCTGATCGCCTGCGCCGTGACGGGCACGACGCTCGCGTTCTGGACCGGGCTCGCAGGCTTCGGCTTCGGTTGGGTCCAGAACCTGCTCTCGAACGGAACGGTTCGCTCGTGGGCGGCCCCGGCGACCGGCATGGGCATGGCCATCACGAACACCCTGCACGCCATTGGCCTTCACTCGCTGGGCCTCGCGCCGGTGCTCTCGATCACCCGTTTCATCGGGCTTCTCGCGGCGGTGGGGTTCACGGTGTGGCTCCTGCTCAACGGGGAGCGCCGCGGATGGGTGCGTTCGCTCGCCGTGGCACTGCTTCTCTTTGTGGAGCTGGGTCCCGTGGTGCAGCCTTGGTACCTGGCCTGGGGTTTGGTGCTGCTCGCAGCCAGTTACCAGGGACGCGAGCACTTCTGGCTCCTGGCGCTCTCGATCACCGGTCCATTCATTGGGATTCCGGGCGGGCGCCAGCTCCTCGCGGGCCTCGTGCACAGCAATCCGCTCCTCATCGCCCTCGCGGTGGCGGTGCTCGGCGGGGTGTTGGTGCTGCCAATGGGTCGCTGGACCCAGTGGTCGTGGCCCGAGCACGAGCTCGAAGTCTCGGCCTAGCCCCGCTGGTTGGGTATCACGTACTGGTATTCGACGACGTCGAGCCAGTGGCCGTGCTTGCGACCGACTTCGATTTCGGTTCCGACCAGGTTAAACCCGCATTTCTCATGGAGCCGGATCGATCCGTCGTTCTCGCCCACGATGCGCGCGATCAGCGAGTGGAACCCGGATTCGCCGGCCGTGGCGATCAGTTCGCGCAGCAGTCGCTCGCCCACGCCTCTTCCGCGGGCCTTGCGGTGCACATAGACCGAGTTTTCGACCGTCGTTGAGTACGCGGGCCGCGAGCGGAACCGTGAAACGAGCGCAAAACCAAGGATCCTCTCGCCTCGGGCACCGATTTCGCCCAGGTCGTCCTCCTCGTTGACCGCGACAATGCAGGGGTGGGTGTCGAGATGGGTGCGGATCCAGGCTTCCTGCTCCTCTAGGCTGCGAGGGACGAGGTCGAAACTGACCGTTGTCTCGATGACTTCGGGGTTGTAGATGTTCATGAGGGCCGTCGCGTCGGCTATTTCGACCAGGCGAGTTCTCATGAGAGTCAAGGGTACTCTTCGGCCGGTTGGAAAGACCCACCACAGTCGGAGTACAATTCGCCTCCGTGTCTTTTTGACACGATCGCCCTCTTAGCTCAGTGGTAG
>PKWY01000012.1 GCA_003132205.1 Acidimicrobiaceae bacterium
TCGCTCGGGGGCAAGGACTCGAACCCTGAATAACTGGACCAGAACCAGTTGTGTTGCCAATTACACCACCCCCGAAGGGCTTGGCAATCTTATATGAGCGGGCGCATCAACCGCCAGACGGCAGCGAGGTGCTGGTCGAGGTGGCCGTCCACGAGCTCAATCGACCGTAGCCAATGATGCGGCCGACGCCCACGTCCATCGTCTCTTTCAGGTAGTAGCGCCAGAGCGAGTGCTTGATCGTCGGCGAGTTCGGCACCGGTGACGGCACCGGTTTCAGGCCCTGGGACGAAGATATCGCCATGGCCCGGTACTCGTGGAACGGATCGGTGACCGTGATGACGCTGACGATGTGGTGGTCCTTCAACGCGGGCATCACCGACGACACGTTCTGCCACGTGTCGCTCCCCGAGCCCTTCAGTATCCGTGATCCCGCCACCCCGTGCTGCTCGAGGTACGCCGCCGACACCCCGGCCTCGGTGTACACGTCGCCGGGCCGGTTCCCTCCCGTGACCGCGATCCAGGGGGCCCGACCGTCTCGGTAGAGCAGGAGCGCCTGGTTCAGCCGGGCCTGGAGCTCCTGGGAGGGCGTCCCGTTGTCCTCGGTCGTGCCGAAGACGAGAATCGCCTGGGCCTTGGCTGACGAGTGCTCGTGGCCGGTCAGCCAGATCTGGATGAAGGTCACCACGAAGTAGAGCGCCATGAGGCTCAACACCGCCGAGGCGATGCGCAGGGCCAATTTGATCGGTCCGAAGATCACTTCGAACTTCGCGCCAGTGCTTCTCGCAGGCGTTGAAGGGTGCGATCGCGCCCGAGCAGTTCGAGTGACTCGAACAGCGGAGGTCCGACCAGCGTGCCCGTCACGGCGCAGCGGATGGGCGCCTGGGCCTTTCGAAGCACGAGGCCCAGGGCCTCGCCGACCTCAATGGTCGCTTCGTGCAGCGCGGCGGCGTTCCACTCGACCTCTTCGAATCGCTCCACCGCGACCGCCAGCAGCGTCTGGCCCAACGGGTCGTTGCCAATGGACTTGGCGAAGGCCGGCTCATCGAACGCCACGGGGTCCACGAAGAAGAAACCGATCATCGGCGCGATCTCGCCGAACGTCGCGACCCGTTCCTGCACGAGCGGGGCAACCTTCGAGAACAGCTCCCCGTCGAACTGGGACTCGCTCCACCCGGGCTCGCGGTCGCTCGGGCGCCACTCGCACGACCAGGGGCGCACCCACGGCGCGGACCGTTCAACGAATTCGTCGGGGGTGAGCATCCGGATGTACTCGCCGTTCAGGTGGGTCAGCTTCTTCACGTCGAAGAAGGCCGGCGAATGCGAAACGTCCTCCAGGCGAAACTGCTCGATCAGCGTGGAGCGCGCGACGATCTCCTCGGCGCCGCGCGGGCTCCATCCGAGCAGCGCCAGATAGTTGACGAACGCCTCGGGCAGGTAGCCCTGGTCCCGGTACGACTCGGTCGCCACGGGGTCCTTGCGCTTGGACAGCTTCTTGCGCTGCTCGTTGACGAGAAGGGGAAGATGCGCGTAGACCGGCAACGCCACGGCCCCGCCCGACACGTGATTCAGCGCCTCCCACAGCATCATCTGCTTGGGGGCGTTCGAGAGGTGCTCCTCGCCGCGGATCACGTGGGTGATGCGGTCGTTGCGGTCGTCGGTGACGTTGGCGAGCGCGTAGAGGGCCGCGCCGGAGGACTTGGCGACCACGAAGTCGTCGATGGTGGCGTTCGCGAACTCCACGTCGCCGCGAATGACGTCGTGCACGGTCGTCACGCCCTCGCGCGGCGTCTTGAACCGCAGGGCGGTCGCCGGTCCATGTCCGAGGCCGCGGTCTCGACAGTGACCGTCGTAGCCCGGTGTCTTGTTGTCGCCCTTGCGGGCGGCCAGGTCATCCCCGGTGCAGTCGCAGTAGTACAGGTAGCCGCCGCCGATCAGGCGGGCGATGCTCTCGGCGTACTGCGCGTAGTTGTCACTTTGGCGAAAAGGGCCCTCGTCGAGGTCGAGCCCCAGCCAGTTCATCGCCGAGATGATGCCGTCGACCCACTCCTCACGGTTGCGCTCGGTGTCGGTGTCCTCGATGCGCAAGATGAACACGCCGTCGGCGTGCTGGCGCGCGACGAGCCAGTTGAACAGCGCGGACCTCGCCGAGCCAACGTGGAAATACCCGGTGGGCGACGGGGCAAAGCGGACCCGGGGTCCGGCCATGGATTACTCCTCGATCGAAATGGCGCCGTTGGGGCAACTGGCCACCGCTTCGCGGACCTTGTCCTCCAGCTCGGGGCCGGGGTTCTCGTTGAGGATGTAGAGGTAGCCATCGTCGCGGACCTCGAAGACTTCAGGGGCAATCCCCATGCAGACGGCGTTGCTGGTACACAAATCAAAGTTGACCTTGACCTTCATGACGACTCCTTCAGGGTTTTCATCCATCGTAGTTGGCGCGGGGATTTTCCGGAAAACGGTCGTGGCGCATGCGTATGCTTCGTGGCGACACAAAGGACGGCTATGGAAAAGCGCTCGCTCGGTTCACTTCAGGTTTCGGTCGTGGGCATTGGCTGCAACAACTTCGGTGCCCGCCTCGACCTCGCCGGCACCCGCAACGTCGTGCACGCTGCGCTCGAAGCCGGCGTGAACTTCTTCGACACCGCCGACATCTACGGCGCGACCCAGTCGGAGGTTCTCCTCGGTCAGGCCCTCGGCGAGCGCCGTGGCGACGTCGTGATCGCCACCAAGTTCGGCATGCCCATCGACGACCAGCGCCTCGGCGCCAAGCCCGACTACGTGAAGCGGGCGTGCGAGGACTCGTTACGGCGGCTCGGGACCGACCACATCGACCTGTACCAACTGCACTACCCCGACGCCACCGTGCCGATCGCCGACACGCTCGGCGCGCTTCATGAACTGATCACCGACGGGAAGGTTCGAGAGATCGGATGCTCCAATCTCACCGTCGCGCAGCTCAAGGAGGCGAAGGCCGCCGCCGGCGATGCCACGTCCTTCGTCTCGATCCAAAACCAGTACTCGCTGCTCGCCCGCGAACCCGAGCGCGACGGGGTCTTGGCTGCGTGCGACGAGCTGGGACTCGGCTTCCTGCCCTTCTACCCCCTGGCGAACGGTCTGCTCACGGGCAAGATTCGCCCCGGCGAACCCCTACCCGAGGGAACCCGGCTCTCCAGCATGCCCGCCGAGCGCAGCGTGCACTGGCTGAGCGAGGAGTTCCAGAATCGAGTGAGCGCGTTGCTTCGCTACGCTGAGGAGATCGAGATCCCGATCCTGAGCCTGGCCTTCTCGTGGCTCTTGAGTCACCATCAGGTCAGTTCCGTCATCGCGGGCGCCTCGAGCGCCGACCAGGTACGCGCCAACGCCGCCGCCGTTCGCCAGTTGAGCCCCGAGCACATCGAGCGGCTCAACGAGTTGACGGCGTGACGCGGCGACATTCGTGCTGAGGCGTTCAATGGAGACGAAGGAGAACATGTGGCGATAGAGATCGATCCCCGCGCCCTCGATGGATTCGAAAAAGGCACGTTCAGCGCCTCGGGCCAGGCCCACGACGTCTATCGAATCGGCTCGGGCCCCGCGGTCATCGTCATCCACGAGATTCCCGGCATCACGCCGCTGGTCGCGGCGTTCGCCCGCAAGGTCGCCGAGCGGGCAATGACCGCCGTCGTGCCGAGCCTCTTCGGCACGCCCGCTCGCCCGATATCGGTTTCGTACGCGGTCGCCGAGATCGCGCGCGCCTGCGTGAGCAAGGAGTTCACCACGTTCGCCGTGGGAAAGACGAGTCCGATCACCCGCTTTCTGCGCGAGCTGGCGGCGCACGAACTCGCGACGTGCGCCGGCCCCGGTGTGGGCGCCGTCGGGATGTGCCTGACCGGAGGGTTCGCCCTGGCCATGAGCGTCGATCCGATCATGATCGCGCCCGTCCTGAGCCAGCCCTCGCTGCCGCTCGGCTTCAACGCAGCGCACCGGCGCGCGCTCGGAATCTCCGACGAAGACCTGCGTGTCGTGAAGGACCGCGTGTCCCAGGGCCTCTGCGTGATGGGGCTTCGTTTCACCGGTGACACGTCGGCCCCCGCCGAGCGGTTCGCCCGCCTGCGCGAAGAGCTCGGCGACAACTTCATCGGCGTCGAGATCGACTCGTCGCAGAACAACCCGTGGGGCTACCGCAAGGGCGCCCACTCGGTGCTCACCGAGGACTACTCGGATGCTCCGGGCTCTCCGACCCGTCAAGCCCTCGGCGACGTGCTCTCGTTCCTCGCGTCGAGGCTCGTCGTCGACTGAACCGATCAGCGACCGGCGTGGGGCGGCGCCGTGGCTCCTCAGGCGCCCTTCACCGTCGCGAGGATCTTGGTCAGCGTGTCCTTCGCGTCGCCAAAGATCAGCATCGTCTTGGGGTTGTAGAGCAACTCGTTCTCAATGCCGGCGAATCCGGGGCGCATCGAACGCTTCAGGAAGAGCACGTTCTCCGCGAGGTCCGCGCGGATGATCGGCATGCCGTAGATCGGTGAGTCCTTGTCGTCCTTCGCCGCCGGGTTGACGGTGTCGTTGGCGCCGACGACGAGCGCCACGTCGGCGGTCTGCAGCTCGGAGTTGGCCTCGTCCAGCTCCAGCAACTGCTCGTAGGGGACGTTGGCCTCGGCGAGCAGCACGTTCATGTGTCCGGGCATTCGCCCGGCGACGGGGTGGATGGCGAAGAAGACTTCGATGCCCTTCGCCTCGAGCGCCTCGGCGAGTTCGCGCACGACGTGCTGCGCCTGGGCGACGGCGAGGCCGTAACCCGGGATGATGACGACGCGGCTCGCGTAGCTCATGAGCACGCCGGCGTCTTCCGGGGAGCCGGACCGCACGGTGCGGCCGTCTTCGCGGTTGCCGTCGCCGGTCGCGGTGATGTTGGATCCGAACGCCGAGAAGAGCACGTTCGAAAGGCTGCGACCCATGGCCTTGCTCATCATGCGGGTGAGCAAGATACCCGAGGCGCCGACCAGGGTGCCGGCCACGATCAGCAGGTTCGAGCCGAGCGTGAAGCCCGAGGCCGCGACCGCGAGACCGGTGAACGCGTTGAGCAGCGAGATCAGCACCGGAACATCGGCGCCGCCGATGGGCAGCACGAAGGCGATGCCCAGGACGAAGGCCAGCGCGAGCAGGATCCACAGGAGCGCGGTCGAGTTCGTCACCAGGATGGTGATGATCAGGGCCAGCGCGATGAGTCCGAGAACCGCGTTGAAGAACTGCTGACCCGGGTAGGTCACGGGTCGACCGGTCATCAGCTCCTGCAGTTTCGCGAAGGCAATGGCCGAACCGGCGAACGAGACGGTTCCGATGAGCACGCCGAGCAAGACCTCGAGCGTCACGTAGGTCGCGGGGTGCGTGGCCTTGATGTGCACGAACTCCGTGATGGACACGAGCGACGCCGCGCCACCACCCACGCCGTTGAAGATCGCCACGAGCTGGGGCATGGCGGTCATCTTCACGAAGCGCGCCGTCGGCACGGCGATGATCACGCCGATGAACATGGCAAGCAGAATCAGCCACACGTGGTGAAGCGCGTGCCCATCGACGTACTTGAAGAACGTGGCGACAGTCGCCACGAGCATGCCAAAGGCGGCGATGCCGTTGCCCTTACGAGCGTGCTTCGGGCTCCCGAGGCCCTTCAGGGCGAGGATGAAGGTCGTCGCCGAAAACAGGTAGAGGAGATCAATCAGTGTTTCGCGGCTCATTGAGCTACCTCGTCAGTCTTCTTCACGGCCGCCTTGGGCTTGGCCCTAAACATCTCCAACATGCGGTCGGTGACCACGAAGCCGCCCACCACGTTCAAGGTGCCGAGCAGCACGGCGAGGAAGCCCAGCACCTCTTCGAGATTCGTATTGGCTGACCCCAAGATCAGCATCGAGCCGACCAGGATGACGCCGTGAATCGCGTTCGACCCGCTCATCAGCGGGGTGTGCAGGATGCTCGGCACCTTCGCGATGATTTCAATGCCCACGAAGATGGTGAGCATCAAGACGGTGGCGTACTGCAATAGAACATTGCCCATCAGGCGTTCTCCTTCACTTCAGGGGTGATCGCAACGTGGGCCACGCCCAGCGCTTCGGCCGTGGGGCCGTGATTGACGTCGCCATTCCTGGCTACGGTCGAGCCAATAACTACTTCGTCATTCCAGTCGGGGTTCAGTTGGCCCTTGGTCCCGAAGAGCGCGAACAACTTCAAGACGTTGTTGGCGTACATGAAGCTCGCGTGGGCGCCCATCTCCGCCGGCGGATTCGAGAGGCCCACCACGCGCACACCGTGGTGCTCGACGACCTCGCCGGGCTTCGTGAGCTCGCAGTTGCCGCCGCCGTCGGCGGCCATGTCGATGACCAGCGAGCCGTCGCCCATCGCCTCGACCATGGCGGCCGTCATGAGGATCGGCGCCTTGCGACCGGGGACCGCCGCGGTGGTGATCACGATGTCGGCGTTCGCGACTTCGCTCAGGAGGGCAGCCTGCTGTTGGGCGCGCTCCTCGTCGGTGAGTTCGCGCGCGTAGCCACCCGCGGCGTCCGCGGTGACGCCGAGCTTCACGAACACGGCGCCGGCGGACTCGGCCTCTTCCTTCGCCGCCGAGCGCACGTCGTAGGCGCGAACCTTCGCGCCGAGGCGCTTGGCGGTGGCGATGGCCTGAAGACCCGCCACCCCGACGCCCATGACCAGCACCTTCGCGGGGCGAATTGTGCCCGCCGCGGTCGTGAGCAGCGGGAAGAACCGGTCGAAATACGAGGCACCGGCGAGCGCCGCGCGGTAGCCCGACACGGTCGCTTGCGATGAAAGGGCGTCCATGTACTGCGCGCGCGAGATTCGCGGCACCAGGTCAAAGGAGACGATGGTTATCCGTCGCTCGTTGAGGATCTTCACGGTGTCCAGGGCTAAGAGCGGCGACAAGAACGAAAGATGCAACGAGCCCTCGGGCAGTTGCGCCGCCTCTTCAGCGTTGGGTGGATTAACCCGCAGGTTCACCTCACCCGATGGGGCATCAGCGATGGTGGCACCGACTGCCACGTAGGCCTCGTCGGTGAAGTGAGCGCGCTGACCAGCGCCACGCTGCACCACCACATCCCAGCCGTCGCTCACGAGGGTCTTCACCGCGTCGGGCGTAAGCGCGACACGTGTCTCCCCTGTTCGCGACTCTTTATAGAGCGCAATTTTCATACCCTTGTTTCTAGCAGCCCAGAATAGGTGATTTTCAACGCTTTGGCTCAATCGGTAGTTACGAAAGTCACAACTTCGTTCGATGTTTCACGAGCCGCTTCGACTGCGGCCAATGTCCGACACCCTCGTGGAACTTGACGGTACTGCACAAAGTGCCCACGACGATGGGGCATTCAACGACTAGAAATGCGGCGTGAAACTATTTCGGATGAATGTGGCGTCGCCCGTTGGAACCTGGGGCGTCGAGGGAGACGAGCAGGGCGTGACCCGCATCTACCTGCCCCACGAGAAGGGGCCGGCGTCGCGGGGCACGGCTCCGAGGTGCGTCGCGGACGGTGCCTCGCAGCTCGAGGAGTTCTTCCACGCCAGGCGCAAGAACTTCCGCGTCAAGCTTCACGACGTCGACGCGACTCCGTTCCAGGAGGACGTCTGGGGGGCGTTGCGCGCTATTCCCTACGGCGAGGTTCGCACCTACGCCGACGTCGCGGGCGCGGTGGGGCGCCCGCGGGCGGCGCGGGCGGTCGGTAACGCCAACCACGCCAACCCCTGGCCGGTCATCGTTCCGTGTCATCGCGTGGTCGCCGGCAATGGACTCGGCGGCTACGGCGGAGGCGAAAGGGTGAAGCGCTACCTTCTCGGCCTCGAGGGCGTCACGTACGACTAGGAATCGCTCGAGAACCGATCGGACCTGGGCGACCAGGTGATCCTCCACACCCTTTCGCCCGCAAAGATCTCGCTCGTCAGCACTCCGATGGTGTGCCAAGCAACCCAGAAGAGCACCGCGGCGCTCGGTATCTCGAGGATGAGGGCCATCAGCAGGCTTTGGGCCACGTCGCCGCGTCGAGCCGTCGTCACGTCGAACCAGGCGTCGATGATCAGCAGCGTTCCCGCGGAGCTGGCGAAGATGATGAGCAGCGCGCGCCGCTGCCACGCCGCCCACGCCGCCAGTACGAGCATGACCACCTGAGCGGCGTCGAGAACCACCCACGCCAGGTCCCAGTGGTTGGCGACGTAGTGGCGCGGCAACCTCCAGCCGATGTAGATGGTCCAGACCGTTTCGAGCAGCGCGGCCGCCGTGAGGAGCGTTAACAGCGACGATCGCGGCAGATTCAGATTCCGCGACCTGGACATCGCCCTACTGCGTGACCGGCACGGGATGCTTCACGGCCTCTTCCATGGCGAGGGCCCCGTCACGTAACGCCCGGCGCTCGTCGTCGCTCAACACCTCGAAGTACTTGGCCACGGCGGTCGACGTTATCTCCTCGGCCCGGGCCTTCTTCGCCTCGAGCTCGGGCGTCACCGTCGGTACCTCAGCGTCGGTGTAGCCGTGCATCTTGAAGACCGAGGGGTCTTGCAGGTACGCCGCTTCGGCGGGCGTCAGGCCGACCTCGCGAACGGCGTCGATGTGGACGCAACCTCTGAGCTCTCGCATGAGAATCGCGCCCAGATACGCCGAGTGCACCGGATTCGCGGGCACGGCGAACTGCTTGTAGCCGTCGAGGAGCGCGTGATGGCCCGCCTTCACCGATTCAGCGACCTTGTGCACGGCCAAAGCGAATTTCGAAAGGACCTCGACGGGAATGTCCCCGAAAGTGTGATCGGCGTACGCGTACGCCGCCTGCACGTGGGCCTCGGCGGTCTCCGCAGGATTTCCCTTCTCGCGCGAGTCGGTCCAGAGCATTCCCATTGCCGAGTGCGAGAAGAAGGTGAACGCGTCGAAGACCACGTCGTAGTCGACGTCACCCAGGACTCCCCCGCGGCCCAGCCCGTAGAACTGAAAGACGTTGAGGCCCCGTTCCTTCGCGCGCTCGACCGTTGAGGGGGCGAAGTAGTAGCTCATCCCGACCAGTTGAATCGGATCGGCGGTGACGTTCGAGAGTTCCGTGGAGTTCATGAACCTGACTCTAGGTCCTTGACCCGGGATGTGCGACCGCTCGCCCTAGGTGCCGCGGCCGTCGCGGCGAATCCGAAGCTCGATCTTCGTTCCCTTGGCGACGACGACGAACTGGGCGCTTCCGCCGTGGCGCGCGACGATCTCGGACACGATCGCGAGGCCCAACCCGGTACCGCCGGAGTTGCGACTTCTCGCGGGGTCGGCGCGCACGAACCGGTCGAAGAGCCGGGCGCTTTTGGCCACGTCGAGGCCTTCGCCGTCGTCGATGACCGTCACGACCGCGTTGCTTCCTTCGTAACGTGATTCGAAGCGGAGCTCGTGGGCCGCGTAGCGCGCCGCGTTGTCCACGACGTTTCTGATCATGCGCTTCAACATCGCCGAGTCCCCCACCACGCGGGTTGGCTGCACCGCGGTGGTATCCACGCCGAGCTCGCTGATCGAACGGATGCGGTGGGACTCTTCGAATAAGAGGTCGTCAAGGTCGACGTCCATGCGGGCGGCGTCGACCTGGTCCTCGTCGTTGCGCGCGAGCCAGAACAGATCGTCGATGAGCACATCGAGACGACGACCCTCTCGGATGATTGTCTCGGTCACTTCGGACCAGTTGGCGTTCTCCTGATCGCTCGCCGCCCGGTCAACGGTCGCGAGCAGGGTGGTGAGCGGGCTTCTCAGCTCGTGGCTGACGTTCGACACGAACTCCTGTTGAAACCTGGACGACGACTCCAACCGGTCGAGCATTTCGTTGACGGTCCGCGCGAGCCGGGCGATCTCATCGTCGCCCCCCGTGACCGGGACCCGCTCGGAAAGATCCTCCGCCGCTATTGCATCAACCCGGCGGCGAATTGACTCGACCGGCGCCAGCGCCAACCCGATACCGAGCCAGATGAGGCCTCCCGACATCACGAGCAGCAGCGGGAACGAGACCGCCACGCTCGCGAGCAGCACCGTCACGCTGTGATCGATCGGACCTCCGTAGACGAACCCGAATACGAGGCCCGCCCCCCGCGGCGTCGTGACGGTTTGGACCTGACCGAAGCTGAGCTCTCCGATGATCGGCGTCGTGGCGGCACTGTTCACCAAACGAACGGTGAGTCCATTGGTCGAAGAGAAGTTCGCCACCGGGTGCGCCAGCACCGGCGCGTTCACGATGGCCGAGCTCGCCGCCCATACCTTGGTGCCGGCGACATTGGTCACCTGCACCACGACGTCGCCGTGCATGGGCAATACCACGACGTGCGAGTTGGGCATTGCCCCCGTGGCGAAGCGCTCCTGAGTCTGGGTCATCGCCGCTTCAATTTGGTTCGAGGCGCTCGTCACCAGCGAACGGTGCACCAGGTTGACCAGCGCGACGCCGGTGAAGGCGAGCACGACCGCTATCGCGAGCACGAAGAACAACGTCAAGCGCGCCCGGATGGACAGTTGATGCAGAGTGGCCATCAGCCCGCGGACACGGTGTAGCCAACGCCGCGCACGGTGCGAATGATCGAGGGCTGGCCCTCGATATCAATCTTGCGCCGCAGGTAGCCAATGTAGACCTCGACAATGTTGGGATCCCCGTCGAAATCACTGCCCCACACGGCGCTCAGGATCTCACTCTTCGCGAGTGAACTCTCGGAGTTCGTCATGAGGAACTCCAGCAAGGCGAACTCGCGTGGCGTCAGCATCGCTTCGCGGTTATGCGAGCTCACCTTGCGGCGAAGCGGGTCGAGCGTCACGCCACCGACGACCAGGCGCTGGGGACGCTCGCGGTCGTGGCGTCGAAGCAGCGCGTAGATGCGCGCGAGAAGAATGGAGCGCTCGAAGGGCTTGCGCAAGAAGTCGTCGGCCCCCACTTCGAGCCCCTCCACCTCGTCCATCTCCCCGTCCTTCGCCGTGAGCATCAACAGCGGCGTGTTGACCCCCGCATTTCGAAGGTCGAGGCAGACGCTGAAGCCGTTTCGCTTGGGGAGCATGATGTCGAGGACGATGACGTCGTAGGTTCCGTCCCTGCCCGCGGCGAAACCGCTCTCGCCGTCATGGCACTGCTCGACGACGAAGCCTTCGTCTTCCAGCAAGTCGGCGACGGCGCGCGCGAGGTCGTGGTCATCCTCGATTAGGAGCACCCGGCGCTGATCATCACTCATTTGAGGTAGAGGTTACCGTCAGAGCCTTCCACGACATCGAGCTTGGTGAGACCGTGGGGCGCGGGTCCCGAAATCACGTCGCCGTTCTTCGCAAGGAACTCCGAGCCGTGACAGGGGCAGACCAGCTTGTTATTGGACGGTGAGTAGCCAACGGTGCAGCCCATGTGCGGGCAGACCGTGTCGTAGCCCACGAAATCGCCGGCGGTCAACTGGATGATGATGCCCGGGTCGCCAGAGGTCGGGATGGTGAACGCCGCAGGTTTGCCCACGGGCACCTCGTGCGCCGCGCCGATCAGCGTCCCCGAACTGGCTCCCGACGGGGTCGTACCGGTGATGGCGGGACCGGACGTCGTTGTCGTCGTCGACAGCTGGCCCGATGCCGAGGTGGGGACCTTCGCGTTGCCGATCAACTTGCCAACGTCGGCCGTGGTCGCACCGAAGATGACCGCCGTCGTTCCGACGATCGCCGCGGCGGTCCCGCCGATAACGAGCGCACGTCGATCGACGGAGTCAATGGCTCTCCTTGCAATGATCGGGGTGTGGGGGCCGAGCAGTACCGGACACACCGCGGCGTCGCAGGCGAGACCCTTTCGCGCCTTGCAGGTGTTGTTGGAGAAGTTGCCGCAGATCTCCTGGACCTTGGCGAAGGGTAGTACCACGAGTTCTGGCGACGCGACACCCTCCTTCTTCGCCGCCCGGTTGGCGATCCACGCGTCAGCCGACAGTCGGGTGCCCCCGCCCGCGAGGATGAAGGGCATCCAAGCGAAGAAGAAGACGATGTCCGCCCCGGTGAAGTAGGGCGACGAGTGAAAACTGACCGTCAGGAAGAGATTGAACGAGAGGATCGCGCCGCCGATGGCGGCGACCCTGGTCCACAGTCCGAGCAGCACGCCGATGCCAATGGCGATCTCCGCGTAGGCGATGACCATGCCAATGGGGTTCGCGAAGTTCACGAGATGGCTCAGCAGCGCGTGGATGGGACTCGTGCGCACCGATCCCAGCAACTGCGCCCTCATCGAGTTGGGGGCGTTGTTGTTGAAGAACGTGGGGTTCGAAAGCTTTTGGAGGCCCGCGAAGAGGAACGTCACGCCCAGGAAGAGTCGAAGAGGCAGCAGGGCCCACTCCGCGAGCGCCCAGGCGCGCACCGGGGCGTTGAACGGAAGGCGTCGCTCCTTGGATCGGCTCTGGTGCTTTGGGAGACTCGTTGGCATCTATGTATGTTGCCACAGCGTAAAATCCTCGAAAACCTGAAAACCGCTTGATTTATTGAATCCTTATCTACCGGAGCGGCAACATTTAGGTGAGATTCCCGGTGGTGGTTTCTCTTGGATTGTCCATCAACAACAATGGAGAGGTGTTCAGCGCCTCCATCGTCTCTTTCATACTGAACGAGCTCCATCGCCTGCCCACGGCGATCGTCTACGGGCTCGTGGCGCTCCTGGTCTTTGGCGAAGCGGCACTCTTCATTGGTTTCGTCCTGCCGGGTGAGACCGCGGTCATCGTTGCGGGGGTCGTCGCGAGCCAGGGCCACGTCAATATCGTGGCCCTGTGCGTCTTGGTGGTCGTCGCGGCGATCGTCGGCGACTCGGTGGGCTACGCCGTTGGCCGGCGCTACGGGCATCGGCTGATCGAGCTCTCCCTGGTGCGGAAACGTCGCCCCGACCTCGAGCGCGCCCTGGCGGGTCTTCGCAAACGCGGACCGGCCTACGTATTCATCGGCCGCTTCACCGCATTCTTTCGAGCGGTGATGCCCGGACTCGCGGGCATGAGCAAGATGCACTATCGCCGATTCCTGATCGCGAATGCGCTCGGCGCGACGTTGTGGGGGGTGGGCTTCACCCTGCTCGGCTACTTCGCCGGCGGCGCCCTCACCAGGATCGAGAGGTACGCCAGCTGGTTCGGCATCACGCTGCTCGTGCTTCTCATCTGCTTCTTCGTCGGTTTCCATTTCTACCGCAAGCGCCGCGATGCCGCGCGCGACGAGGCCGGATGAAAAACCGCTGCTAGCGCAGCGCTTCGAGGACCTCAGGCGCGGCGCCGGCGGTCCACTCGCCGTTGTGCTTCACGAGCAGACCCGATCGTGCCGCCGTCGGTCCGGCACCCTTCACCAGGGAGCGCACGTGCACTTCCGCGTACCGCGAGGCGTTCCGCACCTCCGCGAGCGCATCGCTTTCGAGATCGATGGTGACGGCGTCGCGCACGGTCTTGGGGCCAACGATCGGGTCGGCCTCGAGCAGTCGCACTATCTCTTCGATCTGCGCCCGTGCTCGCTGCGCATCGGCGCTCTGCCCGTGGCGCCAGGGGGGAATGGATCCTTCGAGGTAGCCACGTCTCGCCAGTTCGCCCGGACTCGCGAAGACAACGACGCCGCCCACGTCCGCCCCGAGGTGGTTGACGACCCTTTGCGCGTGGCCCACGACGTGCGGCACGACCCAGGGAAGCAGCCACGCCTCGAGTCCCAGCCAGGCGGGCCATACCCCATCAACCAGGGCAATGGTGACGCGAAGCCCGAGAGACGCGGCGTAGCGCAGGACCTGCGCGTAGCGATCGAGGGCCTCGTTGTCCACCGACCCGCGGTGCGGCTCGACACGAGACCACTCAATGGTGAGACGGACGCCGTCGAGACCGAGTTCGCCCACGAGGTCGAGCACTTGCTCGTAGTCCGTCCAGAGTCCGTCCGCCACTCCCGGTCCCGCGTGGCGCCCGAGGGCGATCGTCGGCGAGTAGCAGGTGGCCGGTTGGTAGGGGCGGTCGAAGCCCCCTTCGACGGCGTAGCCCTCGAGCGTGGCGAGCAGTAGCGGCCGGGCTGTCACCGGCCCAGTTTCGCACGCCCACCCGGCACGGAACTCAACTAGCGTTTCCGTTGGTGCCCCTCGGGGCCGTCACAAGGAGAACTCATGGCCGACGAAGTACTTCGCGAACGACGTGGACACGTTGAAATACTCACCATCAATCGTCCCGAAGCCCGAAACGCGATCAACCTCGCGACCGCGCTCGCGCTGAGCGACGCCCTCGACGACTGCGAGACCAACGACGACATCTGGGTCGTCGTGCTCACGGCCGCCGACAACAAGGCGTTCTCCGCCGGCATGGACCTGAAGGCCTTCGCCACCGGAGAGTTTCCGATCACCGAGAAGGGCTTTGGCGGGCTCACGAAGCGCGACTTCCCGAAGCCTCTGATCGCCGCGGTGAACGGCTCGGCCCTCGCCGGTGGATTCGAACTGATGATCAGCTGTGACATGGTGATCGCCGCCGACCACGCCAAGTTCGGCATCCCCGAGGCCCAGCGTGGCCTCGTCGCGGGAGCGGGCGGGCTCATCCGCCTTCCCAAGCTGGTCCCCCTGGCGGTCGCGTTCGAGATGGCCCTCACCGCCGATCCGATCGACGCCGCCCGCGCCTACGAGTTGGGCCTCGTGAACCACGTGGTTCCGAGCGAGCAGGTCCTCGACACCGCGGTCGCCCTCGCCGAACGCATCGCGAAGAACGCTCCCCTCGCCGTTCGCACGTCCAAGAGCGTGATGAAGCAGGCCCTGGAACTGAACGAAGCGGACGCCTGGGTCGTGAACGACGAGGCGTTCGGGATGATCGGACGAAGCGGCGACGCCCTCGAGGGCGCGGTGGCCTTCGCTGAGAAGCGCGCGCCGAACTGGCAGGGCAAGTAATGCACCTGCTCGCGTCTTCACAACTCCAGCTGGCTGGCGGCCTTTCGGTGCTTCGCCTCAGCCTGCACGTGCTCGCCGCGACCGTATGGGTGGGCGGGCAGTTCGTGCTGGCGGGACTGCTGCCGACCATTCGCGGACTCGGCGAAGGCGCGCCGCAGAAGATGGCCCAAGCCTTCGGACGATTGAGCTGGCCCGCCTACTGGCTGCTCATCGCGACCGGCGTGTGGAACTTCATCGCGGTCGGCCCCGCGAACGCCTCGAGCGCGTGGAACGCGGCCTTCGGCATCAAGATGGTCTGCGTGATCGTGGCGGGGCTGGGCACGTACCTGCACACCAAGGCCAAGACCCCCAAGGCCCGCGGCATCTACGCCGGCGTGGGAACACTCGCGTCGATCGCGGCGCTCGCGCTCGGTATTGCCATTGCTGGCTAGTGCAGGTGGTAGACGAGCGCTGAGGTAACGGCCGCGGCGACGACCACGACCGGGAAGGGCGCCTTCGCGAAGAGGGCGCAGAGCGCCGCCAACACCCCGGCGAGGCGATGATCGATGACGACGTGGGCCTTCACTACCAGGCCTTGGGCGACCACCAGCGCGCTGAGCAGGGAGATCGGAATCAACGCGTTGATGCGCTGCAGACGCGGGTGGGCGAGCCAGCGTTCGGGCACCGAGTGTCCCAGCATCTTGAGGGTGAAGCTGAGCGAACTCGTTCCGATCAGGACCGTCCACATCATCGAAGGACTCACCTCGGCCTCCACCCCACAGCGACCGCGACCGCGACGGTCGCGATGATCGGCAGGCCCGCGGGCAACAACGGCGTCACGAGCAGAGCGAAGACCATCGACGCCCCCGCCACCAGTCGCAGGAACGTCGTCTCGAGCCGAGGCCACAGCAGCCCGAGGAACGCGGCCGGCACCGCGGCGTCGAGACCCCATGACGCGGGGTTGCCGAGCGCTTTCGCGCCGAGCGCGCCGAGCAGGGTGAACATGTTCCAGAAGAGGAAGACCCCGACGCCGGTCAGCCAGAAGCCGGCCCGCATGGCGTCGCTGCCCAGGGGCGCCTGGGAGAGCGCGACGCCAGTCGACTCGTCGATCGTGATCTGCGCGGCGAGCACTCGACGAGCGCCCTTCACCTGCAGCAGCGGCGCCATCTGGATCCCGTAGAGGGCGTTGCGGGTTCCGAGCATGGCGGCGGCGGCGATGGCGCTCACGGCGGCGCCGCCCGATCCGACCACGCCGACGGCCGCGAACTGGCTGGCGCCGGTGAACGTCAGGAGCGAGAACAGGCAGCTCTGCAGCACGGAAAAGCCCGCCGCGACGCTCGCCGCGCCAAAGGCAACCCCGTAGACGCCCACGGTGAGAGAGATGCTGAATGCGTCGCGGACGGTGCTTCTGGGGGTAGCTGGCATCAGATCATTCTGGTTGAGAATCCGGCGACTAGCCGACCCTGTGCCCCGACATCTCTCGGGGCACTACTCTGGTATGAAGCACGTCAAAGGAGAAGACCGTGTTCTTAGGCGAAATTTTTGGACCCGATCTCTTGATCGTCGTCATTGTAGTTGCGGTGTTGGTCTTTGGTGGCGCGGCCATTCCAAAGTTGGCCCGGAATCTTGGTTCGGCCAAGACTGAGTTCGAAAAGGGCTTGAAGAACGCGAAGGTCACCGACGAATCGGAGACCAAGGCCACGGAAGTCACCGAAACCAAGACACCCGAGGCCGACAAGTAAAGCACGATGGAGATCGTCGAACTCGCCGACCGGATGTGGCGAGGCGACAAATCGACGTCGACCGGTCATCCCCTAACGGCCACTGGCGCCATCGCGGAGATAGCGGACGGGGCTGCCTTCCTGCCCGCTTTCGGCAACTGCTCGGTCTTCTCAACTGACGACGGACTCTTCATGGTCGACACCGGGTCGGCGATCCTCGCCGAGAAGATGCACGCCGAGATACGTGGATGGTCGCCCGACCGGCTGAACTGCGCGGTGTACTCACACGGGCACGTCGACCACGTGGGCGGCGTCGACATCTTTGAACGCGAGGCCGAAGCGAACGGTTGGCCCCGGACCCGAGTCGTGGCCCAGGAGAACGTCGTAGGCCGCTTCGATCGCTACATCATGACCGCTCCGTACAACCAGATCGTCAACCGACGCCAGTTCGCGGTGAAGGGCTTGCTGTGGCCCACGTCGTTTCGCTACCCGGACGAGACCTACGTCGAAGAGCTCTCGCTCGACATCGGATCACTGGGGATCGAGCTTCGCCACGAGAAGGGCGAGACCGACGACGCCACGATCACGTGGATTGCCTCGAAGAAGATCCTCTGCACCGGTGACATGTTCATCTGGACGAGCCCCAACGCGGGAAATCCCCAAAAGGTTCAGCGATACCCGCGCGAATGGGCCCAGGGCCTGCGTCGAATGGCCCAGCTCGGCGCCGAAGTCCTCCTTCCGGGCCATGGCATGCCCGTCTTCGGCAACGAACGGATCACCCAGGCGCTCGAGGAGACGGCCGAGTACCTCGAGAGCATTGTCGACCAGACGCTCGCGATGATGAACGAAGGCATACGCCTCAGCGACATCGTGAGCTCGGTCGAACCGCCCGGCCACCTCGCGAACCGCCCCTATCTGCGGGCCATCTACGATGAACCCGAATTCATTGTCCACAACATCTGGCGGCTCTACGGAGGATGGTGGGACGGCAATCCAGCCTCCCTGAAGCCCGCGAACGACCGGGCGGTGGCGCGCGAAATCGCCGAATTGGCCGGTGGGCCGTCCCGACTCGCCGATCGCGCCGATGCCCTCATGGAGGTGGGGTCCTCCGAGGCGCAAAGACTCGCCGGACACCTTATCGAGATGGCCTGGCTTGCCACGCCTGAAGATTCGGCCATCCAAGGGGCCCGCCGGCGAATTTTCACCGCTCGCGCCGAGGCCGCCAGCTCCACCATGGCCAAGGGCGTTTTTCGCTGGGCCGCGCGCGAAAGCTCCGGTGAGGAGTTCTAGGAGCCACATCCTAGCGGCGATAAGGGTTTTCACATTTTTGGCTGGCCTTCGCACCTTAGAAAGTGAGTAAGGTCTTGGCGTGCTAACACCCGCCCTGCCCCCTCAGGGTGCGACGGTTCGTGCGCGCCGTTGGCGCCGACTACGACGTGCCGTTGCGCTCCCATTGGCTGCATTAGCCCTCTCGGGCTGTACCGTTCCTTCCTTCGGCGCGCATCCCGGCGCCACGTCGAGCTCAAAGTCTGTCTACCACCTGTGGCAGGGCTTCTCGATCGGCGCAGCCGTCATTGGCGCACTCGTCGTCGCGCTGATCCTCTACGCGGTGCTTCGCTACCGACGGAAGGGCGACCGCATCCCCGCGCAGTCGCAGTATCACCTGCCACTCGAAGTGCTCTACACGGTGGTGCCGATCCTGATCGTCTTCGGGCTCTTCGCCGCCACCCTCGTGGTCGAGAACAAGGAGGTCTCCAACCCGAAGACCAACGTCGTCGTCGACGTGAACGCGTTCCAGTGGGGCTGGAAGTTCACCTACCCGGGCACCAACGCGCTCGTCTACGGACAGACCACGCAGAACCCCGAGATGGTCATCCCCGTCAACACGAACGTCCGCATCAACCTCTCGTCCTCGGACGTCATCCACGGCTTCTACGTGGAGGCGTTCAACTTCTCGCGCTACGCGCTGCCCGGCGTGCTCAATCAGTTCACCATCCGCGCGCAGAACACCGGCACGTACTTCGGCCAGTGCACGCAGCTCTGCGGCCTCTATCACTCGTTGATGTGGTTCCGGGTGAAGGTTGTCTCGCAGAGCGACTACGCGTCGTGGATCGCGACGTTCAACAACCCCACCGCCGAAGCCGCCGCGAAGGCCGCCAGCAAGACCACGTCCCAGCAGACCGCGAGTCTGGTTCCATCGAAGCCCTCGTCCACGAAGTTCGGGAGATAACTGAATGACTGACGTTCTCAATCCACCGGTGCACATCGAGAGTCACGACCACGGCCACGACGAGCACCACGGTCCGACCGGCATCCTGAAGTGGATCACGACGACCGACCACAAGATCATCGGTCTCTCGTACACCGTCACGGCGGTGATCATGCTGGTGATCGGCGGCGCCTTCGCGGAGATCATCCGCGCTCAGCTGGCGAGCCCCAACGGCAACCTGGTGTCGCTCGCGCAGTACAACGAACTCTTCACCATGCACGGCTCGGTGATGATCTACCTGTTCGCCGGACCGTTTGCTTTCGGGGCGCTCGCGAACATCATCGTGCCAATCCAGATCGGCGCGCCGGACATGGCGTTCCCCCGATTGAACGCCCTCTCCTACTGGCTCTACCTCACCGGCGCGATAACCATGCTGTCGGGCTTCTTCGTCTCGGGTGGGGCGGCCAACTTCGGTTGGGTCGCCTACGCGCCGCTCTCCAACTCGATCAACACCCCCGGCGCGGGCGCGGACCTCTGGATCGGGGGCCTGCTGCTCACCGGCTTCTCCGCCATCTTCACGGGCGTGAACCTGTGCGCGACCATCTTCTACCTGCGAGCCCCGGGCATGACGATGTTCCGCATGCCGATCTTCACGTGGAACATGCTGGTCACCGCAATTCTCATCCTGCTGGCCTTCCCGGTTCTCACCGCCGGGCTCGTCATGCTCTACTGCGACCGCCACTTCGGCACGCACATCTTCTCGGTCGCCGGAGGAGGTGTGCCGGTGCTCTGGCAGCACCTGTTCTGGTTCTGGGGCCATCCCGAGGTGTACATCCTGGCCCTGCCGTTCTTCGGCATGGTGACCGAGATCATCGCGGTCTTCTCGCGCAAGCCCGTGTTCGGCTACAAGGGAATGATCTTCGCGACCCTGTCCATCGCTGCACTGTCGCTCGGCGTGTGGGCCCACCACATGTTCACGACCGGCGTGGTTCTGCTGCCCTTCTTCTCCATCATGAGCCTCTTGATTGCGGTGCCGACGGGAATAAAGATGTTCAACTGGATCGGAACGATGTGGCGAGGGGAAGTCTGGTTCTCGACCGCGATGCTGATGGCTTTGGGCTTCCTCTTCACGTTCCTCATCGGCGGACTCACCGGCATCTACCTCGCCAGCCCCCCGCTCGACTTCTTCACCCACGACACCTACTTCGTGGTCGCGCACTTCCACTCGGTCGTGATGGCGCTCGTGCTCGCCGGAATGGCCGGCCTCTACTACTGGGGCCCAAAGATCACCGGGTACCTGCTGAACGAGGCGATCGGCAAGTGGCAGTTCTGGACGCTCTTCATTGGTTCGCAGGTCTTCACCTTCCCCTTGTACATCCTCGGACTTGAAGGAATGCCCCGTCGCGTGGCCGTCTACGCGCACGATGCCCAGTGGAAGGCGCTGAACGACCTCAGTACCCTCGGAGCCGTCATCATCGGCGTCTCGACAATCCTCTTCGTCGTCAACGTCGTCGTGAGCTGGAAGAGGTATCCGGCGGGCGACAACCCGTGGGACGGCCACACGCTCGAGTGGTTCACCACCTCTCCACCCCCCCATCACAACTTCTACCGACTGCCCCAGATCCGCAGCGAGCGTCCGACATGGGACTACAACCACCCGGGCCACCAAGCCCTGCACCACGGCCAGTACGACGAGCCTTCCCAGCCCGCGCAGGAGGTGCCGGTCCCATGAGAGTAGAAGCAAAGGTCCTCTTGGGCCTCGGCCTGTTCTTCGGCGTGATGTGCGCCGTGTACTGGAACTGGAGCTTGGAGAACGCCGGCGGCGTGATGATGTTCGCCGCCATGCTCCTCTGCTTCTTGCCCGGGGGCTACTACTACTGGTGGAGCCGCCGCATGAAGGCCCGTCCGGAGGACGATCCGAACGCGACCCAGGAAGGCGGCGCGGGCGTCGTCGGAGCTTTCCCCGGCACTTCGATCTGGCCCTTCACGCTCGGGATGGGTACGTTCTTCGTCGTCCTGGCGCTCGTCTTTGGCATCTGGCTCCTCGTTCCGGGCCTCGGCCTCGTGTTCTGGGCCATGATTGGCGGCACCGCCGAAGGCCGCCGCGGCGGCACGCACTAGTTACGAATCATGCAAAACGCCCTCGGGATTTCCCGAGGGCGTTTTTGTTTGCGCACGTCGCCGCTCGCTGCGCGTAGACAACGATGGCGCATCACGAAGAATGCGCGTAGAAATCCTTTGAACAGTGTCTTTTGTCAAATGAGGCAAGCAAAACTATTGCCTAGTATGGAAGACGTTGCAGTTTCGCGAGATGGACTTCGCGCCAACACTGATTGAGAAGGAGATGCTGTGGCCGTCACGGAAAGTTCGACGAAAGTTGTTCTAGGAGGAACCCGGGGAGGGCCCGATGTTGCAACTCTTCGTCAAGACCGTTGGTGGCTCCAGCCGGTGGTCACCGTCTCGGTGCTGACCGCCTTCGTCATCTACTCGACCTGGGCGGCGTTCCAGAACAAGTACTACTACGTCGGCGCGAACGTTCACCGCGACCTCATCAGCCCCTTCTACTCGCCGTGCCTCGCCAGCAACTGCGTGCCCGGATCAAAGGTCGGCTTCGCGTTCAGCGGATGGGCCCTGTCACCGGCCCTGCTGATCTTGATCTTCCCCCTGGGCTTTCGCCTCACGTGCTACTACTACCGGCGCAGCTACTACCGCGCGTTCTGGTGGTCGCCGCCCGCGTGCGCCGTCTCCGACGCCCACGCCTCATACACGGGCGAGACCAGATTCCCGCTGATCATGCAGAACCTGCACCGCTACTTCTTCTTCGCGGGCTTGATCTTCAACACCTTGCTGACCTACGACGCAATCCGCGCCTTCCACCAGCCGGGGCTCGGCTGGGGCGTCACCGTCGGGACGATCGTCCTGCTGGTGAACGCGGCGCTGCTGTGGCTGTACTCGCTCAGTTGCCACGCCTGTCGCCACCTTTGCGGCGGGCAGGTGAAGAGCTTCTCGAAGCACCCGATCCGCTACCGCTTCTGGAAGTTCCTCACGCCGCTCAACGCCAAGCACATGAATTTCGCGTGGGCCTCGCTCATCTTCGTAGCCCTCACCGACGTCTACGTGCGACTCGTCGCCTCGGGCGTCTTCTCCGACTACAAAATCTTCTAGATCCAAGGACAACCTGTGACGAGCTCATACGAACACCACGACTACGACGTACTGATCATCGGTGCCGGTGGCGCCGGACTGCGGGCCGCAATCGAGGCCAAGCAGCGCGGCCTGAAGGTCGGCATCATCACCAAGTCGCTCCTGGGCAAGGCCCACACGGTGATGGCCGAGGGCGGCATAGCCGCAGCCATGGGCAACGTGTCCGCCGAGGACAACTGGCAGGTCCACTTCCGCGACACCATGCGTGGGGGCAAGTTCCTCAACAACAATCGCATGGCCGAGTTGCACGCGAAGGAATCGCCCGACCGCGTGCGCGAGCTTGAGCAGTGGGGCGCGCTCTTCGACCGGACCAAGGAAGGCAAGATCCTTCAGCGCGACTTCGGCGGCCACCGGTACGCGCGCCTGGCGCACGTAGGTGACCGCACTGGTCTGGAGCTGATCCGCACCCTCCAGCAGAAGGTCGTCTCGATGGACACCGACGTCTTCATGGAGTGCAAGGTGCTGAAGCTGGTGCACGACGAGAACGGAAGGATCGCCGGATGCGTCGCCTACTGGCGCCCCACGGGCGAGTTCGTGACCTTCTCCGCGAAGGCGATCATCCTCGCGACCGGCGGCGCCGGCAAGTCGTGGAAGTTCACGTCCAACTCATGGGAGGGCACCGGCGACGGCCACGCGATGGCCCTCTGGGCCGGGGCGCAGCTCATCGATATGGAGTGCATCCAGTTCCACCCGACCGGCATGGTCTGGCCGATCAGCGTGCGCGGACTGCTCGTCACCGAAGGCGTCCGTGGTGACGGCGGGGTGCTTCGCAACTCCGAGGGCCAGCGCTTCATGTTCAACTACGTCGCGCCGATGTTCCGCGACGAGACCGCCGAGTCCGAGGAGGAGGGCGACAAGTGGTACGACGACCACGCCGCCGGCCGTCGTCCGCCGGAACTGCTCCCGCGCGACGAGGTCGCGAGGGCGATCAACTCAGAGGTGAAGGCCGGCCGCGGCACCCCCCACGGAGGCGTCTACCTCGACATCGCCTCTCGTCGCACCCCGGAGTTCATCCGCCGGCGCCTGCCGTCGATGTACCACCAGTTCATGGAGCTCGCGGGCGTCGACATCACCAGCGAACCCATGGAGATCGGGCCGACGTGCCACTACATCATGGGCGGCGTGAAGGTTGACGCCGATACCGCCGCCACCCTGGTGCCCGGCCTCTTCGCCGCCGGCGAGTGCGCCGGCGGGATGCACGGCGCGAACCGGCTCGGCGGAAACTCGCTGAGTGACCTCGTGGTCTTTGGCCGGCGCGCGGGCATGGGCGCGGCCGACTACATCGAGTCGGGCCAAGCCGCCACGTCCCTCGACATGACCGAGGTCGAGGCGGCCGTGCAGGAGGCCCTCGCTCCGTTCGATCGCACCGAGGGAGAGAATCCGTATGACATCCAGCGCGACCTCCAGGAGATGATGCAGCTCAACGTCGGGATCATCCGAACGGCCAGCGAGATCGAAGACGCGATCACCCAGCTCGAGACCTTCACCGATCGAGTGAAGAACATCGCGGTCAAGGGCGGACGGGCCTACAACCCCGGCTGGAACCTCGCGACCGACCTCCCCGCGATGCTTACGGTCTGCAAGACCGTCGCCCGGGGGGCCTCGCTGCGCAAGGAGTCCCGAGGCGGCCATACCCGCGAAGACTTCCCGAAGGCCGACCCCGAGTTCGCGACGTTCAACTTCGCCCACACGACCAGCGGCGGCAACTGGGACAGCGAGATCGTCACGGTCGAGTCCCCGCTGCTCCCGATGCCCGAAGAACTAAAGGCGCTACTTGAGGAGGCGAAGTAATGGCTGATGTGACCATGCGAATCTGGCGCGGCGACGCCAGCGGCGGCGACTTTGAGAACTACAGCATCGAGCAGAACGAGGGCGAGGTCGTCCTCGACGTCATCCACCGCATCCAAGCGACCGAGGCCCCGGACCTCGCGTGCCGCTGGAACTGCAAGGCCGGCAAGTGCGGATCGTGCGCCGCGGAGATCAACGGCAAGCCCCGGCTCATGTGCATGACGCGCATGGACCAGCTGCCCGAGGGCCCCGTCACCGTGACGCCGATGAAGACGTTCCCCATCATCCGCGACCTCGTGACCGACGTCTCGTTCAACTTCGAGCAGGCGAAGAAGGTCCCGGCGCTGCTGCCTCCCCCGATGCCCGAGGGCGGCTACATCATGTTCCAGGAGGACGTGGAGCGAGGCCAGGAGTTCCGCAAGTGCATCGAGTGCTTCATGTGCCAAGACGTCTGCCACGTGATCCGTGACCACGAGGCGAACAAGCTGCACTACTCGGGCCCGCGGTTCTTCATCCGCTACGCCGAGCTCGAGATGCACCCCCTCGACATGAACGACCGTCGCGACCTCGTGCGCGAGGAGATGGGTCTCGGCTACTGCAACATCACCAAGTGCTGCACCGAGGTCTGCCCCGAGCACATCAAGATCACTGACAACGCCATCATCCCCCTGAAGGAGCGGGTCGTCGACGCGCACTACGACCCGGTGGCGTGGTTGGGCCGCAAGATTCGTCGCAAGACGAAGACGTCAGCCGCGGACGCGGCCGTGCAGCCCGCCCCGTAATTCGTGCCTGACTTCCTCTCGGACGAATGGTTTGAGAGCCTCAACCACACGTTGCGCGACGCCGGACCCGTTCCGATGAAGGACGGATCGACGACGTTTCGCATCGTCCTCGAGTTCCCCGACGCCCCGTCGTCGGGGCCCCACGCCATGACCTTCACCCTGAGCGGTGCAGGGGCGTCGCTCGACGCGGGCGACCACCTGGCGGCGGACGCGCTGGTGCGCCTCAAGTACGCCGACGCCCTCGCGCTCGCCACGGGCAAGTTCGACAGCGCCACGGCGCTGCGCGAGGGACGGATCAAGGTCCGTGGCGACATCAACGCGATCGTCCCCCTGCTCAGCTGGCTCCAACAGGCCCACCCCCAAGCATTCGACTAGAAAGGGTTCAACCGTGGACTCGCTACCTCTCTTCGAGAACGACCTGGGGGAACCCGGGGTCATTCAAGGGCACATGCTGCACTCGAAGGACGTCGTCATCCCCCGCGTGGCGGTGCTCTGCTTCTTCAACGAGTTGCTCGAGCAGCTCGCCAACGAGAACGTGCTCACGCCGATCTACACCCTGCGCAGCGAGATCGGGAAGAACCACGTCTACGAGTTCACCAGCGACTTCGGCACCGTCGCCGTGGTGCACCCCGGGGTCGGCGCACCGCTCGCCGCGGGATTCGTCGAGGAGATGGCGGCTCTCGGAGTGACCACCTTCGTGGCGTGCGGCGGCGCCGGGGCCCTCGTGGAGGACCTGGCCCTGGGCCACGTGATGATCGTCTCCTCGGCGCTGCGCGACGAGGGAACGAGCTTCCACTACGCGCCGCCGAGTCGAATCATCGAGGCGGACCAGGTCGGGGTCAAGGTGCTCGAGGCGACGCTGCACGAGCTTGACGTTCCCTTCTACGTGGGCCGGACCTGGACGACCGACGCCTTTCTCCGTGAGACGCGCAGCCGGGTCCGGCGCCGCATCGACGAGGGCTGCACCATGGTCGACATGGAGTCGTCCGCGTTCATCGCCGTCTCCCAGTTCCGCCAGCTCCGCTTCGCCCAGATGCTGTACGCCGGCGATTCGTTGGCTGGGGGCGAGTGGGACTCGCGACACTGGGAGCACGCCCGCGGGGTTCGTGAGCATCTCTTCTACGTCGCCGCCCGCGCCGCCCTGGAGCTTCACAAGACGCCCGGCCACCCATCCGACGACGCCCCCACTGCTTAGAGCGCAATAGAACGGGCCGCCGGGAAGAATCCCGCCGGCCCGCGTCGCTATCGCCGTTAGCCCCTTAGATGAGTCCCAAGGCGCGGACCTCGTCGCGCTCACTGACCAACTCGTCGGTCGTGATCTTGATCCGGCCGGCCGCGAATTCGTCGATCGCGAAACCTTCCTTCACCTTCCAGTCGCCCTTGCCGTCAGAGGTCACCGGGAACCCGAAGGTGAGCCCTTCGACGACGCCGTACTCACCGTGGCTGGTGACGCCCACCGAGACGCAGTCGTCGCCGGCCGTGAGGTTCACGAGACTGACGACGGTGTCAATGGCGGCATTCGCCGCCGAGGCCGCTGAGCTGGCGCCGCGGGCCTCAATGATCGCCGCACCGCGCTTCTGCACGGTCGTGATGAAGTCGCCGCTCAGCCAGTCGTGGTCCGAAATAACGTCGGGAACGAGCGTTGCGCCGATCGTCGCGTTCGCGAAGTCCGGGAACTGGGTGGCCGAGTGGTTCCCCCAGATCGCCAGGTTCTTGACGTCCTTCACGGGCAGGCCGGCCTTCTTCGCCAGTTGGGTCTCGGCGCGGTTCTGGTCGAGGCGCGTCATGGCGAACCAGCGATCAGCGGGGATCTCCGGGGCGTTCGAGCGCGCTATCAGGCAGTTCGTGTTGCACGGATTGCCGACCACCAACACGCGCACGTCGCTCGACGCGTTGGCGGCGATGGCGCGACCCTGCGGCTTGAAGATGCCTCCGTTGACGTTGAGCAGGTCGCCGCGCTCCATGCCGGCCTTGCGCGGGATCGAACCCACCAGCAACGCCCACGAAGTGTTCGTGAAGGCGTAGTTGAGGTCGCTCGTCGCCTCGATGCCGGAGAGCAGCGGGAAGGCGCAGTCGTCGAGCTCCATCACGACACCCTCGAGTGCCTTCATGGCCGGTTCGATTTCGAGCAACCGCAGGACTACTGGCGTGTCGGGGCCGAGCAGCTGGCCCGACGCGATGCGAAACAACAACTGGTAGCCGATCTGACCGGCGGCGCCGGTGACGGTGACGTGTACGGGGGTAGTCATGATGCTCCTTCTTGGATCCGCTTAGAGGTGGTCAACGATGGCGGAGGCGAACTCCGAACACTTGACCTCGGTGGCACCCTCCATCTGGCGCGCGAAGTCGTAGGTGACGACCTTGTCCGCGATGGTCGCCTCGAGCGCGCGAACGATGTCCTTCGCGGCGTCGGTCCAACCGAGGTGTTCGAACATCATCACGCCCGAGAGCAGCACCGAACCAGGATTCACCTTGTCCTGGCCCGCGTACTTCGGCGCCGTGCCGTGCGTCGCCTCGAAGATGCCGTGGCCGGTGACGTAGTTGATATTGGCACCCGGGGCGATGCCGATGCCGCCCACCTGGGCGGCCAGGGCGTCCGACATGTAGTCACCGTTCAGATTGGTGGTGGCGATGACGTCAATCTCCGAAGGTCGGGTCAGCACCTGCTGCAGCGCGATGTCCGCGATCACGTCCTTCACGAGCAACTTCGAACCGGGCTGGCCACCGCAGTCGTCCCACCCGACCGCGACGTCAGCGAATTCGTTGCGAATGAGTTCGTAGCCCCACTTCATGAAGTAGCCCTCGGTGAACTTCTGGATGTTCCCCTTGTGCACGAGCGTGATCGACTTGCGGTCATTCTCGAGGGCGTAGTTCACGGCCGCGCGGATCAGGCGCTCCGAGTTGGCCTTCGAGATCGGCTTGATGCCGATGCTGGTCATATCGTGAAGCTCCCACCCGTAGTTCTCCTTCAGGAACGCGCGCAGCTTCTCGGCGCCCGGGGTTCCCGCCTCAAGTTCGAGGCCCGCGTAGACGTCCTCGGTGTTCTCACGGAAGATCACCATATCCACCCGTTCCGGGTGCTTCACGGGCGAGGGCACGCCCTTGAACCAGCGCACGGGACGCAGGCACACGTAGAGGTCGAGGATCTGGCGCAGCGCCACGTTGAGCGAGCGGAACCCGCCGCCGATGGGCGTCGTGAGGGGGCCCTTGATACCGATCAGGTACTCTCGAAAGTCAGCGATTGTCTCGTCGGGAAGCCAGTTGCCGGTCTCGTTGAAGGCCTTCTGGCCGGCGAGGACTTCCTTCCACTCGATGGTCTTGCCGTGCTTCTTGGACGCGGCGTCCAGCACCAGCTTGGCGGCGGGCCAGATGTCGACCCCGGTGCCGTCGCCCTCGATGAAGGGGATGATTGGGTTATCCGAAACATGCAATACGCCTGAGGCGCTCATTGTGATTTTGTCAGCCATGACGACATCTTACGACGAATCAAAGGGCCGACTTTTAGGGTCAAAATCCTCTAAGACCCGCCCTACGGCTGCGAAAAGAGTGCCCGGTGGATCTCGCGCGTGGCCGTTGACTGGTTGAGCGTGTAGAAGTGCAGGCCGGGCGCTCGCGCCTCGAGGAGCTGTCCCCCCAGCTCGATCGCGGCCTTGATGCCCTCGGCGCGCACGGCCGGGGGTCCGCCGCGCTCGTACGCCGTCTCGAGACGTCGAACCAGAACCTCGGGTACCCGTGCGCCCATGGTCGCCATGCGCTCGATGCCGCTGAGCGTCGTCACCGGCATGATGCCCGGCAGCACCGGCTTGGTCGATCCGAGTTCCGCGAGTTCGCCGACGAGTCGGGTCCACTCCTCCAGTTCGAAGAAGAACTGCGTGACCGCGAAGTCCGCGAGTTCGAGCTTCTGGGCGAGGTAGCGCCGGTCACTCGCGAGGTCGACCGAACGCGGGTGGCCCTGGGGATGGGCGGCGACGCCTATCGAGAAGTCCCCCACCTCGCGCGCCAGCCGCACCAGGTCGATGGCGTGGTTGAACTCGGACGCGACGAGCGACGCGTCGTCGGGGATGTCGCCACCCAGGGCCATGACGTTCACCACGCCCGCGTCGAGGTAGTTCTTAAGGATGTCGCGCATCTCGGCGCGGCTGTGGCCCACGCAGATGAGGTGCGCCATCGCGGTGAGGCGCCCGCCTCGTTGGATCTGGGTCACGAGGTCGAACGTGCGCTGGCGCGACTCCCTCCCGCCGCGGTAGGTCACCGACACGAAGGAGGGACGGAGCGGTTCGAGTTCGTCCAGGGTCCTCGCGAGCTTCACGCTCTCTTCGTCGGACTTGGGCGGAAAGAACTCGAACGAGTGCGTAGCGCCCGAGGCAAACAGCTCGTCAATGCGCACGAATCTAGTCGGCCCGTCCGAAGTCGTCCTCGAGGCGCACGATGTCGTCTTCTCCGAAGTACGTGCCGTGCTGGACCTCGATGAGCACGACGGGTGTCGTACCGCGGTTCTCGCAGCGGTGCGCCTGGCCCAGGGCGATGTCGATGCTGCCGCCGGGCCTGACCTCGTGCTCGACGCCGTCGAGGACGACGGTCGCGACGCCGTTGACCACGAACCAGTGCTCCGCGCGCTTGTCGTGCTGCTGGTAGCTCAGCCGCTTCCCGGGAGCGACGATGATCCGCTTGACCTTGTGGTCGAACATCTCGTCATCCAGCACCGTGAAATTACCCCAGGGACGTTCGTCGAACTCCCGGCCTTTGTCGTCTTTTGTCTTCATCGCACCTTCTCAGCAGCCAATACGGCGTTACGCAACAGCATTGCACGAGTCATTGGTCCGACGCCACCGATGCGCGGCGTGATCCAACCAGCGACGTCGGCGACTTCCGGTGCGACGTCGCTCATCAGCTTCTTGCCCGACCAACTCGTTCCAGCCCCCACCACCGCGGCGCCCGGCTTCACCATGTCCGGGGTCACGAGTCCCGCCACCCCCGCGGCGGCGACGAGGACGTCGCCGAGCCGCGTGAGGGCGGCCATGTCCTCAACTCCAGTGTGCACCACCGTCACCGCGGCGTTGCAGCCGGGCCGACGCATGGCGAGCAGCAACGCGAGCGGGCGTCCGATGGTGAGTCCCCGGCCGATGATCACGACGTGCTTTCCTTCGACCGGTACGTGGTGGGCGCCCAGGAGCTCGACGATGCCCGCAGGCGTGCACGGCAGCGGGCCGGGGGCCCCCATGACCAGGCGGCCCAGGTTGGTCGGATGAAGCCCGTCGACGTCCTTCGCGGGGTCCACGCGCAAGAGGATCTGCTCTTCGTTGATCCCGGCCGGCAGCGGAAGCTGCACGAGGATCGAATGAACCGCGGGGTCGGCGTTCAGACGGTCGATGACCGCTTCGACATCGGCTTGGGTCGCCGTGGCGGGCAGGTGCTCGTGGAACGACGTGATACCGATCTCCTCGCAGTCCGCGAGCTTCATCGCAACGTACTTCGCGCTCGGGCCGTCGTCGCCTACGAGCACGGTGCCGAGGCCCACCGGACGCCCGGACGCGGCGAGTCTGCGGGCGCGGTCGGCGAGCTCCATCTTGATGCGACCGCTCAGTCGCTCACCATCGAGTAGTTCTGCAGTCATGACTCTCCTAGTGTCGGAAGTGACGCTCGCCAGTGAGCATCATCACGATTCCCGCGGCGTTGGCCGCGTCAATGACCTCTTGATCGCGCACGGATCCGCCGGGTTGCACGACGGCGGTCACCCCCGCGCTCGTGAGCGACTCGAGGCCGTCGGCGAACGGGAAGAAGGCGTCCGAGGCGGCGGCGCTTCCCCGGGCGAGTTCGCCGGCCTTGGTCGTCGCGATTCCCGCCGCGACGACACGGGACTGCTGGCCCGCGCCGACCCCCACCGCGACGCCGTCCCTCGCGATCACGATGGCGTTCGAGGTGGTGCGCGCGCAGACGCGCCACGCGACGCTGAGATCCTGGAGCTGCTGCGCCGACGGGGCGGTCTCGGTGACGCAACGCCACTGCGAAACCGGAACGAGAAGCTCGTCGGCGTTCTGCACGAGCGCGCTGTCGCCGAAGGTGCGCACGGACAACCCCAGCGGTTCGGGTGCAGGAGCGCTCAACAGGCGGGTGGCCTTTCGACGGCGCACCAGGACGGCAACCGCCTCTTCCTGGAACGACGAGGCGACGATCACGTCGGCCTGGGGACCCGCCGCGATGAGTCCAGCCAGTTCCGAGTCAACCTCGCCGTCGACCGCGACGACGCCACCGAACGCGCTCTGGGGATCCGCGTCCAGGGCCTTTTGGAACGCGTCACCGAGCGATGAGCCAAGAGCCGCGCCCGAGGCGTTGGCGTGCTTCATGATCGCCACGGCGAAGTAGCCGGGCCAGTCGCTTCGCAGCTCGTGCACGAGCCGCCACGCCGCGTCGGCGTCGAAGATGTTCAGATAGGAAAGGGCCGAGCCGGCGTGCTGTTCGACGCCGTCCCACCACGGCGTCGTGCCGGCCATGCGGTAGCGACCGCCGATTTGATGGGGGTTCTCGCCGTAGCGCAGGACGTTCGCGCGCTCGAGCGTCAGGTGCAGCGTCTCGGGCAGCACCTCATCGGTGGTGTTGGGCCTCTCGCCCAGCACGCCGCCTCCGTCGAGCCAGCGGACTATCTGCGCGTCGTAGGCGGCGGTGTGCGCGAAGGCCGCGCGCGCCAGCGCGTGGCGAGTCGAGTGGGAGAGCTCGCCGTTGGACTTGAGTTCGCTCAGCACCATGTCGTACTGCTCGGGGCTGGTCACCACACCCACGTGCTGGTGGTTCTTCGCCGCGGCGCGCACCATCGACGGCCCGCCGATGTCGATCAGGTCGATCGACGGGTCCGACAGGAATGGGTAGAGGTTGCACACGACGAGGTCGATGGCCTCGATGTCGTGGGCGGCGAGGGCGGCGAGGTGATCAGGCTTCGAGCGATCGGCGAGGATGGCGCCGTGGATGCGAGGGTGGAGCGTCTTCACGCGTCCGTCGAGCATTTCGGGAAAGCCCGTTACCTCCGCGACGTCGAGGTGGGCGACGCCAGCCTCGGCGAGGGCGCGCGCCGTGCCGCCCGAGGCGACCAGCTCCATCCCGAGGGCCTCGAGCCCTCGCGCGAACTCAATGAGTCCCGTCTTGTCGAACACACTCAACAACGCTCGCATTAGTTCTCCTCTAGGGTGCCGGCGACTGAAGCTGGTTCCAAACCTTCTTCGAGCGACGCCATCACCCTACTTATCACCAACGGATAGAGCGAACGCTCGACGGTCTTGATCCGCTCGTGAAGGGCGGCCTCGTCGTCGCCCGCGAGTACCGGAACGTGACGCTGGGCGAGGATCGGACCGTTGTCGAGTTCCTCGGTCGCAATGTGCACCGTGCAGCCCGATTCAGCGACCCCGGCGGCGATGGCCTGGGCGACCGCGTGCCAGCCCTTGAAGTCCGGCAGAAGGCTCGGATGGGTGTTGAGCACCCGTCCCGGGAAGGCCTCGTGAAAGACCGCCGTCATAATGGTCCCAAAGCCGGCCATCGCTACGAGGTCGACGTCGCGCCCACGCAGCTCTTTGGCCAACTCCCGGCTGTACCCCTCGCGGTCGAAGGACTTGGAGAACCCCCCGAACGCCGACCGGTCAACGAGCAGGGACTCGATCCCGGCGTCGCTCGCGACGTCGAGTCCGCGACAGGGACGGTCCGAGGCGACGAGGGCCACCTCGATGCCCGCGCTCACCACGGCTTCGAGGATGGTGCCTGAACCAGAAACCAGTACACAGAGACGAACATGGCCCAATGCGTTACAGCGCCTTGACGATCTCGACCATTTTCTGACCGGCTTCGGTGGGGTTGAGGCACACGTGCACCCCGGCTTCGCGAAGCGCGTCCATCTTGGCCTGCGCGGTCCCCTTGGAGCCTGAGATGATGGCGCCGGCGTGGCCCATCTTTCGCCCCGGGGGAGCCGTGACACCGGCCACGTACGACACCACGGGCTTGGTCATGTTGTGCTTGATCCACTCGGCGGCGCGCTCCTCTTCGGAGCCGCCGATCTCGCCGATCATCATGACGGCCTTGGTTTCGGGGTCGGCCTCGAATGCGGCCAGGCAGTCGATGAAGTTGGTGCCGGGGACCGGGTCGCCACCGATGCCCACGCACGTCGTCTGGCCAATGCCCTGCTGGCTGAGTTCGTGCAGGGCCTGGTAGGTCAGGGTCCCGGAACGCGAGACGATGCCGACCGGCCCGCCCGCGAGGGCGATGTCGCCCGAGGTGATCCCGATGTTGCACTTTCCGGGCGAGATGATGCCCGGGCAGTTGGGTCCGAGGAGGCGCACGCCGGGGAACTCCTCCACCAAACGGTTGAAGACAATCGCCTCATCGTGGGCGGGTATGCCCTCGGTGATGCAGACGATGAACTTGATGCCGCCTGCGGCGGCCTCCATGATCGCGTCGGCCGCGAATTTCGGAGGCACGGAGACGAACGACGCGGTGGCGCCCGTCGCCTCGACCGCTTCCTTCACCGTGTTGAAGACGGGGATGCCGTCGACGTCGGTGCCGCCCTTGCCCGGCGTCACGCCGCCAACGATCTTGGTCCCGTAGTCGCGGTTGCGCAGCCCGTGGAACTTCCCCTGTCCTCCGGTGAGGCCCTGGACAATTACTTTGGTGTTTTCATCTACGAAAATGCTCATGATTCTTCCTTAGGCGTTCGCGAAGGCCACGGCCCGGCGGGCGGCGTCCAACATGGTCGGTTCGGTGATCAACTTCTCATTGAGATGGGGCGCGAGGATTGCGCGCCCCTCGACGGCGTTGGTGCCATCGAGCCGCAGCACGATCGGCGAGCTGATGGTCACTCGCTTCAGCGCCTCGAGGACGCCCTTGGCCACCTCGTCGACGCGGGTGATGCCGCCGAAGATGTTGACGAAGATGACCTTCACTTTGGGGTCGGAGTTGATGACCTCCAACGCCGACGCCATCACGTCGGCGTTCGCGCCGCCGCCGATGTCGAGGAAGTTCGCGGCGGACCCGCCGACCTGGTTCACGACGTCGAGCGTCGACATCGCGAGGCCGGCGCCGTTGGCGATGATGCCGACGGTTCCATCAAGTCCGATGTAGTTCAGGCCCTTCTCCTTCGCCATCTTCTCGCGGGGGTCCTCGGTCTCGGTGGCGCGGAACTCTTCCCACTCCGGGTGGCGGAACGACGCGTTCTCGTCCAGGGTCACCTTCGCGTCGAGGGCGTGCACCTTGTTGTCGGGGGTCAGGATCAGCGGATTGATCTCGGCCAGGTCGCAGTCGCCGGTCGTGTAGCAGTCGTAGAGCTTCACGAGCAGTTCGGCCGTCTGTTCGCGCGCCACCTCATCGAGCTCGGCGTCGGCGACCCAGCGTCGGGCGGTCCCGAGATCGAGCCCTCGAACGGGATCGATCGAGAGGAAGGCGATGGCGTCGGGATTCTCCTCGGCGACCACTTCGATCTCCACCCCGCCTTGGGCGCTCAGCATCCCCAGGTGCATCTTGTTCGGACGGTCGAGGGTGAACGAGGCGTAGTACTCCTTCGCGATGTCGCTCGAGCGCTCGATCCAGAGCCGATGGACCACGTGGCCCTTGATGTCGAGGCCCAGAATATTGCCCGCGTGCAGGCGAACCTCGTCGATGTTGTCCGCGAGCTTCACGCCGCCGGCCTTGCCGCGGCCGCCGACCTTTACCTGCGCCTTCACGACTACCGGGTATCCCACGCGCTCGGCGACCGCCACGGCCTCTTCGACCGTGTCGGCGACGTCACCGGGTGAAACCGCGATACCGAAGCGCGAGAAGTACTGCTTGCCTTGGTACTCGAAGAGATCCATTGACTTCAACTTTCATTTCACTGGTAGTCAAACGACACCATGCTTGGAACTACTGCACTGCCTCTCGAGCGTCAAGCGCCGACTCGAGCCACGATCCGATCTCCGCGAGCGACGCTCCCGGCGTGAAGACCTGCGCCACGCCCTCCGCTTCGAGCGGGGCGATGTCGTCGTCGGGAATGATGCCGCCCACTATCAGGAGCACGTCCTCACGGCCGGCCGCCTTCAGCAGGTCGACCACCCTGGGCACGAGCACCAGATGGGCCCCCGAGAGCAGGGACAGGCCCAGCGCGTCGGCGTCCTCTTGAATGACTGCCTGGACGATCTGCTCGGGCGTCTGATGAAGCCCCGTGTAGACCACCTCGAAGCCGGCGTCGCGCAGAGCCCGCGCGATGACCTTCGCGCCACGATCATGGCCGTCAAGACCAGGCTTGGCCACCACAACTCGATATGTACGCTCCATCAATCACTAAGCATAGAGCCCGGGAACAGCCCCGAATTTCGTGGACCGACCCCACCAAACAGCACTAGTAGCGTTCGGTACGTGACGACGAACCTGGGAACATCTCGAGGGGCGGGCCGTGCGCTTCTCTCGGCGATGCGTCCGCGCCAGTGGGTGAAGAACGGGCTCATCGCGGTCGCCCCCGGAGCGGCTGGCGTGCTCAGCCACGACAACGTGATCAGCCACGTCGTCGTTGCCTTCGTGGCTTTTTGCGCAATTTCCTCGGGAATGTACCTGCTCAACGACCTTCGAGACATCGAGGCCGACCGCAACCACCCCACCAAGCAATTCCGGGCCATCGCTGCGGGTGAACTGCCGACAAGCGTGGCCGCCGTAGCGTCGCTGGTGCTGCTGGCCATCGGCTTCGCGCTGCCCTTCACCATCGCCGCGCCCCAGGGGCTCCTCCTGATCCTCGGGCTCTACGTCGTGAGCACCGGGCTCTACATCATCTGGCTGAAGGAAGTCGCCATCATCGAGCTCGTCATCGTCGCCAGCGGCTTCTTCTTGCGGTCCTACGCGGGCGCCGTGGCGTGCCATATCTACGTCTCGACGTGGTTCCTCGTCGTGGTCTCCTTCGGGGCGTTCTTCCTGGTCGTCGGGAAGCGATCGAGCGAGCTCTCGAAGGTCGGCGCCGGCAGCACCCGCAAGGTCCTTTCCGAGTACACCCCCGAGTTCCTGCACTCGGCGCTGACCCTGAGCGCCACGGTTGCGGTCACCGGCTACTGCCTGTGGGCCTTTGACACGTCGTCGACGGGCCTCTCCTCGATCCATCACCACATCGTGCCGATCCGGCTCACGGTGGTGCCCGTCGTGCTCGCTATTCTCTTCGTGATGCGGACCTCCGAGTCCACCAACGGGCAGTCCCCCGAGGACCTGATCCTGAAGGACCACACCGTGCAGGTGCTCCTGGCGCTGTGGGCGGTACTCCTGGGGATTGGAATCTACGTATGACCCGCGCCACCCTCTACGGCTGGGGCCGCACGACCCCGAGCATCGCCGAGGTGCTCGCCCCCGCCAGCGAGGTCGAGGTCGCGGCTGAGCTCGCGAGAAGCCGCGGCGTCATCGCGCGCGGGCTGGGTCGCAGTTACGGCGACGCCGCGCAGCTGAGCGGCGGCGTGGTCCTCAGCAACCTCGATCTGGGCGGTATCAGCGCCATCGGCCCTGAAGGCGTCGTCACCGTCGGCGCGGGAATCTCCATCGACGAACTGCTCGCGTTCGCGATCCCCCAAGGCTGGTTCGTTCCGGTGACCCCGGGCACCCGCCAGGTGACTCTCGGGGGCGCCATCGCCGCCGACGTCCACGGGAAGAACCACCACCTCGACGGATCCTTCGGGAACCACGTGCTGGAGATGCGCATCGTCACCCCGAGCGGCGCCTTCACCATCTCGCCGCAGAAGGACGCCGAGCTCTTCTGGGCGACCATTGGCGGCATGGGTCTCACCGGAGTCGTGACCTCGGTCACGCTTCGCATGCTGAGGATCGAGACCGACCAGGTCATCGTCGACACCGAGCGGTTCCCCGACCTCGAAGGCGTCATGAACGAGATGTCGCGAAGGGACGCCGAGTACCGGTACTCGGTCGCCTGGGTCGACTGCATGACCAGGGGCGCGCACATGGGCCGGGCCATCCTCACCCGCGGGCGCCACGCGGCGGCGAACGACGTGGACGCGCCCACGTTGAAAGCCCCCGCAAAGCCCCGGCTCTTCGTGCCATTCAACGCCCCGAGCGGGCTCTTGAACTCGCTTTCGGTGAAGGTCTTCAACGAACTCTGGTTCCGTTCGGCCCCGAAACATCAGGAGAACGAGCCCCAGTCGCTCTCCTCGTTCTTTCACCCGCTCGACGGCGTGCGCGACTGGAACCGCCTCTACGGACGGCGGGGCTTCGTCCAGTACCAGTTGAGCGTGCCCGACAGCGCCGGCGAGACCGTGACCAGCGCCATCCGCAGGCTCTCGTCGTCGGGCGTGCCGAGTTTTCTCGCGGTGCTCAAGCGGTTCGGGCCCGCCAATCCCGGAATGCTCTCGTTCCCCATGCCGGGTTGGACCCTGGCGCTCGACCTTCCGGTCGGTCCCGATGCCCTTCCCCAGGTGCTCGACGACCTCGACGAGCTGGTCCTGTCGGCGGGCGGACGGATCTATTTCGCGAAGGACGCGCGCCTCAGCCCCGACAAGGTGCGCGCGATGTACCCCGACCTCGACAAGTTCCTCGAGGTGAAGAACCGAGTCGATCCCGAGCAGCGACTGATGAGCGATCTCGCCCGTCGTCTCGACCTAGTAGGAAGACAAAGAAGATAAACATGGAAAATGCCTTCGGACAGCCCCAGAGCGTCGTGGTACTCGGCGGAAGCTCGGACATCGCGCGAGCCATCACGAAGAAGCTCGCGGCCGCGCGCGCCCACACCGTCGTGCTCGCCGGACGCAACCAGGAGTTGCTGAACGCCGCCGCGAGCGACGCCCAGGAGTACGGCGCTACGAAGACCGACACCGTCCTCTTCGACGCCGAGGACGCCAGCAACGCCGCGCGCACGGTCACGGAGGCCTTCGAGAAGGTCGGGGACCAGGTCGACCTGGTGATCATCGCCGTGGGCCTGCTGGAGGACCAGCTGAGCATCGAGAACGACGCGCAAGCGACAGCGAGAATGGCGATGGTGAACTTCACGTGGCCTGTCGCGGCGCTCGCGGAGATCCGCAGGCGCCTCGTCGCCCAGGGCAGCGGGCGGATCCTCGTGATCTCCTCGGTCGCGTCGATACGCATCAGACGCAGCGCGTACATCTACGGCGGCGCCAAGGCGGGGCTCGACCGGCTCTGCGACGGGCTCGCGGACTCGCTCGAGGGCACCGGCGTCACCCTGCATCTTCTGCGGCCCGGTCAGGTGCGTTCCAGGATGACCGAGGGCCAGCACGACGTCCCCTTCACGACCGGCGTGAACGAGGTCGCCGAGAACGTCATGAGGGGCCTCGCCGGCGGGGACCGCGTGATCTGGAGCCCACCGATCCTTCGCTACGTGTTCGCGATACTGCGCCACCTGCCCGCGCCGCTGTGGCGCAAGATCATGGACCGTTAGCCTTTCGAACCGGCCTTCGTCGCGCTCTTGTTCAGTTCGTTGCCGCGAAGGCTCATCGCGAAGAAGTCGCGGTTCCACCAGTTGGTGAAGTAGCGCGACGGCGACGGCATCGAGCCAAGTAGGGTCGTGGCGTTGCTGCCGTTGAGCGAGGTTCCGATGGCCCCGCTGAACACCGAGTACTGCACCCATCCGGTGTTGATGTCGAGCTCCATCCCCCGCACCGCGCCGGCTCGGACCAGGACGTTGGCGAGGTCGCTGATCGAGAGGGCGGGCCCGCCCACGTAGACGAGCGCCCCGTTCTTGGTCTCGCCGATGCCCGAGCGCCACACGTTGAACGTGCCGCCGAGGGTGATGCCCCACTTGCTGGTGTTCTGGGCGGCAAGGCCGGGAACGGCCTTGCCGTGATCGACGATGAGGTCGAGGTTCTGGCGCACTGAGGCGATCTGGTTCGACATGGTGAAGTCACGACCCCACTCGCCGACCATCATCGTGCCGTCCTTGTAGATGACCACCGACGCGGCGCCGTTGCGCAGCGCCTTCACGAGACGGCCGCGCGTGTAGTAGCCGCCGTTCGCATCCTGGATTCGAAAACCTGCGTTGAACGCGGCAACGATCGTCTTGGAATCAGTGGCGTTGATCGGCGCGGTGTACTTGTAGGGGCCCCCGCCGGGAATGTACGAGCCCGAATAGAGCTGGGCCTTCAAGAGCGTGGGGTCCATCCACGCGACACCCACGACGTAGCTCGTGTGAATGGCGTCGGGACGAACGAACGCCTCGTAGACGCCGGGAACTCCGTTCGCGGTCTCGCGACCCACCGGGTGCCACACGCCTTCACCGGGAAGCGCATGACCCGCGGGTGACGCGATCCGCGACGGGGTCGGCAAGTGACCGGACGCCGGAAGAGTGACCTTGCCCGAGCCCGAGCCGAACGATCCCTTCGGCGGCGCACCACCCTTCTTCGGCGGATTGAGACGGTACGCCTCGGCCTCGACCCAGTTGACGACGGGCCCCAGCCCGTGGGAACGGCCCCACTCGGCCGCGCGCGCCGACAGCGAGCTCCCGTAGCTCTGATTGGTCAGGGCAACGCCCAGGGTCACCGCGTAGTACCCGAAGAGCGTGACGGTGAAGAGGGCCAGCAGCACGACGGCTCGGCGCAACCAGTAGACCGACGCTGGACGGCGGGGACTCGTGGGCGCGACGGGTGGTCGATAGACGGGCCGGCGCGAATTCATGGATTCCCATTCTGACACCTCGATCGCACGTGCCCTTACCAGGCTCTAAACGCCCATTAATAATGTCGTAAGAAGCTCACGCCCGACGAAGCGGCGTCATCGCGAGCACCAATTGCTTGGTGCCGTGCTCGTCGAAATTGACCGCGGCGCGACAGTGCGAGCCTTCCCCGTCCACCTTCACGACGGTGCCAAGGCCGTAGCGATCGTGCACGACACGGTCGCCCACCACGAGGCCGAGCTTCTCCGCGCCCGTCGAGCGCACCGGCGGTGCGGCGCCGTTTCCAAAGGCCCGGCCTTGGGTGAAGTCGGTGCCCCGCCCGACGAACCCGTCATCGTCGCGAGTGAAACTCGACCGCCGCGACGGCAGCGTCGCCGAAATATCGTGCACGAGTTCGGGCGGGATCTCCTGGAGGAAACGGCTCGCGATGGCGTCGACGTGGTTGCCCCACATCGTGCGGCTCCACGCGTGGGTGAGGGCCAGGTGACGCATGGCCCGCGTGATGCCGACGTAGCAAAGGCGGCGCTCTTCCTCGAGCTCGGCCTCGTCGGAGAGCGCGCGACGGTGCGGGAAGATCGTCTCCTCGAGTCCGGTGATGACCACGGCCGGGAATTCCAGTCCCTTCGCCACGTGCAGCGTCATCAAGGAGATCGCCCCCGCGCCGCCGTCGAGCTGGTCCGAGTCGGCGACCAGCGCCATGCGCTCGACGAAGTCCATCAAAGTGTCGTACTGCGACGCCGCGGACGCAAGTTCGCCGAGGTTCTCGAGCCGTGAGTACGCCTCGTCGGAGTTCTCCGCGCGCAGCGCGTCGCCCATGCCCGACTCGCGGACAATGGCGTCGATCATCTCTCGGGGGCTCAGGTCGTTCGCCAGGGCGCGAAGTTCGTCGAGCATGAACGAGAACTTCTCGGCGCCGGCGAGCGCCCTCGCGGTGAGCCCGGCGGCTTTGGCGTAGTGCGACGCCTCGGCGAAGGAGAGCCCGTTCTCCGCGGCGTAGGCGCCGAGCTTCACCTGGGCCGATTCGCCGATGCCCCGCTTGGGCTCGTTGATGACGCGCCGGGCCGACGCCTCGTCGCGAGGGTTAACGATGAGCCGCGCGTACGCCAGGGCGTTCTTGATTTCCTTGCGGTCGTAGAACCGCATCCCCGAGATGACGCGGTAGGGGATGTTGGCGCGCAGCATCTCCTCTTCCAGCACGCGGCTCTGCGCGTTCGTGCGGTAGAACACGGCCATCTGGTTCCAGTGGAGCTCGGACTCCGCGCGCAGGCGCCGCAGCTCGCTCGCGACCCACCGGCCCTCGTCGTACTCGTCGCCCGCCCGGTAGAGGCGGATCTTCTCTCCCTCGGCGCCCTCGGTGAAGAGGTTCTTCGCGTGTCGACTGGCGTTCTTCGAGATGACGGCGTTCGCCGCGTCGAGGATCGTCTGGGTCGAACGGAAGTTCTGCTCGAGCAGTATCACGTCCGAGTCGGGAAATCGCTGCTCGAACTGCAGGATGTTGCGCACGTCGGCCGCGCGGAAACGGTAGATCGACTGGTCCGAGTCGCCCACCACGCAGAGGTTGCGGTGTTTGGCGGCGAGCATCATCACCAGCTCGTTCTGCACGCCGTTGGTGTCCTGGAACTCGTCGACGAGCAGGTACTTGAACCGGTTCTGGTACGAGTTCAGCACGTCGGGGTCGCGCTTCATCATCTCGACCGCGTTCAGCAGGAGGTCGTCGAAGTCCATGGCGTTCGCGAGTTTGAGCCGGTCGGCGTAGAGGCGGTAGATCTCCGCCACCCGACGACGGTGCGGGTCATCGCCGTGGCCCGCGGCCTCGTAGGCGGCCGGGGTGAGCATCTCGTTCTTCGCCGCCGAGATCGCCCCCGCCACACTGCGCGGCGAGAGTCGCTTGGTGTCGAGGTTGAGCTCCTTCATGATCCGCTCGACGGCGCTCTCGGCGTCGCCCGCGTCGTAGATCGTGAAGCCGCGCTGGAACCCGAGCACGTCCGCGTTGGCACGCAGCATGCGCAGGCAGGCCGAATGGAACGTCGAGACCCACATACGGTCCGCCTCTTCACCCACGAGATCGATAACGCGCCGGCGCATCTCGTCTGCGGCCTTGTTGGTGAAGGTGATCGCCATGATCTCCCAAGGTCGCGCGTCGCCCGACGCGAGAATGTGGGCGATCCGCCTCGTGAGGACGCGGGTCTTTCCCGACCCCGCGCCAGCGATGACGAGCAACGGGCCGCCGCGCTGCTCCACCGCTTGGCGTTGGGGTTCGGTGAGGCCCTCGAGCAGCGCCGACGGATCGAGGCGCGGCGACGGGTCCACCGGATCGTTACCCCACAGTGACGCGTCAGAGAAGGAAGTCCTCTTCACTCCCACTCAATGGTGCCTGGCGGCTTGCTCGTCACGTCGAGCGCCACACGATTCACACCTTCGACCTCGCGGATGAGTCGATTGGCGATCGACTCGATCACGTCGTAGGGAAGCCGAGCCCAGTCCGCGGTCATCGCGTCGTCGCTCGTCACCGCCCGGATGATTATCGGGTACGCGTAGGTTCGTCCATCTCCCATAACGCCCACAGTACGCACCGCCGGTAACACCGCAAAACTCTGCCAGAGTTCGCGGTAGAGGCCGGCCTTCTTGATCTCGTCCACGACCACGTGGTCGGCGTTGCGCAGGATCTCGGCGCGCTCGCGGGTCACCTCGCCGACGATGCGAACCCCGAGGCCGGGGCCCGGGAACGGCTGGCGCCATACGATCTCGGCGGGCAGGCCGAGCTCCTCGCCGACGTGGCGGACCTCGTCCTTGAAGAGACCGCGCAGCGGCTCGACGAGGTCGAACGACAGGTCCTCGGGTAGCCCGCCCACGTTGTGGTGGCTCTTGATGTTGGCAGCGTGGCCCGAACCCGACTCGATGACGTCGGGATAGAGCGTGCCCTGGACCAAGAAACGCGGACCGTCGCCGCCCTTGCCCAGCTCGCGCGCCACGGCTTCGAACTCGCGGATGAACAGCTCGCCGATGATCTTTCGCTTGCGCTCGGGGTCGGTGACGCCGGCGAGCGCGTCGAAGAATCGATCCTGCGCCTTCACGTGGATCAGTTCCACGCCGAACTGACGGGTGAACGTCTCTTCGATCTGGTCGCCCTCGTTCTTACGCATGAGGCCGGTGTCGACGAAGACGCAGGTCAACTGCGATCCGACGGCCTTGGTGACGAGCGCCGCCGCCACCGCCGAATCGACGCCGCCCGAGAGGGCGCAGAGCACCTTCTCGTCCCCGACCTGCGCGCGAATCGCGGCGATCTGGTCCTCGATGATCGAGGTGTTGGTCCACGTCGGGGGGATGCCCGACACGTGGTGCAAGAAATCGGACAACAACTCCTGCCCGCGCTCCGAGTGGGCGACTTCGGGGTGGAACTGGACCGCGTACAGGCGCCGCGAGGAGTCCTCCATCGCGGCGACGGGCGCCTCGTGCGACGAGGCGGTGACGACAAAACCGCTCGGCGCCGCGGCGATGGCGTCGCCGTGGCTCATCCACACCGGACTTGCCGTCGGCCACTCGCTCATCAATTGCGAAGAGCCCTGACGGGTCAACTCGGTGCGGCCGTATTCGCCCGCTCCGGTTCTCGCCACGTCCCCGCCCAGCTGCAACGCCATGAGCTGCGCGCCGTAGCAAATGCCGAGGATCGGGATGCCGAGCTCGTAGATCGCGGGATCGAGTGAGGGAGCGGGAACCTCGTAGACCGACTTCGGCCCGCCCGAGAGGATGATCGCGGCGGGCGACTTCGCGCGGACCTCGTCGGCCGTGATGGTGCTCTGGACGATCTCTGAATAGACGTGGGCTTCGCGCACACGTCGGGCTATGAGTTGGGCGTACTGGGCCCCGAAATCAACAACGAGAACGTTCGAGCTCAATGGCCCATGCCTACGCCCTGCGAGCGCTGCAACTGCTTTCCTTCAGTCTGGATCGACGGGGCGAGCATGATCTCGGCCTTCTGGAACTCCTTCAAGGTCTCGTAACCGCACGTGGCCATCGAGGTTCGAAGCGCGCCGAACAGGTTGAGCCGGCCGTCGTTCTCGTGGGCTGGCCCGAGGAGAACTTCCTTCAACGTGCCCCTCACCTGCGTGCGAACGCGGGTGCCGCGCGGCAGCGTCGGGTGGAACGTCGCCATTCCCCAGTGGAAGCCGCGCGCGGGCGCTTCGACCGCGCTCGTGAGCGGCGAACCGATCATCACCGCGTCAGCGCCGCAGGCAATGGCCTTCGCGATGTCGCCGCCCTTGCTCATGCCGCCGTCGGCGATGACGTGGACGTAGACGCCCGTCTCGTCGAGGTGGCGCATCCGCGCACCGGCGACGTCAGCGATCGCGGTCGCCTGGGGCACGCCGATTCCGAGCACGGCGCGTGAGGTGCAGGCGTTGCCGGGGCCAACCCCAACGAGCACGCCGGCGGCACCGGTGCGCATGAGGTGAAGTGCGGCCTGGTAGCTCGCGCAGCCGCCCACGATGACCGGCAGTTCGAACTCGCGGATGAACTTCTTCAAGTTCAGCGGCTCCACGGTCTTGGAGACGTGTTCGGCGGAGACGACCGTCCCCTGGATCACGAGGATGTCCAGACCGGCGTCGAGGATGGTCTTCGCCATCCAGTCGGTGCGCGCGGGTGTCACCGACGCCGAGATCGTGACACCTGAGGCCTTCATCTGCTTGATCCGCTCCGCGACGAGCTCGAGCTTGATCGGCTCGAGGTACATCTGCTGCATGCGGACGGTCGCCTTGTCGTCATCGAGTTCGGTGATCTCATCGAATAGCGAGGTGGGGTCCTCGTAGCGGGTCCAGAGACCTTCGAGGTTCAAGACGCCGAGCCCGCCGAGGCGGCCGAGCTCGATGGCGGTCGTTGGCGACATCGCGCCGTCCATCGCCGAACCCAGCAACGGCAGTTCGAACTTGTAGGCGTCGATCTGCCATGAGATGTCGACATCCTCGGGGTCGCGCGTGCGCCGTGACGGGACAATCGCGATGTCGTCAAAGCCGTACGCCTGACGCGCCGATTTATAGATACCGATCTCTACTTCCGCCATGGTGACCTCCGCCTAAGAAAATGCGCCCCGAAACCGGGTGTGCTTGCCTTCCAATCTACTGGACGAAGTTAGGACCAAACTCGGCGCGCTTCGGGCCACTCGACCCCGGTCACGACACAGAGCAGTTCGGTGAGCATCCGGGCGGTGGCCCCCCAGACGATGTCGCCGGGAACCTGGAAGAAGTAGATCGGAAAGTAACCCTCTTGATCGACACCGGGGCGCACGTTCTCGCGGCGCCAACGCTCTTCGAGGAATGCTTCGTCGGCGACCAGTTCGGCAAGCGAAGTCGTGAAGACCCTCTCCACCTCGGCGGGGTCCGCGGTCAGGGTGGGGCGACCCTCGAGAACCCCAATTACCGGCCAAATCGCCGATCCCGAGGCAAAAGTCACAATTGGACTGAGCCAGCCAACCGGCTCCACCGTTGAAGTGAGCAGGCCGACCTCCTCCTTAGCCTCTCGCAGCGCCGTCTGGATTGGCGTCTCTTGCCCGTCGCTTCTGCCGCCCGGCAGGGCGATCTCACCGCGGTGGCTACGAAGCTTGAAGGACCTCCGGGTCAGAATCACGTGCGTTTCGCCATCCTCTTCGAACAGCGCGACGAGCACCGCGGACTTTCGGGTGATGGGCTGGAACGCGCCGTCGGCCACGGCGGCCATTTCCACGGGGTCGCCCGGAATCGCCGAGATATCGAAGGTGCGTCCACTGGCCCTGAGGCGGTTCACCACCAGTTCGAGCGTGAAACCCGTTCGCTGCGCGGGAGCGAGTTCCGACCAGGGAGCGGGCGCGCCACGGCGGATGTCGTCGGGCTCCGGGATCACCTGCGGATGCTCATGGTCCCCGAAACGCGACGGCCACTCGGCGTTACGCGTCATTGAATCTCCCCTAGTGTGGAAGCGCACAAAGTGCACGGCTGGATTTTACTCGGCCCCCCCTGCTTTTCAACCCTGGAGAGAGTCCTCATGAAGACCCTTGCGCGCTTGAGCGTTCGCCGCCGTTGGTATGTCCTCGTCGGGTGGATAGTGCTGTTCATCGGCATCAATGTCGCCGCCCAGACGGCCGGATCCGCCTACTCGAACAACTTCACTTTTCCCGGCACCAACTCCACCCACGCCCAAGCGCTCCTCGCTGCCGGCTTCACCCAGAAATCGGGTGACGCCGACCAGATCGTCTTCCACGTGACCACTGGGACCCTGGTCAAGGACGAATCAAAGATTCAGAAAGTACTCGCCAAGATCGCCAAGCTCCCCTCGGTTGCCAGCGTCTCATCGCCCTTCTGCCCCGCCAACGAAGCGACGTGCCTCGGCGCCACGCAGATGAGCAAGAACCACCGGATCGCCTACGCCGTCGTGAACTTCTCCAAGCAGGCCTTCCAACTGAAGCTCCCCCAGATCAAGGCTGTCGAGACGGTCGGTGAGACCATTCGTTCGAGTTCACTCGAGGTCGAGTTCGGCGGCAACGCCTTCGGCCAGCTCGACGCCCAGAGGGGAAGTCCCGGTGAGATCTTCGGACTCATCGCGACCGCCATAGTGCTCGTTCTGGCCTTCGGTTCCTTCTGGGCCATGCTCCTGCCCCTCGGGGTTGCCCTCTTCGCGCTCGGCATAGCTTCCGCCGCGACCACCCTGATGAGCCACGGCCTCGCCATCGCCCAGTTCGCACCAATACTGGGCTCGCTGATCGGGCTGGGTGTTGGAATTGACTACGCGCTCTTCATCGTCACGAGAAGCCGACAGGGCTTGAAACGCGGTCTGAGCGTCGAAGACTCGATCATTACGGCGGTCAATACATCCGGGCGCGCGGTGCTCTTCGCCGGCTCGACCGTATGCGTGGCCCTGCTCGGCATGCTGGTGCTCCGACTTTCGTTCCTCAACGGCGTCGCCATCGCCGCGTCGGTAACGGTCTTGATCACGATGTTCGCCTCGCTGACGTTACTGCCGGCACTGTTGGGCTTTCAAAAGCACCACGCCCTCAGCCGCAGGGAGCGTCGCGCGCTGGCCGCCAACGGGCCCGAGCCGGCGGTCGTCGAAGGCGGATGGCAGCGTTGGGCGAAGTTCGTCGGGCGTCACCCCCGGGTTCTGTCCGCGGCCGCGCTCGCGCTCATCGTCACCGCGACAGTCCCCTACTTCTCGCTGCACCTCGGCAGTTCCGACCAGGGGTCCGACCCCGCGAGCTCGACGACCCGCCACGCCTACGACCTCCTGGCCCAGGGTTTCGGGCCGGGCTTCAACGGGCCGCTTACGGTCGTCGGGGCCATCCACTCGGCGGCCGACAAGACCACCATGGAGAGCCTCGACGCGACGCTGAAGGGCAAGGCTGACATTGTCGCGGTGAGCCCGCTCATCATGAACCCCAAGGGAACGGTCGGTCTCATCACCGTTGTTTCGAAGTCGAGTCCCCAGGACACCGCCACCTCGAATCTGATCACGACGATTCGCAACAAGTACATCCCGGCCGCGACCTCGACCACGCATACGGCGATCTACGTCGGCGGCATCACCGCCATCTTTGGCGACTTCGCGTCGGTACTGAAGAGCAAACTCCCTCTCTTCGTCGGCGTCATAGTGCTGCTCGGCTGCCTGCTGTTGATGGTCGCCTTCCGGAGCGTTTTGATCCCGCTCACCGCCGCCGTCATGAACCTGCTCGCCGCCGCGGCATCCTTCGGGCTCGTCGTCGCGGTGTTCCAGTGGGGCTGGGGCAGCAACCTGATCGGTGCCGGCAGCGGCCCCGTGGAGTCCTTCTTGCCGATCATCATGATCGCCATCCTGTTCGGGCTCTCCATGGACTACCAGGTCTTCCTGGTCTCTCGCATGCACGAGGAATGGCTAAACACTGGAAGCAACGAGGAAGCGATTGTCCGCGGCCAGGCCAACACCGGCCAGGTCATCACGGCCGCCGCCCTCATCATGATCTGCGTGTTCTCCTCGTTCGCCTTCGGGGGCCAGCGGATCATCGCCGAGTTCGGCATTGGCCTCGGGGGCGCGGTGCTGATGGATGCGTTCATCCTGCGAACCGTGCTCGTGCCATCCTTGATGCACTTCTTCGGCAAGGCGAACTGGTGGATGCCCAAATGGCTCGACCGCGCCGTGCCGCACCTTGCGCTTGAGGCGACCGAAGACGTCGACTGACTAGAGTCACCCGCCCAGGCGTGGGCTCGATCGTGGCGTGGCGCAAGCCCTAACGCAACGATCGAGCCTGAGAGAGTCTCTGTGGCGAACGCCCTTCTCACGAGCCACCATCCCCGTGAGGGCGTAGCCAATCCAACCAATGACCTCGTCTCTCGCGACGGGGCGCGCGATCATTGGCGCACCGCCTACGAGACAACGTCGCAATCTGCTCTCGGGTGAGTCTCTCAATCCGCCGAACGTTCGACTCGAAACTGATGGTGTGTTCCACGTCTCGGGACCAGGCGAAGCACCCCATTCTCGTAGAATAGAAAGAATGCTCGCGACGACTCTCCCGCTCGGTTGGCGACTCCTCATCATCTTCGTGTCGGGCGTTGCGGCGGGCATTTCGAACGGCATCGCCGGCGGAGGGACCTTCCTCAGTTTCCCCACTTTGGTGGCGCTCGGGGTTCCGACACTCACGGCAAATGTCAGCTCAACGGTGGGCATCTGGCCGAGTACGTTCGGCGGAATACGCGGGTTCCGCGAGGAGTTGACCACTCATAAGACGTTGCTGCGCGAATTGATGCCCACGTGCGCGCTCGGCTCCATTGTTGGCTGCGCACTGCTGTTGCTCGGCTCAGCCCAGACGTTTCGGAACGTGGTGCCGTGGCTCATTGGCATCGCAACCCTGCTCTTCGCGATGGCGCCTCGCATCACGAAGCTGCTGAGCAAGGTCAACGCCGCCGAAAACACGAATCCCGTCAGGCGACGATCGCTCTTCGTGGGCATCTTCATCGCGTCGGCGTACGGGGGCTACTTCGGGGCCGGGCTCGGCATCGTGCTCCTGGCCGTGATGGCGCTCACGTTGCCCTTCGAGATCTACGCCCTCCAGGGCCTTCGAGTCGCGCTCTCGATGTTGATCAACGCGGTGGCGGTGATCATCTTCGTCGCGCGCGGACACCTCTACCTCGACGCGGTCTACGTGCTCTTGATCGGCGCTCTCATTGGTGGATGGCTGGGAACGATGCTCGTTCGACGCGTGTCGCCCAAGATCGTGCGCGCGCTCATCATCGTCGTCGGTGCCGCCACCACGGTTCGATTGTTCTGGACGAGCTGACCGCTCGCTGACGCGAGCAGTGACTCAGTCTGCTTAGAGGCTCGAAGCCTCGCGGTGACGACGTCCACGACGCCGCTCTTCGTGGCGCGTCGGTTCTCCAGTGAGCGGTCGAAGTGCACGAAACTGAGATTGATACCGAGTAACTCAGGGGTCATGGCGCGAGGTGCCTCGGTCAGCAACTCCCGACCAGTCTGATCACCGTCACACACGACTGTGGTCGCTGAAGGTGTTGTCACGGCTTCCCTCTTCGACGCAGGTGGAAGGCGCTTCCCCAACTCGAGAAGGCCGTCGTGAACCTCCCACTTGGTCGTTCAGATTGGGCGGCGGGGCCGACCGACCGGTTACTTGGGGATTGAGGAACCGCCGAGGAACGACTCGACGAACAACGGGTTCTCCTGGAGATCCTTGGGGGCTCCATCGAGCACGACTCGCCCACCGCCCAGCACGTACGTCCAGTCCGAGATGCGCAGCGCCGACTTCGCCCTCTGTTCGACGAGCAGCACAGTCGATCCCTGGTCCGCGAAGCCCCGCACGTACTCCTCGAGCAGCTGGGTGGCGACCATCGGTGCGAGGTTCGCGGTCGGCTCGTCGAGCACCAGTACCGACGGTGAGAGCATCAGGACCCGACCCATGGCGAGCATCTTGCGCTCACCGCCCGAGAGCTTGCCGGCCTTGCGCGACATCATTTCCTTCAGCCTGGGAAAGCGGTCGACCACGGCGGCGATCCGGTCGGGAATCTCGGAACGCCTGAGCAGGTAGCCGCCGATCTCCAGGTTCTCCTTCACCGTAAGTGGCGGGAAGACATCGTCGATCTGGGGGACGTAGCCCACGCCGAGCTTGGCCACCTCTTCAGAAGGAAGGTTGGTGATGTCATTGCCACCGACGCTCACCGTTCCATCGAGGACCCGGACCACGCCAACGAGTGCCTTCAGGAGTGTCGACTTGCCCGAGCCGTTCGGTCCGACAATGGAGATGACCTTCCCTGGCGATGCCTCGATGGAGATATCGCTGACGATGGCCCGACCGTCGTAACCGGCCGAGAGTGCCGTGGTGCTGAGCACCAGACCCGGCTGAGATAGTTCAACCGACAAGATACGCCTCCACCACTTCCAGATTCGCTCGAAGGTCCGCCATTGTGCCCTGGGCCAGGACCTTGCCCTCGGCCAAGACGATCACCGGATCGCAGAAGGCATCCATGATCGACAGTTCGTGCTCGACCATCAGGACCGTCATGCCCGCTTCGCACAACCGTGTGAGTTGGTCGCCGATCTTGTGCGCCAAGCGGGGGTGGACCCCGGCCATCGGCTCGTCGAGCAGGAGCACCTTCGGCTCGGCAAGCAGGGCGCGCATGATCTCGACGAGGCGGCGCTGGCCTCCCGAGAGACCCCCGGCGTAGGCGTCGGCGTACTGCGTCAGCCCGAAACCACCGAGCATCTCCATCGCTCGCTCGATATTCTCCTTGTCCTCTCGTCCCCAGTGGCGCCGTCCGCGCATCGCGCCCCAGAAGGAATCGCCCGACTGCTTTGGAATGGCGCTGACGAGGTTCTCGAGCACCGTGAGCTTCTTGAACTCGCTCGCCAGCTGGAACGTGCGCACGAGGCCGAGGTTCGCCCGCTGGTTGGAGGGCACATCGGTGATGTCGCGTCCTTCGTAGAAGATCCGGCCGCCGGAGCTCGCCAGCGTCCCGGCGAGCATCGCCAGTGTCGTGGACTTGCCCGCCCCGTTCGGTCCGATGAGCCCGGTCAGGCGGCCCTGTCGGACCTCGATGCTCACGTCGCTGACGACCGTCACCCCGTGGAAGATCTTGGTGAGGCCCTGGGTCGAGAGGATCACCCGGTGGTCGTTCGCCGTTTCCTCGAGGCGAAGGAGCTTGCGGAAGTTGAGCTCGTCAAGGTTGCCGAGCTGGATCAGGGCGTCGGTGTCCTTGCCGGAAGGAACCGGGGCGAGGGCCGACGCCGGAGCTCCGCTCAGGATGCGTCGACGCTCGGGCAGGATGCCCTCCGGCCGGAACCAGAGGAACAGAATGATGAGCAGCCCAATGGCCACCCACTCGAGTGCCGGCACCAGCGTCGGGTTGGCGACGGGGGGCAGGAAGCGGGTGATCTCCTCGAAGCCGAGCGGGACCAGGAGCGCGCCGAGGATCGCGCCCTTGTGGTTGCCGGCGCCGCCGAGGATGATCGCCGCGAACAGCACGATCGTCTCGGCGTAACCCCACGCCCCCGGGGCCCAGAGGCTGATGAAGCCGACCAGGATCGCGCCGCTCAGTCCCGCCACCATCCCGCCCACAACCAACGTCGTAGTTCGCTGTAGGCGTAGGTTCTTGCCAAGGGAGTCGGCGACGACATCATTGTCGCGCATGGCCCGCAGCGACCGACCGTAGGGGGATTCGGTGAGGCGCCGAAACAGGAAGTAGACGAGCACCGTCAGCACGACCGCCACGCCCCCGTAGGCGAACTGGTAGCCGAGGGCCTGGGGGTTCCAGATGCTCTGGAAGGGCGCCGGGACGATCGAGATGCCCGCGTCCCCGTTGAGTAGCGGCACGAAGTCCTTCACCAGGACATTGAGCAGAACCGCCGAGACCAGCAGACCCACGGCCGCGAAGTCGCCACGCAGGCGCTTGCCCACGAGGAAGACGAAGGGAAGGGCCAGTAGCCCGCCCACAATCGCGGCCCCGATCCAGGGAAATGGCCAGGGGAGGTTCCAGCCGAGCACGTACTGCTGGAAGCCACCGTTGGACGTGGCCGCCGGCGGCATCGAGAGAACGGCCGCGGCGTAGGCGCCTGCCGACTGGAAGATGATGAAGCCGAAGTTGGAGATTCCCGCGAAACCGAACTCAACGTTGAGCGCCATACAGGCCATGGCGTCAACAGCTCCGTAGACAATGATGGTGGTGAGGTAAAAGGCCCATGCGCCCATCAGTTGGTCTTCTCGCTTCCGAAGATGCCGTAGGGACGGAATGTCAACATCCCCAGCAGGGCCAGAAACGCGATGACCTCTTTGTACTGTGGGCTGAAGTAGGCCGCGCTGATCTCAGTGGCGAGGCCAATGGTGAGGGCCCCGAACATCGCGCCGTAGGGCTCGCCCGGCCCGCCGAGGAACATCGCCGCCAGCAGCAAGACGATGTACAACTGCGCGCTGGTGGCCTCGAAGACTCCGGTGTTCATTGCGAGGACCGTCCCGGCGAGCCCGCAGAGCGCCCCCGAGATCAGCCAGGTGGTCGAGATGACCCGCTGGACCTTCACGCCACTGTTGCGCGCGAGATTCGGGTTGGCTGATGTCGCGCGCATGGCCTTTCCGAGCCGGGTGTACTTCAGCACCCAGTGAACCAGCCCGAGGACCACCGCGCAGATCGCGAGGATGACGAGTTGCAGGCCGCTGAGGATCATGCCGAGGAAGTGGTACTCCGATCCCGGCGACTGGCGGAAGGAGACGTATCCACCCCCGACGATCGCCTGGAGGCCGAAGGTTCCAACCAGGTCGACGCCCAGCGCGACGATGACCACCGTGATCGGGGCGAGGTTGCGGCGTTGGAACGGCGTGAAGATGAAGCGGTTGAGGGCCCACGAGACCACCGAGCCGGTGAACACGCCGCCCACAAGCGAAACCCAGGCGGTCACCCCGTGGACGTTCAGGTAGTAGGAGACGAACGCGCTGTTGATCATCACCGACCCGTAGGCCAGGTTCAGCACGTTCGTCACCGCGAACTGCATCGTGAAGCCCACGGTGGCGATGGCGAGAACGGCCGCAGTAATCAGGCCGAACCCGAACGACGACATAAAGACACTCACGACTGGTAAACCCCTTCAACGCTTGCTCTCGGTGGCGCCCCTAGCGAGGCTCGGTTCCCCCGAAAGACGCCAACCGCCCCGGGGGAGGCACGGTCACGGTCTCGAACCAGGTTCGCGACCGTGACCGTGTTACTTCGCTACAGCTTGGCCTTGCAGGTCGTCAGGTTGCAGAAGCCGAGTGATGCGCCGACTGCGACCGTCGTGCCGTCCGCCTTGAACTGGTCGTCCTCGAACGGGCCGAACGCAGTCTGGTAGGAGTCGAACTGGTAGGACCCGCCGACACCCAAGTAGTGGATCTTCTTGCCGTGCTTGAGGGCCGCCACGCCAGCGGCGAAGGAGGACACGCTTACCGCGCCCTTCGTCCCCTGGGCGATCTTCAAGATGTCCGCCTTGTACTTCGAGCCACTGGTCGAGTGCGACATGACCATCGCCAGAGCCGCGAGGTTGATCCCGTCGTAGAGGTGGACGGTCCCGTTGGCGGAGAGCAGGCCCTGGAAGTTCGGCACGCCCTTCACCTTCCCGGACTGGGCCATAACCAGTTTCTTGTAGAGCGGGTAAGCCGGCCCTCCGACGTTGACCGTCTGGTTGTCCGCGTCGAAGTTGCTGATGAAGTTCTGGACGCCGATCGGGCCCGTAGTGACCCCGGTGAAGAAGACCGGATCGATCATGGCCGACGTGCCGATCACTGGGATCATCTTGTTGCCATTGAGCGCGTAGACCTCAGTGAGCAGCGCCACACCTGCCGCACCCAGCGCTTCCATCAAGATGGCGTCAGGGTGAGCCGTGACGATGGCTTGGGCTTCAGTCTGGAACGTCGTCGCGTTGATGTCGAGGGTCTGGTTCGATACCACGTTCATGCCGGCCGCCTTGATCGCGGAGACGGCCGGGGTCACGAACGTCTGCGACCCGGCGTCATTGCCGAAGGCCAGCGCAATATTCTTGAACCCCTTGTTGTGCGCAATCTTCACCATGGCCACAGAGTCCGCGGCGTCTGGCGGGACGAGCCGGAAGAAGTACGGGAAGTGAACGCTGTCGAACTCCGACTCCCCCGTCATGCAGAACGACACGGTCTGGTGGGCGCCGAATACTGGCACCACCGTTGATGCCTCGTCCGAGGTGCAGCCAATGACGAGGGCCAGGTTCGACGTGGTCGCGTACATCTGGCGCACCGCCGGCACCGCGTCGGCGGGGTCGCCACGGGTGTCGACCGTCTTGCAGTTCACCTGCTTGCCCATGACGCCGCCGGCCAGGTTGATGGCCTGCGAGGCCGCGTAGCACGCGGTCTCGTACTTCGGCCCGAGAGCCGCATCCGCCCCGGTGAACGGGGCCACCGCGGCGATGGTGATCGTCCCCCCGGACGATGCTCCCGCCCGCGACGTCAGGCCGGGCAAACCAATGGTCGACGCCACCAGAGCCAGTACGGCCAGGAGCATCGCCAGGCGAATCCTCATTCTTGCAACGGCTGAGTCTTCCCGCCGCCCCCACGTCATATCCCTCATACATCCCCCCTTGTAGTTGAATTTTGTTGCAGCCTGCGTCAAGCAGATCTCTAGAAACCAGTGGTGTCCGCCTTGAGCGGCATCCAGGGCCAGTCGGCCGGTGCGCCCTCCTCGGCCACCACTCGGTTCGAAATGGTGCCGATCCCCTCGACGGTCACCTCGATCGTGTCGCCGGGCACGAGCCACACCGGCGGTGTTCGAGCGAAGCCCACGCCGCCCGGCGTACCGGTCGCGATGACGTCACCCGGGCGCAAGGTTGTGAACGACGAAAAGTACTCGACCGCTTTCGCGACGCTGACGATCATGTCCGAGGTACGAGCGGACTGCATGACCTGCCCATTCAGCACAGTGGAGATCGCGAGGTCCGTCACGTCGACCTCGTCATTCGTGACAACCTCGGGTCCTATCGGCATGGTGCCCTCGAAGTTCTTGCCGGGTGTCCACTGTGTCGCTGCACGCTGCCACTCACGGGCAGAGCCGTCGTTCATCACGCTGTAACCGAGGATGGCATCGAAGGCGTCCTCGGCCCTGATGTAGCGACCACCGCGGCCAATCACGATGGCGAGCTCGCCCTCGTAGTCGAAACGCTCCGTGAGCGAGGGCTTCACCATGTCGTCGTACGCACCTATGACGCTGCCGGCACCTCGAACGAACGACTCCGGCCAGGTCGGCACCGCTCGTCCGCCCTCGATTGCGTGGTCGGCGTAGTTCACACCGAGGCAAAGGATCCTGGAAGGGTTCGGTGTGGAGGGGGCGAAGGCCGCACGGTCGAACTCTTGGCCAACACCGGAAGACGCGGTTCGAGCGGCGTCCAGAGCTGTACTGCCTCCAGCGGCTAAACCGTTAATACTTGCGAGCGAATCGTCACCAGTGGCTTGAGCGAGGTCCACATAACCGGCGCTGCCCCGCACGTGTAGGCGAAGTCCTTGCGCGGACCTGATCGTTGCAAACCTCATAGCATTCCTCTCCAGAAGGCCAACCAATATGGTTTAATTGGTTGACAAGTGAAAACCAAAGGGAGTGTAGAGGGCGCAGCCAGCCCTGTCAATCACCTTTTAAAGATTATTCTCAGTAAGCAAAGGCACTTTCTGAATTATTGGTAGGATTGGTTCATATATTGTTGTGAGGCAACGAGGAATGAGGGTCCCAATGCAGACAGTTTCGCGAGAGCAACTGCTCAAAGTCTCCAGTGATGTTCTCAGCATTGCCGCACGGAAGGGACTTAGCGCCGGGAGTCGACTTCCGGCTGAACGAGAACTCGCCGCCAGGCTCGGGCTTTCTCGCACCACCGTTCGCAACGCCATGGCGCTGCTCGAAGATGAGGAGATCGTCTCGCGCGAGGTTGGCCGGGGAACGTTCCTACGAAACGATCCCCGTAACGGCCTCAACTCAAACACCAGAGCAGCGATGCATCAGTCGATAGCTATAGCCGTATCGCCCAGCGATGTCATGACCGCTCGCAAGCTGATCGAGCCGGCGTCGATGTCGTCGGTCGTGGAGAACGCGACGATGAATGACTTCGACGAGATCGAACGATGCCTGCGAGGTAGCGAGTCCGCAGTCGAATACGAGGACGTCGAGATGTGGGACCTCGCGCTCCATCACGCGTTGATCCGCGCTTCGCACAACCCGCTGATGGAGAACATGTACCTGCTGATCGATGAGGCTCGTCGGGGTTCGACGTGGGGAAACCTGAAGCGCCGAAGCGATTCGGAGGAGCGCCGCAATCATTATCGCCAACAACATCGGGCGATTGCTGAAGCATTGCGTGACCGCGACGGACGAAAGGCGCGAGAAGCGATGCAGGCACATCTCGACACCGTCGAGGCCAACCTTCAGGCCAGCGCGCAGAGCTAACGCGGTCTAGAGCCGCATCGGCGTGACTGGTCGGCAACGATTTCATCCTCACCGCACCACGAATCGGCTTCCAGCCGTCTCAGTGATTGGACGACGTTACCGACGTCACGACCCTCTCGAAGACTTCTCGGGCACGTACGTACTCGTCATCAATCGACATAGTCAGACTCAACAGAACACGCGCCTTCAGCCCGTCGAGCGGCCCAGCGGAGAGCACGCCGCGCGCGAGTAGATCCTGTTCGGATCCCGCGAAACCATAGGTGCGTTGGAGCAACTCCCCGCTCCCGGTTCGAGAAGCGAGGACTACGGGCATCCGCGAAGCCAGGGTCTCTAGTCCCGGAACCATCGCGGCCGGCACGTGTCCACCCCCAAAGCCTTCCACGACCGCGCCCGCATACCCCAGCGACGCGATCTGCTCAATCACTCTGGCGTCCTCGCCGAGCGATATCTTGATCAATGCGATTGCCGGCACGTCACCGACGGGTGAGCGATCGAGCGTCGCCAGCGGCGGAACGCGAAGCACGACTCGTACCCGCCCCTCGATGATCCAACCCAGCGGCCCGCAGCTCGGCGAATGAAAGGTCGCCAAGCTCGAGGTATGGCTCTTTCGAACGAATCGTGACGCGTGGATTTCGTCATTGAGCACCACGAGCGTACCGAGCCCCGCCGCGTCAGGCGACGCCGCGACTAGCACTGACGCGAGGAGATTGGCCGGCCCGTCTGGACTGACCATGGTCGGATTTCGCATCGCCCCCGTAACTATCAGGGGTCGTGATCCACGCACCAACAGCTCGAGCGCGAATGATGTCTCTTCAATGGTGTCGGTGCCTTGGGTTATGACAACGCCGTCAGTTCCCTCTTCAAAGCAACGGTCGATGACCTTCGCTAACGCGACGATGTCCGTGAAGGTGAGGTCGCCGGAAGGCACGCTGCGGAACTCCACGGCCGCAACGTCAGCGACGTCGAGCAACTTCGGCACCGCCGAAATCAAGTCGTTTGCCGTGAGCTGGGGTGTCACTCCACCCGATACGACGTCGGCTTTGGTCGAGGCAATCGTCCCCCCGAGCGAGAGCACAGTGATCTTCGCCTTTGCAACTGGAGATGTCAAAGTCTTGCCTTCACGCGTTTGTCCGAGCCAACGGATTGATTGGAACACAACACTCCAACGACTCCCTCGCCAGGTCGTGCCGTCGTGCCGTTCGTTAGAAACTAGCGCTCCGCGGCACTCCGACGCTGCGCTCGAGGCCACCGATGTCAGCGCGTAGACGGCGGGGAGTTCAACTGACTGTTATTGAACGAGCTAGTTCCAAGTCGCGCAGCACGAGTTGCGCCGCGCGCCGATCCCCGGCACGGCCATGCGACCTCAGAATCTGGACTTGAGCGTTGAACCCGGTCATCGTATTTGTCGCGAAGTACTTCACCTTCTTGAGCATCCTGATCGTCGCCGCCTACTGGCTGAGGGCGAAGACGGACGTCAAGATCAACCTCGGCTGGCAACTGGTGGTGGGCGGGGCGCTGTCCGTGCTCTTGTCGACGATCGCGAAGATAGGGCGACACCGACGCTCCATGTCGCCGATTCACTGAGGGCCCGTCTGTCGCCAGACCCGAGCCGGGGCCGCCGTCACGGGTGGTTGGATCATCCGTTACCGGGACACGAGCTCGATGGCAAGCACGCTCTCGGGCTACGTCTTCGTGTACGGCAAGTTTGGCGACATCGGATTCACCGTCCCGAATACGGGCGGTACCGCCAGGGTGACGGGTTATTCGCGGGCAAGGACCACGGTGCGCCGTCGTCCGCCACTGCGTACACAAACATGACAGCGTCTCAATTCCACGCAACCTGTCCCTCGAGCGCGGACCTTTCCAGGCAGACAATCGTCAGCGGAACAACCCGGTTCTCCTGACCTGTCACCCGCAACGCGAGAGTTTCCCCCCGCGTCGACCGGCTGCTCGCTACTCGCTGGAGGTGAGTCCCGCGGCGTTCACGCCGTCCAACGCGGCGACTTCGTCGTTGTCCGGCGTATCGCCGCTCACTCCGACGCTTCCGATGATCTCACCGTCGCGAAGCACGAGGACGCCTCCGGCCGCAGGCGCCATGCGGCCCTGGGAGATCGTCACGACGCTCGTGACGAATTCTGGACGAGTCGTAGCCATCGTGGCGAAGTTCCTCGAAGGTCCGGCGAGCGAGACGGCGGTCCAGGCCTTCGCCGTCGCGATGTCGACCCGGAAGAACGTCGCCCCATCTTGGCGCTTCACGACGAGGGGGTGGCCGCCACTATCGAGCACGCTGACGGCAATAGCCTTCAAACCCCGGCGTGTCGCCCCGTCAACGGCGCCCTGCGCGATCGCGTCAGCCTCGGCAAGAGTCAACTCGGTCATGTCAATGCTCCTTTGGTTACGCGGTCTTCATCTTGCGTCTTGACTCGCCGCCGCCACGCATTGAGGATGTCTTCGGTATAGCCGTTCGGTGAATCAGTGCCCTCGAAGACCAGTTCGAGGGCAGCCGACACGCCCGGGCTCGACATCGCGTCGGGCAGCATCGACCGGTAGGCAGGGTCGTTCGCGTTCTGCCCGTCGACCAGCGCGGCCATCTCTAGAAAGGTCGACACGATCGCGTCGCGTTCAAGGAGGCCGTGGTACAGCCAATTGGCGATGTGCTGGCTCGAGATGCGTAGCGTCGCTCGGTCCTCCATGAGCGCAACGCCGTTGATGTCGGGCACTTTCGAACATCCGATGCCCTGGCCGACCCATCGAACGACGTAGCCGAGAATGCCCTGTGCGTTGTTGGCCAGCTCCTCGGCGATCTCGACACTCGTGGGTTGGCGCGCGAGTAACGGAAGCTCGAGGAGGTCGTCAAAGCGTGTCGACGGCTGCTGCGCGATTTCGTCCTGGCGCGCGGCGACATCGACATAGTGGTAGTGCATGGCGTGCAGGGTCGCGGCGGTCGGTGAGGGGACCCACGCGCACGACGCGCCGGCTCGCGGGTGCGCGATCTTCACCTCGACCAGCTCCGCCATCGCGTCGGGCATGGCCCACATCCCTTTGCCGATCTGCGCGACGCCGCGAAAGCCCATGGCGAGCGCGACGTCAACGTTGTTCTGTTCGTACGCGAGCAGCCACGCCGTCGACCGCATGTCGCCCTTGCGCACCACCGGACCAGCCTTCATCGCGGTGTGGATCTCGTCGCCGGTGCGATCGAGGAAGCCGGTGTTGATGAAGATCACCCGCTGGCGGGCGGCCGCGATGCAATTGGCGAGATTCAGCGACGTCCGTCGCTCCTCGTCCATGATTCCGATCTTCACGGTGTTCTCCGTGAGGTTCAAGAGGCGTTCGACTGCGGTGAAGACCTCGACCGTGAAGGCAACCTCGGCGCTGCCGTGCATTTTCGGTTTCACCACGTAGACGCTTCCAGCGGTGCTGTTGCGGAATGCGCCCAGCCCACGTAATTCGTGCATCGCAATGGTGACGGTCATCAGGGCATCGAGGAGGCCCTCGGGTATTGCGCGGCCGTCCTGAGTTTGAACTATGTCGGTCATCATGTGCAGACCGACGTTGCGGATGAGGAGCAGGCTTCGACCCGGAAGCGTGAACGGCGTCCCGTCGGGGGCGCTGAAGGAGCGGTCCGGTCGAAGCCGACGGGTCAGTGGGCTGCCATCCTTTTCGAACGTCTCCTCGAGGACGCCGGTCATGAGTCCCAGCCAGTTGCGGTACAGCAGCGTCTTGTCGTCGGCGTCGACCGTCACGACCGAATCTTCGCAGTCCTGGATGGTGGTGATCGCGGCTTCGAGGACGACGTCCGCGACACCTGCGGGACTCTGTTGACCAATGGGATGGTGCCGATCTACGACCAGCTCCACGTGGAGCTCATGATTGCGCAGCAAGATTCGTGTCGTGTCGCCGTCGCGGTGAAACCCCACGAACTGCCCGGGGTCGGCGAGCTCGCTGGTGCGACCGTCACTCAGATGCACCGTGAGGCTGACCGGTGACCCGGCGCTCAGATGGAACTCCGTGACCTCCCCGTACGATCCGCCCGCGAGCGGCGCCGCCCGATCAAGGAAACCGTTCGCGAACGCGATGACCCGCTCGCCACGCACCGGGTTGTAGCTGGAACCGCGATCGGCACCCTCGTGTTCGGGAATGACGTTGGTCCCGTAGAGGGCGTCGTACAGGCTGCACCAACGCGCGTTCGCCGCATTGAGGGCAAAGCGCGCGTTGTCGAGCGGAACGACAAGCTGCGGTCCGGCGATGAGCGAGATCTCCGGGTCGACGTTCTCGACTTCGATGGAAACGGGTGCGGTTGCGGTCTCGAGATAGCCGATCTCGGTGAGGAAGCGTCGGTACTCGACGACGTCGCCCGCTCCGGAGTGCGTCGAATGCCAGTTGTCGAGTTGCTCCTGTAATGAAGAGCGGTATTCCAGGAGCGCGGCGTTACGGGGCCCGAACGTTGCGACGATCTCGGCCAAGCCTGACCAGAAAGCCTCAGGGTCGATTCCAAGCGGAGGCAGCACCTCGCCGGCCACAAAACGATCGAGCACTGCGGCGACACGAAGGCCACCCCGTCGCGCGTAACTGTCAGCGAACGTCATCGTCCGTCAACCGGGGCGGACGGTTCTTCGTGGTGCATGGAACTGAGGTTGCGCGTCAAAGATTGCCATGCCCTAACTAGTCGAATTATCGGGGTATCCACAGTGTGCCGCCAACGCTACGGGGTGACGCGCGTAACAACTTCTATCACACAGTCAACGACGACGGGAAGACATCGCCGGGAAGACGGGTCGAATCAGAGTGCCGTCGCGAGCTCGCGATCGCGTGCGTCATTCGACCTTTACAACCAATCAAGAAGCGCGAGCAACTCGCGACGGCGCGGCGCCGGCATCGGTACGATCTGCGACAGTGCCGCATGACCTCCTGGGTCGCATCTCCACGCCCGCGGGTTCGAACCTACATTCGCGGGGCGGCTCACGTCGCTACCGGTGAGCGGTCGCCCCGGCGAGACGCGAATTGAGCAGCGATACCAGGGAGTAGACCGTCTCCGTGACCGGCATAGCCGTCTCGGTGAGCTGACCCAGCTCCACAAAACTTCCGACGAGGGGATCGATTTCCAGCGCCCGGCCCGCTTCGACGTCTTGCAGCATCGACGTCTTGTGATCGCCGACCTTCTCCGCGCCCTCGATCCGTTGCTCGACGGACAGCCGCAGGTGCAGCCCTAGTTTCTCGGCGACCTCGGAGGACTCGAGCATCATCTGCGCTGCGAGCGCTCGAGTGGCCGGGAATCGACAGATCTCGGCGAGGGTGGCGCCGGTGAGCGCGCTTATCGGGTTCATGGCGAGGTTGCCCCATGCCTTCACCCACAGATGGGACCTGATGTCAGTGAGCACCCGCGACTTGAATCCCGCCTCGGTGAGCACCTGGGCAATCCGGGTCACCCTGTCCGACCGATCCCCGTCGAGCTCGCCCACCGGAAACCTGTCGCCTTCGATGAGGCGGAACACACCCGGCGCGTCTCGTTCTGCGGCGGGGTAGGCGATCGACGCGACGATCCGGTCGACCGGGATGTGCTGCTCGAGCGTGCCGTCGGGATCGAGGGTCCGGAGGCGACGGCCGTTGTAAGGGCCGGGGAACTTCTGGAAGAACCACCACGGGATGCCGTTCTGCAATGGGAGCACGACGGTGTCGTCGTGGTAGAGGAGCGGGAGTAGGTGGGCAATCTCGACGATCTGCTGTGCCTTGAGCGCCAGCACCACCAGGTCCTGCGGCCCCAGCGAGGCGAAGTCATCCGAGGCCTCCAGTTCTGTTGCCACAAGCACCGAGCCGTCGGGTTCAACCAGCTTCATCCCGTCACTGCGAATCGCGGCCAGGTTGCTGCCGCGCGCGAGCACGCTGACCTGCTGGCCTGAGATGGCGAGGCGAACGCCGAGCAGACCACCGATTGCCCCCGCACCCACAATGCATACACGCATTTTCGAACTCTAGCCGCGGCCGTTGTCCGGCGGCCTCCGGTCCCCACCGGCGTGCACGTTGAGGTGAACGCCGTCCTCGGCACCTCGAGGAGATCAAGCCAGAGGGCTCAATGGCCGAGTTTCTCGGCGAGGCCGATTCGCTGAATCTTGCCGGTGGCGCCCTTGGGGATCTCGTCCACGAACACGATGCGCCGGGGCACCTTGAAGGCCGCGAGCTTCTCGCCGAGGTAGGCGCGCAACTCCAACTCGGTGGCCTCCTTGCCCTCTGCGAGCACGACAGCAGCGCCGACCTCCTCGCCGAGCTTGTCATGAGGGATGGCGAAGCAGACGGCCTCGGCGACTGCCGGATGGCGCAGAAGGACTTCGTCGATCTCGATTGGTGAGATCTTCTCGCCACCCCGGTTGATCTGCTCCTTGAGCCGCCCCGTGAGGAACAGGAAGCCATCCTCGTCGAGCATGCCCTCGTCACCCGTTCGGAACCATCCGGCGGTGAACGCGGACGCGTTCGCCGACGGGTTGTTCTCGTAGCCGTCGACGATGGTGTCGCCCCTGACCGACACTTCACCGCGTACACCAGCCGGCAAGGCATTGTTTTCCTCATCAAGGATGGCGACCTCGATCCCCCTCGCAACGCCCACCGAGCCCGGCTTCGCTTGTTCGGGCGGCAACGGGTTGGAGGTCATCTGATGCGAGGCCTCCGTCATCCCGTAGGCCTCGATGATCGGCACGTCGAACAGCCCACGCAGGCCTTCTGACACCGGCTCGGGCAGGGCGGCCGACGACGAGCGCACGAAGCGCAGGGAAGTGGGCCGGGGCGCGGGTGCTCGAGCCAACACCATTTGGTGCATCGTCGGCACGGCGCTGTAGTAGCTGGGATGCAGCTCATCGACCCAGCGATGGAACGCGAACGCGTCAAAGCCGGGCGTGCAGACCACGGACCCGCCAGCCGACAACGGCGCCAAGAGCCCGGCCATCATCCCGTGGATGTGGAACAGCGGCATCACGTTGAGCGAACGGTCGGCAGCGGTGAGCTCGAGTGATGACGCGATATTGCGAGCCGACCGGGCCAGGTTGCGCTGGCGCAGCGGCACGATCTTCGGTCGCGACGTCGTGCCCGAAGTATGCAGCACCAACGCGTGGTCGTCGGTGCTCGGGCGGGCCGTCGAGCTCTCCCCGACGAACGGCGCCACGAAATCGATCGTGAGACCCTCGCTTCGCACCGTTATCGGAATCGTTCCCTCCTGCGCTGCCGCATGAGCTTCGGGCGAAGCTCCCTCGAAGGTCACGAGCGCCGACGCGTGCAGGTCGTCGAGGTAGAACCGGAACTCGTCCTCGCGATACTTCGGGTTGAGAGGCGCTGCGCAACCGACGGACATGGTGGCCAGCAGCACGAGCGCCATTTCAAAACCGTTCGGCAAGACAATGGCGATGCGGTCCTTCGGACCCAGCCCAGCGCTTCGCAGTTGCGCCGAAAGACGATCTACCTCCTGGCGCAACGTCGCGTAGTCGAGGACGACACCGTCCGCGCTCACCAAGGCGGGGGCATCGGCGTCCTGGGCAAGCAGGGCGACGACGGTGTCAAGCAGCGGCGAGTGATCGGAGTCCGCAGTGATGTCTGCCATAGAAGCGAGCACTCCTGTTCAGCGGCGTCTCCGCTCCCGCTCTTACTATCACATGGCCAGGCTGCTGCCACACTCCCCGTCTCCTACCGACCTGAATCCGCAGGCGTCCGGCTACTCGCGCAACGGCTGCAGGGGTGAAGGCGAAGTCATGGCGCGACCGAGCGTCAACTCTCTTCAGCCGGCCGATGAAGGGGCGGCTCGCGCCTTCGGACTGGCGGCCATCTTCGGTGTGGAGAACTCCCTTGACGACACCGACGTTGGGGTCGCGGTGCCCGAGCCCACCGGGGACCACCTCGTGGTGCCCGCCCGCTCTCCCGGGGGTATTCGCCGTCTCGCGACGATGCAGGGCGAGGCGCATCTCGCCCGCGGCGAGAAGGGGGCTCCGTACTTCACCGTCGGGACGTGGCGGAGAACGAACGACGCTAGCCGCCTCAAGGCATGACAACTGCCGCAAGATCAACTCCAGAATCCGACGCCGAGTCCGGTCGCCAGATCAAGACCGCTGCTTGCGGCGCGCGGCCATCCATGTAAAAGGCTGAATCGTGCCTGTCGGCGTGGTGTGGCGTTCATTCCTGCATTCGAGGACGTCAAACCCGTCTCCAAGGACCGCCGCAAGTCCTTCGGCGCTGTAGCGGGTCACGGGAAGTCCGGAGCAGTACTCAGGACCGTCAGGCGCGAACGTGGCAAGAATAACTGCTCCGCCCTGAGCGAGAGAACGATCAAGAAGCGCCAGGTAGACCTCGACCAGCTCTCCCGCCAGGAAATGGAAGACGGCCCGGTCGTGCCACACGTCGTATCGCCGCTCGGGCTGCCAGGTCAGCAGGTCCTGGGCGATCCACACAACACCTTGCGAGGCGCCGACTCTCTGGATGCTGGCCTGGAGCGCCAACTCCGAGATATCGAGAACGGTTATGTCCGAGAGGCCTCTGGCGAGCAGGTGATCCACGAGGGTTGACTCCCCTCCCCCGACGTCGATGATGGCGTCGTCGACCGCCACGTCGAGGGTGTCCAGCAATTCGAGTGAGACGGATGGCTGACTCTGGTACCAACTGCGCGCTCTCGCGTCCCTTTGGACGTAGACGGTGTCCCAGTATCGCTGGCGTTCGAAAGAACTTGTCTGATCGTCGGTCACTCAGGTAACTCTAACGACGAGCTGTGGCGACGGTGAAGCCCGTGTAGCTTCGGGTCATTGCGACGAGGCCGCCGATCAGACGAGAGTGACGGTCTCGAAGGCTATCCAGTGTCGGGGGCTGGCATGGACAACCGGCGGACGAATCCAGTTGTGGAGAGAGTGATTGATCCTCGAGTTTGGCACCCGTTGCTCGCTGTGTCCCACACGATTGGAACAGCACGATCAAGGAATAGGGTCAAGGAAACGAAGAACCGGGCTATTTCGTCTGACCGTACATTTCGACCGTCTCGAGGTGTCGGGGCGTGAAAGCCGTTGATTTCATGACTCTGCGGTGCCCGCAGGAAAGGTATACGGTCAAGTTGTCGGGAAAACTGTTCTCGATACGGAAGTGACGCGTTGACTCGCAGGCCTATTTGGTCGCCACGCGATCTGCGAAAAGCGAATGGCGAAACCGGAGCCTCCCTATAGAAATAGGAGGGTCACTATGAGTCAATCACTGTTATTCAAACGCCGCATCAGGAAGCTAATCGCGGTCGCAGCCTCGGTGGTGGTAATGAGTTCAATCGCTCTCACGGGCCTACCCGGCACCGCCGGAGCTTCGGTCGGACGTTACAAGTTCACTGCCTACAGCTACTCGGCCGTCAACTACTACCTGGGCCTCAACACGAGTGGCACCGCGTATCCTCGGACCGCTACGGTCACCGTCAATCCTTGCGACGGCACTCTGAGCGGATATGGAACCGCGAATCCTGGCGTACTTGAGAACTCGACGATCACCGGGTTTCTCACCAGCGCCACTACCGCGGAGTTCGTCACCTACCCAGTGTCTGGGTCACCCGGCTGCATGGTCACAGCATTTGTCACCCTGAACCCGGCGGACGGCTCGTTCTCCGGCACCTGGTCTGACAACTACCTCCCTGGAGCGCGGAGCGGAGCGGTCATCGCCGGTCCGCCAACGTCGATCACATCGACCTCGTTCGTCAACCATGGCCAGTACGTGCCGGCCGATGGGCCGAGGCAGTGACGCGGCCCACTCGTGCATCGGCATGCCGATCCAAAGCAACAAGTAGTCCAACAACGCTCAATCCCTCCCGCTGGCCGGGTGCTCACCTCTGGCCAGCGGGGGGTTGCGACACTTCAGATTGTTTTGCAGCCGACCACGTGATGCAAAGGCTCTTCCGAGATCGCCAAGTCATTCAATCAACCGTCGCCTGGTGTCGGAGGCAAGACGAGGACCGCCCGCCAAAGCCGGCAGTTTCATGGTTTAAGGGCCGGTGCATTCGGCCCTTGACCGCTCGCCCACCGCATCTCTCAATACGCCAGGTCGAAGACATTTCGGAGGCATCAAGAAGAGACCGGGTCCACTCGGGACCCGGTCTCTTCTCATCCATATGAACGGATGACTACATCATGCCGCCCATGCCGCCGTCACCCATGGGGGCGCCAGCGGGTTCGGGCTTGTCGGCAACGATGGCTTCAGTCGTGAGCAAGAGAGCCGCGATTGAAGCAGCGTTCTGCAACGCAGAGCGTGTCACCTTGGCGGGGTCAATGACTCCGGCCTTCACCAGGTCCTCGAGTTCACCGGTGGCCGCGTTCAGCCCAATCGAGCCCTTGGCGTCGGATACTTCGCGCACCATAACGGCGCCCTCGTATCCAGCGTTCGCGGCGATGTGGCGAAGCGGCGACTCAAGCGAGCTCGCAACAATGCGAGCGCCCGTCGCCTCGTCGCCAGTCAGCGTCGCGACGAGAGCGTCAACGGCAACGCGCGCGCGAACCAGTGCGGTACCGCCACCGGCCACGATGCCTTCGTCGATTGCCGCACGGGTCGCACTGAGTGCGTCTTCGATGCGGTGCTTCTTCTCCTTCAGCTCAACCTCAGTCGCGGCGCCGACCTTGACGACGGCAACGCCACCGGCGAGTTTCGCGAGGCGCTCCTGGAGCTTCTCGCGATCCCAATCCGAGTCGGTGTCTTCGATCTCACGCTTGAGCTGGGCAACGCGTCCCGCAACATCAGCCGCGCTTCCCGCTCCGTCGACGATCGTGGTCGCGTCTTTCGTGACGACAATGCGACGCGCGTGACCCAAGAGGTCCACGGTCGCGGTGTCGAGCTTCAGGCCGATCTCTTCCGAGATAACCGTTCCGCCGGTCAAGACCGCCATGTCCTGGAGCATGGCCTTGCGGCGCTCTCCGAAGCCTGGGGCCTTCACGGCAACCGAGGTGAAGGTGCCACGGATCTTGTTCACCACGAGGGTCGCGAGGGCTTCGCCTTCGACATCCTCGGCGATGATCAAGAGCGGACGACTCGACTGCATGACCTTCTCCAAAACCGGAACAAGGTCGTGCACGGCGGCGATCTTCGAGCTCGTGAACAGAATGAACGCGTCTTCCAACACCGCTTCTTGACGCTCGGGGTCGGTCACGAAGTACGGCGAAAGGTAACCCTTGTCGAACTGCATACCCTCGGTGAGCTCGAGCTCGATGCCGAACGTGTTCGACTCTTCAACGGTTACTGTCCCGTCCTTGCCGACCTTGTCGATCGCGTCAGCGATGACTTCGCCGATTGACGCGTCGGCCGCCGAGATGGTGGCGACCTGCGCGATCTGGCTCTTGTCCTCGACGGGCTGGCTCTGGGCGGCAATCGACTCCACCGCGACCTTCACGGCCTTCTCGATGCCGCGCTTCAGACCCGACGGGTTGGCTCCGGCTGCGACGTTGCGCAGGCCCTCCTTGATCAGCGCTTGGGCGAGCACGGTCGCCGTCGTTGTTCCGTCACCGGCAACATCGTTGGTCTTGGTGGCGACTTCCTTCACCAACTGGGCGCCCATGTTCTCGAACGGGTCCTCGAGCTCGATTTCACGAGCGATCGACACACCGTCGTTCGTGATGGTCGGCGCACCGAACTTCTTCCCAATGACCACGTTGCGGCCCTTCGGTCCAAGGGTGACCTTTACGGCGTCGGCCAATTTGTCGACACCGGCTTCGAGGCCGCGACGGGCATCTTCATCAAACTTAAGTAGCTTCGACATGTCTCTCCCAGTTACTTAGAGATTGTGGCGAGCACGTCACGACTGGAGAGGATCAAAAGGTCCTCACCGTCAACGGTGATCTCCGTGCCGCCGTACTTCGAGTAGACGACGGTGTCGCCAACGTTCACGCCGGTTGGGATCACGTCGCCTGTGGCCTCGGTGCGACGACCGGGACCAGTAGCGAGGACCTCACCCTGCTGGGGCTTCTCCTTCGCAGTGTCTGGGATAACCAGACCTGATGCCGTGGTGGCCTCTGCGACGTTGGGACGGACCACAATGCGGTCTTCTAATGGGTGTAGCTTCATTTTTATTGCCTCCTGTGCAATTAGCACTCGAAACCTGTGACTGCCAATTTAGCAGCCTAAACGACCGAGTGCCAAGCCCGAACCGCCTTGATTTTCCTATGCTGGCCAAAACCGCACTGCGAGGAGATTCGTGCTTTATCCCACACTGGGTGATGAATCCCCGATTGACTGGCTCTGGAAATGACCTTCTCGGCGCCCCAGCGCCGCGACGTACGGCTGCTCGCGTTCCTGCGTGGCGCGTCGTTCCTCGGCGACACCGTGGCCCTCGTGGCCCTCTTCCTGCGGCTCGCCCCTGTCGGCCACGCGTGGGCGATCGCCGCGCTGGCGACGGCGGGTTCCCTGCCTCTGGTTCTTCTGTCGCCCCTCGCGGGCCACGTGGTCGACCACGTGCCGGCCAAGCGGATGCTGACACTCCTCGGAGTCGGCGAGGCTCTGATCTGCACGGGCATTGGCTACTGGCATTCAATAGCGGCGACCCTCCTGCTCATGGCATTGCTCAGTTGCGCGGTGGCCTTCTCCCTCCCCGGTTACTCCGCCCTCATCCCCGCCCTGGCCGGCGAGGAGAACATCGCGAGGGCGCAGGGGATGATGCAGTCCGTGCAGGGCGCTGCCGGCGTTGTCGGTCCGGCTCTCGGCGGGCTCCTCGTCGGCTGGGCGGGGCAGAGCTGGCCGCTCTATATCGATGCGATCAGTTTTGCGCTTTGCGCGGTGGGCACCTCGATGCTGCGCCACGACCGTCGTCCGTCGACGGCGCTGACCATTGAACTGGCTGAATCGAAGGGGATGATGGCCGGTATCGCGCTGCTCTGGAGCGACCGGATTCTTCGCTCCGTCACCATTGTCATCTCAGTCTTCATCTTCGCCCTCGGAATGATCAACGTGGGCGAGGTCTTCTTCGCGACCCAGACCCTTCACGGCTCAGCCACCCAGTACGGGCTGATCGGGGCGAGCTTCGGTCTCGGCTCGATCGGGGGCGCCCTGTACGCCGGTCGATTGAAGCAGGAGACCGTGCCGCTGGTGCGCTCGGTGCTGCTCACCATCGTGGTGATCGGCGTCATGATCGGGGCGGTGGGCCTGGTCGAGCACATTGGCTACATCTATCCGCTGATGGTGGTGGCGGGATTCGCCGCGGGCATCGCCAACGTGAGTTCGAACACGCTGCTCGCCCTGCGCACCCCCGAGCACCTGCGCGGTCGGGTGTTCGCCGCCTTCGGGGCGATCTTCACGGCGGGAGAGATCGGTTCGTACGCGGCGGGCGGCCTCGTGCTGATGGCCATCGCCCCGCGCACGGTCTTCCAGATCGCGGGGATCGCCTCCACCCTCGCGGCGTTGCTCCTTGGTCCGCTCGCGTTCAAGGCGAGTCGCAGCGCCCACCACAGGGAGCGCGACCTCTAGGGCGCGTGCCTCTCGCGGCGCCAGGCCATTCCCTCCGGCGTGTAGAACACGCGGTCGTGCAGTCGATCCTCGCGGTGCTGCCAGAACTCGAAGAGCGTGGGCGTGAGCTTGAACCCGCCCCAGTGGGCGGGTCGGGGAACGTCGCGGTCCTGGAACAACTCTTCGAGTTCACGAACGCGCTCCTCGAGATCCTCCCTTGAGTGAAGGAGCTGGCTCTGGTGGCTCGCGTGCGCGCCGATCTGGTGGCCGCGGGGGCGGGCGTTGAAGTACGCATCGGATTGGGTGTCGCTCATTGATTCGACGTGGCCCTCGATGCGGATCTGGCGACCCAGCGGCTCGCAGTACCAAAGGAGCGCGGCGTTGGGATTCTCTTGAAGCTCCCGGCCCTTCCTCGAGAGGTAGTTGGAGTACCACCCGAAGGAGTGCTCGTCGATGTGGCGCAGCAGGACCATCCGCGCGCTCGGGTGCCCGTCGGGTGTCGACGTGACGAGCGCGATCGCCTCGCGCTCGGGCATCAGCTCTTTCGCCTCGTCGAACCACCTCGTGAACTGAACGAAGGGGCTCGGGTCGCACTCCTCGACATGCAGCGGTGTCCAGCGCGGGCTCATTTGACGTCCTCCAACTGCCAGTTGGGACGAGCCGACAACTCCATCGGGCTCGGCCCATCTGACTTCAACCGATAGATGCCTGCGGCGGCGATCATGGCTGCATTATCGGTGCACATGATCATCGACGGCAAGTGACTTATGACACCAAATTCCTGGGCCAGCCGGGTGACCCCCGCCCGTAGGGCGGAGTTCGCCGCTACGCCGCCCGTGAGGGCGACGCCCTTCACCTCGTACTTCTCCATGGCGCTGCGCAGCTTTCGCAGCAGCTGCTCGGCGACCGCAGCCTGGAACGACGCGGCGACGTCGGCGAGGGCCACGTCGCTCTGCTTCTGCGTCGCTCGAACGACGGCGGTCTTGAGCCCCGAGAACGAGAGGTCGAAGTCGGTGCCGGTCATCGAGACGGGCAGCTTCAGCTTCCCGGGCGTCCCCTGTTGGGCCAGCCGGTCGATCTCCGGTCCGCCGGGATAACCCAGCCCGAGCCAGCGCGCCACCTTGTCGTAGGCCTCGCCAGCGGCGTCGTCAATCGTTTCGCCCAGCACTTCGTGGTGTCCGGGACCCGACTGAAGCACGATGAGGCTGTGCCCGCCCGAAACCAGCAGCGTCAGCAGCGGCCACTCGAGATCGGACTGTTCGAGCAACGGCGCGAACAAGTGGCCCTCGAGGTGATTGACCCCGACGAACGGCACCCCCCACGCCAGCGCGTAGGCCTTGGCGGCCGAGAGCCCGACGAGGAGCGAGCCAATGAGCCCTGGCCCGCTCGTGACGGCGATGCCGGCGATCTCGGGGTCGTGGGGGTCGAGCCTGGCGTCGTTCAACGCCCGCCTGACGACGGGTCCGATTGTCGCGACGTGAGCGCGTCCCGCGAGCTCTGGCACCACGCCGCCAAAGGCGCGGTGCTGGTCGATCGAGGACTCGATGACCGAGGAGAGGACGTGGAAGTCGTCGACGACGGATGCGGCGGTCTCGTCGCAACTGGTTTCGATGCCGAGAACGACCGTCATGGAACCAGCGTAGGTCGAAGCCGTCAGGTCTCTGGCGCCAGGTCCGCCCACAGCACCAGGGCGTCTTCCTTCGTGCGTTCGTAGTAGTTCTTTCGCACTCCGACGGGCTTGAAGCCGTAGCGGTAGTAGAGCCGCTGGGCTCTCGTGTTGGACGTCGCCACCTCCAGGGTGGCCCGCGTGATCCCGCGGTGAGCCGCGTCGCGCAGCGCTTCGTCCATGAGCGAACTCGCGATGCCGCGCCCCTCGAAGCCCGGCAGCGTGCCGACGGTGTTGATGTGCAGTTCGTCCAGGACGAACATCACTCCCAGGTAGCCAACGACCTTCTTGTCCTGCACGGCAACCGTATAGCGGCGGGCTTCGGTGTTGGTGATCTCGTCGAGCAGCATGCCCTTGGTCCACGGTTCTGGGAACTGCGACTGCTCAATGAACAAGAGCTCGTTCACGTCGCGGCGCTCGCAGAGGCGAATGGACCACGATTCCGTCATACGTGACGTTCGCGGGTCATGAAGTTCGCCACCGCGTCCGCTTCGCGAAGGTACAGGGGCGCGACGGACTCCTGCGGGCGCCGAGACGCCCCGAGCCGAAGCGCGGCGTGCAATGAGGGCACGGACTGCGCGAGGAGCTGGCCGTTGGGAACGGCGTTGAAGTCGGCGTAGTAGCGATCGACCCCGTCACCGGTGAACGTGACGCTGGCGCCGTTGGTCGCCCACTCGATCACCACGTCGCGCGGCGTCGCGACCGATGGGCCACCGCGGGCCTGCACGTCGTCACCGAGCGTGAACGTCTGCACGAACACCTCGCCGCGACGGCCATCGACGGCGCCCACGACCGTACCTCGAACGCCCGCGTCATGCGCTCCATGAGCCAGCAGCTCGAGCGACGTCACCCCGACGAGTCCGCATCCCAGGCCTTCGGCGAAACCTATGGCGGTCGCTATTCCCACGCGCAGACCGGTGAAGAGACCGGGCCCGATGTCGACGACCACCCGATCGATGTCGCGTGCCACGAGCCCGCTCTCGGCCAAGAGGGCCGATATCCCCGAAACCAGGACCTCGGTATGGCGACGTTCGAGGTCGAGGACCCGCGTCACCTCGAAGTCGCCGGTGGTGCGCACCCCGACCCCGCAGGCCTGCGTGGCCGTTTCGATCGCGACGAGATTCATTGGTCCACCCACCGTTCCACAAGCGCTCGGCGCGCCTCGTCGATCTCGCCGCCGACGAGCAGCGTGCGCGTGTCCTCCTCGTCGATCTCGAAGTTGACGCGAAGAACGTCTCGTCCAAAGACCGACTCGGCGAGTTCGCCCCACTCGATGAGCGCAACGGCGGACTCTTCGACGAGTTCGCCGAGCGCGAGGTCCAGCACTTCGTCGAGGCTTTCCACCCGGTACACGTCGCAGTGCTGGAGCGTCTTGATGCCCAAATCGTTATCGCAGCGGTGCTCGCGAACCATGGTGAACGTGGGGCTCGTCACGCGCTCAGTCACCCCGAGCCCCTTCGCGACACCCTTCGCGAAGGTGGTCTTTCCCGCGCCGAGCGGCCCCGTCAGCAGGACGATGTCGCCGCTTCGCAGGACCCGAGCGAACGACGCGCCCGCTTTCTGGGTGTCCGCGTCGGTTGCGCAGCGCCGGCTGGTCGTCACGCCTGCTCCAGCAACTGCTTGAGGATCCGAAGATCGGCGCGCATCACGTCCACCACGCTAGGCCCGGCGCGCAGCGCCGCCGCCGGGTGGTAGGTGGCGATGCCCTGGGCGTCGCCCAGCTGGCAGACCCGCCCGTGCGTCTGGCCCACGCCGTCGACGTAACCGAACACCGCCCTCGCCGCGGTGTTGCCGAGCGCCAGCACCACCCGAGGCGCGCAGTCCTCGAGCTGTTCGAGAAACCAGGGGCGACACGTCGCCAGCTCTTGGCGCGTGGGCGTTCGATTGGCCGGTGGCCGGCACTTCACGACGTTGGTCACGAAGCACTCTTCGCGCTCCACGCCCGCTTCCTCGCTCAGCAGCTGAAACAGCAGGCGTCCGCTTCGACCGATGAACGGCTCGCCGCCCTCGTCCTCGTTTTGCCCCGGTGCCTCGCCGACCACCATGAGGGGAGCCTTTCGAGGCCCCGAGCCAACGACCACGCGCTGGCGCGTCTTCGCCAGATCACATCGGGTGCAGGTGCGCAGTGCGTCGAGATCGAGCACGACTCAGTCCACGAGAACGCGCGGCACCCGGGCTCCGATGCCGCAGAGGATCTCCCAGGTGATGGTGTCGCCACGACGAGCCCACTCTTCGGCGGTTATCTCCTCGTCGCCCTGACGTCCCAGCAGAACGACGACGTCACCAAGTTTCACTTCGTCGTCGCCACAGTCGACGAGCAGTTGATCCATGGTGACGTTGCCCGCGAGTGGATAGCGCTTTCCGTTGATCAGCACTTCGGCGCCGGCATCGAAGAGCCGGCGCGGATAGCCGTCGGCGTAACCGAAGGGAACCGTCGCAATCGTCGCGCTGTGTTCGAGGGCCCGGCGCCGTCCATAACTGGGACGCTCCCCGGCTTGGACTCGTCGCACCGCCACCACTTTGGCATGCAGGCTCAAGGCCGTCTCGAGCTTGAGGCCCTTCTCCTCGAGTTCGCCTGAGAGCCACCCTTCGGGAAGGTAACCGTAGAGGGCGAGGCCGACCCGGGCCATGGTCCTTCTGGCTTCGGGGTACCCGAGGGCGCCGGCGCTGTTGGCGAGGTGCACGACCCGGGGCGTGACGCCGCGAGCCTTCAGATGGTCGAGCACCTCGTCGAAGAGCTCGATCTGGTGCCGGGTGAAGGCCCGGTCCTCGGGGCTCGAGCCGTCCGCGACGCTGAAATGGGTGTAGATGCCCTCGAGGTCAATGGCGTTCGAGGCGAGCAGCACGTCGATCACTTCATCCACCTCTGACGGGTCGACGCCCATCCGGTGCATGCCCGTGTCGATCTTCAGGTGCACGCGATGGACGCCGCCGAGCTCTTCGGCGCTCTGCACGACCGCTCGGGCCCCGTCGAGGGAGCCGACCGTCAAGGTGAGCGAGTTGGTCAGCGCATCGAAGATCGTGCCGGGGGGAATCTCTGCGAGCAGCAGAATCGGCGCGGACACGCCGATTCCTCGAAGTTCGACTCCCTCGTCGACAATCGCCACCGCGAGCGAGTCCGCCCCGCCCGCGAGGACCGCCTTCGTGGTGAGTTGCGCCCCGTGGCCGTAGGCGTTGGCCTTCACCACGGCGCAGAGCAGCGTGTCGCCCAGCAGCGCCTTCATGACCCGCACGTTGTGGGCTATCGCCGACGCCGAGATCTCCGCCCACGCGGGACGACGAACGCCCTCAACCGCCACGAGGGGATCCGATCGCGGCGCTGGCGACCACGAACGCCGCGGCCATCTGGTCCGTGTGCGTCAGCGACACGTGAAGCTCGCCGACGCCGCAGCGTGAGGCGAGTTCCTTCGCCGCCCCGTGCAGGTGCACCGACGGCGCGCCGCTCGCATCACGACGAATCTCAATGCTGCGCCACGGTGCCGCGCCGATGCCCGAGCCGAGCGTCTTGAGCACCGCCTCCTTCGCGGCGAAGCGCGCGGCTAATCGCTCGGGGCGCGAGTTCGCGTCACTGCGCTCCTGATCGGTGAAGAGCCGGGTGAGCAACTTCGGGTGACGATCGAGCGCCAACGCGAAGCGCGGCACGTCGACGATGTCGACGCCCACCCCAACGGTTGCCACTATTCAACCGTCACGGTCTTGGCGAGGTTGCGGGGTCGATCGACGTTGCGGCCGAGTCCTCGGGCCATGGAATAGGCGAAAAGCTGCAGCGGAATGATGTCGACCATGGGTGTGAACATCGGCTCGGTCGCCGGAACGCGGAACACGTAGTCCGCGACCAGACCGATCAGCTCGTCATCGTCCGTCGCTACCGCCACGACGCTCGCGCCGCGGGCCTTCACCTCAGCCAGGTTGGACAACATCTTCTCGTGCATCGCGGGATCGGTCGCCACGGCGACGACCACGACGCCAGGCTCAATCAGCGCCAACGGCCCGTGCTTCAACTCGCCCGCGGGGTACCCCTCGGCGTGCAGGTAGGTGAGCTCCTTCAACTTGAGCGCGCCCTCCAGGGCCGTCGGGAATCCCACGTGTCGCCCCAAGAAGAAGTAGTCGTGCGCGCTGAGCAGCTCCTTCGCCACTTGCTCGACGTGCTCACGGCGGCTGAGCGCCGTCGCCACTTGACCGCTCACCGCGTTAAGCCCGAGGAACAGCGCGTCGATGTCCTTGGGCGGCAACGTCTTTCGTAGCTGCGCGAGACGCAGGGCCAGCAGCTCGAGCGCCGCGACTTGAGCGACGAAGGCCTTCGTCGACGCCACCGACACCTCGAGTCCGGCGCGGGTGTAGATGACAGCGTCGGCTTCTCGGGCCAGGGAGGAGTCGACGATGTTGGAGATCGCGAGGACGTGAGCGCCGCGACGCTGGGCTTCGCGGGTTGCCTGAATGGTGTCGATGGTCTCGCCGCTCTGGGAGACGCCGATGACGAGGGTGCCGATCTCCACGATTGGATCGCGGTAACGGTACTCGCTCGAGATGTCCACGTCGACGCTCACACGCGCCCAACGTTCAATGGCGTACTTCGCGACGAGCGCGGCGTGGTGCGAGGTGCCGGCGGCCACCAGCACCACCCGCTTCACTTCGCGCAACTCCTCATCGCTGATCCGCAACTCGTCAAAGACGATGTCGCCGTTGCGGCGCCGGCGGTCGAGCAGCGTCGAGCGGATGGCGTCGGGCTGCTCGCTGATCTCCTTCGACATGAAGTCGTCGTGGCCGCCCTTTTCAGCGGTCTCGAGGTCCCAATCGATCTGGAGCTGGCGCAAGCGAACCGGCGCGCCCTCCAGGTCGATGGCGCGAAAGCCCTCGGGGCCAAGGCGCACGATCTCGTCGTCGTTGACGGCGTAGAAGGCCGTGGCGCGGTCGAGGATTGCCGGTATGTCACTCGCGAGGTACGTCACGCCCGGAGCGGTTCCCACCACCAGGGGCGAGATTCGACGGGCGGCGACGATCACATCGGGCTCCGTCGCGTCCACGGCCGCGACCGCGAAGGCGCCGCGCACCGTAAGCAGGCTTTGGCGGACGGCGTCCATGAGCTCGAGCCCCTGGCCGCGAAACTCTTCGATGAGGTGCGCGAGAACCTCGGAGTCGGTCACCGAAGTAAAGACGTGACCGCGCGATTCGAGTTGCTCCTGGAGCTCCGTGTGATTCTCGATGATGCCGTTGTGAATGATCGCGATGTTCCCCGAGCAATCGAGGTGCGGGTGCGCATTGACCGCCTCGGGTGCGCCGTGGGTGGCCCAGCGGGTGTGGCCAATGCCCGAGGTGAATCCCTTGGGGGCGTGCTCGCATTCGAGTCGAAGCGCGGCCACGGACTCGGTGCCGGAGGCAGTTCGGGCACGCCACGTCTGGCCCGGGCGCACGAGGGCGACCCCCGCGGAGTCGTAGCCGCGGTACTCCAGTCGCTGGAGTCCTTCGAGCAATATCTCAAGCGTGTCCGAGGAGCCAACGACCCCAATGATGCCGCACATGGTCGCCAGCCTACTCGTGGCCGTCTGGTTGCTCTCGGCGCGAGCGCCTACTCGGAGAACTGCGAGACGATCCGCGACGAGAATTCGGCAACGAACGAGCCGTCAAGCGCTTCAACCATGACGCGCACGACGGGCTCGGTCCCCGAAGGGCGAATGAGCAGCCGCACGTCATCGTCGGCGACCCCGAACGACGCGCGCAGCTCGGAGAAGATCCCCAACACCACGTCGTCGTCGTACGCGCCCACCTTGACGTTGATAAGCGCCTGGGGCACACGAAGCCACGCGGCCTTCGCCTGGTCGGCTAGAGGACCTCGACGCACCACGAGGTCGGCGAGGATCAGACCGGTCAAGAGCCCGTCACCGGTGGGCGCAAGGTCGCGAAAGATCAGGTGGCCCGACTGCTCTCCGCCGAAGGGCAACGACTTCTCCTCCAGGGCCATCAAGACGTTGCGGTCGCCGACGTCGGTTTCGATAATCGCGATGTCTCGGGCCGAAAGGGCGCGTCGAAGCCCGAGGTTGCTCATTGACGTCACCACCAGGGCGCCGCCCAGCCGGTTGCGCTCGGCGAAGTCGAGAGCGAAGAGGACCATCATGTCGTCGCCGTCACGCACGTGGCCTTCAGCGTCCACCGCTATTAGGCGATCTGCATCGCCGTCAAAGGCCAGACCGAGGTCGGCGCCCACTTCAAGGACCTTCGCGACCAGGTCGTCGACGTGCGTCGACCCGCAGTTCTCATTGATGTTGCGCCCGTCCGGCTGATCGTGGATCGTGGTGATCCGAGCGCCCGTCTTCTCGAAGAGTTCGTGGGCCACGTGCGACGCCGCGCCGTTCGCGCAGTCGAGCACGATGTGCAGCGACGAAATGTCACCCGGGACCAGCTCGCGAAGGTGCGTGGCGTAGTCGTGCTCGGCCTGCTCGTCGACGGGAACATCATCGAAGGACTCGCTCGGCGCGGAGGGCGCTGCGTTGAGCGCCTCGGTGACCGCCTGCTCGGTGGCGTGGTCGAGTTTCGATCCACCCAGGCCGAGGACCTTCAGGCCATTGTCGTAGTAAGGGTTGTGCGACGCCGAAACAACGACGCCGGCACCGTTACGTTGCTGGGCGATGACCGCGACACCTGGCGTCGTAAAGTAACCGAGGTTGACCGCGACGGCGCCGCCGTCGCGCAGCCCGGCGAGCACCGCGGATGCCAGCTCGGGTGAACTCTCCCTCGTGTCGTAGCCAACGAACACCGGGACGGAGAAGACGGCCGCCACAGCCCGACCCAGCCGGTAGGCCAAGTCGACGGTGATCTGCTCGGAGGCCCTTCCACGAATGCCGTCCGTGCCAAAGCGCACGGTCACAGCCATTAACGCTTCGAGTACTGGGGAGCCTTACGCGCCTTCTTGAGACCGTACTTCTTGGTCTCCTTCTTGCGCGAGTCACGGGTGAGCAGTCCGGCCTTCTTGAGCGAAGGACGTACGTTCTCGTCGATCTCCAGCAGCGAGCGGGCGATGCCCAAGCGCAGCGCGCCGGCCTGACCCGCGACGCCGCCACCTTCGATGGTCGCGTCGATGTCGTAGGTCTGCTGTGCGTCGATGAGGCGCAGCGGCTCCATCACCATCTGGCGGTGGGTGGCCGACGTGAAGTAGTTGTCGAAGGCGCGCGAGTTGATGGTGATCGTTCCGGTGCCGGGACGAAGACGTACGCGGGCAACGGCTTCCTTGCGGCGGCCAGTTGTTTGGGTAAGTGGGCTAGACACGAACTGTTCTCCTCTTAACCGCGG
>PKWY01000043.1 GCA_003132205.1 Acidimicrobiaceae bacterium
CGATGCCGAGGGCCTGGGCACCTATGGCGGGACGCGTCGCCTCGAAGGTCGCCATCGCCGCCTGGCTCGTGGCCTTCTTGCCCTCTCGAACCCGCGCCAGCTTGTCGTCGAGCTTCTCCTTGCCGCCGAGCAGGCAGCTGCCCGGCACGCGGCAGTCCTCGAGCACGACTTCGGCGGTGTGGCTCGCGCGGATGCCCATCTTCTTGAACTTCTGGCCCATGGCGATCCCCTTGGTCCCTTCGGGGATCACGAACGACGCCTGACCGCGCGCGCCCAGGGAGGGATCGACCGACGCCACGATGACGTGCACGTTGGCGATGCCGCCGTTGGTGATCCACGTCTTGGTCCCATTCAGCACCCACTCATCGCTCGCCGCGTCGTAGACCGCCCGGGTGCGAAGCGCCGAGACGTCGCTGCCCGCGTCGGGTTCTGAGACCCCGAACGCCGCGAGCTTGATGTCGTCGGGGGTTCCGTAGCACCGCGGTATCCACTCCATCTGCTGTTCGGGGGTCCCGTTCGCCATGATCGCCGCCACGCCGAGCGTGGTGCCCATGAGGGCCATGCACAGGCCCGCGTCGCCCCAGGCGAGCTCCTCGAGCGCCAGCATCATCGAGATGCCGGTCTTGTCCGAGATCGCATTGGCCATGAAGTCCAGCGAGTAGATCCCGAGCTTGGCCGCCTCTTCAATGACCGGCCACGGCGTCTCTTCTCGCTCGTCCCACTCGTGAGCGGCGGGACGCATCACGTTGAGCGCGAAGCCGTGCACCCAGTCGCGCAGCGTCGTCTGGTCGTCGTTCAACTCCATCGAGAATTCAGTCACGTTGCCACCTTTGAAGTCGTGTTCCAATACGCAAGGGTCTGCGCAGTTACTCGCGGGTAACCAGAATACTTTACAGCGTGTGTCCTAATTGGACCCACCGGTTTACCTTGACCGACTGAACTAAGTAGTTCAGCGGTGCTTGCTCACCGTCCGAGTTCCCAGACGAGAATCCGTCCGAGTACTCGGTTCCGACCCAGGGCCCTCATCACGGTGTCGTGATGGTTGTGCGGGTGACGATCGGCTCTTCCCGCGTGCTTCGCGGTGCAGATCCTTGAAGATCAGGCTTTAGAGAGAAGAAGGCGGCGCTTTGGGTTGCCAACGGGCCAGGTTGATGGCCGCGTTGAGGTCACGGTCGATAGCCAGGCCACAGAGGTCGCACGAATAGACCCGCTCCGACAGGCTGAGATTGCTCTTGACCTCGCCACAACCCGAGCAGGTCTTGGACGACGGGAAGTACCTATCGGCCACCCGCACCTCAACGCCGTGCCACTTGGCCTTGTAGAGGATCTGGCGGGAGAGTTCTCCCATGGCGGCGTCCGAAATGGACTTGGCCAAGTGCCGGTTCCTCACCATCCCCGCGACGTTGAGATCCTCGATGACCAGAACCTGATATCGGGTGACGAGAGCCTTGGAGACCTGGTGGACCAGGTGTCGTCGGATATTGGCGACCTTTCGGTGGGTCTTGGCGAGTCGGGCTCGGGCTCGTTGGCGGCCCTTGAACCCTGGTGTGGTTCTGGCCAGGGCCTGGTTGGCCGCTTTGAGCGTGCGCTGCGCTTCTCTAAGTGTTTTCACCCCCTCGAAGGTCTCGAAGGGAACACCGTTCGCGTCCGCCGCGACGGCGAGGGACGTGATCCCCCGGTCGACTCCGACGGGGACCGGGTGACGAGTGCTGCGACTGCGCTCGGCCTGATGGAGTTCGGCGGCCACGCCTGTCAGCGAGACCGTCCAACGCCCGGCACGCTCAGTGAGCGTTACCGAGTACACGTGGAAGCGACCGGTATCGATCATCCGGCGGACTTGGCGAGTAGGGCCGAAGAGTTTCACCGGTCCGAATTTGGGTAGGAGAAGGTGCGCGGGGTCGCAGAACCGGATGGGCTGACTTGAGGGTATCTGGCGAGAAGTCGCGCGATTGCGAAGGCGAAAGCTCGGCGTCACTTTCCCCTTGGCCTGAAAGCGTGGAAAGCCAACCGGCGGACCATTTCGCTTGCCACCCCTTGATGCAGCGAAGTTCTCAAGTGCCCTCGCAGCGTCCACGCTGGCGCACTCGAAGACATCACCGGGCAACTCGTGTCGCCACGACAACCCCTGCGACCCGTCCTCATTCGCTGGAGAGCCCTCGAACTTCCCATTCTTCCAGGCATTGAATTCGTTGATGAAGGAAAACCCCGACCAGGAGAGCGAGGGGGTGAGCCTGTCGGACCCATCCTCACCATCCGTGACTGAGTCTCGCTCGACTGATCGGACTTCCAAGTTAGCCTTCACGCGGGCGAGATGGTGGTTCACCGTGAAGCGGCGGGCCCCGGCGCACTTGGCGAACAGGACCCTTTGCTCCGCGTTCGGATCAAGGGCGAACTGGAACGTGACGGCCCGCAACAGGACCTGACCAGTGTGCGAGGTCAGCGGTGTAGTCGGAGTTGTCGCTCTTGAAGTCACTAGCGTCAGTATCGACGCGAGCTGTGACACGGCGTGATACGGCCGAGAAGTGGCTTCACTGGGACGGTGATAAGTGACCGCGAATCGTTGCTTGGAGAAATTCACTGGCCTGCGCCGAGTCATTGCGGGGAATGGGGGGCGCGGAGGAGTTAGAGGCACACTGAAGGCTATGGAACTGCGAACTGAACGGCTAGTCCTTCGAGAATTCCGTCTCAATGACCAAGACGCAGCCTACCGCTACGGGTCAGATGAAGACGTGACGCGGTACACGACCTGGGGGCCGAACTCGCTGACCGATACCGCCAACTATCTGAGCGAGGTCGATCGCAGGGCCAGCGCCGAACCTCGGACCTCATTCATTCCTGCCGTGGTTACTTCCGATGGTGATCTAATCGGCGCTGCCCACCTTAAGTTCACAGCCTCTTAGAGCACTCGTGAGCAGAAAAAGAACAACCGCCGCCCGAAGGCGGCGGTTGCGTACTGCAAGTTTTCTTGGTTAATTCAGGATGACGCGCTTGGCCAATGGGCCGCGATCGCCTGGCTCGATGTCAAACTCTACGGTCTGACCCTCGACGAGGGTCTTGCGACCATCTCCCTGAATCTCCGAGTAGTGAACAAAGACGTCCGGCTGGCCATCAACAGCGATGAATCCCCAGCCCTTCTCGTCGTTGAACCACTTAACGGTTCCTACAGCCACTGTGGGCCTCCTTGTTTCTTTGGACTAGCTTTCGCTCAGTCCGGAGGGAACCACAACGGCAACCTCAACCAACCACGTTACCTCACGAATCGGCCCTCGCCAAAAAAATTCTTATGAATGGCGGATCTGGGTTCCGGAGTCCGAATCCTCGACCGTCCAACCCAGGGCCACCAGCTCGGCCCGGAGCCGGTCCGCCTCGGCCCAGTCCTTCTCGGCCCTCGCCTGATCGCGCTGGCTTACCAGGGCCGCCGAGGCCGCGTCGACCTCGTCCCCGACGCTCTCCAGAGCCAGCCCCAGAGCACCGAACAGCGCGGCGACGGCGCTCGCCAGGGCCCTCGCCGACCACTCGTCGCCGGCGTCAGCCAGCGCGTTGGCGGCGCTCACCGCGTCGAAGAGCAGCGCCACGGCGAGGGGTGTGTCGAGGTCGTCATCGAGCTTCTGGCACACGCGCTCGAGAAGGTCCAGCCCGGGCCCCTCCCAGTTGAAACTTGATTTCACTTCCAGCGTCTGGCCGGCCAACGCAGGAAGTCCGAAGCGTCGCGCCAGCGCGTCGAGTCGGCTGAGCGCTCGCTCCGCGTCGGCGATGGTCGCCGGGGACACCTCGATCGGCGAGCGGTAGTGCGAGCGCAGCACGAGCAGCCGGTAGGCGCGCGCGTCGGTCTCTTCAAGCAGGTGCGTGAGCGACGTGAAGTTGTTGAGCGACTTGCTCATCTTCTCCGCGCCCACCATCACCCAGCCGTTGTGCGCCCAGTGCTGAGCGAAGGGGCGCCCCGCCGCGACCGCCTGGGCCCGCTCGTTCTCGTGATGGGGGAACTTGAGGTCGAACCCCCCGCAGTGCAGGTCGAAGCCATCACCGAGCAGCTCGAGTGACATCACGACACACTCCGTGTGCCATCCCGGGCGACCGTCGCCGAATGGGGCGCTCCAGGACGGCTCGGCGGGCTTGGCGTTCTTCCAGAGCGCGAAGTCGAGGGGCGAACGCTTCTCGTCATTGGCCTCGATACGCGCTCCCGCGCGCAGCGAATCGAGGGGTTGGCCCGCCAGGAGCCCGTAGTCGGCGACCCGGCTCACGTCGAAGTAGATGCCGTCGCTGGTGGCGTAGGCGACGTCGAGTTCGAGCAGCGTCGAGATCAGCTCGACCATCTGGTCCACGAACTGCGTGGCGTGGGGCGTGTCGCTGGGCCGAGCGACCCCGAGGCGCGTCATCGCGTCCCACCACTGGTCCTCGTAGATCCGCGCGACCTCGCTCTCGTCCACGCCGTCTCGCAGCGCTCTCGCGATGATGTTGTCGTCGATGTCGGTGATATTGGAGACGAAGCGGACCTCGAGACCCCGGAAAGTGAACCAGCGCCGCGCCACGTCCCAGATCAGGGTGTAGCGCCCGTGGCCGAGGTGGGGCAGGTCGTACACGGTGGGGCCGCAGACGTACATCGAGACCTCCCCGGCGTCTCGAAGCTGGAGTTCCCTAATCTCACCGTGGACTGAGTCAAAGAGGCGAATCACTGTTCTAAACTACGCCAACCATGTCCGACGCCCTTACTCCCGCCCCCCGGGCGATACCCGAAAAGCCCACCATCGACGGGCTGGAAGCCGCCTGGATCGACCGCTGGGACGACGAGGAGACCTACCGCTTCGACCGAAGCGCCACGCGCGAGCACGTCTACTCCATCGACACCCCGCCGCCGACCGTATCGGGCTCGTTGCACATTGGCCACGTCTTCAGCTACACCCAGGCCGACGTCATCGCGCGCTACCGGCGAATGACGGGCAAGAGCGTCTTCTACCCCATGGGCTGGGACGACAACGGGCTGCCCACCGAACGGCGGGTCGAGAACTTCTACGGGGTGCGCTGCGATCCGTCGCTCCCCTACGACCCCGACTTCCAGCCGCCCGAGAAGCCGGGCGAAAAGAAACTGTCGATCTCGAGGAAGAACTTCGTCGAGCTCTGTCACTACCTCACCGCCGCCGACGAAGAGGTCTTCAAGAACCTCTGGCGCCACCTCGGCATCAGCATCGACTGGAGCCTCGAGTACTCGACAATCTCCGCTCGCGCGCAGGGAATCTCCCAGCGGGCCTTCCTCGAGATGCAGAGGCGCGGCGAGGTGTACTCGAGCGAAGCCCCGACGCTCTGGGACGTCGACTACCAAACCGCCGTTTCCCAAGCCGAGCTCGAGGACCGTGAACGCCCCGGCAACTACCACCGCATCGCGTTCGCCAAAGCCGACGCCAGCGGCACCGTCGAGATCGAAACGACGCGCCCCGAGATGCTCGCCAGCTGCGTCGCGCTCGTGGCGAACCCCGACGACGCGCGCTACCAGGCGCTCTTCGGCACCAACGTCGTGACGCCGCTCTTCCACGTGGAGGTCCCGATCGTCGCCCACGAGCTCGCCGACCCGGAGAAGGGCTCGGGCATCGCCATGATCTGCACGTTCGGCGACGTCACCGACGTCCTCTGGTGGCGCGAGCTGTCGCTGCCCACGCGCGCGCTCATCGGCCGCGACGGCCGATTCCTGCCGTGCGAGTTCGGCTCGGAGAACTACGCGTCGCGCGACGCCCAGTCCGCGAATGATTTCTACGCCGGGCTCGAGGGCCGGACGGTCAATCAGGTGAGGGCCACCGTCGTCGAGGCGCTGCGCGAAAGCGGCGAGCTCATCGGCGACGTGCGCCCGATCACCCACCCGGTCAAGTTCTACGAGAGGGGTGAGCGTCCGCTCGAGATCGTGACGTCGCGCCAGTGGTTCGTCTCGACGCTCGCGCGGCGCGATGAGCTTCTCCAGCGCGGCGAGCAGCTGCACTGGCACCCCGACTTCATGAAGCACCGCTACAAGTCGTGGGTCGAGGGACTCAACGTCGACTGGAACATCTCGCGCCAGCGTTTCTTCGGGGTCCCCTTTCCGGTCTGGTATCCAACCGACGCCAACGCGGAGATCGACTTCGACTCGTCGATCCTTCCCGAGCTCGCCGAACTACCGGTCGATCCTTCGAGCGACGTGCCCCGGGGCTTCGTCGAGGCGCAGCGCAACCAACCGAACGGTTTCGTGGGCGACCCCGACGTGATGGACACCTGGGCCACGAGTTCGCTCTCGCCCCAGATAGCGGGCCACTGGGGTACCGAGATGTTCGACCACATCTTCCCCATGGACCTGCGACCCCAGGCCCACGAGATCATCCGCACGTGGCTGTTCTCGACGGTGGTGCGCAGCCACCTCGAGCACGAGAGCCTCCCCTTCACCAACGCCCTGATCTCTGGCTGGGTTCTCGACCCTGACCGCAAGAAGATGAGCAAGTCGGTGGGCAATGTCGTCACCCCGATGCCGCTCCTCGAGAACCACGGCGCCGACGCCCTTCGCTACTGGGCGGCGTCGGGGCGACCCGGCACGGACACCGCCATCGACGAGGCGCAGATGAAGATCGGCCGGCGCCTCGCCATCAAGGTCCTGAACGCCTCGAAGTTCGTCCTCGGCCGCCTGGAAGGAGCTCCGCTCCCGGGACCGTCCGACGTCACCGAAGCGCTCGACCAGGACCTGCTGGCGCTGCTCAGCGAGCTGATCGGCGAGGCGACCAAGGCCCTCGAGGGCTACGACTACGCCCGCGCGCTCGAGCGCACCGAGGCGTTCTTCTGGTCCTTCTGCGACAACTACGTCGAGCTCGTGAAGGTCCGCGCCTACGGCGACGCCGACAGCGCCGCGACCCGTTCGGCGAGGGCCACGCTCGCGACCGCCCTCTCGGTGCTCCAGCGCCTCCTCGCGCCGTTCCTGCCCTTCGTGAGCGAAGAGGTCTGGCGTTGGTGGCACGCCGGATCGGTGCACCTGGCCCCTTGGCCGACCCAGGAGGAGCTCTTCGCGACGCCGGTGCCCGGCGAGGTCTTCGCGACCCTGTGCGACGTGCTCGAAGCGGTGCGCCGAGAGAAGAGCACCGCCAAGGTCTCCCAGCGCGCCGAGGTGGAACTACTCGCCCTGAGCGGTCCGGCGGAGTGGCTCGATGACGTGCGGGCCGGGCAGGGTGACTTGCGGGCGGCCGGCGGCGTACGAGAGTTCGAACTCACCGAGGGGGCCGACGTCACGATCGTTGTCTCGCTCGCGCAGGGCTGAACCGGCCTACACGAGCACGCTGCCGTCGGCGCTCTTTCGCACACGCACGCCGTCCTCGCTGACGTCGTAGTACGCAAACTGGTCGAAGGACCTCGCGAGGACCCTCACGAACTCCGGCGCCTCTCCGAGCACGGCGAATCCCTCCTCGTCGGGCCAGCGGCGCGACGGGTCGCGCGCCACGGTCGGATAGGTCTTCACCCCGCGCTCGGACAAGAGGTCGCTGAGCTCACGACGCCGCATGTCATTGTTCGACGCTTCGACGAGTTGCGAGAACGGATTGTCCGAGGTCACCACGGCGAAATCACCCAGCTCGCTCTGCGCGTCGCCCGCCGCCACGAACTCTCCCGTCGGGAGCTGAACCAGCAATCTCGTGGGCGGCGACTTGTAGCTCGCCACGAGCGACGGGTTGAGGGCCCGTCGCGGCGTGGCGACGGACTCGGCGAACACGACCGCGGCCCTGGTCGTCGCGGACGTGCGCGGGCTCGCGGTCACGTCAAAGGCGTGCTGGGTAAAGGGCAGCTCCACGTAGTAGATCCGCGCGAGCGCCACGCGCCGGAACTTCTCCACGAAATCACGCGCCACGTTCACGTCGACGAGCGTGTCGTTGCCGCCCTGGACGACGAGGAACGGCGGCGCGTCGAGCGGGATCCGGTGATGCGGCGACATCCGCTCGTAGAACTCGGGGTTCTCCGTGTACGGACGACGCACCACCCGGTGCTCGAGCAGGATGCGCAGCCCGTTGCCGAGCCCGTGCCAGTGCGTCTCGTCGCCCGTCATCTCGAGCACGCCGTAGAAGGGGATGCAGCCCCGCACGGACCAGTCGGTGATCCCCTCGACGTCCTTCGGACGCCACGTAGGATCCTCGGCGCTGAGGGCCAGCAACGCGGCGAGGTGCCCGCCCGCCGAACCTCCCGCCACCACGATCCGCTCGGGGTCGCCCCCGTAGTTCGCGATGTACTTCTTGATCCACGCCAAGGTGCGCGTGACGTCCTCGATCTGCGCGGGCCAGGTGTGGCGCGGGGCGAGGCGGTAGTTGCACGCGACCGCGACCCAGCCCCGGCCCACGAACTCGTGCAGCATGGGCCGTCCCTGCTCGCGCTTGTCGCCGAAGGTCCAGGCGCCGCCGTGGATGTAGAAGATCACCGGAGCGTCCTTCGGCGTCGTCGACGTGCGCCAGACGTCGAGCCGGTGGCGCTGCTCGGGCCCGTAGGCGACGTTGCGGATGATCTGCATGTCGCGTGGGTGAAACGGGATTTGCAGCACCGTACGCCACCACGATCCAAAGACGTCGTCACGCGGGCGGGGCAGCTCGAGGGGCTCGCGCGGACTGGTGGCGAGCGCGCGCCGTACGATTCCTCGAGCGTAGAACTGGATAAAGAGCAGCGCGAGGTTCTCCGCAACGACAACGCACGCCAACACCAGGATCAACAGGCTCAGCCAGTTGGAAGTCGGCCAGCCCCACCACGAGAGGAGTCCCAGCACGGCTCCCTCGCCAACGATGGCCTGCGCGGGAAGCTCCCCCGCGGCCCAGCCCACCGGGTACGCCAGCGCGGCGAAAACTCCGCGCCGGCCGGGCCGTAGCGCCGTCGACGCCGAGAGCAGCAACCATGCGGAGATCGCCGCAATCAGATAGGCCATCCTCCATTGTGGTCGCAACGACGAAGGGCAGGCAAACTCTCTCTAGGCTGATGGGCATGTCGACATCGCCATCATCTCTAGTGCATCTTCGCGGGACCGTGGGAATTTGGACGGGCACGCACGAGACCCTTCCCGCTGGCCAGAGCGGCGAGATCGCGTCGGAACTCGAAGCGCTCGGGTACGCCGCCATGTGGATCCCCGAAGCGTGGGGACGCGAGGCTTTTACGAGTTCGAGCCTCTTGCTCTCGGCGACGTCTCGAATCACTGTCGCCACCGGTATCGCCAATATCTGGGGCCGCGACGCCGTGAACGCCGCCAACGCCGCCAAGACCTTGAACGCCGCCTTCGGCGACCGTTTCGTACTCGGCCTCGGCGTGAGTCATCAACCGCTCGTCGAGCGCCTGCGCGGGCACAACTACCAGTCGCCCCTCGAGGCGATGCGCGAGTTCCTCACCGCCATGGACGCGGCTCCCATGTTCGCCCCCGAGGGCCAGCACGACTACGCGCGCGTCATCGCGGCGCTCGGTCCGAAGATGCTCGAACTGGGGGCCACGCTGGCGAACGGGGTGCACACCTATCTGGTTACCCCCGAGCACACCGCGGTCGCTCGAGACATCGTGGGCGAACAGTTCATCGGCGTCGAACAGGCCGTCGTGCTCGGCCAGGATCGCGAGGAGTTCCTGCGCCGGGCCCACGCGTACCTCGAGATCTACACGGGGCTCGACAACTACCGCAACAGCTGGCGGCGCTACGGCTTCGGCGATGAGGATTTCGTGCGCGGTGGATCCGAACGGCTCTGTGACGCCATGGTCATCCACGGTAACGAATCCGCCGTTCTCGCGAGCATCGCCGAGCACCGCGACGCCGGAGCCAGCCACGTCTGCCTCCAGGTCCTCGGAGCCGACCTCGCTGCGCCACCGCTCGATGAGTGGCGCAGGATCGCCGACGCCCTCTACAGCTGATGGCGACCATCACGGTCTCGGCTTGGTATCCGGCCTCACCGCGAGAACTCTGGGAAGGGCTCCGCCACATCGATCGTCACGTGACGTGGATGACGGACGCCGTCTCCATCACCTTCGTGAGCGACCAGCGCGAGGGCGTGGGCACGTCGTTTCGCTGCACCACGAAAATCGGACCCTTCGTGACCGAGGACCTCATGACCATCACCCAGTGGGAGGAAGCGTCGGCCATGGGGGTTACTCATCGTGGTCTGATCACCGGCCACGGCACCTTCGTTCTCAAGAAACGACGTGATGGCGCCGAAATCACCTGGCGAGAACAGTTGGAATTCCCCTGGTGGATGCTCGGTCCCCTCGGTGCCTCTCTCGCCAAACCCGTGCTGCGCAGAATATGGACCAAGAATCTGCGGGCCCTGGGTCAAACTTTGGCCTTACGGAGCCTTGGCTAGACCCTCGTAGCCGTGAGGAACACAAGGACCGTTTGTTGGACGCAGCGTCGGGTTATTGGTGGTCTCGCGGACTGAAAATCACCACGTCAGGCTCGTCGCGACTCGCCGGTCCACGAAAGAGGCGCACCAAGAACGCCATCACCGTGAGCCCGGCGAACTCTCCAAAGCCAATCGCGATCCAGCCGAAGGTGATGAGAAACAGCCCCCGCAGAAACCCGTCGATGACGCCATCGTGGATCATCGCGGCCACCCACAGCGGCAGCCACGCGAAGAGCCAACTCACGAACGGGGCAACGAAGACCGCGGCCGTGCGACGGCGCCAGCCGAGATAGATGCCAAAGAGCCCGGTCACCCCGACGCCGACCCACACGGTGGCGGCGTGCGGTGCGAGACGAGACTCGATCAAGAAGAGCACCACCGCCATAGCAGAAGACCAGAGGACCATGGGGGTCGTGACGTTGCCCCTCGCTCGCTCTCGGAACTGGAATACAACGTCGCTCACGCTTCCAACTTAGTCAGTGCCCCGTTCCTCCACTCCGATCAGGCCGGTAACCTGCGTACATGACTAAGGGAGTGCTCGCACTGCTGGGATCGGGCGAGACCGCGCCGGGGATGACCAAGATCCATCGCTCGCTGCTCGCTCGTCTCAACGACGTTCGTGCCGTCAACCTCGATACCGCCTACGGCTTCCAGGAGAACGTCCCTCAGATGACCGCCAAGCTGGTCGATTACTTCGCCACCTCGCTCCACACGAGGCTCGAACCGATCCACTTCACCTCCCTTGAGGGGTCGACCGACCTGGATCGGACCATCGTAAAGCAGCAGATACGAAGCGCCACCTACGTCTTCGCGGGTCCGGGTAGCCCCAGCTACGCACTCGCCCAGTGGCTGCCACTCGGACTCGTCGACGACCTCGAACAGGTGCTCGCCAATGGAGGAATACTCTGCTTCTCGTCTGCCGCCGCTGAGACGCTCGGCGTGTTCAGCGCGCCGATCTACGAGATCTACAAGGTCGGTGCCGCTCCGTACTGGCTCGACGGACTGAATCTCATGGCCGCGGTGGGGCTCAACTGTGTGGTCATCCCCCACTTCGACAACAAGGAGGGGGGCAACTACGACACCGGATGCTGCTACCTCGGGGAGCGACGACTCGCACTTCTGGAAAGCCAACTACCAGAGGGCGTCGCGACCTTGGGCGTCGACGAACACACGGCCCTCATCATCGACCTCGAAAGGGACACGCTGCACGTCCTTGGCAAGTCCCACGGCTACTGGCGACTCAACGGAGAAGTGAGAGTTCTCGAAAACGGGTCAACAACGCCGCTCAGTGAACTGCGCAGCACCAACTCGAAGAGGATCCCTCCAAGACCCCGCACCACCCAGGCCATCACTGCCGACCAACCGCACGACCTCGCTCAACGTGCGCACCGAGGTGGTCCCGACGCTCTCGAGGCGCTGGCGCAACTGGTCCAACTGAGCGCCACTGGGGGCGCAGGCTTCATCGATCCCACGCCGCTCGTCGATGGTGTCCTCGCGGTACGCCTCAGTGCGCGCGCCGCCGGTCAGTACGAACTCGCCGATGAGCTCAGAGACGCTCTCGTGAAGGCCGGCATCGACGTGCGGGACGGTCCCGAAGGCGCCAGCTGGTCGCTGAGAGACACCCGCTGAAGAACCCCTTCCATCGTCCAGACCAAAAGAAAGGCCCCCTCGTAGGAGGGGGCCTTCTCATGTAACTTCTTGGAGCGCTAGGCCCTCTGGATATACCTCACCTTGCAGGACTTGTGATTGGCCAGGGTGATGGTGAAGGTGAAGACACCATTACGTGATCCCGCCTTGACCGAAACCTTGACGGTAAGCAGCTTCCCGCTGTCCTTCGTGACCCGGGCGGTCGTTCCCGCATGGCTGGTCACCGTCGGGCGGCCATAGAAGCCCGAGCCGGTGATGGTAATCGTCTTGGTCTTGCCGGCGGTAACAAAGCCAACGACCCTGATGGCCTTGGGACCTGGCACAACGAACGTTACCGTTGTGGCCGAGGAACTGGCCACGAGGTAGTTGGCGTCCGCCGCCTTCTGCGCGGTCACGATGCACGTTCCCGCGCTAGTGACCGTGAGCGAACTTCCCGAAACCGTGCAACCGGTCGCGGTGCCACCGACCACGCTGAAAGTCACCGCGCCCGTACCGGAGCCACCGCTCGTGGAAAGTGCGAGGGCCTGGCCCCAAGTTCCCGACAGCGACGTGACGGCGAGCGTGGCCTGGGTGCCCAGGGCTACGACGTAGGCGTACTTAGTGCTCGTGGACGTGATGTACGTGGCATCGCCCGAGTACAACGCGTTGATGTACGCAGTACCCGCGGGCACGGTGGCCGTGGTGCAGGTCGCGCTGTAGGTCGTAGCCGACAGAGGTTGGGCCGTACAACCAGAAAGGGCTGTCCAGGTGCTTCCGTTCGGCGAGGATTCGAAACTCACGGTGCCCGTGGCGCCCGTGGTCACCGTCGCGGTAATGGTGACCGAGGTGCCGTAGGTCTGGGGTGACGCGGGCGTGACGCTCGTCACCGTGGTGGTGCTCGCGCTTCGAATGAGATACGGGTAGGCGACGCTCGTGGACGAGACGTAGGTGCTGTTACCCGAGTACACCGAGTTGAGGTCCACCGTGCCAACGGGCAGCAACGTGGTGATGCAGGTCGCAGTGGTGCCCGAGATGCTCTGAGCGGAGCAGCCGGTCACGCTCGTGAAGGTAGTGCCGTTGGTCGAGTACTCGAAGTTCACGGTGCCCGAGGCGCCCGAAGTGACCGTCGCGGTAATGGCGACCGAGGTGCCAACGAGCTGGGGCGACGCGGGTGTGGCGCTGGTCGCCGTGGTGCTCGCCGTCGCGCCGGTAGTGACAAGGTAGGGGTAGGCGGCGCTCGTGGAGGCGGCGTACGTGCCGTTACCCGAGTACACCGAGTTGAGGTCCACCGTGCCGATGGGCAGCGCCGTGGTGACACAGCTCGCGGTGGAGCTCGAGACGGCTACTGCCGCGCAGCCGGTCACGCTCGCGTAGGTGCTGCCGTTGGTCGAGTACTCGAAGTTCACGGTGCCCGTGGCGCCCGAGGTGACCGTCGAGGTGATGGTGACCGAGGTGCCGACGAGCTGGGGCGACGCGGGTGTGGCGCTGATCGCCGTGGTGCTCGCCGTCGCGCCGGTAGTGACGAGGTAAGGGTAGGCGGCGCTCGTGGAGGCGGCGAAGGTGCTGTTACCCGAGTACACCGAGTTGAGGTCCACCGTGCCGATGGGCAGCGCCGTGGTGACGCAGGTCGCGGTGTTCGGCGTGCCAACCGAGAGGGTCTGGGCGCCGCAACCGGGCACGCTTGTGTAGGTGCTGCCGTTGGTCGAGTACTCGAAGTTCACGGTACCCGTGGCCGTCGGGGACACCGTCGAGGTGATGGTGACCGAGGTGCCGACAATCTGGGGCGACGCGGGTGTGGCGGTGGTCGCCGTAGTGCTCGCCGTCGCGCCGGTGGTGACGACGTAAGGGTAGGCGGCGCTCGTAGACGCGGCGAAGGTGGTGTCACCCGAGTAGATCGAGATGAGGTCCACCGTGCCGATGGGCAGCGCCGTGGTGACGCAGGTCGCGATGTTCGGCGTGCCAACCGAGAGGGTCTGACCGGTGCAGCCGGCCACGCTCGTGTAGGTAGTGCCGTTGGTCGAATACCAGAAGCCCACGGGACCCGTGGCAGTCGGGGTCACCGTCGAGGTAATGGTCACCGAGGTGCCGACGATCTGGGGCGACGCGGGTGCCGCGCTGGTCACGGTGGTGCTCGCCGTCGTACCGACGGCAGAAGCTGGGGACACGCCGATGAACGACAAACCAGTCAACAAGAGGGCTGAACACGCCCCTACAGACACGACCTTGGCCATTGCAGAGCGAACCGACGGGCGGCCACCCTCACGATTAATAATCTTCATCACGGATCTCCCGCTCTCACTCGGCTAATTGACTCACTGCATCAAACAGCGCTCTGACCAGATACTAACCAGAACCAAGATAGAAAAGGAAGAGGAAGCCCTGTGAGTTAGGTGTGAAAAGGGCGCTTCGACACAACATCCACACAACATCCACGCAACCAACAATGCTGCCCTCGCCTCACGGACGATGTCGATTCGGATGTCGCGACTTTGAGAAGTTAGCCTCGCACACAGATTGAGCCGGTGCCCGCCTTTGTAACATTCGCACACTCATGATCTAGCGAGGATGACCGCGGCGCGAGACGGCTTCAAGACACCAAGATCGGGTTCAACGTCGCACCAGTCCTAGATGTGGATCTGATCCCTCTCCAGCGAACGACGCAACTCGCACACAGGACACTTGGTTCGACTGTCGTCTGCTGAAGACTGGGGGCGAAGATCAGCGATCTCCTATCGCACCTCTGCGACGTTCAACGAGGTCTGAAGTCTCCAGTTGCGCGAGGTCCGTCCTTTCTCCGAGAGAATAGGCATAGACGTAGCCCATCACACCGACCCGTGAAGCGCCATTGCTCCAGTTGGTGGTGTGCCAAGCAGAAGCCCAGCTCTTCCGAATTCAAAGCCGTTGCACCGAGCACGATGTCCGAGTGACGCTACAAAATCAGAAGGCCCCCTCTTTCGAGGGGGCCTTCTGGAAAACCTCTAGGAGGTCACTAGTTACTTCGTGGCGTAGTTCACCTTGCACGACTTGCCATTGGCCAGGGTGATCTTAAAGGTGTGCTCACCCTTAGCTCCCTTGGCCGGGACAGTCACGCGGACGGTGAGCAGCTTGCCATTGTCGTGACTAACGGTGGCCCTGACACCAGCACCAGTGCTGGTGATCTTCGGCTGGCCATAGAAGCCAGTACCTGAGATCGTCAAGGTCACGGTCTTACCGACCCTGGCAACACCATGTACACCTGAAGCGTGAAGCGCAACAACAACAACCGGCGTAACAACTGGAGCCGGTCCACCGTTCAGAGCGAACGACGTTGTGCCGCCGTCTGGGTTGGTGAAGGTAATGGTGCTGAACGTACCCGAGGTAGCAGCCGCGGTGGTCGTGACCAACAGGGTCGCTGCCGTGTTCGTTGCGTTGATGTTTGCAAGAGAAACGGTGTAGATAGCGTTGCTGCTCGCAACCGTCATCCCGTTCTCAAAACCCGTACCGACAATAGTCACCTCAAAGTTGGTGCTCGATGTGGGCACGTAGTAAGCGCCGACCACGGTTGGCCCTGGAGCCACGCTGAGAGCGAACGTCGATGCTCCACCATCGAGGTTGCTCACAGTCAGGCTTAGACCGACCGGAACCGTGCCAACGATCGCGGCAGCGGTCCAGGGGATGGAAATCTTGGTCCCCGCCGTAACAACGGGCGTGCCCAAGGTTACGAGACCGTTACTGGACGCAACAGTCGCTCCGGCGGCAATGCCTGTCGAGTAGAGGACAAGCGTCCCGGTCGTACCGTTCTTCACCGATGCAGTAGTGATGGTGCTCGTGGGGCTCCAGGATAGAACTCCGACGCCAGCATCAACGTTCAATGAACCAGTAGTAGAGCCGCCATTGGTGTTCGTCACCGTGAAGGTGTTGCCATTCTGTGCAGCCGTAGTGCTTACCTTGACGGTCGCGGTGATCGCGGTCGGGGTTACCGACACGACGGTCGCGCTGATTCCCGACGTTGTACCGAACGTCACGGTCGCAGCCGGCAAGAAACCGGTACCGACGATGACAATTGGCTGTGCCGTCGCGCCTTGGCCAACACCAGTGGTGTGAGCGGCGTACACGACAGTGCTGACTGTCGGGGGAATGACTACTGGAACCGCGAAGTTCGCAAGCGCACCGTTGTCGGTGAGCGTCACAATCGCGGGGCTGTCAAGGGCCGTAATGGCTCCGGTGAACGGGGTAGTTGGGCCAGTGTTGGTGACCGTTACCTGGGTCGAGCTGACGTACTGCACCGTGACTCCGGTCTCAGCATCAGTACCCACGGCGGCCGCGACTGTGGCGCTGAGCGTGCCAGAGCTGAATCCAGTACCGGTCAAAGTGAGTATTCCAACGAAGTCCGCGGGAATCGAAGCAGGGAAGACTGACGTGATTGTCGGGCCCAGGATTGTCAGCGCGCTAGCAAGCGCGTTGCTCTCCACCGTATTACCGGAATTTCCCAATACTTCGACAGCGTGCGGTCCCGAAATGGCGCCAATAGAAACAGCCAGGGTGCACGTAAGCGAGGTGTCCGAGGTCACCGTCACAGCTGAGCAGACAACATGAGTGTCCACAGTTCCAGCAGTTGACAGGAACGCAACAGCCGCGTGCGTGTTTCCCACAGGACCGAAGCCGGTACCGGTGATCGTCAGGTTGGCAACCGATCCAATGGTCAGTGACAAGCTAGGAGATACCGCGGTAACCGTGGCAGCAGCAGCGCTTGCCGTACCAATTCCCAGTCCGGCAGTCGAAACCGCCGAGCTCAAGTCAGGATTAGTGATCTTCAAGGTGCTCTGTTCCGCGGTGGTGCCAGATGCGACAGTCAGCGCGACGCTCATCGACGTCGAACTGGTGTAGGTGACGGTTCCAACCGTCACACCGGTGCCGTTGGCGGTAATCGAAACTACGGCACCCGTCTCAAAGCCCGTACCAGTGAAGGTGACGGTCGTCGTGGCGGAGCCAGTAGCTGGAACTGCCAGCGATGCAGGACTGATTGAAGTGATCGTAGGACCAGTCACGGTGAGACCAGTGGTTGCGGTGGTCGTTCCGCCGTCGGTGTTAGCGACAGTGCCCGCGTAAAGTCCGGTCGGCTTGCCATTCGTTGTAACAACGACGTTCATCGTGGTAGGTGAAACGTAGGCCGCCCCCGAAGGTGTAATGGTTCCACCGACGCTACCGACACCGAACAACACTGACGTAGTGGGGGTAAAGCCAGTACCGGTCACGACCGCAGGAATGTTCGTGTTTCCACCGGGGATTGACGCGGGAGTGATCGACGTAAACGTAGGAGCCGCGTCCACGTAGAACGCGTTCGGAATGGTTACCGTTCCGGTTCCGTCCGTAATCGTCGCGGGGTAGTAACCGGCAGGAACCGCTGCGCCAGCCGTGATGGTCGTCACAACCTGTGTAGCGCCGCTAACCGACTCAGCACCAGCTGAGAAGGTGACGCCAACTGCAGTTGAAGTGACCGTCGCGTTACCCGAGCCGGCCAGATTGGTGGCATCGGCAGCGTTGAGAACGAGCGTTCCGGTGCCGGTCCAGCCCTGCGCAAAGATTGCTGGCGAACCAGCAGCGCCGAGGCCCGTTGACAAGCCGTTGCCCGCTGTAAGCAGAAGGTAACTGGATGCCGGGACCGAGATCACCGCAGCTCCAGCTTCGGTTGCGACTGCCAATGGCAGCGTTGCCGCAACGAGCACGGCGCCGGCTGCGAGAGCCTTGGCCATGTAGCGAGGTATCCGTCTAAAAGTATTCATTAAGAATCCTTCCCTAGTGGTGGTTTTCATTTGTGATTCACTCCATTTATAAGGGCTGACCTTAATCAACCTTCTGTTTCAGATAAAGCGGCACAGCGTGTCACTGCAGCAAGATAGCGCCTCATCACAAGACACGGCCGTTACCTCAGAAGTAAGTATATGTAGACCGTAAATCCAAAGCGAATACCGTGGCGGCTTCTTTTGATCTAGCTCTTATTCATCTGAAATCGGAACGGTGTTAGAAAAACCCTGATAAATGGCTCGAAATATTGGCCCTTGAAGTTCGCTTCACTAAGAATCTGCTGTCTGGCGATAATTGTTACATATTCGTAATCCGTGGTTTCAACGGATTCGCTCGATATCTGCCCAACGTTGCGCGCATCTTCCTGGTTGCCTACGGCACCTTCACACGTGACGTTCGACGATCCGTCGATACTCATCAGACGGCGTGGATGGTCAAGCACGTCCTCGTTGAACGGCTCCATTCGAAGCGCAATCTCCTATGTGTTCCTCGCCATGACCCATGGCCCACACGGATCGTGATCGCTCAAAGGCACCATCGAGCATCGTGGTCGGCATGAACACTCACAACGAGGACCGGCTTGGCCGGGAGATGCAGCCAGTCGGGCTCGGAACGCTGACTCTCGACGACATCAACTGCCGGAATCGACCTCGCCTTCTGCAAGACGTGCGAACACGGACATCGCTGAATCACTCCGCCCTGTTGTCGGCACGGAACCTAGGCGATGGCGCAGCGGTTCGGGCCCAGTTCCATCTCGGCCGCTTCCGCGTCGACGCGTGCTCGTCCAGCGTTAATAAGGACCATGCGTTGATAGTTGGGGGGACGATCCTTGACGTTGGCTATCGCCCACGCGACGAAATCGCCCTCACTGAGCGTCAGGGCCTTCAGGGACGTCCGAAGTGATCCCAGTGGACTGGCCACGAACTGGCCACTGCGCACCGGAACTCCTGGTCCGTAGTGGGCGGGGAATACCATAATTTCATCACGGAGTGGCAGTATCCGTTCGTGCAGACTGCGGTAGAGGTTGTGCGCGAATGGTTCGGCCTGATCAGCCAGATCGGGGCGTCCCACACTCTCCAGGAATAAGGTGTCGCCCGTGAAGATGGCGGAATCGCCCAACTGATACATGGTGGACCCCTCGGTGTGGCCCGGAACGCTCACCGCCGAGACGCTGAGCTGGACTCCGGGGGCCAGGTCAATGATCCGACCGTCCGCAAGAGGCTCAAAGTCGAACGCAAAGGGATCAGAGGGATTCAGCCACAGCGCCGCACCGCTCGTGGCGACGAGTTCTCGGGCGCCACTGATGTGGTCGGCGTGCAAATGGGTGTCGAGCACGTGGGTGATGGTCCACCGGTGCTCGGCGGCGATCTGCCCGTAACGCTCCACCTCGAGCGAGGGATCGATCACGACGCACGTCGTCCCCGAGCCAATCACGTACGACAGGCATCCCTTGCCCCGGCGGCGCACCTGGACCACCGTGGCGCCGCCAAAGCCGCCCGTGACCACGTCATACGTTGAAGCCCACGACCTCATGCCACCCGCGAGGACCGAACTAGGGATACGGTGCGAAGCCAGAATCTGCGCGCCCTGCTCGGCGCGGGTTCCCGCAGCGCAGATCACCACGAGGTGGCCATCGCGAGGAAGTTCGCCGATTCTCGATTCGAGAGAAGCCAGGGGAATATTGTGAACTCCGGGAATCTGCCACTCCGTAACTTCATCGGGTTCGCGCACGTCGATCATGTAGAGACTCTCGTCACTGTCCAGGAGCGGCACCAGATCGGTCGTGCTCATCGTTGAGATCAGTTCTGAGGACGCCATGCGAAAAGTCTAGGAGTAGATTCGGTCTACTCGTCGATTGTCAGATCCCCCTTGAAAGGTCCATTGATGGCAACAGTTAAGAACGTCAGCGTTGATCAGGCGCTGGAGCTGATGGGTGGCGGGGCGCTGATGCTCGATGTTCGCGAAGACTCCGAATGGGAGCTCGGACATGCGCCCCAGGCGCTCCATATCTCGCTTGCTGAGGTGCCCGACCGTCTCGACGCGTTGGATAAGGACCGGCTCATTGTCTGCGTGTGCCGATCGGGAGGCCGATCCTCGCGAGCCGGGCAGTTCCTCATCGAGCAGGGCTTTGACGCCGTGAACCTCGACGGGGGTATGACCGCGTGGGCCGAGCAGAACAAGCCACTCGTCGCGGATCACGGCGAACCAGCCATTGGCTAGGTGAATCCGTGTCGAAGGAACCCGGTTCGCTGACCCTCCTCACCGCGGCCGTCCGCGAGGGTCGACTGAGCGCGACGGCACTCGTGACCGAGTCCCTGCGCCGACTCGACGCCACGCAGACTTCGCTCAACGTCGCGACCGATCTCTCCTTTGACGAGGCCCTCGACGCGGCCAGTCGAATCGACGAGGGCGAGCAGAAGGCTGGACCCCTGCTCGGCGCCCCGACGTTGATCAAGGATCTCGAGGACTGGCGAGGTCACCCCACGAGAAAGGGGTCCGTACCCCTTCGCGATGCTCCCCCGGCCCTTTCCAACGGAGTCGTTCCTGGTCGCCTCATTGAAGCAGGCGCGATTCCCGTGGGAAAGTCCACCCTGCCCGAATTCGCCATCGAGGGATACACGGCAAGCCTGCTGACCGGCGTCACGAGAAACCCCTGGAACCTGGACTACTCGCCGGGTGGATCGAGCGGAGGATCAGCGGCCGCGATCGCCGCGGGTCTCGTGCTCATCGGCACCGCGACCGACGGCGGTGGGTCGGTTCGGATTCCCGCGTCGTTGTGCGGACTGGTCGGACTAAAGCCGACGAACGGGATGGTGGGACGCTGGCCCGCGCCGGACTGGATCGACTATTCCACCGACGGCCCGCTCGCGAGCTCGACCGACGACCTGCTACTCCTCTACAACGTCATGGTCGGGCCCATCTCGGGCGACCCCACGGCGCCCACCCTGTCGATGATTCGCCAGACGTCCCGGGAGAACGGTCCTGTGTCGAGGGTCTTCGCCGCCGAACGCACTTCCCCGCTCGGCCCGCTGCCCCCGGCGGTCGCGAAGGCCTTCCGCGAAGCCGTGGACGCGTTCTCCGACCTCTTTGGTGTTCGGGTGATCTGGAGAGAACCCGAGGGCTTCTTCGCCGACGGCGATCCCGATATCGATTGGTTCACCGTCTGCGCGGCGGAGCATGTTGCAGCGCTCGGGCGCGAGTGGGTCATCGAACACCTGCGGGAGTTCCACGTGGGAACCCAGGAGTTCCTCGCCAACGGGCTCGAGGTGTCGATTGACCAGTACCTCCACTCGCGTCGGCGACGGTTTCTCTACGTTCGAACCATGGACGAGCTCCTCGGAGAAGACGGACTCCTTCTCACTCCGAGCGTGGCGAGCGAGGGTTGGCTCGCTGACGGTCGCCTGACGGCGAACGACGACGTGCACGGGCTCCCGCCCCACGTCTATTCGACGGCGATGCAGAACATCACCGGCAACCCCGCGCTCAGCGTCCCGATGGGGACCCTCGCGACCGGCCTTCCCTTCGGACTGCAGATCACCGCCGCGCACTATCACGACTACCGGCTGCTCGCCGTCTCGAACGAGATCGAAACCGCGTATCCGTGGCGGCGTATCGCGCCGGGTTACGAGACATTGGCGTCGATCCTCTCGTCGTGAATCGACCTCATCGTGAGGAACGCCAATTCGCCGGCGGCCGTTGGCATGCAATCCTCCGACGGGAGAGCCTCCACTATCGCGCGACCCGCCCGGGTTCTCCGCTAAGCCTGTGCGAGAAGCCCCTTCAACAATGCGGGAGTGATGACTGTGGCGCCAGCAGGAACTGCAACGCTGTCGGCGACGTGGGCCACCGTGGCGTGGAGACTGATGCTCTGATTCCCCAAGGTGCCGTCCGGGGCGGTGATCTCAATGGACCCGCCAGTTGCGGTGACTCCGGACATCGTCACACCGATTGTGTACGAGCCCTTTACCGCGCTCGGATGAATCTGGCGCCCGCTCAACGTTTCCACCGTCGGGAGGACCGCTTTCACGATCGACTCGAGCGACCCGGTCTGAGAGTAGCCACCGCCAGGGAGCGTGGTGTACGACGTGGCTTCGATCACCGAAGAGACTTCATCAAGGATCTTCTGCTCGGCGACCTGATCCTGGGCGGTTTGCGCCTTGACCTTCGCGCTCGTCGGGAGGTACGTGTCAATCAGGCTCTTGGGAAACTCGAACCAGCGGCCTCCCAGGGTGAGCTGCAGGGTCGAAATCTCAGTTTGCGAGAGATTGACGCCCGGAATATCGGAGAGTGCGGACACGTTCACCAACAGATAGAAGTTGGAGTCAATCTGGCGAACCTCGACGAACGATTGGCTCCCCACGTTCACATCGAGCTCCGAGTTGACGTTTCCCTTCGACTGCGACAGTGCGGCGCCCGAAGCGCTCGAGTAGCGCATGTCCATGGTGAGGACGTTGAGTGCCGCCTGGACCTGACGGGAGTCCGGCGCCGAGACGCTTCCGGTGAGGTGCACCTGCACATCTGGCGAGGCGCCCAGAGATGAGATTGCCTGGTCCATCGAGGCCTTGACGCCGCATGCGGCCAGTCCGAGGGATGCGACAACCGCCCCTACTGCGAAGATCTTCCATTGGCCACTGCGCACGCTGATCTCCCCTTCTTGTCACTGCGCAACCCCGGGCTCTCTTCGCCCGCTGCCACGAAGTCCTGGCAAAACGATCACGATTCGACGCCACAAGACGGCTACGCACCGGACACTAGCAGCGCGCGTGCTGTCAAGCCCGTGAGGAAAGGTCCCGATCGCCGGCGCAAATCCCTCAGTGCCCGGTGGGTGATCTGCTCGCCGCAGCCACTCGCCCATTCAGGCTCGCGGCTGCGTAGGACGCGGCCAGCGCTGCGCGGCGCTGGGACGATCCGGCACGAATGAACGGTCCGTGACGGCGACCGAGAAGACCGGAGCCGCGCCGGCTGGTGGACTGGCGAGACCGTGCTGCAACGCCTCTCCATTCGAAGAGGGCTCGCCGAGATCACGACGAGCAATACCTACCTGGCAGTCCCAACGGTGTCCCAACGGTGTCCGACTTCAAT
>PKWY01000046.1:0-1095 GCA_003132205.1 Acidimicrobiaceae bacterium
AAATTGACTTGACATTCCCACACAACTCAGCGGTGGCCAACCAGGACGTCGACGTGACTCCGCCTTGAGATCGAACCACGGCAATCGTGAAGACGGTGGACTCCTCCCTGCAGATCGATTCCCTCGGCGTCATTGAATGCCTTGGGAGAGCAACGACGGCGCTGCGAAGGGCTGAAGCCTGGGAGTCGGAAAGCACCACCGAAGTGGGTTCGCTGGAGGGCCGTCCAGCTGAAAGCCGCCCGAACCCTGTGACCACAACCGTGTCTGAAGGTGGCATAGACACGGCAGAGTTCGAACGGTCTTGGATTACGAAGATTGCCAGCCCAATAATGACCGCGAACGCCACGGCGGTCGAAACGAAGTACTTCCAGGACCGATAGGTCGTTGCGTGACCGTTGGCTTCCACTGTTCAACACCCAAGGTGCGTTGGTCGACTTGAGAACTGCCGTTCAGGAATTGCCTTCGAGATTCTCCTGGTGTCGGAGGGCGGACCCCCACAACCTCCGACCGTCGATCGAGGCCGTAGCGCCAACAACTCAACTGTCCGGGAGTAGCCTCAAGCAAAGGATGATTTGCTCCGTCTTAAGTGTCGATATCAGAAGGTGAGTTCGTGTTCCGTCAGGTGGTCGTCTATCAATGGGCCGGAGGGGTTTCGCCGGAGGCAAAGCAAGGATTTCGTGATGCTCTCGATGACTTGCGCGAAATACCGGAGTTACTTGCCATGACGTGTGGTGATGACGCGGGCTACTTCGAGGACAATTTCGACTTTGTGGTGGTAGCGGATTTCGCTGACTTCGATGCCGCTCGCCGCTACGTTGCCCACCCTCTACACCAGACCTATGTCCGAGATCATGCAAGCCTGGTGATCGGACAGCGAATCATCGTGCAACATGACTGGCCCATTTCCAGTTCTTAAGAATGAAACGCGGCGGTGTCAGTCAGGATCCTGCAGTAGCGACCTCATGTAGGAGGCCCGGCGCAACAGACCTGTTAGGAATGCCATCTTGCATCGGCAATTGCCTGACTGAACGGGGCTCGTACCAAAGACGGACTACGCCGTCGCCGTAAGCACTGCGGTTCGGGCGTCTCCGGTCG
>PKWY01000046.1:1120-186505 GCA_003132205.1 Acidimicrobiaceae bacterium
GGTCCCAGGACACCTCGATCTCTTGCCAACTTTCAATCCCGCCATTGATGATGTTGGCGACTGCGATCCACTCCGCGCGGCCCCAACGGTGGTCGACCTGTCCATCACTGGTCACGGGCACACAAACGATCATGCCCGGAGGGTACTCTCTAGATCCCCGCCCGGGCGAATCTGGGGCCCGTTTCAAGACGGAACCGTCTGGCTCCATGCCCCGCAAGTGGCCCTAGTCTTGGTGAGTGATGCGACGATTGCCGCGCCGACGAATCCTGCGCATCGCTGCGCTCGTTCTTGGGCTTGCGGTCGTGTTGTCCGCGTGGAGACTATACGATCGGCCCGCTCACCAGTACAACACGGCCTACGAGCCTTGTTGGCACGCCGCCGCCCTGGCGGCGCTTGGTGCACAGTCCACTTTCGCTCCAAAGATGTGCAGTTCGCCTTCGGGGAATCTTCCTGGGGTCGGTCGCCTTCTTGGAACGTGGCCGTCCAGCTCGAGCCCCGGTCACGACCTCGTGATCTTCGCCACGGCACATAGCCCTGGCCGAGGAGTCGAAGGTCTCGCTTACGTCGTTGGAGAACCGCCTCCATCGGACAACTGCGCCCTTCCGCTTGGCGGACCCTGGTGGCAACTAGCGTTCATGAACATTCCGTCGATGTCCTGTCCGCGCGGCTTCACTTATCAACCTGGAGGTTGACTGGCGCATCCACTGTTGGTGTGGATCATGCGTCCTAGTCTCGGCAACTCACTTCTGCTCTAGGACACTACGGTCTGCATTCTCCGACACCGTTCCTTTTTATCGGAGGCCCGACGTGAACCCGCACTCACCATTGGACCAAGATTGGTTACTGGCTTCTTGGAATTGGACTAACAGGTTCCTCGACGGTGCTGATATGTCCGAGTACGAGGCGCAGGAGTCGAGCCAGCTCTCGTTGCTCAGCCAGCGTGAGCGCTCCCACGGCAAGCGTTTCGTGGCGGTTGAATTGGGGAAACAGCGTTTCGATCAATCGCTCACCGGCCTTGGTAAGCGCAATCGAAACTCGGCGCCGATCGTCGCGATGGGGGAGTCTGCGAATCAAGCGCCGAGACTGAAGTGTCTTGATCACTCCAGTGAGCGTGCCCTTCGTGATACCGGCTTCCGATGCGACGTGGCCCGTTTCTTGGGTACCCCAAATCCACAGCACCCACAGGACAGTGAACGCCGCCCAACTCAGGTCGTACTCGCTCAACACCGAGCGTTCCATGTGGTTGCGGACCGCCGATCCTGAACGGTAGATGTTCGAAACTGCGCTCATGGCCGTGAAGTCCAGCTCGTGGTCGCTGAGGCGGCTGCGGATGTCCTGCTCGGCGGCCGAAACGACCGAAGCACGAGAACTGGCGATCTTCTTGGACATCCTTAGGCTTCGAGCGTTCTGCCGCCGGCGAAAGTGGTGCCAATCGAGCGGAAATATCCGCCGATGATCTCGCGCGGAGAAATGGAGAGCAACTCCTCGCTTGGCGATTCGAAGAGTTCGAGCGTCGCACTACCCCCGAAGGCGGGGCCGAGGTCCGCGTCGACTCCCGACATGGTCACGACCTCGGCCAGGCTGTCGCGACCGTCGAGCTCGATGCCGGGGAACCAGCGGTGGTGGAGCATGGCGTGGCCGTTGACGAATCCGTTGGTGTCCGATGCCTCCGCGAGCGTTACCGTCGCTTCGGCGAGTCGTCGATCGCTGGCGGCGAGGGTCATGCCGAAGACCGCTCCGGACTCGAGGCGAGGGCCAGCCCTTCCGCGGGTCACAGGACGGGTCTGATGGATCGAGCCCAGCTTCTTCGGGTATCCCTGAAGGTAGCCACGGACGAGCGCAAAATCCTTGTCGACCCAGATGAAAATGCAGCGGCTGTAGACCTGACCCTGGTAGCGACAGCGCACGACGACGAACGCCTCGCGGTACTGGGAACGCACCGGGTCGAGCAGCTCTGTACCGTCGGCGCCGCAACTCTGCCAGTCGGCCCAGATGAACGCCACCGCGCCGGGATCCTCGTTGTCGTTGACGAGCGTGACGCCCTCGGGAAGCAGCGCGGCAATCGCCGAGGGGTCGGTCCGGTACTCGACCGTCAAGAGGTCTCCCGAGTAGTGCCACGGAGGCGACGGCAGGAGCGACGCTCGGCCGCTGGCTGTGCGCGGGAATGGCAGTCCCTTGAGCGTCATGCCTTCTCCTTGGTCCATCCGCCGGCCGGTCGGTCGAACCACACGTGGACCTGTCCCGTGCCGATGGCGTTTTCGTACTCCGAGAACAGCCGTCCCTCGGCCACGCACTCGGTCCCTCCGAGGGCCGCGACCATCATCTGGTAATGGCCAAAACGTCCCTCGGGCTTGACCGCCAGGAACGCTCCTAGTCCACTGATCACCGAGGCGTGGTCGCCGCGCAGCCAGGCGTCGATGACGCTGTGGTCGGCGTCGCGCGACGCGGGAGAGAAGATGTGCTCTTCACCAGCCGCCTCGTGGCTGCGAAGAGTGCGCAGCGTGTGGAACGTGTGGCTGAGCGCTCCCGAGGCGATCAGCACTACTCGCAGGTCGCTCTGAGCAACCGCTTCGGCGAGGACGCGTCCCACGGTCTCAAAGTCAGCCGGCTCGGCTGTCTGACAGACGCTGAGCGAGATCCACGCCTCGTCGCCCTGCAGGAAACCCAGGAAGTTTGTGGTGGCGTACGTAATTGGGAGATGCTCATTGTCGACCGGAGTGATCCAGCACTCTGGAGTGTTGTCGGCGATTCGACCGACCAGCTTGGCGAACTCCGGATTGCCCGGAATGTCGTAAGGGACGCTCGACATCCCGCGAGGCAGCTCGTCGGAGGTGTAGAGGCCCTTGCGGCGCTCGTGAGCGCTGATCACGAACTCCACGGTCGTGAACCAGTGGCTGTCGAGAACGATCACGAGGTCGGGCTTCAACTCGTCGAAGACCTCCCGCTTGAGCCGATGCAGCCCCGTGTAGAGCGTGCTCTCCTCGCCGTTGTTGAGCGCGCGGCGCTCGCCGTCTGGCAAGACAATTGTCGGGACGTGCGCCAGCACCCCCGCGCCGATGATTTCACCCATGAGTGGTGCCTTCCTTTACTTGGTAGGTCTTCAGGTCGCTGTAGAAGTCGAGGGCGTAGTCGCCGCCTTCACGCCCGATGCCGCTGACGCCGGTCCCTCCGAAGGGGGCGGTCAGGTCCCTCACGAGAAAGCAGTTGACCCAGACGGTGCCGGCACGAACGGCGCTGGCGACGCGGTCGGCCTTGGCCTGGTCGCTCGTGTAGACGATGGCGGAGAGTCCGTAGGGCGTCGAGTTCGCCAGGCGGATGGCCTCGTCCTCGGTCTCGAACGCCTGGAGTGTCAGCACGGGTCCGAAGACCTCGTTCTGGACGATCTCGGAGTCGTTTGAGCGCGGTTCGATCAGCGTCGGCTCGAACCACAGGCCGTTAGCTGCCAGACGATGGCCACCGAACACCAAGCGGTCGCCCTCGGACACGGCGCGGTTCACGAAACCCTCGACGCGCTCCAGGTGCTGGGGGTGGATGAGGGGCGACATGGTGGTTGTGGGGTCGCGGCTGTCGCCGAGGATGTGGCGTCCGGCGGTTTCGGTGAAGCGCTCAACGAAGGCGTCGCGGCAGCTCGACTCGACGAGCAACCGGGTGCCGGCGAGGCATACCTGTCCGGCGTCGTCGTACATCAACGCGGCCTTCTCGGCCGCGGCGTCGAGGTCCGCGTCGGAAAAGACCATGAACGGTCCCTTGCCGCCGAGCTCGGCCGTGAAGGGGACCAGGTTCTTCGCCGCGGCGACGCCGATTGCTCGCCCGGTCGCGGGCGAACCGGTGAAGGAGATCCGCCGCACGCGCGGGTCGGCGACCAAGGCCGCGCCCACCTCGGAGCCGATGCCCTGGACCATATTGAAGACGCCCCGCGGGAAAGCGGCGTCGTCGACGAGGTCCATCAAGAACGAGCAGCTGAGCGGCGACCATTCGGCGGGCTTGAGGATGACGGTGTTGCCGGCGGCGAGCGCGGGCGCACACTTCCATGTCGAGAGCATGAAGGGGGCGTTCCAGGGGGTGATGACCGCGCTCGGCCCGGCGGGCATGCGCAGCACCGTGTTGTGGGTGCCGTTGGAATCCCACTGGCGCGCTTCGTAGGCAACGGCGAGGTCGGCGTAAGCACGGAAGTTGCGAGCTCCGCGCCCGATAACCCTGAGGCGCAGGCTCTCTTCGAGCATGGCCATGTCCAGACATTCGACGGCGGCGATCCGCTCGACGTTGGAGTCGATCAAATCCGCCAGGCGGTGGAGATAGCCCTGACGCTCCACGGTCGAAAGTGCGGCCCAAGCGGGGAAGGCTTCGAGCGCTGCCGATACGGCAGCGTGGGCTTCGGCCTCGCCGCCACGCGCGACGTCGGCGAGCTTCAGGTCCCAGTCGAGCGGGGAGCGATCTTCGAAGGTCGTGGCGGACTGGACTCGCACACCGTCGATGAAGTGCCCGGTCGCGACCTCGACCCCGGCGACACTCACCCTTTCGACGATCATGACTGATGCCGGGGAAGCACGCGAGGGTAGGGGAGTGTGGAGCGCTCGGTGGGGTTGGGCCTGCGCTGGCCGCGAAACTCCCAGTCGCCTCCCAGGGCCGTCGAGAGGACCTCCTCGGTCGAGGTCGGCTGGGCGCCGACCTCGTCGCTCACCGGATCGGGGGAGGCGACGACGTAGTTCGTGAGTGCACCGAGACCCTCGACCTCGACGGTCACGACGTCGCCGGGCTGCACGGGACGCGAGAAGGCGGGTGTTCCAGAAAGGATGATGTCGCCCGGAAGCAAGGTGATCAAACGCGCCATGTCGGTGACGAGGTAGTGCATGTCCCACGCCATCTCGTCGGTCGAGCCGTCCTGAAGCACGTTGCCGTTCACGAGCGTGCGCATCGACTTGTGGTGGAAGTCCCAGTCGGTGACGACGCCGGGCCCGACGGGGCAAAGGGTGTCGGCCCCCTTGACGCGGAGCATTGACCCGGCGTCGGTATCGCGGAAGTCGTGTAGTCCGAAGTCGTTGGCGATGGTGTAGCCCGCGATGAAGTCAGCCGCATCGGCCAGGGCGATGTTGCGCGCGATGCGTCCGATCACGATGGCGACCTCACCCTCGAAGTTGAGGTAGTGGCAGTTGGACGGACGCACGACGTCACCGCCGTGAGCGTTGAGTGCCGATACCGGCTTCTGGAACCACGTAGGCGCGGGTGGCAGCTCGACCTCGAACTCGCGCACGCGCGAAACGTGGTTGAGGTGACAGCAGAGGATCTTGCTCGGTACGACTGGAGGAAGGTGCTGCGCCGTCGCCGCCTCGACTCGCCGACCATCGTTCGTGACGAGCATGTCGCCGTCGCGCGTCGCGTCGAGAGCGACGCCGTCGAGAAGAATTCGGCGATACTCCACAGCCCTCCAGAAGTCGTTTGTATTCAAATGGTTGCTCCACACTACAAACTCCGTACGCTGGGGCATGCTATTTTCGCCAAAGTCACAGTGGAGGGAATTATGAGCGAATCATTCGACCGCGTCAGGGTCCTCTGGCCGGATCACCTGGGCCTCGCACGAGGCAAGTACGTCCCGGCGTCCCTGGCGGACAAGGGCACCCACCACTGCACCGGCACCTGGTCGCTCGGTTACGACCGAGGCATGACGCCCGGCACGGTCGGCAGCTACTGGGACGAGGGCCTGCCCGACTTCGACGCTACCTACGACATGTCCGATCTTCGTCCCAGCTGGGAGGAGGGAACCCGCGTGGTCGTGGCCGACGTCGAACGTCACGGCGTGCCCTTCTCGGTCTCCCCGCGCACCGCGCTGCACAAGGCAATCGCCGACTGGCGCACCCAGGGCTACGAACCCTACGTGGGCATGGAGTTCGAGGCCTACGTGTTCACGCCTGACGGCCAAGGGGGATGGAAGCCGATGGAGACGCCCGGGGCCTTCGTGTACGGCACCGGTCCGAGCGTCGACCCCCACGGGCTCATCGACGCCATCTGGGCGGCCTGTGCCATGGCCGACGTGCCGCTCGAGTCGGTCAACTCCGAGTACGACTCGCCGCAGTTCGAGTTCACGCTGCGCTACACCAACGCGCTGCGATCGGCCGATGACGGCTTTCTCTTCAAGGTGCTGGCGCGCGAGGTGGCGCACCGCTTCGGATTGCTGCTCAGTTTCATGGGCAAGCCCATGTCCGATCGCGGTGGGTCGGGCCTGCACTTCAACTTCTCGTTCCGCAACGACGAGCAGGAGAACGTGATCAACGACGCCGCGAAGCCCGACGGGCTCTCGGACCTCGCCATGCACTCGGTGGGCGGGCTGCTCGCGCACCATCAGGCCCTGGCGGGACTCTGCGCGCCGACGGTCAACGCGTACAAGCGCCTGCGCCCGGCTTCGCTGTCGGGCTACTGGGCCAACTGGGGCTACGACCACCGCGGTGCGACGATCCGGATCCCCAATGAGCGCGGCGCCGCCGCCCGGCTCGAGCACCGCCTCAGCGACGGCGGGGCAGTGGTCCATACGTCGATGGCGGCCGTGCTCCAAGCGGCGTTGCTGGGTGCGAAGTCCGAGACGAATCCAGGTCCCGCCGAGAGTGGCAACGGCCTCGACACCATCGACGCCACCGTCGGCGTGCCGCCCACGCTCTCGGCTGCCCTGGACGCGCTCGAGGCCGACGAGGAGCTCGTCGCGGCCGTGGGTTCCGATCTCGTGGCCCAGCACGTCGCTGTCAAGCGTGCGGAGTGGGAGCGCTACCTCAGCGCCACGACCGACTGGGAGCTGCGCGAGTACCTGCCGTTCCTCTAGCGCCAGGTGACACGGATCGGCAGCTGCTTGGTGCCGCCGATGAAGTTCGAACGAAGGCGCTCTGACGGACCCGCCGATTCGACCGACGACCACCGCGCGGCGATCTCTTCGAAGAGCACGCGCATCTCTAAGCGCGCGAGGTGCGCTCCCAGGCAGAGGTGCGGGCTGAAGAGACCGAAGGCCACGTGGTCGTTGTGCGCGCGGTCGGCGCGGAATTCGTACGGGCTGTCGAAGTGGTCCTCGTCGAAGTTCGCCGAGGTGAACCACATGACGACCTTGTCGCCGGCCTTGATGGTCTTGGCGCCGATCTCGACGTCCTGGGTGGCGGTACGACGGAAGTGCATGGTCACGCTCGACCAGCGGAGCATCTCCTCGACCAGCCCCTTGCGCTGCTCGAGGGTCATCGACGGAAGCTGGGCGAAGAGATCGGGCCGCTCGATGAGTGCCTGGAGGCCCGCGGTCATGGAGTAGCGCGTCGTGTCGTTGCCGGCAGCGACCATCAGCGTGAAGAAGTTCTGCAGGGCGAGCTCGTCAAGCGTGTCGCCCTCGACCGTGGTCTCGAGCAGCGAGGAGAGGACGTCGTGGGTCGGCGTGATGCGCCGCTCCTCGAGGGCCTGACTGGCGTACTCGAAGAGCTCGAGCGACACCGGACTGCGAAAGGGCAGGAGGCGGTAGGCGGACGTGTCGACTTGATCGACGACGTACTCGGTGAAGTCAGGGTCGGTATTGCCGATGAGAGCGTCGCCACGCAGTACCAGCCACTCGAGGTCCTCGTTCGGCAGCCCGAGCAGGCGTCCGAGCATCCGCATGGGCAGACCGCGCGACACGCTCGAGACGAAATCGAACTCGTCCTTGCCCTTCAAGGAGTCGAGCAGGTCCACGGCGATCTCGCGAACGGCGTCTTCGTAGGTGGCGATCGACTTCGGGGCGAAGGGTCGGCTGACGAGTCGACGGAGGCGGGTGTGCTCGGGAGCGTCCATCTCCATCAGCGTGCGGCGCGCTTCGGTCTCCTCCTCGTCCATGTCCTCGAGGCGGATGCCTTGGCGGCTGGAGAAGATCTCGCTGTGGCGGCTCGCGAAGACGACGTCCTCGTGCTTGGTGAGGCTCCAGAATCCCCGGCCGCCGTCGCTCTCCTCTGTCCAGTGCACCGGGTCGTTCGCGCGCAGGTACGCGAACGTCTCGTGGGGCACGCCGTCGACGAAGGTGTCGTGCGAAGTGATGTCCTTCAGCGGTTCTGTCATGGGGCTCCCTCGAGCGAAGTCTCCGTTTGCGTCCAAACGATTGGGCTATTACAGCACATCGCTGACGCGGCCCGTACTATGGCAACATGGCGAAACCCCTAATCGGCATTTCCGGGCGCAGATTGCCGGCGACGATGCTGGGGACGCACCTGCCGGCCGCCATGAACTCGCTGCGCTTCGACCTGCACTTCTCGGACTATCCGAAGTCGATCGCCGCCGCCGGGGGACTGCCGGTCGAGCTCGCCCGCGACGCCGACGTCGACGGTATCATCGAGCGCCTGGACGGGTTGGTGCTGAGCGGGGGAGCGGACCTCGATCCTTCGCTCTACGGCCGTGAGTCCCATCCCAATCTCGGATCGCTCGAGCGCGAGCGTGACGAGTGGGAACTGGCGCTGCTGATGGCGGCGCGCAAGAGCGACATGCCGGTCCTGGCGATCTGCCGCGGGTTCCAACTGGTGAACGTGGCCTTCGGCGGCACGCTGCATCAGCACGTCGAACTCGAAGAGGGCGCGGGGCACCCTCAGTGGGACGTCGACGGTCGCACCGCGACCCACGAAGTGGAGGTCCTCGCCGGCACGCTGACCTCGAAGATCCTGCCTTCGCAGTGGCCGGTGAACTCACTTCACCACCAGACGGTCGACACGGTCGGTGAGGGCCTGACCATTTCTGCCACCGCGCCCGACGGTGTGGTCGAGGGGCTCGAGACCCCCGACGGGAACCTGCTCGCGGTCCAGTGGCACCCTGAACTTCTTGCGGCACCCGACCCGACTTTTCTTTGGCTGGTGCGCGAAGCCGGCATTCGTCTCAGCCAATGACTTGACTTGGTTCGTTTGACCCCGTACGGTTTCGCAACGGCTGAAGCCAGCCAGAGCGGGTCAAATCCAAATCGGGGGGAAAATGACTGGTAGTAAAACGGCCAAGACGTCGCTGGGCGGCAAGCGAAAGCTGACGCTGATTGACACGATCGCGCAGTCAGTGGGACTGATGGGGCCAGTGTTCTCGATCGCGTTCCTCGTGCCGCTGCTCGTCGGTCTCAACGCGTCGGGTAACGGCGCCGGCGGTGCGGCGTCGCTCGCGGTGATCATCGCCGCCGTGGGCGTGCTCGGACTCGGGTGGATCGTGGCGGAGTACACGCGCAAGATCCAGGCCGCCGGGTCGCTCTATGACTACGTGACCGACGGCCTCGGCAGTCGGGTCGGAACGGCCGCGGGATGGCTCTACTACACGGGCATCCTGGCCCTGGGCGCGGGAATCCTGCCGATGATCGGCGGGACGATCCACGACACGTTGCTGGCGGAGTTCAACGTGGCGCCGTTCTCCTACCTCGTGTGGGACATCCTGCTCTTCGCGCTCGTCGCGATCGTCATGTTCTTCGGCGTCGTGCTCTCGACGCGCATGCAGCTGACGCTGGCCATGATCTCGATCACGGTCGTGCTGGTCTTTTCGATCGTCGTCATCGTCAAGAGCGGCGGCGTGCACCACCTGGCGACCGGATTCTCGCCCCACAGTTCACCCACCGACTGGAAGGGGATCCTCTTCGGCGTGCTCTACGGCGTGCTCTTGTTCACTGGATTCGAGACTTCGGCCAACCTGGGAGAGGAGACCGAGAATCCTCAGCACAACATCCCACGGGCGGTGCTGATCTCGGTGCTCGCGATCGCCGGCTTCTACGTCATCGGCACGTACGCCCAGGTGTCGGGTTACCACTTCAGCATGAACCTGCTGGGCAAGAACTCGGGCGCTCCCTTGTTCGGCCTCGCGGGTCCGGCGTCGGCCGGGGGATACGCCTCGGTGTGGATACGTCGCCTCGTGGAGCTCGTCGTGATTTTCGACATGATCGCGGTCCTCATCGGGTGTGCCGTCTCGGCGTCGCGCGGTATCTTCGCGCTCTCGCGCGACCGTCGACTGCCCTCGGCGTTGAAGAAGATCTCTCGTCACGGCACGCCCACCGGCGCGAGCAACATCGTGATCGGGATCTACGCCGTCGTGATCGCGCTCGTGACCTGGACGACGGTGTTCGCGTTGCCCGGCGGCACGCCGGAGTACGCGTCGATGTTCGTGTGGATGTCGACCTACGGCGGGTTCGCGATCGCCGCCATCTATCTGCTGATCTCGGTGGGGGCGCTGCGCGGTCTGCGCAGCGTCGGCAAGACCTGGCAGCTCTACTCGGCCAGCACGGTCGGGGGAGTGGTGACCGCCGCGGCGATCTTCGGCGCGATCTACAAGGTGACCGCACCCACCGTCTACGCGCCCTATACGGCGGTCGTGATCCTCGTGGTCGGTCTGGTGGCGGCGGGGATGATGCCCGAGGCGCCGACCGGGACGGCGGACTTCACCGGCCTGGCTGAGGCCGAGGAGGGTCCGATCAAGATCTGAGAGTGCGCGATCCTGAGCCCAACCCGGGTTGGGCTCGTCGCAGAGATGTCAGTGGGCGAGTCCCATGCCGATCGCGAACGCTGCGCCACACAGCAGCGGGGTAGTGACCACCAGGGCGACCGAGTAGCCGACGTGGTGTTCGCGTTGGAGCAGGGCGGGGATGGCCATTGCCGAAGAGAACGTGGTCAATCCCCCGCAGAAACCCGTGATTACAATTTCATGAAGATGCAGATCGCCATTTCCGATCAGTCGGTACGCCGCCCAGCCGGCGAGTGCGCTGCCCACCGTGTTGGCGGCCACCGTCGCCCATGGGCGCAGCGTCGGATGGTGGCGACGCACCACGTACTCCGAGACGAACCTCACGACGCACCCGAGCGCGCCGAAGATTGCGATGAGTAGCAGGGTCACCTCGTGCGCCGCCGCAGCCCGAGCCACCCGGCGAACACGCCGCTCAGGATCGCCATTAGGGCCATGAAAATGCTCCCGAGTACTGAGACATGCCAGATGGCCGCCAGGTCGACGAAAAGGCTCGAATAGGACGTGAAGCCACCGAAAAGACCTGTGATCAGGAGAAGTCGCGTCACGTCGTTGGGATCGTGGTGGCGCAGCGGCCCGCGCAGCAGCTTCGTGGCGGCGTAGGCGCCGACGACATTGATCGCGAGCAGGACCCAGGGAATTCGTGAGACCCAATCGGACCCTATGGCTTGTGGCTCGAGCTTGAGGAGCAGATCGCGCGCGATTGTGCCGGCCGCACCGCCGCACGCAACGACGAGTAGTGCGAGCGCCAAACGCTTGGGACTGAGAGTTGTGTGGGCGCGCATCGGTACTTCAAAACTACTGGAGTGATCCTGGAGGAAGAAGAGTGGGGAGAGGGCCGCGAGACGTCTGATCCTAAGGGTTCGGAATCATCCCTGTTTGACTTTACATAACGTACATTATCGGCGGCACCTACGCCAACCGCTAAGTATAATGCCTATATGCGTCGGACTCTCTGTGCTGCTCTCTTGGCAGTGTCATTCATCGGTTTTTTTGGCGTTCCTGCCGGGGCCATGTTGATTCCGTCAGTTTCGTCCGGGCAGTCAGCCATCAACCTTTCCTTCGATTACAGCGACAATTCGAGCGCCGCCACTTCGAGCAACGGTCCATTCAACATTATCGTCGACGTGCTCCCCGGCCATATTGCGGGCGCCATACGGATCATCGCCGTGTCGCCGGACGGCTCGGGCGTCTCGAACCTCGTCTGCAGTTACCAAGAGATCAAGAAGTTCCAGGTGGAATGCCCTTTCAACTTCACCACCGATGGCGTCTGGTCGATCCGCGCTCAGATGGTCGATGACGATCGCTCCAACGTTCTTGCCACGGCCGTGACGAATCTGCGCGTCGCCAACTGACCGTGACCCCCGCTGGTCCGGTCCAATTCCGGGTCCTGTGGGGTGACCCCTTCAAGGGTCTGACCCAGGAGGTCGTCCTGGCCCACGATGTCGATGAAGCCCTCGTGACGGCCCGCGAGCTGCGACCGGACCTGCCTCGACCCCGCACCGCCTACCTGGTGGCCGAGACCGGCGCCTAGCCCTGTTCTACACTTCAGCTATGAATCCACTCTTTGACGTCTCAGGCAAGGTCGTACTCGTCACTGGCGGCAGCCGAGGCATCGGCGAGATGATCGCGCGAGGCTTCATCGACGCCGGCGCGAAGGTCTATATCTCGTCTCGCAAGGCCGACGCGTGCGATTCGTTGGCGGCCGAACTCTCCAGGAACGGGGAGTGCATATCGTTGCCCGCCGACCTCTCGAGCGAAGCGGAGTGCCGTCGCCTCGCTGGCGAAGTCGCCTCGCGTGAGACCCGTCTCGACGTGCTGGTCAACAACGCCGGGGCGACGTGGGGTGCGCCCATGGCCGACTACGACGAGGCCGCCTTCGAGCGGGTCCTGGCGCTCAACGTGAAGGCGGTCTTTCACGTGACCAAGTTCCTGCGGCCCCTGCTCGAGGCGTCCGGCACCCCCGAGAACCCGGCACGGGTCATCAACATCGGTTCCATCGACGGTCTGCACGTGCCGGCCCTCGAGACCTACGCCTACTCGGCCTCCAAGGCCGCCGTGCACCAGCTGACGCGCCACCTCGCCAAGTTCATGGCGCCCGACGTCACCGTGAACGCAATCGCCCCCGGTCCCTTCGAGTCCAAGATGATGCGAGCCACCCTGGAGGCGTTCGGCGAGCAAATCGCCGCCAGCGCGCCCTTGAAGAGGATCGGTCGGCCCTCGGACATGGCCGGGGCGGCCATATTCCTCGCCTCCCCCGCCGCGAGTTACATCACCGGCGTCGTGCTCCCCGTCGACGGGGGCATCTCGACGCTGAATTAGCTCGCGGGCTGAGTGCCGAGCGTGATGTGCAGGGTGAGGCGCTTCGTGCCGCGCACGACCTTCAGGGTGATCCGGTCGCCCGGGTGTAGGCCCGAGAGCACGCTCGTGAGGTCCTGGGCACCGTTGATGGTCGTGGCGTTGATGCCGATGATGATATCGCCCTGCTTGACGCCGCCTGACGCCGCGCCCGTTCCCGCGATCACGCTCATCACCACCGCGCCCGTGGAGATGCTGAAGCGGTACTCCGCCTGCACCGTTGGAGTGTTCGACATGATCTCGACACCGATGAAGGCGTGGTGGTTCACCACGCTCTCGCCGGCCATCAGCGACTTGAGGAGCGACTGTATCGTCGCGGCTGGGATGGCGAAGCCGATGTTCTGAGCGCTCGTGCCGTCGGGCAAGGTCCCCGCGACGGCGGTGTTCATTCCGATTACGTCACCTTCGGAGTCGAGCAGTGGTCCACCGGAGTTGCCGGGGTTGATCGCGGCGTCGGTTTGGATCATGTTGTTGAGGGTCTCGGTGGTGCTGGCCGTGCCGGCCGTCACGGTGCGTCCCAGCGCCGAGACAATCCCCTGGGTCACGGTCGGAGTGCCGGCGGCGAGGCCGAGCGCGTTTCCAATCGCGACCACGGCGTCACCCGCTTCGAGCGCGTTCGAGTTCCCGAATGTGATCGTGGGCAGTCCCGACGCACCGTTGATTCGAATGAGGGAGACGTCGTCGATGGGATTAGTGCCGATCAGCGTAGCCGGGAGGCTCTTAGTGGACCCCGAGCGAGTCACGGTGATCGTGCCTCCTCCGACCGCCGCGGCGATCACGTGGTTATTGGTGATCACGAGCCCGCTCTTGGTGATGATCATGCCGGTGCCCTGGTCTTCAGATCCCCCACCCGTGACGTCAATCGAGACGACCGACGGAAGGAGCCTATGGACCAGGGTCGGGATGCTCATCCCGCTAGGCAGGACCGCCGCGCCCGGTGAGTTGGTGACGGCGTTGATCGTCACGCCGCCGGGACCGCCCGAGGAGGGTGCTGCGTAGTGACCGGCGAGACCGCCGACCAGGGCCGCCACCAAGAGCAAAGAAATACGCCCAGACCAAGGAATACGTGACGTTCGGCCTTGCGAGGACAGCGGCGCCGCGTCCGCCAGCGCTGCGGCTCCGCCACGCTGAAGGTACGGTTCCGGCTCGGGCGCTCGAGCACTCCCCTGTTCGCCATCCCCAAGGTGAGGGGCCGGGCTCGTGGCGGAGTGGTCGCTGCTCAAAGCGTCGGGCGCGCGGACCTCTTCGCTCGGCGAGCGAACTTCGGCGGATTCGACTTCGGGCGTGCCCTCTGGGCTCTCGGTGGGGAAATCACTCACGGCGACATGATAGGTGCCCAACGTAAATTTGACCTAAATCTGCCTAATAATTTTGGCCGTAGCGCAGCGACTAGATTGGAACCCTATGTCTCGCCGAATTGAGATCGAAATCACTAGCTTGCAGGGCGACGTCGCTACGTGGCGCGCCGCGGGCGCGAAGCTCCCCAAAGGAGTGCTCAGCGCATCCTTGGTACCGGGAGGTCCCGTCGTTGGCAACGTGTACCGGGCCGACATCGAGCAGATGATGGAGGGAATCGAGATCCTTTCGGTGATGGCTCCCAAGACCGCCTCCCCCCTCGACCCCCGTCACGAGCGCCTCGAGCTGATCCCGAGCGCGAAGACCGGACCGGACGTGATCGTTACCTACGCCCCCAAGGGTCGAGGAGGCGCGCGTCGCGACGGCGAGCGACGCGAGGGTGAGGGCCGCCGTGACGGCGCCAAGCGCCCCTCGAGCCGTCCGACTTCCAAGGACCGCCCCGCGTCGGCGGAGCGACCCGACCGCGCGCCACGCGCCGAAGGCTCGGAGCGTGGACCTCGCACTGAAGGCAGCGAGCGCGGACCGCGTCCCGAGCGCAGCGAGCGCGGACCGCGTCCAGAACGCACCGAGCGAGGCCCACGAAGTGAGAGCACCGGACGTGGGGGCCCTCGCGTCGAGAGTGGTCGCGGCGGACCTCGCAGCGAGCACGCCGGCCGCACCGGTCGACCGGGCCGAGGCGAGCGCCCGAGTGGTCCCGTCCAACCGCCGATGACGACGACGCACCGAAACGCTCTCCTCGCAACCCTTTCCCCTGAGCAGCTTCCCGTAGCCGAGCAGTTGCTGCGCGGCGGCATGCCGGCCGTTCGCGCGGCGGTCGCTGAGCAGAACAAGAACGCCACCGCTCAAGGTCGCACGACCATCGACCCGGCGACCATCGACCGGATCGCGGAGGACCTGCTCGGCAGGACCACTCTCGCGCTCTGGAAGGACCGTGCCTCCGGCGCCGTCGGTGCCGGCAAGGAACTGCGACTCCGGGACCTGCGCGCGGTCGTGACTTCGGCCAAGACCGTCTCGTTGGACGAGGAGTCTCGCGCCCAACTGAAGGAACTTCAGGCCGCGCTGAGCGTGCGTCTGGAAGCGCTGCGGGTCCAGTGGACCGAGCGCCTCGAGACCGCCATTACTTCTAAGAACGTTCCCGAGGCCCTTCGTCTGGTCGCGAGCCCGCCGGACATGTCGACGCGCGTCAGCGGTGAGACGGCGACCAGGGTCGTGGCATTGACATCCGAGGCCCTCACGAGCGAGCAGGATGTTGCTCGGTGGAAGGAAATCGTGAACCTGGCGGTCGACACGTCGATCCGTCGCAACGTGAAGCCGCAGGGCATCCCGGCCGACGAGTCCTGCAAGGCCCTCGCAATCAAGAACGCGGGAGCGATACCTGAACTAGCCAAGCTGCTGGGCATGAAAGTGCCACCCCCGCCGCCACTGACGCGTCCAGCGCGCCGCGTGGTTACTCGCCGCGCATCGTAAGAAGCCGCGCCTTCCACCCAATTGACTCATAGAGCGACTTGGTCGCCCGGTCCCCCGGCAGCGCCAGAGCGTCCACGGGAGGGTTGTCACTGTTCGCGAGCGTGGCCAGGATAGAGCGAGCGACTCCTTGGCGCCGATATGCGCGCTCGACGTGCAGCAGCTCGATGAGCCCATCTCGACAGAGCGCAAACCCTAGAAGCGCGTCGTGATCGTCGCGTGCGACCCACACGCACCCGGCGCCGATCAGATGCTCAGCCCGTTCGCTGTCGGTTCGACCCTGACGGATCGTCTCGACGACCTCGCGTCCTCCGCGCCACTTGACGCACTCTTCGAGCGCGTGGCTCCACAGCAACAAGAATTCGGGATCGAGCTCCGTGGCGACGCTGACGCTCGCGCGCTGTGCCGGCACGCCGCGTTGACTTACGCTCAGACGCAGTCGCGGCAGAGCGACCTGGCGCGATTCGCGAGCTGGCTCGTCTTCTTCAGAAGCCGGCACGAAGCGCAGCGGAACTCGTCGTCCTGCTTGGGCAGGATGGCCTCGGCGGCGTCGACGGTGGTGTCGACCTCGCCAATGATCTCGTCGTCATCCTCGGGGGTGCTGGTGCGCCGGATGGTCTCGGCCAGCACCTCGTCCAGGGCCAGTTCCACGTCCGCGTCGTCGGGGACGTCCTCGTCCTCCTCGGGCACGGCGACTTCGACGAGTACTTCCTCGTCGTCGATCTCGACTACGTCGTCGCCCTCGACGTCGGCGTCTTCGAGATCTTCCTCAATTACGATCTCTTCGTCGAGGCCCTCGGCGAGTTCCTCCTCGTCGAATGCTTCTTCTCTGTCGCCATCACTCATCTTCAAAGCCCTTCTTAGTAGCGCAGGCATTGTAGGCCGTTTTCAGCAGTTGTCAAGCATATTTGCCTAAAGAATGACTAAATACCTTTTTTATCATCGATTGAGGCGATTTCGCTCCGACGCACGCTCCGCCTCGAGCCTTTCTAGGTCGGTGTCGGAGAAGTCCACGAACGTCATGGCACCGGCGATTGCCCGGTGACCGGCCTCTTCCCTAATGAGCCTGGCCATCTCGTGGGCCACGCGACGGTAGCTCGGGTGACCCTGGGGGCCGGATCGTAGCTCGATCAGATGCATGGCCTCGCGGGCGTTCATCTGCATGACGTAGCGGATCCGGTAGGCCAGCGCCACGACGTACTGGCTCTGGTCGGGGAACTCCACGCGCATGTCGTTGAAGAGCGCGCCCGAGCGCGCCAGGGACTCCTCGTAGCGTGGGGCCAGTCCGGCCTCTCGGATGGCCTCGGGAACGTCGTAGCCGAGGTCGACGGTGAGAGGCTGCCATTCGATGGTGAGCAACCGGTGCCGCTGCAGGTCCCGGAAGGCCCCGTAGTCGGTCACGAGCTCGAATCGGTAGTCGGTGCGCTCGAACGCCCGGCCGGGCCGGTGCCGGCGGTTCTTGCGCTCGCCGACGTAGGCCGACATCAGCGCCGCGCGCTGCTCGTCGTCCATGCCCCGAACCCGTGTCACCGCGTCGGCGTGCGACATCGAGGAATTGCCAAAGACGATCGCCTCGAGTACGCGCTGCTCGCCGAGGGGGTCGAAGGCCACCAGGCGCACGTGCTCGCCCGGCTCGCGTGAGGCGACGTCGGGCCACATCGACTCGATGAGCCGGTGCGTGGTGGTCTTGGTGCTCGCGAGGTAGTGGCTCCAGGCCACTCCCCTCTCGGCGACCTCCACGCGCTTCAAGAATGAAGGTATGACCTTGACCAGTTCGTCCAGCATCATCGCGGCGTACTCGCGTACCTCGGGCAGTGGGTGGGCTCGCATGTGAAGCAGCAGCGACTCATAGGCCTGGCCCGACGCGTAGATGCCGAGATTGGAGAGGGCGCTCGCGGGCAGCAGACCGCGCACGGCGTCGAGGGCCTTGGCCCGGATGGCCTGGCGGTAGACGAAGTCGGTGTCGGCGGGGGTCTTGGGGTACTTCTTGGCGAGCCAGTCGGTCAACTCGGGCAGCAGCTCGGCGTAGGTGTCGAACATCCGGTCCATCTCGCCGATGTAGCGCGCGCCGAATCGCGACTCCAGGACGTCGTTGTCGCGGTAGAAGCGGTAGTGCCCGTTGCCGAGGCGCCGGTCATAGCCGAGGTAGCGGGTCGACTGCTCGAGGTAACTCATCAGGCGACCCCATTCGAGCACCTTGGTGAGGACGTTGCTCGCCTGCTCGCACGCCAAGTGCACTCCGCCGAGCTGGGCGACCGAGTCGTCGCCGTACTCGAAGAAGATCCTCTGGTAGAGCTCGTCGGCCCGGTCGAGGCCCACCGTCGCGTCGATGCTCACGTCGCCCGTGAGGTCGAGGTCGCCCACGAACTCGTCGAGGAAGAGGCGCCGCAGGCTCTTTGAGGAACGTGAGTAGCGCGCGAAGAGGGCCCCCTTCACCACCTCGGGCAGGTTCACCAGCGCGAAGACGGGACCTTCCAGGTTGGTGAAATAGCGCCGCAGCACGCCAACCTCGGTCTCGGTGAACTCTTCGGCGACGTAGGGGTGCATGGAGTTACGAGATTAGAGCGGAAACTCGCCGCGCGGGTGGACGCTGGAGGCGCCCGCCACGACGCTGCGCAGCACCGCCTCGCGGGCCTCTGCGGCGACGCCCGCCACTTCGCTCAGGTGGCGCATGCGCGAGAGTTGTTCGCACAGGTCAGCCACCTGCTTGGCGTTTCGCACGAAGTCCCCCGGTGAAGTCTGGCCCACCTCCGCGTCGGCCAGGTCCAGGACCGTGCTCAACGACGCGCCCCTCGCCCAGGCCGCGATGGTCGTGGCGAACTTGCCGTCGGGCTCTTTGGCGTGCGGAACCCCGTAGCGGTCCTCGACCTCTCGAATCGTGGCCGCGGTCACCGTGATCGCCCTCATTCTCTCGTTGATGCTCCCCCGGCGCTCCTGGCCCAGGCGGTCGTTGAGCGAACGGCGCTTCTTCGTGGTGACCTGCTTGGCGGCGTGGGGCGTGCGCGACGCCCGCTTGGACTCATAGACGAAGCACGACAGCAACCCGGCCAGCGCGGCGGGCTCGAGGCCCTCGAAGGCACCTGACGCGATCGATTCGGCGATCAGGAGGTCGCACTCGTGGTAGATCGAGCGAAGTAGCTGGCCTTGGCGATTCAGCTTCCAGCCCTCTGCGTAGCCGAGCTCCTCGAGCACGTGGTGGCGCGCGACCATCTGCTCGCCGAGTGGCCGCTTGGAGCCCGCGGGTCGCCGGTCCGACTCGAATTGGGCGAAGGAACGCTGCACCACCTCAAGGGCGGTGTCGAACTCGAAGTGGTCAATCAGGTTCGCGGTGAGGTTGTAGGTGGGGCGGAACGTCGAGTGCAGGTCCGACGGAGCGGCGAGCGCCACCCGTCCCACGTCGTGCAGCGCGACCTCGTTGGCGAAGCAGACTATCGCGTGGCCTTCGTCGTCGAGGCCCCGTCGCCCGGCCCTGCCCGTCATCTGGGAATATTCGCCGCTGGTGAGGAACTTGCGGCCGGCGTCGGAGTACTTGGAGAACCTCTCGAGGGCCACCGAGCGAGCCGGCATGTTGACCCCGAGCGCCAAGGTCTCGGTCGCGAAGACCACCGCGAGGAGGTTTCGCTCGAAGCATATCTCGACGATCTCCCGGAAGGCGGGCACCATCCCGGCGTGGTGGGCGGAGAGTCCTCGTCGCAGGCAGTCGAGGAAGTCGGCGTATTCCAGCGCCTGGAGGTCGTCGTCGGAGAAGGCGCTCAGCCGCGAGAGCGCGATTGACTCGATCTCGCGGCGTTGCTCGGGCGTGGTGAAGAGCAGTCCGTCGCGGCGGCACTGGTGCATCGCGTCATCGCACGCCGCTCGGGAGAAGATGAAGACGATCACCGGCAAGAGGTCGTCGCGCTCGAGAGCCATGAGCAACTCGCTGCGTCGAGGCGCGCGAAAGGGCGGTGGCGGCGAGCTCGACTTAGGGCCCTGCCACCTCGGGCCGGGTCGGAACCGTCGCGTGGCCTTCATCATGTTGTCGATGCGCCGCGATTCGTCCGACAGCCGCGCTCCGTCGAGCAGGTCCACGATGTCGGCGCTCGTGTGGCCGCGCTTCACGATGGCGAGGTGGTTGTGCAACTCGATGGGACGATTCTCCTCGACAACGATGGCGGTCGGACCGCGAACGGCGCTGAACCACTCCCCCACGAACTTCGCGTTGCCAACCGTGGCCGACAGCGCCACGAACCTGACCGCCGCGGGGGTCAGGATGAGGACCTCCTCCCATACGCCACCGCGGAACGGGTCCTGGAGGTAGTGCACCTCGTCGAGCACCACCAGGCCCAGCGTCATCAGTTGGAGGGATTCGGTGAGCAGCATGTTGCGCAGGACCTCGGTGGTCATCACGATGATGTCGGCGTCACGATTGATAGAGATGTCCCCGGTGAGCAGCCCGACGCGGTCATCGCCAAACAAGGCGCTCAGTTCGTGGAACTTCTGGTTCGACAGGGCCTTTAGGGGGGTCGTGTAGAACGCGCGCTCGCCTCGCTCGAGGACGCGGCCGATGGCGTAGTTCGCGATCAACGTCTTGCCGGAACCGGTAGGGGCGCTCACCAGGACGTTCACGTGTCGGTCGATGGCCTCGATGGCCTCGATCTGGAAGTCGTCGGGACCGAACCCGAGGGCGTCAATGAACTGGGTGCGGTAATCGCTGACGGTCACTTCTTGCACAGCTTGCCGACGCCTATGGACATGAAATAGAAGAACGTCAGTGGGACCGCGAGGGCGAGCATCGAGAGGGGGTCGCCGCTCGGCGTGAACACCGCCGACGCGACGGTGATCGCGATGATGGCGTAGCGCCACGAGCGCAGCAATTGCCGAGGGGTGACGATCCCCGCCAGTTCGAGTGCGACCAAGACGACGGGAAACTCGAAGGTCAACCCGAAGATGAACATCATCAGCACGAAGAGGCCGAGGTACTGATTCGGGTTGTAGAAGGCGACGAGCTCCTTGCCGCCAATGGACTGAAGGAAGCGGATCGCGTGCCCGAAGCTGTAGTACGCGATCGCGACGCCGCCGGCGAAGAAGAGTACCGACGACGCGACGAAGGGAATGGCGTACTTCCGCTCGCGGGCCTTCATCCCCGGGGTGATGAATCGCCAGCACTGCCACAGGAGCACGGGCAGCGAGAAGAAGAAGCCTCCGTAGAAGGCGATCTTGACGCGTAGCGTCAGCCCGTCGAGCGGGTTGGTGACCAGGAAGGTGCAGCGCTTTGGTGTGGCGCGGCAGTAGGGCTCTTGGAGGAGGTGCAGGATGTTCGGGTAGAAGATGAACGAGAGCACCGCGAGCACCAGCACGGCGGCCGCTGAGACGAAGAACCGGTAGCGTGCCTCGGCCAGGTGCTCAGCCAAGGTCATGCCAGTCGCCGCTTTTCTGAATTTCGCCATTTGACCCCTAGTTGAGCGAGGGATCGGGCGGCTGGGGTGTGTAGTCGCTTCGCACGGCTAGCGGCGTTGGTGTCGCCGGTGTGGAATCGTCGGGCGGGCTCTCATCGGGCCCCTCCCCGGTGGGTAATGGATCGGTTGCGTCAGGGTCCGCTCGCGCCGACACCGCGTCGCGCGCCTCGGCCATGTCGGCCAGCTGGTTGAGCATGTTGACCGGGCTGCGCGCGATACGCACGAGGTCGCTCGAACTCGGCAGGTCGGGAATCGCCTCACGGACCTCAGCCTCGACCTTCTCCTGGAGCCGCTTCAGCGCCCGCCAGGAAGAACCCAGCTTGTGGGCGACCTCGGGGAGCTTGTCGGGTCCGAGAAGCAACAACGCCACGGCCACCACCACCATGATCTTTATCGGGCTGAGGCTGAACACGCTCCCATTGTACGTGGGGTCGCTGCGGGGACCGCCTAGGGGAAGCCGATTCTTGACAGCGGCCAAATCCTCACGAACGCCTTGCCAATCAGATCCTTCTTGGGTACGGTCCCCCACGTGCGGCTGTCGCAGGAGTAGGTGTGGTTGTCGCCCATCATGAAGTAATGGCCGGTCGGCACGGTGACGTGCCCGATGGCGGAACCCAGCGGCTCGGTGTGGGACCACTTCTCGTCGAGGGCCTTGAACGTCGAGCTGCCCGGGGTCTTGATGTAGATGGTGTTGCCCTTGGAGGTCAGCTGATCGCCCGGTGTTCCGATGACGCGCTTGACGAATACCTTGACGCCCGGTGAACTGCAGTCCTGGAGGGCGGCGGGTGGTGCGTTAAAGACCACGATGTCGCCGGTGTGGATGGTGCCGAAGTCGACGCTGATCTTGTTGACGATGATACGGTCGCCGATCATCAGGGTTGGCTCCATCGATGACGACGGAATGACGTATGTCTGGAAGAGGAAGGTTCGCACTACGAACGATGCCACGACCGCGATGACGACGATCATTGCCCACTCGAGCACGGCCCGCCGGCGATGCTTCACGGGCCGCTTTCTGGGGGTCATTTCCTCTGGCGGAGTGTCGCCGAGGAGGTCGTCGGGGATCAATTCGCTCATCCGACAACCCTAGTCGTGCCGCTAATGTCGCTCGAGCGAGGCGAGGAGCTTCTGGAACCTCTCGTCATTGTTCTTGAAGGGGTCCTTCAGCAGCACGGTGCGCTGCATCTCGTCGTTGAGCTTCAGGTGCACCCAGTCCACTGTGTAATCGCGGCGCCATTCCTTGGCGGCCTTGATGAAGGTGCCACGCATGTGGGCCCTGGTCGAGGCGGGAGGGGTCTGGGACGCCGCCGCGATATCCTCGTCGGTGACCGCGCGACGGAAGTGGCCGCGCGCCTGGCGCCGGTAGTAGAGGCCCCGCTCGTAGTTCGTGTCGTGGTACAGCAGGTCGATGAGGGCGATCTTGGGATCGCTCAGCTCGAGGCCCCGCCGCTCGCGTTCGCGCTCGATGATCTGGAGCTTCGCAATCCAGTCGACGCGGTCGGCGAGACCCATCGGATCGGTCCGGTACTGCTCGATCACCTCGTGCCAGAGTCGCACGGCGTGCACCTGGTCGGCGGGCAGGTCGTGATTCTGGATGAACAGCTCCGCGCGCCCGCAGAGGTCCTCTTGGATCTCGAGCGCGGTCATGTCACGACCGCTCGTGAGCTTCACGGGCTCCTTGCTCCACAGGTCGTAGGAGATGTCTCGCAGGGCGTTGATGGGCGACGCCATGTTGTAGTCGCGCAGCACCGTGGTCTTGTCCTCGATCATCGCGAGCACGACCGACGCCGTACCCAGCTTCAGGTAGGTGGCGAACTCGCTCATGTTCGAGTCGCCGACGATCACGTGCAGGCGTCGGTACTTCTCGGGGTCGGCGTGGGGTTCGTCGCGCGTGTTGATGATGGGCCGGCTGCGCGTGGTGGCCGAAGAGATCGACTCCCATATGTGCTCCGCGCGCTGGCTCATCGAATAGGCCGTGCCCTTGGCGTTGGTGACGACCTTGCCGGCGCCGGTGAAGATCTGGCGGCTGATCAGGTACGGGATGAAGACCTGCTCGAGCCGGCTCAGGTCGTCGATCCGTTCGATGCAGTAGTTCTCGTGACAGCCGTAGGAATTGCCCGACGAGTCGGTGTTGTTCTTGAAGAGGAAGATGTCGCCGCGGATGCCCTCGTCGGACAGCTGGCCCTGGGCGTAGTCGACCAGCTCGCGCAAGATCGCCTCGCCGGCCTTGTCCTGGGCCACGACGTCGCGCAGCGAGTCGCATTCGGCCGTAGCGTACTCCGGATGGCTGCCGACGTCGAGGTAGAGGCGGCTGCCGTTCTCGAGAAAGACGTTGCTCGAGCGTCCCCACGCGACGACCTTGCGGAAGAGGAACCTGGAGACCTCATCAGGGCTGAGCCGGCGTTGGCCGCGGAGGGAAAAGGTGATTCCGTACTCGGTCTCGATCCCGTAGATGCGCCGCAGCATGGTGGGTCGCCTATTCCCTAGCTCAGGAGCTCGTCAATTTGCTGATCGGTGAGTCGCACGAACGTGCGCCGGTTCCCGCGGTCCTCGAGGATGCCCACCTCGAGGTCGGACGTCGGCAGGGTGCGCTCTGGTCCGGCCAGCGCCGCCACCGCGTCCTTGAGGGTGCGCGCGAGGGGCTGGACCGTCTCGTCCGCCTCGGCGAAGCGGGCCATTATGGTCTCGGCGTCGCCGCCGAGGATCGCGAAGCGCGGCTCGTCGGCGATGGTTCCCTCGTAGGCAATGCGGTAGAGCTTGGTGGGGCGCAGGCTACTGCCGAGCTGGGCGACAAGTATCTCGACCTCGAGGGGCTTCTGGCCCTCGGTGAACATGTCGCCGAGATGCTGGGCGTAGTAGTTCGCGAGGGCCCGGGCGTCGACGTCCTCGCGTGAGTACGTGAATCCGGTTCCGTCGGCCCAACGTATGCCGGCCTCGCGCAGCCGGTCGAACTCGTTGTACTTGCCGACCCCGGCGAAGGCGATGCGGTCGTAGATCTCCGAGATCTTGTAGAGAGAGGCCGAGGGATTCTCCGCCACCAGCAGCACTCCACGGTCGTAGATCGCCGCGACCATCGATCGCCCGCGGGCGATGCCCTTCTGGGCGAACTCCGCGCGGTCCTTGATGAGCTGTTCGGGTGAGACGTAGAACGGCATGCTCATCGCAGCGTCCCTCCCGGGATCCCGCCGGACTGGGTCCGACGATCGTTGATGACGCGAAAGCGTTCCGCGACCTCTTCGGTCGCAAGCTCCTGGAAGCCCTTCTCGTTGACGGTGACCATCATCGGAAAGAGGCTGCGGACGAAGTCCGGTCCGGCGGTGCTCGGGTCGTTGTCGCCGGCTTCGTAGAGGGCGAGAGCGCCGAGGTCGAGCGCCCCGTCGAGGTCGAGGTCGCTGCGAAAGCCGAGTCGCAGCGTGCTCTCGGCGAAGGGTGAACCTGAGCCGATGGTGGCGAAGTCGAGTCGCTCGTAGCACCCTCCCGCCCCGTCGTACTCGAAGATTCGTCCCACCTGGTGGCTGGGGTCCCAGCCCGCGAGCAGCGGGATCACCATCAGAGGCGTCGTGAGGTTGTTGCGCTGGATTATCGGCGAGAGGTAGTTGGCCTTGCCCTCGAGGCTGAGCGCCGAGTCGGTCATCTTCTCGTAGTGCTCGAAGGACAGCTGGGCCATTCTGATGAACTCCATGCCCCGCGCGGCGGTGCCGGCGATGGCGAGGGCCGTGAAGAAGTCCGCCGGCTCGATCTTGCGCACGTCGCGGCTCGCGATGTAGTTGCTAGTGGCCTGGCGATCGCCGACCATCACGACCCCGCCGACGTAGCGCACCGCGATCACCGTTGTGGCGTGGGCGGAGTCACGCTCTGCGAGCCCGGTCTGGCTGGTGAGCCCGGTCATCTCGGCGTAGTGGAAGAAGGACGGTCCCGGGTCAGAGTGAGCACTGAAGAGGGGCAGCCCCATACTTACTCTCCGCCCTTTTGGATGTAGTTGCGGACGAACTCCTCCGCGTTCTCCTCAAGGACCTCGTCAATCTCGTCGAGCAGGTCGTCCAGGTCGGCCTTGAGCTGGTCGCCCTTGGTGACGTCCACCGAGACGTCGTCGTGCGCTGGGGCGGTGCGTTCGGTGCGCTGTTTTTGGATTCGTTCTTGTTCTGTCATATCTTCTCTTCTACCTGTCTAGCCTCTCAAGGAGATCATCAGCCGTAGGACATGTTTCTAGCAAGTCTTTGGTCAGTGCTGCGGTACCCCTCATCGGGTCCATCATCGGGACCCGCTGCAGCGGTCCCTGGCCGAGGTCAAAGACCACCGAATCCCAGTTGGCGGCCACGATCTGGTCGGGGTATCTGGCCACGCACTGGCCACGGAAATAGGCCCTCGTCGAAGTGGGCGGATTGTGAACTGCTTCACGAACCTTGTCGGAGTCGAAGAGCGAGCGCAGGCCCACACGCTGAGCCAGCGAGCGTTCCGAGCGCAGGTCGTGGTACTGCAGGTCGATTGCGCGCAGCTTCGCGTCTCCCTCGCCCAGATCGTAGCGTCCCTGGTAGCCCCTGAGTATCCGCAGCTTCGCCACCCAGTCCACGCGGTCGGCCACGGCGTCGGCGTTATCACGCACGCCGTCGAGCATCTCGCGCCACTGGCTCAGGATGACCTGGACCTCGTCCTCGTCCGCGACCGCCTGGGCGCCATAGAGATTCGCGTAGTCGTTGGCGAGGTGCCAGAGTTCGTCTTGGAAGTCCCAGGCGCTGCGCTGGCGACCGTCCTCGCAGGCCACGGTCTGGGTCAGTGTCGTGTCCAGCGCGAAGGCCCGCACCGCTTGGACGGGATGGCGCGGAAGGCTCGGAAAGACGTCGGCCCCACGGTCCTCGAGGACGCTGAGCAGTAGCGACGTGGCGCCCAGTTTGACCATGGTCGCGACCTGGCTCATGTTGGCGTCGCCGATGATCACGTGAAGACGCCGGAAGCGCTCGGCATCGCAGTGGGGCTCGTCGCGGGTGTTGATGATGGGCCGCTTGAGCGTCGTCTCGAGTCCGACGACCTCTTCGAAGAACTCAGCACGCTGGCTCAGCTGGAACGCGGGGCTGCTCTCGAGGCCGTACTTCGTCTCGGCGCCGACCTTGCCGGCGCCCACGATGATCTGTCGCGACACGAAGTGCGGCACCATGGCGCGCACGACGTGGCCGAACTCCATGTCGCGCGTGATCAGGTAGTTCTCATGGCAACCGTACGAATTGCCCTTGCCGTCGGAGTTGTTCTTGTAGAGGTTGATCGACTGGTGGGCCGCCATCGACTCATTGGCCACCAGCAGCGCGCGGCGCATGACCTCCTCACCGGCCGCGTCGTAGAGCGTCGCCTCGAAGGGCGTGCGGCACTCCGGCGACGAGTACTCGGGGTGCGCGTGGTCCACGTAGAGGCGCGCGCCGTTGGTGAGGACCGTGTTGGCCAGGTGCGTCTCGACGACCGGGGCGAAGGACGTGAGGCTGGGAAGGCCCCGGGCGTCGAGGTCGGGAGTCTCGCCCTCGAAGTCCCAGTTAACCCGGGTGCGTCCCTGCTGGGCGTAGGCGTTGACAACGATGCTCGAAGCCACAATCGGGTCCAACTCCGGGCCGCCCGCGATGCCGTACTCGGTCTCGATGCCGAGCACCTTTGGGATGGCCATTGGTCTACAGGTACTGGCCGGTGCCGACGTGTTGGATGGAGCGTCCGCCCTTGACGTCGGTCTCTTCTCGGTTTATGAGGGTGCGGATGAAGATGATTCGCTCGCCCTTCTTGCCCGAGATCCGGGCCCAGTCGTCGGGGTTCGTCGTGTTGGGCAGGTCCTCGTTCTCGCGGAACTCCTGGCGGATCGACTCGAGGAGGTCGGCGCTGCGAAGCCCGCGTCCCTGGTCGACGATCTCTCGCTTCACCGCGAGTTTCTTGGCCCGACGAACGATATTCTCGATCATGGCACCCGACGCGAAGTCCTTGAAGTAGAGGATCTCCTTGTCGCCGCCTTGGTAGGTGACTTCGAGGAATCGGTTCTCGTCGTCGACGCGGTACATCGTCGAGACGGTCTCTTCGATCATGGCGACAACCGCCTTGTGGCAGTCTCCCCCACCGAACTCATTCACGTACTCCTGGTCGATCGGCAGGTCGGCGTGCAGATATCGCTGGAAGATCTGCGCGGCGGCCTCGGCGTTGGGACGCTCGATCTTGATCTTCACGTCGAGGCGACCCGGACGCAGGATCGCCGGATCGATCAAGTCCTCGCGGTTCGTCGCGCCGATGACGATGACGTCGCGCAGCGACTCGACCCCATCGATCTCAGCGAGCAGCTGGGGCACGATGGTCGATTCCATGTCCGAACTGATGCCGGTGCCGCGGGTGCGAAACAGCGAGTCCATCTCGTCGAAGAAGATGATGACCGGCATGCCCTCTTCGGCCTTCTCCCTCGCGCGCTGGAAGACGATCCGGATTTGGCGTTCGGTCTCGCCAACGTACTTGTTCAGCAGTTCAGGACCCTTGATGTTGAGGAAGTAGGAGCGGACGTTGCGGTTACCCGAGAGATCGGCGACCTTCTGGGACAGCGAGTTGGCGACCGCCTTGGCGATAAGGGTCTTGCCGCACCCCGGTGGACCGTAGAGCAGAATGCCCTTGGGAGCGGGAAGCTCGTAGTCCGCAAACAGCGCGCGGTGCAGGTAGGGCAGCTCGACGGCATCGGTGATCGATTCGATCTGTGCGTCGAGACCTCCCACGTCGGCGTAAGTGATGTCGGGCACCTCTTCGAGAACGAGTTCCTCGGCCTCTTGGCGCACGAGCTTCTCCACGAGCAGGCCCGAGCGTAGGTCGAGCAGTAATGCGTCGCCGCTTCGCAGCTTGACGTCACGGAGCGCATCGGCGAGCTCGACCACTCGCTCCTCGTCAGCGCGTCCATAGACCAGCACGCGACGCTCGTCGAGGACTTCCTTTACGGTCACGACCTCGCCCTGACCGTCGGCGACCCGCACACCGATCACGGTGAAGGACTCGTTCAGTACGACTTCATTGCCACGTTCGATCTGACCGGGGTCGAGGGCCGGATGCAGTGCCACTCGCATCTTGCGTCCGGAGGCGAATATGTCGACTGATCCATCATCGTTAAAGTCGATGAAGGTGCCATAGACCGCCGGAGGCTGGGTGAGCTTCTCGACTTCGTCGCGCAACGCGCCGATCTGGTCGCGCGTCTGTTGGATTGTGATGGTGAGCTTCTCGTTGTTGGACCGGGTCTGGGCGATCTGGCCCCGGGCCTCGAGCAACTGCTCCTCGAGCATCTCGATTCGCCGCGCCGCGTGCTCGGCGTCGATCGCGGCGTGCTCGCGCCGCGGGCTGACGACAATCTGGTCGTCTCGCTCCTGGCCTTCAGACTCAGGGTTTCGTTCTGAATGCTCCATATCCTCACCCTAGTGAGCAGCGAAGGACAGCGAAAGTCACGGTCCGGGGTTCTCTCCCGCTAAAGTCAAAGGACTAGTTAGGCCACGGAGGCGCGCATGAAGGTTTGGATCGACCAGGATCTCTGTACTGGTGACGGACTGTGCGAAGAAATCTGCCCCACCGTCTTCACCCTTCTCGACGATGGCCTCGCCTACGTAAAAGAGGGCACCGAGGTCAAGAGTTCCCCGGGCGGGGCCGAGGGGCTGGCCTTCGTGGGACCGGAGTTCGAGGACGCCGTGGTGGAGGCGTCCGAGGAGTGTCCCGGCGAGTGCATCTTCATCGAGCGCGACTAATCCGTTCCGAGTCTTCGCACCAGACGCCGCGCAGAGGTCAAAAAGCCCGTGTGGGCGACCATCCGGTGATCGGGGCGTACCGAGCGTCCGTCGATGTGCCACGTGCGCCTTAGGATCTCGACCGTCTCTTCCATTCCGAAGGAATGCTGGCGCAGCGTCTCGCGCAAGAGCTGGGTCTGGTTGATCGTCGGGAGGTAGGCCAGGAGTATCCCGCCGGGGCGAAGAGCGGACTCCGCGTGCTTCACCACGGCCGACGGCTCGGGCATGTCCAGGATGATCCGGTCGAGGTCAACCTCATCGATGCCCAGGGTCACGTCGCGAATCTGGATGCCGTAGGCGACGTCGGTGCCGAGCATGTCGTGGACGTTCTTCGTCGCCTGTTGGGCGAAGTCTTCTCGAATCTCGTAGCCGGTGATGAGTGCCCCGGCGCGAAGCAGCGTCATCGAAAGCGCCCCTGAGCCAATCCCCGCCTCCAGCACCCGCATCCCGGGCCCGATGTCGGCCTGCATCAGGATCGCCCCAAGGTCCTTGGGGTAGATCACCTGGGCGCCTCGGGGCATCTTCAAGACCACGTCGGACAATGTGGGGCGAAGCACCAGGAAGCTCCGCTCGGTGTTGCCCTTGATGACCGATCCCTCGAGGGCGCCGATGACGTCGTTGTGCTGAACGATGCCCGCGTGAGTGTGAAACGCGGCACCCTCACGCAGATTGATCAGGTAGTGACGATCCTTGGCGTCGATCAGCATGACGCGCTCGCCTTCCTTCAGTTCTGCGTTGCTCACGCGCTCTTCCTCTTGGCACGTTTACCGGCGTTGGCAGCGCGTTTGTCGATGAAACGAAACAACACGATGGCCCCCGCGATCGAGACCCACCGGGGTGACTTCTGCGCCCACGCCCGTCCCAGGGTCGCGGCCAGACCAATTCGAAAGAGCCGTCGCAGGATCAACGCCTGCGCCTCGGACGGGACCGTCGACCGCGGATCCAGCCCCACACGTAACCGGTGAAGAGGCCGCCCAAGCCGACGGCCGCGGTCGTGGAGCCCTGTGACGTCAGAGAACTCCCCTTTGAAAGTTCGTCGGGCAAGAGCGCTCGGATCGAAAGCTCGAGGTCACGCCTGGTCGGAGACTGCTCAGTCACTTGGTTGCCTTGAGCCGCCGCTTGGCGGTTCCGCTCACTATCCGCCAGAGTGTCAGTGCGGCGACCCCGGCCGCGATGAGGGCGACGATGAGGTAAGGAAGCCAGGAAAGGCTGCCGTCGAGGACCCGGAACTGCTCCTGGAGGAAACGCAGAGCTCCGAGCAGGAGCATCGTGACGCCGAAACCCACGAAGATACTGCCGAGGGCGCCGTAAAGAATGAACCGACCCATTTCCTTGAGGGGTTGGACCGTCTCTTCTTTGACGTATTGGACGAAAAGGTCGCGAATTTCCTCGAGGTCGCGCTGGATGGTCGCCCCTCGAAGGAACTTGCGCCACGGCGGGTTCTTCACGCCCAAAGCCTACTCAGTGCGTTCCCTGATGAGGTACGACGAGCTCGCAGTGGCGACGAGCTCGCCACGATGGTTGACAATGCGCCCCTCCAGGAAGGAAATCACGCTTCCGGCCTTCAAGACCCTTGCAGTACACGTGAGTTCGTCGCCCAACTGTGCCGCGCGCAGAAACGAGACCTTCATCTCGGTGTTGGCGACTGACACCTTGCGCCCCCCCGCCGCGCCGGTTACCGCCGAGGCGCCCATCGCGGAGTCGAGCATCGCGGAAAGAAAGCCGCCTTGGACAATGCCCGCCGGGTTGAGAAAGCGCTCGTCGACGCGCATCGACCAGATCGTCGTTCCGGGCGCCGACTTGTCAACGCACGTGAGACCCAGCGTAAGGTCGCAGTTCGGCGGTATTTGTAGGGCCACGGTTCAAGGCTACCGTCGGCGTCCTCCCAAACGGGTGGTGCGGGATTCACTACTGTCGTAGCCATGGCTGACGACTTATTCCAAGGGGCGACCGAACTCGAAGGACGAGCAATTCGCGAGATTTCGGCCCTCGCAATGGACGCGCCCGCAGCGGCCAAATCGGGCCACAGCGGCACCGCGATGGCCCTCGCGCCCCTGGGCGTCATGTTGTTTTCGCGCGTGCTGCGCCACGACCCGTCCGACGCGCTCTGGAGTGACCGCGACCGCTTCATCCTCAGTTGCGGACACGCGTCGATCCTGCAGTACGGTCTCGCCCACGCGTTCGGTTACGACCTTCAGCCCGAAGACCTGCGAGCGTTTCGCCAACCTCATTCGCGCACCCCGGGACACCCCGAAAAGGGCGTCGCGCCGACGGTTGAGGTCACGACCGGTCCACTCGGCCAGGGAATCGCCAACGGCGTTGGCATGGCGATCGCGGAGCGCATTCTGCGTAGCGACTACGGCGAGGAGCTGGTGAACCACCGCACCTGGGTCATTGCCAGCGACGGATGCCTTGAGGAGGGGATCAGCCACGAGGCCGCATCGCTCGCGGGAACGCTGGGCCTCGACCGGCTGACTGTCTTCTACGACGATAACCACATCACGATTGACGGACCCACCGAGTTGGCGCTGCGAGATGATGCCGCGGCGCGATTCGCCGCCTACGGATGGCACGTCGTCAATGTCGGAGAGAAGGCGAATGATCTTGACGTTCTCGAGGCGGCGGCGCGCGAAGCGGTCGCTGAAACGTCGCGTCCGACCTTGATCATCGTCCGTTCGCACATTGGGTTTCCTTCGCCGCAAATGATGGACCGGCGCGAGGCGCACGGCTCTCCATTCTCTGCTCCGGTGATCGCGGAAGCGAAGAGCATCCTCGGCGTCGTGAACGAGCCGTTCCACTTCGACCCCGAACTCCCCCACGAATTGGTGGAGTCGCTCGGCTCGAAGCGCGCAGACCGGGTCTCCTGGGAGTCGAGGATCTCGGCGGCGGGCCGCAAGGGTGCGGAACTGCTCGAGCAACTGGAGTTCGACGGCGCCGCGTTGATCGAGGAGCAGGCGGAGGAGTTCACACCCGATTCAATGGTCGCCACGCGAAAGGCCATGCAGCGGGCCATGGACGTGTTCGCCCCCCAGACCAAGGGGCTCATCGCGGGCTCGGCGGACCTCACCGACAACACGGGTGTCATCCTCGCCCACTCCTCCGCCCAGAGCGCTTCGAATCCCGGAGGACGTCAGATCTACTACGGCATCCGCGAATTCGCCATGGGCGCCGTGATGGTTGGACAGGCCCTCCACGGGGGCTTCCGACCGGCTGGTTCGACCTTCTTCGTCTTCAGTGACTACGTCCGTCCCGCTATCCGGCTCGCCGCCCTCAGTCACGCCGGCGTTCTCTTCGTCTTCACCCACGACTCCGTTGGTGTTGGCGAGGACGGACCGACCCATCAGCCGGTCGAGCACCTCATGGCCCTTCGCGCGATGCCACGCCTGCACGTGGTGCGTCCGTCGGACGCCAACGAAACGCTCGACCTTGTTGAGCAGTTCTTGACCACGAAGGAGCCCCCGACGACCGCACTCATTCTCTCACGCCAGGACGTTCCAGTCCTTGGCGGTCCAGACGCCGAGGCGTCGAGGCTCGGAGCTCGCCGTGGCGGCTACGTGGTTCGAGAGAACGACCAGGCGGTCTTCACGCTCGTCGGCACCGGCTCGGAGCTCGCTCACTGTTTGGCCGCCCACGACGAGCTTCTCGCCAGGGGCGTAATCACGCGGGTCGTGGCCCTACCCTGCTGGACGTGTTTCGAGGGTCAGAACCTCGAGTACCGGACCAGGGTCCTTCGACGGACGATTCCGTCGGTCGCCCTGGAGGCCGGTGCCACACTTGGCTGGACCAAGTACGTGGATCAGGCGATCGGTATTGACACGTTCGGGATGTCAGCTCCCGGCAGCTACGTCTTCGACTATTTCAACATCACCCCCGCGACGGTGGTTTGGCACGTCGAGAGTGTTTTAGGAGATTCCCAGTGACCTCACTGCACAGCCTGTTTGATGACTACGGGCAGAGCCCCTGGATCGACAACATTCGCCGCGATTGGCTGAATGGCGGCACCCTTCAGGGTCTCGTGGATCAGGGCATCCGAGGGGTGACGTCGAATCCGTCGATCTTCGCCAAGACCTTCGCGACCTCCTCGGCGTACGACGAGTTCCTGGTGGGAGCCGACGTGGGCGACGCCGAGGCCGTCTTCGAATCATTGGCCGTCAACGACGTTCGAGATGCCTGCGACGTGCTGCGTACGGTGCACGACGCGTCGCGACTGGATTTCCAGAACGGAGTGCGACGCTACCTTGACGGATTCGTGTCCCTCGAAGTGTCGCCCCGACTTGCCCGCGATGCCGCCGGAACGATCGCCGCCGCGAAGCGGCTCGCCGCCGAGGTCGGCCGAAAGAACCTGATGATCAAGATTCCCGCCACGAAAGAGGGACTGCCCGCGATCACCCAGGTGCTCGGTGCGGGCATCAACGTGAACGCCACGCTCATCTTCTCATTGGAGCGCTACGACGAGGTGTTGAGCGCTTGGATGGCCGGCTTGGAGTTGGCCCGGGAGAAGGATCACGACATTGGCGAGATCGCCAGCGTTGCCTCGTTCTTCGTCTCTCGCGTCGATGTCGCCGTCGACGCCCTCCTCAAAGAGGGCGACCCCCGGCGCGGCACGACAGCCAACGCTCAGGTATGCGCCGCGTACGACCAGTACCTCTATCGAATCTCCAGCGAGCGCGCCGTGGCGCTGCTCGAAAGCGGCGCGCAGGTCCAGCGGCCCCTGTGGGCCTCGACGTCAACGAAGAACCCCGCGTACCACGACCTTCTCTACGTCGATCGAATCGTGGGCGACGAGACGGTGAACACCATGCCCGACGCCACCCTCGCGGGCGTGCTGGACCACGGCGACTTTTCGACGTCGCTCCTGTTGAACCTCGAAACGATCGAAGCGGAGGCGGGAAGGCTGAAGACGCTTCCCCACACGATCTCGCTCAAGGCGGTCACGGACCGACTCGAGGCTGACGGGGTCGACTCGTTCGTCGCCTCCTACGAGGAATTGCTCGCCACGGTGAGCGCGAAGATCGAAAGGTCGAGGTAGCGCATGGACGAAGCGACCTTGACTGCGAGGCTCCTGGCGGGCGACGCCACACTCTTCCAAGGATCGACTGCTTCGCACTCGCTCGGTTGGCTGCGCCATCCTGAGCGCTACCTCGGCGATTGGCTTGAGGAGACCTCCCGTCGCCTGCCAAGTCGATACTTGCGAACACTGCTGCTGGGCATGGGTGGGTCGTCTTCACCCGCTCGTCTCTACGCCGACTGGCGCACGGACGGCCGACTGACCGTTCTCGACACTTCCAATCCCGACACCATCGCCGGCATCGATTTCAGCCACGCCACGGTCATCGCCTCGTCGAAGTCCGGCGGCACGATCGAAACCCAGACACTGCTCGCGCACGCGTTGGCGAACGGTCTCGAGCCAGAGGATCTCGTGATCATCACCGACCCTGGCTCGGCGCTCGTCGAGCTCGGCGCTTCGCTCGGCGCGCTCGTGATCGAGGGTGATCCCGATACGGGTGGTCGGTTCTCCGGCTTGTCGCCCTTCGGACTCATTCCGGCCCTGTACGCGGGATGGTCGGTGGAGCAGCTTCGCGAGGAACTCAGCGGATGCGTCTTGACCGAGGAGTTGGTTTCGGGCGCAGTTGAGGAAGCCGCGCGCCACGCCCAGCGCGTCAGCAATGCTCAAGCCACCTACGCGCTCGCGGCCGATCCCATCACGTCGGGAGGCGCCCTCTGGCTCGAGCAGTTGATCGCCGAGACGACCGGTAAGGACGATCGAGGTTTCGTTCCTATCCTCGAAGGCCCGCCCTCCTCCTACCGGCCGGGTGACATGCAGCACCACCATCTCGTCGCTGCGCTCCTGGCGTGGCATCTGGAAGTCGACCCCTTCAACCAGCCGAATGTGGAAAGCGCCAAGAAAAACGTCTTCGCGCTCTTGCAAGCGCCGGTGTCGTGGGACGCGCGTGATGAAGACGTCGAGCGGATGCGCGACTCGCTCGCGAACTCCACGTACAACGCGCTGCAGGTGTACGCCCCTCTTGAAGCCTCCGAGCAACTCGGTTCGCTGCGCACGAGAGTCAGCGAGCGCTACGGCACCACTACGGCCAACCTCGGTCCTCGTTACTTGCATTCAACGGGTCAACTGCACAAGGGTGGCCCGTTCGGTGTGGTGGGACTGCAGATCGTGCAGCGCCCGAAGAGCGCGCCGGTGCGCATATCGGGGCGCGACTATTCATTCCACGACCTACACATGGCTCAGGCGACCGGTGACTACCGGGCGATGAAGGAAGCGAACCGGCCGGTGTTCCAACTCCTCGTTGACCACCTCGACGATGCTGCGGGGATTCTTGACCTCTAACCCTAGGATGCCACTATGACGACGAACGAGAGTATCGCGACGATGAGCGAACTGCTGCACGCGCCGCTCCACGAACTCGCCCGAGAGGCCTTCGCGAAGGCGCGGCGCAGAAACGGGTACGTGGTCACCTACTCGCCGAAGGTCTTCATTCCGCTCACGAAACTCTGTCGCGACCGTTGCGGGTATTGCACCTTCGCACAGGCGCCCGCGCACGTGGCGTCGCCGTACATGAGCCTCGACGAAGTGATGGACGTCGCCCAGGCGGGCAAGGACGCCGGCTGCACCGAAGCCCTGTTCACCCTGGGCGAGCGTCCGGAGCTCAGGTACGACGAGGCGGCGCGTTGGCTCGCCGCGCGCGGCTACAAGTCCACGGTCGACTACGTGGCGAACGCGGCCCAAATGGTGCTCGAGGGCACCGGACTTCTTCCCCACGCCAACGCGGGCGCCCTCTACGGCCACGAACTGAGCCAACTCCGCGGGGTCAGCGCATCCCAGGGCATGATGCTTGAATCCCTCGCCGAGCTGAGCGCCCATCGACTCTCCCCGGACAAGGACCCCGAGCGGCGCCTCGACACGTTGCGCTTCGCCGGTGAGCAGAGGATCCCCTTCACCACGGGGCTGCTCGTAGGCATCGGCGAGTCGCGCTCGGACCGCATCGAAGCGCTCGAAGCGATCCGCCGGGTGCACGAGGAGTTCGGTCACGTCCAAGAGGTGATCGTCCAGAACTTCCTCCCGAAGCCCCGCACGCAGATGGCCCACGAGCCGGCGGCGAGCGACGAGGAGTTCCACTGGACCATCGCCGTCGCGAGGCTGCTTCTGCCGGACTCGATTCATCTGCAGGCCCCGCCCAACCTCAGCGACAACCCCACCGGTCTGCTGGATTACGGCATCGACGACTTCGGCGGCATCTCGCCCGTCACCCGCGATCACGTCAACCCTGAACGAGCATGGCCGGCGGTCGATTCGCTCGCGACCGAGTGCGACGAACGGGGCTTCACGTTGACCCCGCGACTCACCGTCTATCCCGAGTTCATCGGACTGGCGTCAGAGTTCATCGACGCCGGCGTGCGTCCCTACGTGCTCGCCCACTGCGATGCGAGCTTTCTGGCACGTGATGACCACTGGTTCTCGGGTTCGGACGTGACACCACCGTCACCCCCCGTTGCGACGTCGCGCACCAGCGCGGTGGGCGACCTCCTTCGTCGATACGAGCCGGGCTACGAGTTCAACCGAGAGGAACTCAACTCGCTGTTCAACGCGCGCGGCGGTGACTTCAATGCGGTGGTGGAGCGCGCTGACGCCCTGCGCAGCGAACTCGTCGGTGAAGGTGTGAGCTTCGTCATCAATCGGAACATCAACTACACCAACGTCTGCACCTTCAAGTGTCGCTTCTGCGCCTTCTCGAAGGGTCCTCTCTCGCTGAACCTGCGCGGTGACCCCTACCTCCTGACGTTGGACGAGATCTCCGAACGCGTTCGCGAGGCCGAGGCCAAGGGGGCGACCGAGGTCTGTCTTCAAGGCGGGATCCACCCCAAGTTCGACGGCGACTACTACATCGACGTGGTCGCTGCGGTGAGGGCCGGTTCACCGACCATCCACATCCATGCGTTCAGCGCCCTGGAGGTCTTCGAGGGCGCGCGGCGCTCGGAACAGGATCTCGCGACGTACCTGACCCGCTTGAAAGAAGCGGGTCTGAAGACGCTTCCCGGCACGGCCGCCGAGATTCTCGACGACTCCGTTCGAGCGATCCTCTGCCCCGACAAGATCAACTCGGACCAGTGGCTCGAGGTGCACCGGGCCGCGCACGCAGTGGGACTCCATTCGAACATCACCATCATGTTCGGCGCCGTCGAGGGTGTCGACACGTGGGTGACGCACCTGCTGCGCACCCGCGAGCTCCAGCAGGAGACGGGCGGGTTCACCGAGTTCGTCCCGCTCCCCTTCGTGCACATGGCGACGCCGATCTTCCTGAAGGGCCGCTCCCGTCGCGGGCCCACGTTCCGTGAGGCGGTTCTCATGCACGCGGTGCCGCGGCTGCACTACGCGAACCTGATCAACAACATTCAAGTCAGTTGGGTGAAGATGGGTGTCGAGGGCTCGAGGCGGATCCTCCAAGCCGGTGCGAACGACCTCGGCGGCACCCTGATGGACGAGAACATATCGAGGGCCGCCGGCGCCACGCACGGCCAGGAGATGGATGTGGAGACGCTGCGCGAGCTCGTCGCTCCGCTCGGGCGTCCCCTCGTTCAGCGAAGCACCCTGTACCAGACGCTCTAGACATGACCGACCTAGTTGAGAAGTTCCTCGAGGAGTTGGACCACGAATCAAAGCAGTCGCCCGAGCGCCTCGAGATCCTGCGACGCCTGGTCATGAGGGTCATTGAACTGGCGGAGCTCGATTCGGATACATCGGACTTGCGGATCGCCTCGACTGCCCTCAACGAGCTTCTGGAGGCCTCTCAGCTCTTCGCAGCATGGAAGGAGCGACCGAAGCTCACCGTCTTTGGTTCGGCCCGCACCCGCAACGACAGCCCCCTGTACGAGATGGCGCGTCTCTTCAGCGCCGAGATGGCTCGCCGCGGCTGGATGACGGTCTCGGGAGCCGGTCCGGGAATCATGGAGGCCTCTTCAAAGGGCGCCGGCAAGGAGTGGACCCTCGGCATAAACATCGAGCTGCCGTTCGAGCATGGTGCGAACGAGTTCATCGACGTCGACCAGATGCACGTCGCGATGAAGTTCTTCTTCACCCGGAAGGTCGCCATGACCCGGTCCTCGCACGGCTTCGTGGCCTTTCCCGGCGGCGTGGGGACCATGGACGAGCTCTTCGAGGTCCTGACGCTCGTGCACACCGGGAAGTCCGATCCCGCCCCTATCGTCCTCGTCGACCAGCCCGGGGGCACCTTCTGGACGAGGTGGCTCGACTTCATCGAGGAGTGCGTCATCGCCGACGGCTACCTGGACGACGTGGACAAGCGCCTCTTCGTCCTGTGCACGACCGTCGAGGACGCGATCGGCGAGGTCGAGCGCTTCTACCGCAACTACCGCGGGTTCTCCATGGACAGCGGACGGGCGCGTGTGAAGGTGCACCACCTTCCGAACGCCGAGCAGCTCGAGCAGCTCGAGCGGAGGTACGCGAGGTTCTCGTCCGACGATGGTTTTCGGATCGAGAACGATGACGAGTTCTCCTTCACCTTCGACGGGCGAAACTACGTGAGCCTTCGAATGCTGATCGACGACGTCAACGGGTGGCCCGGCTAGTCGGTGGCTTCCTTGCGAAGGAGGAACTCGGCCTTTTGGAGACTCCGTCGCACCTTCGAGAGCCGGCGCTCGAGATCCTTCGCCGCCGCCTCGTCATCGTCTCGCAACTGGGAGCGCAGGGTGTCGAAGATCGCGTCGGAAACCCGACTCTCTATCTGGGCGATCTCGTCAGCGAGCGAATCGAACGAGTCCATCAACCGAGTTCAATGACGTCGAGCTCGCCGTCGTGGTACTGCGCGCGCAGCACCTTCTTGTCGAACTTGCCGACGCTGGTCTTTGGTACCGCGTCAATGAAGGTCCAGCGCTCGGGCAGCCACCACTTGGCGACGCGCTCGGCGAGGAAGGCCCGGAGCTCCTCGGCCGTGGCCGTCTCACCCGGACGCAGTACGACGCAGCAGAGCGGACGTTCCTGCCACTTCTCGTCAGGAATCGCGACGACCGCCGCCTCGAAAACCGACGGATGGGCCATCATGGTGCTCTCCAGCTCCACCGAGCTGATCCACTCCCCGCCCGACTTGATGACGTCCTTGGTGCGGTCGCTGATGACCATGAAGCCCTCGGCGTCGAGCGTGCCGATGTCGCCCGTGCGCAGCCAGCCGTCGTGGAACTTGTCGGGCTCGTCCACGCCGAAGTAGGAGGCGGTGATCCAAGGGCCGCGGATTTCGAACTCCCCCACCGTCTTGCCGTCCTTCTCGAGGGTTGTCCCTTCGTCATCGACGAGGCGCATCTGCACGCCGGCGACGACGCGTCCGGCCTTCACTCGGTAGTCGATCTCGAGCTCCGGGGGGGTGCCTGCCGGAGGCAGCGAGACGGCCGCCAAGGGGCTGGTCTCGGTCATGCCCCAGCCCTGGACCATGTTGATGCCGTACTTGTCACGGAAAGTCTCGATCATGAAGCGCGGCACCGCGGATCCGCCGGCGAGCAGGCCGCGAAGGCTGCTGAAGTCGACGTCGGGGTCGGTTTCGGCGACGCGAAGGACGTCGTTCCAGATCGTGGGCACGCCGAGCGAAATGGTTGGGCGAAGCTCGCGGATCATTTTCACGATTGGCCCGCCCTGCAAGAACATCTGGGGCATGATCAGCTCGGTGCCCGCGAAGAAGGACGTGTAGGCGGCCCCCCACGCGTTCACGTGGAACATCGGCACGATGAGCAGGCAGCGGTCGCCTTCGCACATTCCGATCGAATTGGCCGTCGTGGACGCCATGGAGTGGAGCCAGGTCGAGCGATGCGAGTAGACGACGCCCTTGGGGTTTCCGGTCGTGCCCGACGTGTAACACATGATGGCGGCCGAGCGCTCGTCGAGGTCGGGCCACACGAAGCCCGGCTGCTGGGCGCTCACCAGGGTCTCGTAGTCGAGCGTGTCGCCGAGCAGGCCGGTCGTCTCGGGTCCGTTCACGATGATGCACTTGACGCTCGGGATCTGGTCGCGCACTTTGGCGAGGAGAGGAACGAGCGAGCTGTCGACGATGATGATCTCGTCTTCGGCGTGCTGGATGATGTAGGCGAGTTGCTCGGGGAAGAGTCGGATGTTGAGCGTGTGCAGCACCGCCCCCATGCACGGGATGGCGATGTAGGCCTCCATATGGGCTTGGTTGTTCCACATGAACGTGGCGACCCGGTCACCCTGTCCAATGCCGAGCTCCACGAGCGCCGCGGCGAGGCGCTCCGCGCGCTTCGAGACTTCGTAGAACGTCGCCACGTCGACGCCGTCGGGCGTGACCGTGAAGATCTTCTTGTCGGCGTAGATCCACTCACCGTGGCGAATGATGTCGCTGATGAGCAGTGGCGCGTCCTGCATTGTGCTCTGCATGGTTCCCCTCGATGAATGGTCTTTGTCGATGCTACAAAATGTTCGGCGACGTTGAAGCGCTACCAGGAGAGGCCGTAGGGTTCGACCGGTGCCGGAAGCACCGAGGCTTCGCCCGAGAGGTGCGCGTCGATCGCCGCCGCGGCGCTGCGACCCTCCGCGATGGCCCAGACGATGAGGCTCTGGCCCCTCACCGCGTCGCCGCAGGCGTAGACGGGGCTCGACCCCAGCACGGCTTCGACCCGCCAGTCGTCGCTAACCAACAGGGTCGCCCTCTGGCTGACAAAGGACGGTGCGTCGAGCCCCAACCCCTCCAGCTCGGGGCCGACGAAGCCGGCGGCGATGAGGACCAGGTCCGCCGGAGCACGAAACGTATCGGCGGTCGAGTGATCCTCGAGCACGATCCCGCGAAGACGGTCCGGACCAACGAACTCGAGGGTCTCGGTGGAGAACCTGCGCTCGCCGCCCTCTTCGTGTGCGGATGTGGTCTTGAAGAGCCGGGCCATGGTCGGCCAAGGCTGGTCGTTCGGGCGCTCGTCGGGCGGGCGGTCCATGATCTCGATCTGCACGATCGACGCGGCACCCTGGCGATGGGCGGTGCCGAGGCAGTCGGCACCGGTGTCGCCGCCACCGAGGATGATGACGTGGCGTCCGCCCGCGTCGATCGGCGAGGTCTCGCCGTCGCGCACGGCTCGATTGGCCGCCTCGAGGTAGGTCATGGCGGGATAGACGCCCTCGAGATCAGCTCCCGGCACCGCAATGAGCCGCGGGATGGTCGATCCGACGGCGAGCAGCACCGCGTCGAAGTTGCGTTGAAGGTCAGCCAGCGGCGATCCCCCGGCTCCCACGGTGACGTTCGTATGGAACTTGATGCCGGACTCGCGCATCACGGCGAGGCGGCGATCGAGAATGCTCTTCTCCAGCTTGAACTCTGGGATTCCGTAGCGCAGGAGGCCGCCGACCGCGTCGCTGCGCTCGTAGACGGTGACGGCGTGACCGACACTGCGCAGTTGGGCGGCGGCGGCGAGGCCGGCCGGTCCCGATCCGACGATCGCGACGCGCTTGCCCGTCTCTCGGGTGGCTTCTTGCGCCACGTCGAAGCCGTTGGCGAAGGCGTGCTCGGCCACTTCGTACTCGATGCGCTCAATGGTCACCGGGTCGCTCGCGATGCCGAGCACGCAGGACGACTCGCACGGCGCCGGGCAGAGCCGGCCGGTGAACTCCGGGAAATTGTTGGTGCTGAAGAGCTGCTCGGCGGCCCGTCGCCACTTCGCCCGGTAGACCTGATCGTTGAAGACCGGGATCCGGTTCCCGAGCGGACAGCCCTGCATGCAGAAGGGAATGCCGCAGTCCATGCAGCGCGCCCCCTGCTCGGCGACCGCCTGGTCGTCCTGGGGCTCGTACACTTCGTGCCAGTCGCGCAGCCGTACGGGAACCGGGCGATAGGAAGGTCCCTTGCGGGGGAACTCGAGGAATCCGGTGGGCTTACCCATTGCGCAACTCGTCTCGCACTCGCTGGTACTCGGAGGTCTCGATGCGCACGAAGTCCATGCGGGCCTCGCGCCACTTCTGCAGGAGGCTCGAGGCCTTCATTGACCCGGTTTCGTCGCGGTACCGCTCGAGCAGTGCCACGAGCCGCTCGTCGTCGTCGTATTCGAGCGGGTCGATCTCGTAGACACCGGCGCTCAGGTGGTCGTGAACCTTCTGGTCAGGGTCGTAAAGGTACAGCGTACCGCCGGACATGCCGGCGGCCAGGTTGCGTCCGACGTTTCCGAGCACCACCACGACGCCACCGGTCATGTACTCGCCGGCGTGGTCGCCCGCGCCCTCGACGATGATGGTCGCGCCCGAGTTTCTGACCGCGCAACGTTCGCCCACGACGCCGCTGATGAAAATCTCGCCACTGGTCGCTCCGTAGCCAATGACGTTGCCGGCGATGATGTTCTCGTCGCTCGCGAATGTGGAGTCAGGCGAGGGCTTGATGATGATGCGCCCACCCGAGAGCCCCTTGCCGGCGTAATCGTTGGTGTCGCCCGTCAGACGTAGGGTGAGCCCGCTCGGAATGAAGGCGCCGAGGCTCTGGCCCGACGAGCCTTCGAGATCGATCTGGATGTGGTCGTCGGGAAGGGTTCGGGCCCCGAGGAGCCGCGTGATGGCACTTCCCGTGAGGGTGCCCACCGCGCGGTTCACGTTTCGGATGGGGCTCTGGAGACGGACCGGGACGTTCTTGGCGGCGGCACTCAGCGCCGCGTCCATGAATCGCCAGTCGAGGGCGTCGTCGAGCCCGTGCTCCTGCTTCATGCTCTGGCGGCGCTGGTCAAGGGGCACCGGCTTGAGCAGCGCCGACAGGTCGAGGTCATTGGTCGGATCACCGAGGGAGTCGACCGAGATGCGCGCAACGTCGCCGATGAGCTCGTCCAGGGTTCTGACGCCCAGCATTGCCAGGTACTCGCGGACCTCCTCGGCGATGAATTCGAAGAAGTTCTCGACGAACTCTGGCTTGCCGGTGAAGCGCTCGCGCAGCTTCGGATTCTGGGTGGCGATGCCGACCGGGCAGGTGTCGAGGTGGCAGACGCGCATCATGACGCATCCCGACACCACGAGCGGGGCCGTGGCGAATCCGAATTCCTCCGCGCCGAGCAAGGCGGCGATGATGACGTCGCGGCCGGTCTTCAGCTGGCCGTCGACTTGCAGCACCACGCGGCTGCGTAGCCCGTTCGCGGCGAGGGTCTGGTGGGCCTCGGCGAGCCCGAGCTCCCACGGGGTTCCCGCGTGCTTCAACGACGTCAGCGGCGCCGCCCCGGTGCCGCCGTCGTGGCCCGAGATCAGGATGACGTCGGCGTGGGCCTTGGCGACGCCGGCGGCGATGGTGCCGACGCCCTGCTCGCTCACGAGCTTCACGTGAATTCGCGCCTGGTCGTTCGCGTTCTTCAGGTCGTAGATGAGCTGGGCCAAGTCCTCGATCGAGTAGATGTCGTGGTGTGGCGGCGGCGAGATGAGGCCGACGCCGGGCGTCGAGTGGCGGGTCTTGGCGACCCACGGGTAGACCTTGGAGCCGGGAAGCTGTCCGCCTTCGCCGGGTTTGGCGCCCTGGGCCATCTTGATCTGAATGTCGTCCGCGTTCACGAGGAACCGGCTGGTCACGCCGAACCGGCCCGACGCGACCTGCTTGATCGCAGAACGCTTGTTATTGCGCGGATCCGAGGTGTCGAAACGGTCCTCGTCCTCCCCACCCTCTCCGGTGTTGGATTTGCCTCCGATGCGGTTCATGGCGATGGCGAGGGTCGTGTGGGCTTCGGAGGAGATCGAGCCGTAGGACATGGCGCCGGTCGAGAAACGCTTGATGATCGAAGACGTGCTCTCGACCTCGTCAATGGGCAGCTGCGCCGGACTCGGAATCAGGTTGAACAGCCCGCGAAGGGTGAGTCTTCCCGCCGACTGGTCATCCACTAGCTTCGTGTACTCCTTGAAGATGTCGAAGCGCTTCTCGCGTGTCGCGTGCTGCAGCTTCTGCACCGTGCGGGGGTTGAAGAGGTGGAGCTCTCCGTCGCGGCGCCACTGGTACTCGCCGCGGTTGCGAATCTCGATCCGCTCGCCGCGCGCGGGGACGTAGGCACTCGCGTGCAGGGCGAGGACGCTTCGCGCGATGTGCTCGAGGGTTATGCCGCCAATGCGCGACCTGAAGCCCGGGAAGTACTTTCGAAGGACCTCCTCGGAGATCCCGACCGCTTCGAAGAGCTGGGAGCCCACGTAACTCGCTACCGTGCTCACGCCCATCTTGGACATCGTCTTCACGATGCCCTTGTTGAGGCCCTTGCCGAACTGGTAGCGGGCCTCCATTGCGGTGAGATCGTTGAGTTCACCCTCTTCGACGAGGGCGTCGATCGACTCGTACGCGAGGTACGGGCATACCGCCGAAGCGCCAAAGCCCAGCAGCAGGGCCACGTGATGGATCTCGCGCACGTCGCCGGCATCGATGATCAACGCCGCGCTGGTTCGAAGGTGCTCATCGACGAGGCGGTGGTGCACGGCCGATGCGAGAAGGAGGCTCGGAATCGCCGCGTGCTCGCTCGAGGTGTTGCGATCGGACAGGATGACGATGTTGGCGCCCGCCCGCACGTGGTCGACGACCTCACTGGTCACGTCATCGATCGCGTTCGCGAGGCGCTCCGCGTCGCTCGAAGGGCCCTTCGCGTCGAACAGGCCGTCGACGACCACGGTCTTGAACCCCCGGATGACCTCGTGCTCTTCGATGTAGCGGATCTTCGCGAGCTCTTCGATGCTCAACACCGGCGACGGCAGGACAATCTGGTGGCAGTGCTGCGCAGTTTCGCTGAGGAGGTTCTCCTCGCCGCCAATGGCGACCCGCGTTGACGTGACCAACTCCTCACGAATCGCGTCGAGGGGCGGATTCGTCACTTGCGCGAAGAGCTGGGTGAAGAAATCGAAGAGCGGACGGTGCTCTCTCGAGAGTGTCGGCAGCGTCGCGTCGGATCCCATCGAGCCAATGGGTTCTTCGCCGACCTGTGCCATGTGTCGGATGATGAGTCGCAGGTCCTCCTCGCTGTAGCCGAAGTTCTTTTGTTGGCGAACGATCGACGCGTGGCTGGGCGTGAGCATCGGACGCGCCTCGAGCTCGTCGAGCGACACCTGCTGCTCTCGGAGCCACTCCCCGTAGGGGGACTGCGTCGCGAGCGAGGCCTTCAACTCATCGTCATCGATGATACGGCCCTGCTCGATGTCGACGAGGAAGACCCGCCCCGGCTGGAGGCGGCCCTTTCGTTCGATGTTTGATGGCTCGATGGGCAGCACGCCCACTTCGCTCGCGAAGATGACCCGGCGGTCCTTCGTGACCCAGTAACGGGCCGGGCGAAGCCCGTTGCGGTCGAGTACCGCTCCAACGACTTTGCCGTCGCAGAACGTCACCGAAGCCGGTCCGTCCCACGGTTCCATCAGAGCCGCGTGGTAGCGGTAGAAATCGCGTCGTTCGGCGCTCATCGCCGTCGATCGCTCCCACGCTTCGGGGATCATCATGAGGACCGCGTGAGGAAGCGATCGTCCCGACTGCACCAGGAGTTCGACAACCTCGTCGAAACTCGCCGAGTCGCTCATTCCATCGGTGATGATCGGAGTCAACTGGCTCATTGGCAGCGCGAGCGCGTCGCTCTCGAGCGTCGTTTCACGCGCGGTCATCCAGTTCCGATTGCCGCGAACGGTGTTGATCTCGCCGTTGTGGGCGATGTAGCGAAAGGGCTGGGCCAGGTCCCATCGGGGCAGCACGTTCGTGGAAAAGCGACTGTGCACGACTGCGATGGCCGACGTGAGTCGTTCGTCGCGCAGATCGTCGAAATACAGTCGAAGCTGGGGCGACGAGAGCATCCCCTTGTAGATGAGGACGTTGGGCGAGCACGACGACGCGTAGATATCGAGCTCGTGCTCGAGCACCTTGCGGGCGCTGAACATGGCGCTCTCCAGGTTCGCCATCGCATCGCTCTTCGCGATGAGCTGCTGGACGAAACGCGGCTCGCTCGCTGCTGACGTGGGCCCGAGGATCGACGAATCAACCGGCACATCGCGCCAGCCAATGGAGCACAGCCCAACAGAAGCAAGAGTCGTGTCGATCGCTTCCCTGACCGTCTCGAGGACGAGGTCCTTCGGAATCATCCAAAAGGCGACGCCGTACTCCCCTTTCGCTGGAACGTCATCGGCGAACACCGCGCGCACGAAGGAGTCCGGCATCTGCACCAGTAACCCCGCGCCATCGCCGGAGTCGGGGTCAGCGCCGGTGGCGCCACGATGCTCGAGATTCTCGAGAATTGTGAGTGCGTCATCGACCGTGGCGTGCGTGGCACTGGCGGTCAGGTTCGCCACCATGCCAACGCCGCAGGCGTCGTGTTCAAAAGATGGGTCGTAAAGAGAAAGAGTGTCTATCATGGCGTTACCTAGCGGGGCAACGCTGACCCACCACAACTATAACGAAAAACTGTAGGGCCGCGTTCGGCCCTACGCTGGAGAGGTGAGTTCGCAAGAGAAGAATGTACTGGTCGTCGGCGGTGGGATCATCGGCATGGTGAGCGCTTTTCGACTCGCCCAGGCCCACCACCACGTCACCCTGTTCGACCCCGCACCGGCGAAAGGCGCGACCTGGGCCGCAGCCGGCATGGTCGCGCCGAGTGCGGAAATCGCGCCCGGCGAACAGTCGAACTACGAACTTCAAAAGGGGGCGCTCGCGGCGTGGCGTGACGTAGCGCACACCCTCGGATCGATGACCGGTGAAGAGATGACCATCGCCCAGACTGGGACGTTGTTTGTCGGGTGGGATGCGAGTGATCGCCGCCTTATCGAACAGTTCGCCCAAGTCGCGAGTGATTTTCGCGCACCGATGGAGGCCGTCACGAGGATGGAGTCTCCGGAACTCTTCGAAGGCGTCTCGCCGCGAATCAGCGAAGGGCTCCTGATGGGCGACGACGCGTGGGTGAACCCAGACCAGGTCGTGCGAATGCTCCTGAACGGGCTCGAGCTGCTGGGTGTGCGAATCATCCGTGAAGAGGTGACGAGCATCGGCTCTGACGCCGAACACGTGGTCGCATCGACCGGTACCGACGAAATTCGCGGCGACCGCGGGATTCTCGCCACCGGAGCACATCGTCTACCGAAGGGCGCGCTGACGAGCGGCGACAACGTCGTGAGGCCTATCCGCGGTGTCACGGTCCGCGTCCAAGGTATCGACCGGAGCGCGCAGCCAATCGTTCGCGCGTTCGTACGGGGCCGGGCCTTCTACATGGTCAGCAGGTCCGGGGGCTACTGCGTGCTCGGCGCGACAGCCGAGGAGCGGGCCGAGGCCGTCCTCGAAGTCGGCGAGCTGCAGCGTCTCCTTCGAGACGCGCTCGACATCGTTCCCGAGCTCGAGACGGCGAACGTGCTTGACACCCGGATGGGGCTTCGACCCGCGAGCGCCGACCTTGAGCCGTTCTTCGAGGTGTTGGCCACGCGCGGTTGGGCCTGGTCGTCGGGTTATTACCGTCACGGAGTGGCGCTCGCGCCCATCGCGGCCGAGCACGCTCTTCAATTCGTCGAAGGAGCGTCGTGATTCGCGTGAACGGTGCCGAACATGCGCTCGATGCGGTGTCCGTGCAGGAACTCCTCGGGCTCTTGGAGATCGAGCCACGAGGCATAGCCGTTGCCCACAACGGGGAGATTGTGCGACGCTCTGAATGGGCAAACACGAAAGTGCTGAGTGGAGACTCCGTGGAGATTGTGACGGCCGCCGCGGGTGGCTGAGAGAAGGTGTCAAGGATGATGACCAGTGAACTGATTGAAGCGTTGGACGAGCGGATCCTCGAGGCGCTGCGGGCCAAGGCGACCGGTGAGACAATCGCGTTCCTCTGCGAGGCGCGGGCGTGGCTCACCAACCCCGACCAGTCGCATGGAGCGCATCGTCAGGCGAACTGAGCAAGCCGACCGGCTAGGATTCATCTTTCGCGGGCTGTGGCTTAGTTTGGTCTAGAGCGCTCGGCTGGGGGCCGAGAGATCGGGAGTTCAAATCTCCCCAGCCCGACCATTTCTCGCTCGCCGTCCATCGACGGCGAGCATCGCGAAGCGTCGACCCTGCTCATTTTCGTGCCGGAAGCGCCCCGCAGGAGCGGCGAACGGCGTCCGCTCGGATGATCGTCGCCAAAATTGTGACTAAATACCTGACCCCCCACGTCCTGACATCGGATCCCTACGGGCATACTTTCGACTGTACAGTGGCCGAGGTTGGCGAAATTCATTGGGGGAACCATGGGTGCTTATAAGGATGTCTGGGAGCGGAGCATTAACGACCCCGAGGGTTTCTGGGGCGAGGCGGCGAAGGGAATCGACTGGTACCGCGAGCCCACGGTGATCCTCGACGACAGCGAGGCGCCGATCTACCACTGGTTCTCCGACGGGCTGATGAACACCTGTTTCAACGCCCTCGACCGTCACGTGGAGAACGGCCTCGGTGACCGGCTCGCCCTCATCTACGACAGCCCCGTCACCGACAGCAAGGCCACGTACACGTACCACCAGCTCCTCGACCAGGTGGCCCACTTCGCCGGCGTGCTCAAGGGCCTGGGCGTGGAGAAGGGCGACCGCGTGGTCATTTACATGCCGATGATTCCGGAAGCGGCGATCGCGATGCTGGCGTGCGCTCGGCTGGGTGCGGTGCACTCGGTCGTCTTCGGGGGCTTCGCCGCCCACGAGCTGGCCCTGCGCATTGAGGACGCTCAACCCAAGCTGGTGGTCACCGCATCGTGTGGCATCGAGGTGAACCGTGTCATCGAGTACAAGCCCCTGATCGACGCTGCCCTCGATGAGTCGACCCATAAGCCAACCCACTGCATCCTCTTCCAGCGCCCCCAGGCAAGGGCCTCGATGACGCCGGGCCGCGACGTCGACTGGGCTGAAGCCATGGACCGCTCGACGCCGGCCGAGTGCGTTCCAGTCGCTGCGACCGATCCGCTCTACATTCTCTACACCTCTGGCACGACGGGTCGACCGAAGGGGGTGGTGCGCGATAACGGCGGCCACGCGGTCGCCCTGCACTGGAGCATGTCGCACATCTACGACACCCACCCTGGCGAGGTCTTCTGGGCCGCGTCGGACGTCGGTTGGGTCGTGGGGCACTCCTACATCGTGTACGCGCCGCTCCTCGCCGGATGCACGACGCTTCTCTACGAGGGAAAGCCAGTCGGGACCCCCGACGCGGGCGCCTACTGGCGGGTGATCTCAGAGTACGGCGTCAAGACACTCTTCACGGCTCCGACGGGCTTTCGCGCCATCAAGCGCGAGGACCCGAAGGGGGAACTTCTCGCCCAGTACGACATGTCAAAGTTCAAGTATCTCTTCCTCGCCGGGGAGCGCCTCGATCCCGAGACCTACTCGTGGGCGAGCGAACTGCTCGGCGTGCCGGTGATCGACCACTGGTGGCAGACCGAAACGGGCTGGCCTATCGCCGCGAACCATATGGGGCTCGATGCCATGCAGACCAAGCCGGGATCCCCCACCGTTCCGGTGCCGGGATTCGACGTGCACATCTTCGACGAGACCGGCGAGGAGGTGAAGCCTGGCAAGGAAGGACTCATCATGCTGCGCACTCCACTGCCCCCGGGCTGCATGGCCGAGGTCTGGGGCGACGAGAACAAGTTCTTCGAGGCGTATCTCAGCCATACCCCCGGGTACTACCTCACGGGTGACGGCGGGCACTTCGACGAGGACGGTTACCTCTTCGTGATGGGCCGGGTCGACGACGTCATCAACGTGGCCGGGCACCGACTTTCCACCGGTGAGGTGGAAGAGATCCTCGCGTCGCACCCCGACGTGGCTGAATGCGCGGTCATTGGGGTCGTCGACAGCCTGAAGGGACAGGTGCCGAGGGGCCTCGTCGTTCTCAAGGCCGGCGTCGACCGCGACCACGAGGTGATCGCGGCGGAGTTGGTGCAGCGGGTTCGCGACCAGTTGGGAGCGGTCGTGAGCCTGCGTCAGGTCAACGTCATCGCGGCACTGCCGAAGACGAGGTCGGGCAAGGTGCTGCGAAAGAACATGCGCTCCATCGCCGACGGTGTGGAGATACCGGTTCCTTCGACGATCGACAATCCCGCGGCACTCGAGGCGTTGAGGCCGATCCTGCGCGCAGAGTAGGACCAGTACAGAACCGCTCTCGCGGCTACGACCGGGCTTGCTTCGTTCGACCCTGCTCGATCAGGCCTCTCGCCGAGCGTGGTCGAACGACGTAACGCTGACCGTGGCTCGGGTTCAACGCCTTGGCCTGATCGTGGGTCAACTGCACCCACGAGGACTCCCCCGTCTGGTTGGTGAGGACGACTCGAACCTCGAAGCCGAGGCGAATGACGTCGGTGACGGTGGCCTTCTCGCCCTCATCGCCGTCAAGGGACAGTTCGAGTTCGTGCGGACGGTAGCTGATCCCCCAGAGGGTGGTGATCGGGCCGAGGAACCCGGCCACGAAATCGGTGGAGGGGTGGTCGTAGACGAACGAGGGCTTTCCGGTCTGTTCGATCTTTCCCTCGTTGAGGATCACGAGCCGATCGGCGATCTCCATGGCCTCGCTCTGGTCGTGGGTCACCAGTACCGTGGTGATCCCCAACTCCTTCTGCAGCGAGCGCACCCAACTTCGAAGCTCCCCCCGAACCTGGGCGTCGAGGGCCGCGAACGGCTCGTCGAGCAGTAGTATCTCGGGCTTGATGGCGAGCGCGCGGGCCAGGGCCATTCGCTGGCGCTGTCCTCCGGAGAGCTGGTGGGGGTATCGGTCGGCGAAATCCTCGAGGCGCACCAGGCCGAGCAGCTCCTCGACCCGGGCCTTGCGTTGGGCGCGCGGGACCCGCTGGACCTTGAGGCCGTAGGCGACATTGGCGAACACCGAGAGGTGGCGAAACGGCGCGTAGTCCTGGAAGCAGAAACCAATGTGACGCTCGCGCGCGGGCGACGAGGTCACGTCGCGCTCCCCCAGGCGAACCCGACCGCTGTCGAGCGGCGTGAGCCCCGCGATGATCCGCAACAGCGTCGACTTCCCGGAACCGGATGGTCCGAGTAGCGCGGTCATCTCGCCGTCGGCGAAGACGTCGGTGATGTCGTCAAGCACGAGGGACTTGGCGAAGGACTTGGATACTCCATCAAGCGAAACTGTCATGGCGTTTCCTTTCTAGGCGGTGGCGGGCGACCGCAATGACGAGCAGCACGGCGACCGACACGAAGGCGAGCAGGAGAGCTCCCACGAAACCCTGGTAACTGTTGAAGTTGTCGAAGTTCGCCCCGATGTTGAGGGTGAGGGTCTGGGTCAGCAGCGCGATGTTTCCCGACACGATGAGCACCGCGCCGTACTCGCCGATCACCCGGGCCAGGGTCAGGGTGACCCCGTACGCGGCGGCCCACGCAATGGATCGCAGCGTAATCGTGAAGAAGATCCTGATGGGACTCGCCCCGAGGGTCGCCGCGGTCTGCTCTTGATGGTCGCCGATCTCACGAAGGAGGGGAATGACCTGGCGCGACACCAATGGGAGCGACACGAAGATCGAGGCGATCACGATGCCCGGTAACGAGAACATGACCCGCCAGCCCAACTTCGCCAGGGCCGGTCCGAACCAGCCGTTCTGCGCGTACGCGAGCTCGAGGATGAGTCCAACCACGATTGGTGATATGGCCAGGGGGACGTCGATGAGCACGTCGAGGACGTGGCTGAGCCGCGAAGGCCGGCGTACGATCCAGAGAGAAGCGCCGATTCCGAAGAAGATGTTGAGCGGCACCGCCACCACCACGACCTTCGCCGTCAAGAGGATCGCGAGGACCATGGCGTGGTCGTGGAGCGCCGTCCAGAGCTCGGACCAGCCGTGGCTGAAGGCCTGCTGGAAGACGAAGAGGAGCGGTATCCCGAGCAGCGCCGAGACGTAGGCCAGCACAAGCACTCGTAGCAGCAGCGATTGCTTCTTCATCCGCGCCGCCTCGCAAGCCGGCGCGCGATGACGTTGCTCGCAACGAGAACCAGCAGCGCGCCCGTGAGCAGGATCAGGGCAACCGACGCGGCGCTCGACACCTGTCCAGACGACACCAGTGAGTAGATGTAGGAGCTGGCGACTTCCGAACGGTAGGGCAGGTTGTTGGAGATGAAGACCACCGAGCCGTACTCCCCGAGCGCCCTGGCGAAGGCGAGGCCCGTGCCGGTCAGCAGGGCCGGCAGGATGGCGGGAAAGGTGATGGTTCGAAAGACGTAGAACGACGAGGCGCCCAGGGTCGACGCGGCCGCTTCAGCGTCGCCAGAGAGCGATTCGAGGACCGGCTGCACCGTTCGGACGCTGAACGGGAGCGTGACGAACATGATGGCCACCGTGATGCCGATCCAGCTTCCTGTTATGTTCACGTGAAACGGCGAGTGCGGACCGTAGAGCGTGTAGAACGTCACGCCAGCCACCACCGTCGGCAGCGCGAACGGGAGATCAATGATCGCGTTGAGCGCGGACTTGCCCCAAAAATGGTCGCGCACCAGCACGAACGCGGTCGCGGTCCCCGCGAGCGCGTTGAACGCCGCCGCGAGGAGCGAGCAGGTCACCGTCAAACGGAGCGCGTCGAGCGATTCGGTGCTCGTGGCGGCGTTCCAGAAAGAGCCCAAGCCGTGGTTGAACGCGTTCGTCAGGAGCGCGGCGAGGGGTATGAGGACGATCAAACTGATGTAGAACAGCACCAGCCCCTTCGCCGCGGCGGCGGACGACTTTTCCACCGTTCGCGCAGCACGAGGCGACCGCCACCTGAGTGACGGCCCCTCGGTTGTTGCCACCGATTGGTTATCCAATAGATTGACCGGCAAATTGCTCCAGGTAGGTAACTATTCCAGCATTCGGGTGGTTGGAGTCATTCTTCGGGAACTTCACGGTCGATCCGAAGAACTCCGGATCCGTACCGGACCAGCCGTTCTTGTTCAGGTTCGTGATCGTCAGCAACTTGGTGGGTGCCGTGAACGACGCGAAGTCCCCCTTCGTCAGGTTCCACACCGACGTCAGCACGCTGCGGTAACCGAGGTTCGCGAATATGCCCTGACCGGTACGCGAGAACAGGAACTTGTAGAAAGCGGTGGCGGAGGTGTTGTTGATCCCGGTGTTGGTGAGGGCGATCGGGTTCTGGATCAGCAGCGTCTGAGCCGGAACAACAATCTGCACGGGGTCCCCGGCTGCAACGGCAGCCTGGGCATCATCCTCGTACGCGAGCAACACGTTGCCTTCGCCCGTCAGGAATGTGGCGAGGGCCGACGAACCGCTCGTTGGCTGGGCAATCGTGTGCGAGAGCAGCGACTTCAGGTAGTTCTGGGCCTGCACCGGAGTGTGCTTCTGCGTGAGCCATCCCGCGTAGCCGGCCAGGAGGTTCCACTTGGCGCTGCCGGATGTGGCGGGGTTGGGAGTGATTATCTCCGCACCGGGTCGAATGATGTCCTTCCATCCGCGAATCCCGAGTGAATTTCCCTTTCGAACCACGATGACGACGGTTGAGTTCGTGACGATGCCGGGCTCGTTGTAGGTCGTCTGCTGCTTCTTGCCGGTCAATGAGGTGTTGACGCCGGCGATCGACTTCTCCTGACTCTTCCAGTTGCCCGGCACGAGGTTGTCGCTCACGAGCGTCGATACGTTGGGTTCGTACGAGAGGTTGACGATGTCGGCGGCTTGTCCGTTCGCGACGTTGCTCGTCTCGGTGTCAGACGCGCCGAACGAGTTCGTGAACGTCACGCCCTGCCCCGCTGGAGCTGCTTGGAAAGCCGCCTCGAGCGCCTTGAACGCCGGACCGACGATTGAGTAGCCAACAACGTTCACGTTGGTGGTGGTGGCGCTGGCTGGAAGCACGAACGCCATGCACGAAATGGCTCCAGTGACACCAATCGCCAGTAAATTGAACCAATTTCGGGAATGGGACTTCATTGTTAGATCTCTCCTGGTTATTTGCTAGTTATTCACTAGTAATTATGGAGAATACTAACAAGGCGGACTTTCAGTGTCAAGGACACTCGGGTGCGCTACGGATCATCGGAGCGCATCGTCAAGGGACCAAAGGGTTTAGAGCCCGATGCGAACGCTTCGAGATTGATGAGTTCAGTAGCTGGTCGACGAGTTGCGACCGATCGGACTGGTGTTCAGTTCGTGTCACTCGCTCTTAGGAGACCGAGTTCCGTTGCGGCCTCGCGCAGCTGCGCCCGAGCCTTGGGATGAGCAGTCTGATCGATCAAGAGCCGTGCCTGCGCGTGCTGGCTGCGGCCAAAGAGCGGCGCCAGTCCCTGCTCGGTGACGACCACCGAGTGCTGGAACGAACAGATCGGATCGTGCAGGATCGGCAGGATGTTGGAGGTCTCACTCTTGTCGTGCCAGGAGCGAAGCGCCAGCACCGATTGGCCGTCTGCCGAGTGGAGCGCTCCGCTCACGAAGTCCGGCTGTCCGCCGTAACCCGAGTAGATCCTGCCTCGCACGTAACTAGCGTTGGCCTGCGCGTAGAGGTCGACTTGAATCGCCGTATTGATCGACAGCATCGAAGGGTGTTCGGCGATTCTCGCCGGATCGTTGACGGTCTCAGTGCGCCGCATCGAGAGCCGCGAGTTGTCATTGGCCCACTCGTAGAGCTCCGGGGTTCCGAAAAGGAACGTCGCGACAATGAGGCGCGAGCGATCAAGGACTCCCGCGCGTTCCAGGCGCATCACGCCATCGCTCACAAGTTCTGACCAGACCCCCATGCTTCTCAGTCCGTTCATGTGCGACAAGGCGGCATCGGGAAGCTGGCCGATGCCCATTTGCAGCGTGCCGTGGTCTCTGGCCAGCGATGCCACGTGCGCGCCGATTGCCTGAGCTGCGTCATCGGCCGGGCGGTCATTCGGTGAAGGAAGTCGCTGATCGACTTCGATGGCGTAGTCAACGATGTCGACGCTCACTTCACCGTCTCCTCGTGTGTAGGGCATGTTGGGGTTTATCTGGGCGATGACGAGTCCGCCGCGTCGACGTACCTCTTCAATCGCGGCTGGCAGAATGTTGACCTCGATGCCGAGCGAGACTCTTCCAGCGCGGGGCGTCGAGGTGTGGAGCAGGACGGCGTCCGGGGGCCGGTTGAGGGCGAAGAGCCGTGGCACCAGTGACAGGCGCATGGGTAGATAGTCGAGAAAGGGATCCTGTCGCACACCAGGGCCGACGAAGGGTGACTCGGTGAGGAATCCTTCGCGAACCGGCCACCCCGCTTGCGGGTTCATCACGAAGGCCCTGCACCGCGGCAGCGTTGCATCAAGGATGCGCACTAACTCCCATGGCGTGGCGTAGTTTCCCGACACCACAACCCGCGGCTCCGGTCCCGGAAGGGCCGTCAGGTGGCGAGCAAGCTCGGCCTCGGTGACTATCTGCATTGCTTTACACTGCTTTCTCTTCGTTGGAAATATGCGTGGACGCGCACCGTCGCGTAACTGGGAAAGTGACGCAACCAAGCCGCGATGCAGAGACGCTCCCGATGAAGCCAAGTATAGGTAGCGGCATCATTTTGCTCGCACGCCATGGGTGAGGACGGCGCGTTCGATTCGTTGCCTCCTCGGGCAGTGCGCCTTGGTCGGAGCGTGAAGTTGCTTTGCGAGAACAACTCCACTACTTTCGTGCTGCCTCGATCTGGTGACGATGCTCCGGGTCAGCCGCCTCGAGCATCAGACGCCACTCCGCGCGCTCGATCGCCCGCCGCGCCGCGTCGACCGCATCGGGGTTCACCGAGATTGAGGTGATGCCGTAGCGGACGAGATGCTCGGCGAAGTCCGGGTGATTGGATGGAGCCTGCCCACACAGCGATGACGTGATGCCGGCACGATGGCTTTGGGTGATGATCCTCTCAATCGCGTCGAGGACTGCGGCGTCGGATTCATCGAACAGATCCGAGCAGGTCTCGGAGTCGCGGTCGACACCGAGCGTCAGTTGGGTCAGGTCGTTGCTGCCGATCGACACACCCTTGATGCCCATCTCGGCGTACTCGGGAATCCGGTACGCCACCGAGGGAACCTCCGCCATCACCCAGACCGGCAACTCTCCGCCGACGGGGCTGTCGTGCACGAGGTCCAAGCACGCCTGCAACTCCCACTTGGTTCTGACGAACGGAATCATCAACGTGAGATTGGAACTCTGCTCCAGCACCTTCTCGAGCACCGCGAGCTCGAGCCGGAATACTTCTGGGTCACGAACGTATCGGTAGCAACCTCGGTAGCCGATCATCGGGTTCTCCTCGGCCGGCTCGAACTTGGAGCCTCCTTCGAGGTTCGAGAACTCATTGGTTCGAAAGTCGATGCTGCGATAGATGACGGGGCGAGCACCAAACGCCTTCGTGATTCGAAGCAGCGACGACGCCATCTTGTCGATGAAAACCTTCTGCTCCCCACGTTCGATCAGCAGCTTGGGGTGAACCCCGCCGAGCGCGTCGGTCACCATGAACTCCGCGCGAAGCAGCCCCACCCCGTCGACGTCGAGTGCGGCAGTCTCTTCGGCGTGTTCGGCGAACGCCAGGTTGACGTACAGGCGTGTCGCCAGGGGCAGGGCGCCGTGCTCGGCTTCGCTCCGGCCTGCATCGCTCCTCACCTGCACGGTTGTCGTCGTCTCCTTCGTGGGTGCTGCGTTCAGATCAACCGATCCCGCGTACACCGCGCCCTCGCCGCCGTCGACGGTCACGAGCTCTCCGGTTCGCAGCACCGTCGTCGCCGTGCGAGCGCCCACCACGCAAGGAACGCCCAACTCGCGCGACACGATGGCGGCGTGGCAGGTCGTGCCGCCACCATCGGTCACGAGCGCGCCGGCTCGACGCATTGTCGGCACCCAGTCCGGGCTCGTCATGCGGGCCACGAGTATCTCTCCGGCGAGCAGTTCATCTCCTTGGTCGGGCGAATCCAGCACCCGAACGTACCCGGTCGCCCGTCCGGACGACGCCGCGAGACCCTGCAGCAGGGGTTTCAGCGCCACCGACGGGGTTTCGCTCTTCGCCACCGCGGCGAGCGTGGTGATCGGACGTGACTGGACGATGTAGTGATGACCATCCGCGATCGCCCATTCGGTATCCTGCGGCGATCCGTAGTGTGCCTCGGTCGCGAGGCCCATACGAGCCAGGTCAACCGCCTCTTCGTCGCTCAGCACCCGGCGCGAGCCCTCCTCGGGGCTCAGGTCCACGTGGAGGTCCTTGCCGTCCGGTCCTCTTACCAACTTGAAACTCTTATTGCCGACGCGCACCTGGAGGAGGGCCGGTCCCGACTTGGCGATGACGTACGTGTCGCATTCGACTTCCCCACTCACCACGACCTCGCCCTGTCCGAAGGCCGCGTCGATGACGATCCGACTCGTGTCACCCGTTGACGGGTCAGCGGTGAACATGACCCCCGCGCGCTCCGAGGGGATCATCTCCTGCACGATGACGCCCATCGCAGGGACGTCGTTGATCGCACGGGTGAGGCGGTACGAAATGACTCTCGAACCATAGAGCGATGCCCAGCATTCGACGACCTTGGTGAGCAGCTCCTCATCCCCGGCGACGTTGGTGAACGTCGCGTTCATGCCAGCGAAGGAAGTGTCACCGGCGTCCTCTCCGGTGCCCGAGGAACGAACCGCGACCCGAATATCTGGACCCAACTTATGGAACGCCTCGAGGATCGCGCCTGCGAGGTCGTCGGGCAACGTAATGGAGTTGATGAGTCCCCGGGCCTGATCGGATACCTTCTTCAAGTCCGCGGTGCTGTCGGCACTCGCACCCGCGAAGAGAGCGGCGAGCGGCGCATCGATGCCGGCACGCTGCAGCGCGTAGCGATACGCATCGGACGTGACGACAAATCCCGGAGGAACCGGAAGTTTGGCGACCGCCAACTCACCAAGATTCGCGCCCTTCCCACCAACCAGCTTCTCGTCGGAGAGACGAATATTCTCGAACCATCGTACTAATTCCATGTCACGCTCCACTCGATAAAAACCACCGAATTACTTGCATTATTCCTCGACACCGTATTCGCAGGCTAGAGGACAATGTCACTCGGGGCCTTCGGTCTCGTGCGCACACGGAGACATGAGCCGCTAAGGGTACTCCGCAAGGATTTCGGGGCTGCGAAGTGAATGTGGGCCTCGACGTCTACCTAGTTCGACCAGTGTTTCGAAGCGACCCGAGACCCTCGATGGCGGTCTCGATCACATCACCGGGCTTCAAGAAGACTGGCGGCTCTTGACCTTGCCCGACGCCGTGTGGACTGCCGGTGAGCATGATGTCGCCGGGTCGAATCTCGCACGCGGACGAAACGTAGGAAACCAGTTCACGGACGCTGAACACCATGTCGCTGGTGTTGGAGTCCTGAGAAGCATACCGTTCACGCTGCAGGTGATCTCCAGCGCGTTTGGGTCGGTGATCTCGTCGGTGGTGGTGAGCCATGGACCGATCGGCGCGAAATTCTCGTAGGACTTTCCCAAGGAGAACTGCGCGGGAGTGCCGAGCATCTGCAACGCACGGTCGCTGAGATCCTGGCCTACGCAGTACCCCGCGACGTACCCGAGCGCCTCATCGACGTCGACGTTGCGTCCTCTCTTGCCAATCACCACGACGAGTTCGTACTCCCAGTCGGTCATCGGCGATGGGATCAGGAACGTCGCGTCTGCTCCGGCGACCGATGATGAGAACTTCGTGAACACCACTGGTTTGGTGGGGTTCGAGAGGCCCATCTCGTGGGCGTGGGTGCGGTCGTTGAGTCCAATCGCGAAGACCTGTCGCGGTTGGCTGATCACGGGCCCGAGGCCCGGATCACGCGCCAGTACGGCTGGCGTCGTCAAATCGGTGACCTCTGGGGACGTTTCGTCCACCCAGCTGGCGAGCTCTTCCAGCTGCGCGACGAGCTCATCGGTATTGCTCGTGAAGCGTCCCTGGGAAGCCTTCTCCACGTCGATGAGACCTTCGTCGGTGACGAGCGTGGCTCTTCCGTTCAGATTCGCGAGTCGCATGGTTCTCCTCCGATTAGCGCATTTCGCTTTTGGCAGTTCCCCAGTTCTAGGACGCCGTGATCCCCTTCGGCCCAGCGTCGGTGATGCCGGCGCGCAGGGTCGGTCGACTATGCCGCTAATTTGGAGTCCTGCCGCCCGTAGTGAAGGAATCCCCTTGTCCAGTCTCTTCAGCTCTCTTACGCTTCGCGGAACGACCTTCACGAATCGAGCCTGGGTCAGCCCCATGTGCCAGTACTCGGCCAACGATGGGGTCGTTGGCCAGTGGCATCTCGTTCATCTGGGTTCATTCGCCACCGGCGGAGCAGGTCTGGTCATGGCCGAGGCCTCCGCGGTCACGCCCGAGGGCCGGATCTCAATTCACTGTCCCGGGCTCTGGAACGACGAGCAGACCATCGCGTGGAAGACGGTGACGGACTTCGTCCACACCCAAGGCACGAAGATCGGCATTCAACTCGCGCACGCCGGCCGCAAGGCCTCGACCATGACTCCCTGGGACGATCATCTGATGGCGAGCGTGGAGGAAGGCGGATGGGTCGCGGTTGCTCCGAGCCCTCTCGCATTCGAGGGCTATCCGGTTCCTCGCGAACTGAGCCCTGACGAGATCGTCGAGTTGACGTCCTCGTTCACGCACGCCGCCCGGCGTGCGGTTGAGGCGGGATTCGACGTCATCGAGCTCCACGCGGCGCACGGCTATCTCCTGCACCAGTTCCTCTCGCCCCTGTCGAACGAGCGGACCGACGCGTTCGGAGGACCCTTCGAGAACCGAATCCGCCTCTTGTTGAATGTCGCCGAGTCCGTGCGCGACGTCATTCCCTCGACGACACCGCTCTTTGTCCGTATTTCGGCGACGGACTACGTCGAGGGCGGATGGAACATCGACCAGTCGATAGAGCTGTCTCGGCGCCTGAAGTCCAAGGGCGTCGACCTGATCGACGTCTCGTCGGGAGGGAACGTTCACGGCGTGAGGATTCCCCTGGTTCCCGGCTATCAGGTCGACTTCGCCCAGAAGATCCGCTCGGGGGCCCAGATCCCCACGAGCGCCGTTGGACTGATCACCGAACCCGAACAGGCTGAGGAGATCATTGCGAACGGTCAGGCCGACGCGACGATGCTCGCTCGGGCCATGCTTCGCAATCCCCGTTGGGCGTTGAACGCCGCCGAAAGACTCGGCGAGGTCATCGCGTGGCCTCCACAGTTCGAGCGGGCTAGGACCATTCGCCCATAATCGTCAATCCCGAGGGGTTGGTGGGTACAATTCAACCTAAGAGGCCGGCGTGAGAACCGGCGTTCGCGTACTGAGCGACGCGAAAGTGAAAAGCCTAGAGAGGGTGATTCCAGCCGTTGGTTGGACACAGTATGGAGAAGAAGGATCCCTTCGTCTTACGCCACCTCGCCGAACTGCAACCCGAGTTGTGGTGGCTCGATTCGGACCCCTTGGAGCCGGCGTCGCACTCCGCTCTCATCGGTGACATCGGTGCCGACCTCTGTGTCGTGGGAGCCGGCTACACGGGTCTCTGGACCGCCCTGCTGGCCAAGGAGCGTGACCCGGACCGAGAAGTCGTGGTTGTCGAGCAGTACGAGACCGGCGCCGGGGCTTCTGGACGCAACGGCGGGTTCTGCTCGGCGTCGCTCACCCACGGCTTCGGAAACGGCATGAATCGGTTCGCGAGCGAGATGCCCGTGATCGAACGCCTGGGCCGCGAGAACCTGAACGAGATCGAAGAGACCATCCGCCGCTACAACATCGAGTGTGACTGGGAACGCACCGGTGAGCTCCGCGTGGCAGTGGCTGCCTGGCAGTTCAAGGAGATGAACACGGAGGCGCGGCTTCGAAACGAGATGGGCGACAACGTCGTGGTCCTCGACCGCGAGCAGGTGCAGGCGCGCATCCACTCGCCGATCTACCAAGGCGCCCTCTACGACAGCGACGGCACCGCGCTCGTCGACCCGGCGCGACTCGTGTGGGGCCTCGAGAAGGCGTGCCTGTCGCTCGGCGTCAAGATTTTCGAGAACTCCAAGGCCGAGTGGCTGGAGGACGTCGACGACGCGGTTCGGGTCCACACCCCCTACGGGGTCGTGACGGCCGGGCGCGTGGCTCTCGCGACCAACGTGTTCCCGTCGCTCGTGCGAAAGGCCCGCAAGTACGTGGTGCCGGTGTTCGACTACCAGATCGTCACCGAACCGCTCACGCCCGAGCAGCTCGAGAGCATCGGATGGTCGGGCCGCGAAGGCGTCGCCGACTCCGGGAACCAGTTCCACTACTACCGCCTCACCCAGGATCACTGCATCCTCTGGGGCGGCTACGACGCCATCTACAACTTCCGGGGCAAGGTGCAGCGCAACTACGAGTTCAACGCCGAGACCTACGCCACCCTCGCCGCCCACTTCTTGAAGACGTTTCCGCAGCTCGCCGGAATCAAGTTCACTCACGCGTGGGGCGGCGCCATCGACACCTGCACGCGCTTCTCGCCCTTTTGGGGGACCGCGCATCATGGAAAGGTGGCCTACGTCCTCGGCTTCACCGGCCTCGGCGTGGCGTCGACCAGATTCGGGGCCGCGACGATGTTGGACCTCCTCGACGATTTCGACACCGAGCGCACCCAACTCACGATGGTCCAGAAGAAGCCTCTCCCCTTTCCCCCCGAGCCCTTCCGATGGATCTTCATCCGAATGACGCAAGCCGCGCTGAGGAGCGCGGACCGCCACGAGGGCCGACGAAACCTCTGGCTCAAGACGCTCGACTTCTTCGGCCTCGGCTTCGACTCGTAAACCACGACCCCCCGACCGCGATGGCCGGGGGGTCGTGACCGCTTCTGCCCGTCGCTGTCGAAGTGAGTGTCCATCAAGCCAGAGACCATATTGACGACGGTCGGGCCCATTGACACGGCGACAAGAGTCGGTTGCCCGTGTCTCAATCAAAACGGTGGAGGGAAGGGTAACTCAATACTTTTGCATCGTGTTCGCCGCAAATCAAGTGGACACGATGCAAAAGTATTGCCTACTCTGCGTGGCCGAAAGACCGGATCGTCTCCAACTCCTCTGCGCTTAGCTCGCGCGGTTCGTCTCCGCTCGCGACCTTCTCGCTCTGGACGTAGTGACGGATATCGTCGACCACGTCGGGATTTGCCAGAGTCGTGATATCACCGATATCGGTGAAGTTTGAGATCGCCGCGATGACCCGACGCATGATCTTCCCTGAACGGGTCTTGGGCATGTCTCCCACAATCCAGACGTTCTTAGGGCGCGCGATCTTGCCGATCTCGGTCTCAATCATGAGCGACACTTTGTCCTCGATCTCTTTGCTCGGATTGATCCCTGGCTTCAGCGCGACGTACATCTCTACCGCACGGCCGCGCACCTCGTCGACCACCGGGACGGCGGCGGCCTCCGCAATCTCGGGGACCATGATGGCCGCCGACTCGAGCTCCTTCGTGCCGAGACGGTGTCCGGACACGTTGATCACGTCGTCCACTCGGCCAAGGATTCGGTAGTATCCGTCGGCGGCCTGCATCGCACCGTCATTGGCGAAATACGGCCAGTCGTGCCAGTCCGTGCTGTCCTTGTCCTGACAGTACTTCTCGTAGTACGTCTTCACGAACCGGTCAGGGTCTCCCCAAATAGTCTGAAAGATGCCCGGCCAGGGGTTGCGGATACAGATGTTGCCGGCGTGGCCGCTGCCGGCCTTTACTTCGGCGCCGTTCTCGTCCAGAATCTTCGGGAAGATTCCGAGAACCGCCGGGCCGCAACTGCCTGGCTTCATTGGGTGAAGTGCGGGCATCGTACTCCCCAAGAACCCACCGTTCTCGGTCTGCCACCAGGTGTCGACGACGACCGCTTCGCCTTTGCCAACGACCTCGTGGTACCAACGCCAGACGTCCGGCTCAATCGGCTCACCCACGGTCGTCATGTGCTTGAAGTGGTAGTTGTACTTCGCCGGCTCGTTCGGGCCGAGTTTACGCAGCGTACGGATTGTCGTGGGTGCCGTGTGGAAGGTTGTCACCCCCAGCCGCTCGGCGATTCGCCACGGCCGACCGGCATCGGGATACGTGGGCACACCCTCGTAAATGACGGTGGTCGTACCGAGCGCTAACGGCCCGTACACGATGTACGAGTGACCGGTGATCCAGCCGATGTCGGCGGCGCACCAGTACGTGTCCTCCGGGTGGATGTCCTGGTAGTACTTCGACGTGCCAGCCACGTAGGAGAGGTAGCCACCCGTACTGTGCTGGCAGCCCTTGGGCTTGCCCGTCGTGCCGCTCGAGTACATGATGAACAGTGGCGCCTCGGCGGGCATCGATACCGGCTCAACCAGTTTCCCCTTGAAGTCCGGCATGATCTCATCGACGAAGAAGTCCCGTCCGGGGACCATCGGGCTTTTCGAGGCGTACTGGCCGGGATTCCTGCGGAACACCAGCACCTTCTCGACCACAACACCGTCTTCGAGGGCCCTCGCGACCGCCTCATCGGCCTTGGCCTTGTGATCTTGCAACTCGCCGTTGCGGTAGTAGCCGTCCATCGTTACGAGGATCTTGCTCTGCGAGTCAGCGATGCGGCCTCCACACGCGGCACCGGAGAACCCACCGAACACTTGCGAATGGATGACGCCGAGACGCGCACATGCGAGCATCGCCACCGGCAGTTCCGGCACCATCGGCATGTGGAACGTCACCACCTCTCCGGTCTTTGATCCGCAGAATCCGCGAAGCAGTGCAGCGAACTCGTTGACTCGCTCGTACAGTTCCTGATAGGTGATGACCTGCGTGTCGGCGTCCTCGGGTTCGGGGACCCAGATGATCGCTGCCTTGTTCCGATCGGTGGCCAGATGACGGTCGACGCAGTTGTAGGAGGCATTGAGCCGGCCGCCCACGAACCACTTCCAAAATGGCGCATTGCTCGAGTCCAGGGTGGTGTGCCAGTAGGTATCCCAAGAGAGAAGGTCCGCGTACTCCTTGAAGCATTCGGGGAAGTTCTCTTCGCTAAAACGCTCGAAGATGTCCGGATCGGAAGCATTCGCCTGACCGATGAACTTCGCCGAAGGGAAGTAATAACCCTCCTCGCGCCAGTGCACGGCAATCTGAGCCTCCGAGGCCTGATCGGATTCGAACTCCACAGCCTCTTTCTCACTTTTCGTTGGCATACTTCCCCCCTCTTTCAGGGCGAAGCGCGTGCCCGCTCTTCCACCCGCAACAGGCAACCGCACTGTTACAGCAACCCGCATTGGTTATAGCACGGCATAACGACTTAGCGCCACCACCCGCCAAAGCAGGTGGTTAGTCGACACCGATGAGCCGTCGGCGATCTCGAAGCCGGTGATGGTGGCATGCTCAAGATGCCGTCGTGACACGAGTCGAGACTTCGTGAGGTTCGTCCGCAGGCGCACGCGGTCGACCGAACGCTGGCGAGTGTCGAGTAATCATCGCTGCGGCACGAGTGTCACGCTGTGCATCCCGCGCATCACGAGCGGGCGACGAGCGTCAACTCTCTATTTGAACTATCCGTGCATCTTCGAGAAAGCAGCGCCAAGTTACTGTTCCGTCTGATCAGTGATCGCGAAACGTCTGCGCCCCCGCACATCGGTAGGGCCCGGGCCAAGTGACACGGGCGCTACTGGTGTGCACGCGTAACGATCAGGCCGCCAGCAGTACGTGCGTTAGCTGCGTGGGCCAACGGGTAGAACAATCGTGCTGTGGGCTTCGTTGATGACACCGGCCGCCGAGGCGTACTAGGCCAACACCGTCGTCAAAATTCCAAACCAACCACCGGCCTTGACCATGACCGAGTGGCCTGCATCTGGTTACTGATTGTCAACAAGATGAAGGTGACAACGAAAGCAACAAGGACGGAGATAGGCGCCGATGACGTCTTGAGAGCGGCAACTGTCATCTGCAGCGTGAAGATCGTCCACGCGAACCAGTGGATGGCGACAAAGTTCGTCTTCGGCGCAATGGTTGGAATCTTCAAGAGAATGTCCCAACCAATCCAGGACGCTCCCTACGATGTGCACGTCAGGGCACCAAAGGTGTTCTTACGCGCAGATTCAATTTCGCGATATCCACTTCCACTTCAGTTTCTGGGGAAGCACTTTGCGGTGGCCCACAAATGCCAACAGCGCCCCTGCCGTAGGGCAGGGGCGCTGTTGGCGGTTGGGTCCGGTGTCAAGACACCAGTGACTCAGACATTAGCTGAGTGGACCGACCGGGAGTACCACCTTGCCGTGGGTTTCGTTAATGACCCCAGCTGCCGAGGTGTACCAGGCCAGCGCGGCCGTCAGGAGTCCGGTCCAGCCACCGATCTTGGTCATGTCCGCGTGACCGGCGCCCCAGGCGCCAATCGTCAGGAAAATGAAGGTGATTGTAAGCACAACGAACACCGACAACAAGGCCACGTTGATCTTGGCTGCTGCCACGGTCATGTACAACGTGAAGATCGTCCACGCCAGCAGGTAGATCCCCACCGCGTCGGCTGTTCCCCCACCATTCTGTACGTTCAACAGCAGGTAGAGGCCAATCCAGAACGCGCCGTACGAACAGAATGCTGTCGCCCCAAAGGTGTTCTTTCGGGCAAACTCCCAGATTCCGGCGACAATCTGCACAGCGCCGCCATAAATCAGCGCCAGGGACAGAGCAGCTAAGACTCCGGCACCGGCCCACAAGTTCGCGTTGTGTGTACTCAGGCAGAACGTGGTCATGGCAAATCCGGCAAGTCCTAGCGGACCTGGATCTGCAACTTTCTGATCAGACATTTAAAACCCCCCAAAAGTTGGATTACTTCGAGACGTCGGGTTGACGACTCATTTATGATTTAACACCACAGAAACCTTGTTGTGAGGGATTATCGGGTAATTGTGAAACCAATCACAAGAGTGGAATGAGAAAAGGCAGTGTTTTCCTCACTTCTTACGCCGGAACATAAGAGACATCTAAGAAAGTAGCGGAAAGTTACCTCATGGCGATGAGGTTTTAGTCAATCGATCGGCGAAAAGAAGCGACGAAGTTCTCCACCTCATCGGCGCCACCGCCGTTCAGAATCACCTGGACCAACGCCGATCCGACGATTACGCCGTCGCTGACCTCGGAAGCTTCACGCGCTTGATCAGGTGTTGAGATGCCAATCCCGATGTAGGTGGGGATGTCCGACACCGCGCGAATGCTCTCGACGACCCGACGGCCTTCGCCCGATTCCGATGACTTCCCCGTCACCGCCATCCGCGCCGAGGCGTAGCAGAAGCCTTCGCTGAGCCTCGCCAATCGACCGAGTCGTTGCGGGGGCGTCGACGGTGCCACCAGGAAGATGTTGGCGATGTCGTGGGACGTGCTCGCCTTCATCCAGTCGCTCGCCTCCTCGGGGGGAAGGTCGGGGACGATGGCTCCCAACACGCCGCTGGACTGAAGTTTGCCCGCTGAGCGCTCGAGGCCGTAGTGGTGGAAGATGTTGTAGTAGGTCATCGCGATCAGCGGTACCGACGTCGAAAGCGTTGCGAGTTGCGCGCACAGGCTGTCGAGCGTCGTCCCCGCTTCGAGCGCCCGCAACACCGCCTCCTGGATGACGACCCCGTCCATCATGGGATCAGAGAACGGGATCCCGATCTCAACCGCGTCCGCCCCCGCGTGGGCGGCGGCTTCGACGTGCTGGATCCAATCAGGCGTCAGCCCGGCGACGAAGTAGGGCACGAGGGCTTTGCGGCCGGTGGCGCGCAGGGCGCGCAGGTGCGTCTCGAGGGACTTCATCGTTGGCCTCGCAGGATCTCTCGGACCTGGGCGACGTCCTTGTCGCCTCTTCCCGACAGGTTCAATAGCACGGTGGCTCCCAGCGGGATCTCTTTGCCCGCCTCCTGCAACAACCAGGCCACCGCGTGCGCGGTCTCGAGGGCGGGAATGATCCCTTCACTCAGGCTCAGGACCTGCAGGGCGTTTATGACGTCGCTGTCGCCAATGGCGAAGTACTCGGCGCGCCCGCTCTGGGCGAGGTAGGCATGTTCGGGACCGATGCCCGGGTAGTCGAGGCCGGCGGAGATCGAATGCGCCTCTTCGATCTGGCCGAACTCGTCCTGCATGAGCAGCGATTTCATGCCGTGCAGGACTCCCGGAGAGCCCTTTCCGACCGCGCTGCCCCCGGCGGCCTCGATGCCGACCAGCCGCGTCGGGGCGTTGGCGAAGCCCGCGAACACCCCGGCGGCGTTCGATCCCCCGCCGACGCACGCGACGACCATGTCCGGGGTGTCGACGCCCAGATCCTTCAACTGCTGGGCGGCCTCGATGCCGATGATGCTCTGCATCTCTCGCACCATCCAGGGGAATGGATGAGGTCCCATCACTGAGCCCAGGCAGTAATGCGTGTCTTCGACGCACGTTACCCATTCGCGCATGGCCTCGTTGACCGCATCCTTCAACGTCCGGCTTCCCGACGTCACGGGTACCACGGTCGCCCCCAGTAACTCCATGCGAAACACGTTCAGCGCCTGACGCTCGGTGTCGATCTCGCCCATGTAGACCGTGCACTCGAGGCCCAGACGGGCCGAGGCAGTGGCGGTGGCGACCCCGTGCTGTCCCGCGCCGGTCTCGGCGATGACTCGGTTCTTGCCCATGCGTTTGGTGAGGAGCGTCTGTCCCACCACGTTGTTGATCTTGTGCGAACCCGTGTGGGCCAAGTCTTCGCGTTTGGCGAAGATCCGAATCCCCAGCTGCTCGGACAGGCGGTCGAGCGGCGTGACTGGCGTGGGTCGCCCGGCGAACTCGCGCAGCACCTGGCGATACTCATTGGTGAAGCTGGGGTCCCTCCACGCGTCGATGAAGGCCGTCTCCAGTTCGAGACACGCCGGCATCAGGGCCTCGGGTACGAAACGCCCTCCGAAATCACCGAAATGCCCTCGTTCGTCGGGTGCCGACATAAAGGTTTGCGAATCGCTCACTTCATTCCTCTCGCTGCGAAAAAGCATGGTGGGCCAGGTCAACGAAACTACCAACCAGCGCGAGATCCTTCACGCCGGGAGATGACTCGACACCCGTTGAGACGTCGACCCCCCAGGGATGAACGCTCGAGATGACCGACTCGACGTTCGAGGGAGTGAGACCTCCCGCGGCGACAATCGGCACGCCGAAGCGACGCGCCTGCACCTCGACCCACGAGTGTGCGTCGCCGCTACCCGGGGTCGGTCCGTCCACCAGCACGGCGTCAACCTTGGTCTCGTCGAAGTCGTAGAACTCTTCGTTACCGAGCGAGAGGGCTTTGAGCACGGCGACCCCTCTCGACCTCAGCAGGCCCAGAAGCTCGTCGGTGAGCACCCCGTGGACCTGGACGATATCCACTCCGGTGGCGTCGACCGCCTCGCAGATGAAGTCGTCGGAGTTGTCCCGAAAGACCGCGACCCGAAGAAGATCGCCCTTGGTCGCCGTCGCGATTTCCGTGGCACGGCCGATCGAGATCCGACGCTTGGACGAGGCGAGGATGAGCCCGATGGCGCTCGCTCCTCGCGCGTGGATTCCCTGGGCGTCCTCGACCGACGTGACTCCACAGATCTTCACGAAGTGCGGCAGCAACGCGAGGTCAACCATGCGCGACCTTGACGATGGACGAGAACGAGCGCACCGTTTCGCGTGGATCATCGGAACGAACGAACGTTTCGCCGACCAGCACGGCGTCGAAGCCCGCCAGCGCCGCGCCCGTGACGTCTTCGATCGACGACATGCCCGATTCGGCGACGGTGATGATGTCTGACGGCAGCGACGAGATCACGGACGCCGCGTGGTGTGGATTCACTTCGAAGGTGTGAAGGTCGCGCTGGTTCACTCCAATGATTCGAGCGCCGACGTCGATGGCCCGCTTGGCCTCTTCGAGATTGTGCACCTCGACCAGCGCATCAAGGCCGGACCGCAGGGCCAGACGAAGGAAGCTGCTCAACTCCTCCTCGCTGAGCGCCGCAGCGATCAGAAGGACGGTGCTCGCGCCCATTTCGGCCGTGTCCAGGACGTCATTCTCACTGACCGTGAAATCCTTTCGAAGGATCGGAATTCCCACTGCGCGCCGCACGGCCTGCAGGTCGGCCACGGAGCCCCCGAAATGCGCAACGTCGGTGAGCACCGAGATCGCGCTCGCCCCGCCCTCGTGGTACTGCGTGGCGAGCTCGCCCGCGTCGAGATTCTCGCGGATCCATCCCTTGGACGGGGACCGGCGCTTCACCTCGGCGATCACCTTCACGAACGACGTCGTCGCGTTCAGGGCTTGAAGCATCGAGGGACCTTCGTAGCGGACCGTCTCGGCGCGTTCAAGAAACGACCGGTGATCCCCTTGGGCGCGCGAACGATGCCATGAGACAATGTCGTCGAGGTAGGTACCCATAAGACACAAATCGTAGTTGTGCGGGCACCCACCTCAGCCACGACTAACTTGTCTCTATGTCGAGACGTCCCCGCAGGGCCCTGCGATGATCAGCTCATTCTCTAACGACGTGCTCAATCCATTGGTTCGCGGCACCGACTTCGAACGCGACAACGCGCGCGACGCGCTTCTCGAGATCCTGAACGGACGGGTCGAGGGCGTGCTCATCGCGAGCTTTCTCACGGCTCTGACGGCGAAGGGCGAGACCGCCGACGAGATGACGGGATTCATCGACGCGATGATGACGTCCGCGAACACCTTCAGCGTCGGGCCCGAGGCGATTGACATCGTGGGCACCGGCGGGGACCAGCTCCACACCGTCAACATCTCTACGATGGCGTCCCTGGCCGTGGCGGGTTGCGGAGTGCCCGTGGCCAAGCACGGCAACCGGGCGGCGTCGTCGTCGGTGGGGTCCGCGGACGTCCTCGAAGCGCTGGGCGTTCGACTCGATGTCAATGAACACGTCGTGCGGGCGTGCGTGGAGGGCGCCGGCATCGGTTTCCTCTTCGCCCCGACGTTCCACCACGCGCTCGGATACCTGACTCCCATTCGAAGGGCCCTCGGTTTTCGCACGATCTTCAATGTTCTCGGGCCACTCGCCAATCCGGCGCTCGTGGAGCGCTCGCTCATCGGCGTTGCCCAGCGCCACCTGCTCGACCACATGGCCCACGTGCTTCACGCGCGCGGGATCAAATACGCGATTCTCGTGAACGCCGACGACGGGCTCGACGAGCTCTCGCTGGGCGCCGATTCGACCCTGCACTTAATCACCCCAGAAGGCGTCGACATCCAGCGCCTCGACGCCGCCGGTCAGCTCGGGCGCCGTCACGACGTCGCCTCCATCCGCGGGGGCGACATCCCGCACAATGTTGCAGTCGTCCACCGGTTCCTCGAGGGCGAACAGGGACCCGTCTTTGACGTGGCCTGCGCCAACGCGGCATTGGCCCTGATGGTCGCCGGGCGCGCCGAGACCCTGCGTGACGGATTCGAGCTCGCGAGCGCGAGCGTCCTCGACGGACGCGCCGGCGTTGCCCTCGAGCGGCTGGTGGAGATCTCCAACAGTTAGAGCAGGCGAAGCTCCGCCTTGTAGCGGTGAGTGTTCGCGACGTAGACCGCCGCGGCAGCGTTGATCATCTCTTCGGAACTCGCGTCGAGCTTGATCTGCGCCGGGACACCGACGGCCAACGCCTTGGCGGGCACGTCCATGCGGTTTCGCACCACCGCTCCGGCGGCGACGGTGGCGCCGCTGAAGACGTTGGCTTGGTGCAGGACCACCGAACCGCTCCCAATGAGCGCCCGATCGTGGATGACGCAGCCCTCGAGGTGTGCCAGGTGTCCCACGACGCAGTCGTCGCCGATCACGGTTGGGAACTCGGCGACCGCGTGGATGACCGCGCCGTCCTGGATAGACGTTCGCTTCCCCACTATCACCGTGCCGTAGTCGCCGCGCAGCACGGCGCTCGGCCAGATTGAAGACTCCGCGCCAATTCGCACGTCGCCGATGACGATGGCGTCGGGGTGGACGAAGGCGTCGGGATGGATTGTCGGCTCTCGATCACCAAGGGCGTAAATGGGCACAACGTACCTCCTAGTGGGATAGCCAAGAAATTAACTGATAAATGCGCCAGACCAGGTAAATGGCCGAAGTGACCAGGAAGAAGCGCCACATCCAGGGCATGGGTTCTCGCGATGCTTCGTGGACTTCATTGCCGCAGACCTCGCACACGTCGCCCTCGACGGGGCGGTCGCACGTCTCGCACCACTTCGCCACTATTCGACTCGGACGCGCACTCGTAACGGCGTTGATCCCAGTTCGAAGCGCTCGCGCAACGAGCGCTCCACGTAACGCATGTACGTCGCCGGCAGTCGTCCGGCCACGAACAACGTGAACGTCGGAGGCTCGGTGGCGCCTTGAACGGCGTAACGGATCTTTCCAGTCGGGGCCGGCTGCTTGATCTGAAGGTCGCGAATAGCTCGGTTGAGTGCACCAGTCGGCACGCGCTTCACGTAGTCGGCGGCGGCGATCGACAGCGCCGGCAGGATGCGATGGACTCCCTTGCCCGACGTGGCGGTCGTCTTCATGACCGGCGCATCGCCGAGGAAGGCCAGCTTGTCACCCACGGTCGCAAGAACGGAATCGCGCTCCTCGGTTGGGACGAGCTCCCACTTGTTGAGCACCACGAGCGAGGGGCAGCCCGCCGCCGAGATCCGCTCGGCGAGCCTCTGGTCCTGTCCAGTCGCTCCCACGGTGGCGTCGATCACCAGGACGGCGATGTCCGCGCGGTCGAGCGCGTCAAGGCTTCGCAGCACCGCGTAGGTCTCGAGGCCCGCCTCGGTCTTGGCCCGGCGGCGCATGCCCGCGGTGTCGATGAAGCGGATCAGGCCAGCCTCGGTGTCAACGACCGTGTCGATGGCGTCGCGAGTCGTGCCCGGCATGTCGTGCACCACCGATCGCTCTTCACCAATGAGCTGGTTGAACAGCGTCGACTTCCCGACATTCGGCCGTCCCACGATGGCGACGCGCAGTGCTCCGTCGTCGTCAACATCCGCCGCCTCTTCAACCTCGATCTGTTCTCCCAGTTGGTCCACGATGTGGTCGAGCAGGTCACCGGCACCGCGTCCGTGCAACGCACTGATGGTGTGGGGATCGCCGGCACCCAGCTTCAGGAACTCCCAGCTGTTCGCCTCGTGCTGGGTGTCGTCGACCTTGTTGACCACCAGGATCACGGGGCGTCCGCTGCGCAGCGCCCATCGGGCCGCGTGAGTGTCCTCATCGACCAAGCCGGTCGTGACGTCGACCACCAAGAGCACCAGGTCCGCCGAGGAGACGGCGGCGTTGGCCTGCTGGGATACCTTGCTCTCGAGATCATCGCCGGCTTCGAGCCAGCCGCCGGTGTCGACGACGTCAAAGGTGACGCCGCGCCAGTCGATTTCGACGGCCTTGCGGTCGCGCGTGACGCCGCGATGCTCCTCGACTACCGCGAGCCGCTTTCCGGCGAGACGGTTCACGAGTGAACTCTTTCCGACGTTGGGACGCCCGACGATTACGACTTGAGGCTTTTTCATGATGAAACCAGTCCTTTTGAGCGCACCGACTCGAGGGTGCTTCGGAGATCTTGACCCGTAGTGCGCACGGTGATCACGGGGTGGGGTAAGTCATCCAGTGTAAGGCCATCGAGGAAGCGACCCTCCGAGAGACAGACGTCGGGCAGCAAACATACGGTGGAGGGCCCCACATCGCTCAAGGCCCTGATGAGGTCCTGCCCGGTAAGCAGACCCGCCACCTTGATGTTGCCCCCGAAGTACGAGTTCGCCACCGCCATGATGCCGACGTCGCTGAAGCCGTTGTCGTCGAAGAGTTCGCGCAGGATCAGTGCCCCGTACTCGCCGGTGAGAACGAGCACGTCGTCGCCCCGCTGGGTTCCTCCGCTGGCGCCGCGCGGGGCCCGGTATCCCCACTCCGGGGCTCCATCGACGGACTGGAAGAAGCCGGTTCCGAGCTTGTCCATGGACGCACCACCGGTGAAGCTCTCGCAGAATGCGGCCACGAGGCCAATGCCGTTTTCCGCCTGGTCGAGGCTCTCGAACTTGGTCGCCGGCGGAGGCGTAAGGCCCGCTACCAGGTAAAATTCGTCGCTCGCGAACACCGAGACGCGTCCGAGTACCTCGAAGGTCAACCGCTGGAACCGATCGGCCAGCGCCACGACGTGTCGTGCCTCCTCGCTGTTGTGGGGGCGCATCGTCGCTTCGAGGGAGAAATCGCTCACGCCCACCGGAACGAGGGCCACGGTCGTGAGCTCGGGGTAAAGCGAGATGACGTCGTGCAGGGTTCGTTCGAGCTCCTCGCCGTCATTGACGCCGGGACACACCACGACCTGCGCGTGGACTTCGATGCCCGCCCGCAGCAGCTCACGCAGCCAGCGCAGGCTCGTCGCTCCCCTGGGGTTTCGAAGCATTTCAGCACGAAGCACGGGGTTGGTCGAGTGAATGGACACGTAGAGAGGAGAAAGCCCCTCCTCGACCACGCGTTCGAGATCGAACTCCGTGAACCGCGTGAGGGTGGTGTAGTTGCCGTAGAGGAACGAGAGCCGAAAATCGTCGTCCTTCACGTAGAGGGAACGGCGCATCCCCTTGGGCAGCTGGTAAATGAAGCAGAAGGAGCAGTGGTTGTCGCAGGTGCGGATCCGGTCAAAGACCGCCGAATCGATCGAGAGCCCGAGAGGCTGGCCGACCTCCTTGTGGATGACGACCTTCCTCGACAGCGCCTCATCGTCGCGCCGCACGAGCAACGTCACGAGACCGCCGTCGATCAGTTGCTGGTATTCGATGATGTCCGTGGGCTCGCGGCCGTTGACCGAGATCAGCTCGTCGCCGACCGCCAAATCGACCCCGGAGGCCGGAGAACCGTTAGATATTGAAGAAATTCGCGCACCCGACACTCCACCAGCCTAGGCACTCAAATCTGAAATGGATAACTAGGCTTACGTGAGTGAGCATTGACAAAGTCGTTCTGGCGGCTCCCCGAGGCTTCTGCGCCGGCGTCGAAAAGGCGATCAAGGCGTTGGACTGGATGACCCGCGTCTTCGAGCCACCGGTGTTCTGCTACCACGAGATTGTCCACAACCAGTTCGTGGTCGACTACTTCAAGTCGCTCGGGGTCGTCTTCATTGACGATGTCGCTGACGTGCCATCGGGAGCTCCGGTGATGCTGAGCGCGCACGGGTCACCACCCCAGGTCATTGAAACTGCCCGCCAATCAGGTGGAACGGTCATCGACGCAGTGTGTCCACTGGTCACCAAAGTGCATCACGAGCTCAAGGTTCGCGCTCGCAAGGGCTACACGGTGCTCTACGTTGGCCACGAGGGCCACGAGGAGGCGGTCGGAACCATGGCGGTGGCGCCCGAGTCGGTGCACCTCATTGAATCGACCGACGACATCGACCGGCTGGCCAGCGAGGAAGGCCCGTTCGCCCTCTTGAGCCAGACCACGTTGAGTTTTGACGAGTGGCAGTACCTCCGAGAGTACGCGGAGCAGAAGTTCCCCAACATCTGGATGCCGAACCGCAGCGATCTCTGCTTCGCCACCACCAACCGCCAGACTGCGCTTCGCGCCATCGCCACCGAGGCCAGCGCCGTGGTTGTCATTGGTTCGGCGAACTCCTCGAACACCGTCGCGCTCACCAAGGTCGCCGAAGCGGTCGGTTGTCCGCGCGTCCTGCGGGTAAACGGCGCCTTTGAACTGCCCGACGACCTTTCGGGAACGGTGGCGGTGACGGCCGGAGCGTCGGCGCCGGAATCGCTGGTCAACGAGGTTCTCGAATTCCTCAATCCCGAAAGAGGGGTGTTGGTCGAGACGGTCACGGTGGAGGACGAGTACTTCCCTCCCCCTCCCGAGCTACGCGAGATGTTGAAGGCGCTGTCGGCCGTCCTCGATCTCGCGCTGGCCACGCCGATCGTCTCCACTTTCGATGGGCAGGCCGACCGGGAGTTCACGGCGGCCCAGGTTCTTTCGGCCATCACGCGCTAAAACGGGGAAATACCGCCTAATTGGCTATTATTTCCAGAGTGAAATCTTTCCCGAGCATGGACGTCTCCACGCGCGAGCAGTGGATGGCCATTGCCGAGGAAACGGTAGCCGCCCAGCCCCGCGTGGGCCAGCAGTTGATCTCCATGGTCAAGGGCCTGAGCGCCATCACCGACGGCTTCTCGATCGACCAGATGGAGCACGCCTTGCAAACCGCCACGCGAGCCGAGCGCGACGGCGCCGACGAGGAAGTGGTGGTCGCCGCCCTCTTGCACGACGTGGGAAAATTGATCTCCGTGGCGAACCATCCCAAGATCGCGGCGGAGATACTGAAGCCCTACGTGCGCCGCGAGGTGTACTGCATGGTCGCGTTCCACCAGGACTTCCAGGGCCGCTACTACTACCAGCATCTGGGGATGGATCCCAACCTGCGCGACCAGCACGTTGGCGAACCCTGGTACGAGCTGGCTCAGAGCTTCGCAGACTCGTGGGATCAGAAGGCCTTTGATCCCGACTATCAATCCGAATCGCTCGAACACTTTGAGCCCATGGTTCATCGCGTGTTCGCACGAGCAAAGTCCCTGTAAGGAGAATCATGGCCAAGGTAGATCTTGAAAAACGACGCAGTTCCAGGCTGCGCGCGTACGCAATCGAGCAAGCGCTCGCGAAGCTCGAACTCGAGCAGCCCGGCTTCCAGCCCGAAGCGATCGTCGCGTCGATCTGCGCGTACGAAGAAGAAGGAAACATCGGCGGAGTCCTCGAGAAGATGCCGGCGTCGGTGGACGGAAGCCCCTACACGACGCTCGTCGTCGTCGACGGTGGCGATGACCGCACCGCCGAGATTGCGCGCTCCTTCCCCGGCGTCATCGTCATTGAGTTCCCGGTCAACCTGGGCCACGGCGTCGCGCTGCAGGTGACGTATCGCTACTGTATCGATCACGGCGTGAAGTACGTAGTCACCCTCGACGCCGACGGCCAGAACGACCCGGCGGAGATCCCCCAGGTGCTGGCCCCGTTGCTCGCGGACAAGGCCGACTTCGTTGTCGCGAGCCGCCGGCTCGGTGTCGACAAGACCTCGGACAAGTTCCGAAAGACCGGCGTGTTCTTCTTCTCGTTCATCATGAACCGCATGACCGGCGCCAAGTTGACCGACACGTCGACCGGCTATCGGGCGTTGCGCGTCACCATGTTGGCCGACGTCATTGACCGCCTGACCCAAGAGCAGTACCAGACCGCCGAGCTGCTCATTACCTGCTTGAAGCGCGGATGGCGCGCCGCCGAAGTTCCCACCATTTGGCATCCCCGATTCTCCGGGACCACCAAGAAGGGCAAGAACTTCCTCTTCGGCGTCCGTTACACCAAGGTGGTCTTCGGCACTTGGTGGCGCGAGCGCTAGTCAGCCCTACAGGCTTTGGTGGTACACGCCTTCCAATTCCACTCGGAGTTCTTCGCTCTTCGAGCTGATCGCCGAGCGCGATACCCGACCATCGGACACCGGGGGAAGGATCGGCTTTCCAATAACGATGCGGATTTTCGCCGGCCGGGGTAGCTTCGCGCCGAGCGGCATGGCCTTGTCGCTGCCGCCGATGCCGACCGGCACCACGGTCGCGCCGGTGCGTGCGGCGACGAACATCGCGCCGTCGTGCAGCGTGTGCACGGAGCGGCCCTCCTTGCGGGTGCCCTCCGGAAAGAGCACCAGGGCGTGACCTTGGCGCAGCACCTCCTCGGCGGAGCTCATGGAATCACGGTCGACCGAGCCCCGCTTCACCGGAAAGGCTCCCAGATGGGTCACCAGGGGACCGAGAAGCGGCACCCGAAAGATCGACTCCTTGGCCATGAAGAAGACCTTGCGCCGCGACATGAACAGCGTGAACGCGAAGTCCAAGTTCGAGCGGTGAATGGGCGCGATGAGCACCGGTCCCTCCAGGGGAATGTTCTCTCGCCCTTCGACAGTCGGTCGAAACAGGACCCGTGCGATACCGATGATGAGCGAAGCCACCACGCGGTACGTGAAGGTCTTCTTGGGATTCAGCTCGAGGTGATGTTCTTCAGACACTGAATGATCTCTCCTACGACGTCTTCAATACTTCGACCTGTCGTGTCTAGCACGAGCGCGTCGTCGGCCTGGCGAAGCGGGGACGTTTCCCTGGTGAAATCAGCCTGGTCCCGACGCGCGACCGATTCCACGCCTTCTTCGCCGCGCCGCCTGGAGCGCTCCTCGAGCGAGGCGGTGAGGTACACCTTCAAAGTGGCGTTCGGAAAGACGACTGTCGTGATGTCGCGGCCCTCGACGACCGTTCCCCTTGTTTGCTCATTGGCCATCTCGCGTTGCCGCGCCACCATAGACTCGCGGACCTGGGAGTTCGCCGCCACCACCGACACCGCTACGTTGATCGGCTCACTTCGTATCTCCTCTTCCACGTCTCGACCGTTCACGCACACCCTTGGCGTGGTCGAGATGGTCGCACTTCTCGCCAGGTCACCGACGGCGTTCTGGTCGTTGATGTCGATGCCACGAAAGACCGCTTCGCACGTCACCGCGCGGTACATCGCCCCGGTATCGAGGAACGACCAGCCGAGCGAGTCGGCCACGGCCCGCGCCACGGTTGACTTCCCCGACCCCGCGGGACCGTCGATCGCAATGATCTCGTGGCTCATTGCAATGAGCCCAGATCGCGGAAGAACTGCGGGTAACTCGATGCGACGGTGTCGGCGCCGGCGATCGTGCAGCCCTTGCCCGCCGCACCGGCCACCGCCGCCGACATGACAAGCCGGTGGTCGAGCCCGGCGTCAATCTCGAAGCCAATGAACGCGGCCGAGCTCCCGAGGCCTTCGACGAAGAAATCGTCTCCTTCACTCCACACCCGACAACCCAACGAACGCGCCAGCGACATCGAGCCTTCGAAGCGGTCCGACTCCTTCAGACGAAGCTCGCCCATCTCTCGAAACGCGCTGACTCCTTTCGCGGCTGCGGCGGCGACCGTCAAGACGGGAACCTCGTCGACGGAGGGAATCTCGTGGGCGTGGATCTCGGTGGCGGCCAGATCAGAACTCGAGCTCACGAGCGAGGTCTCGTCGCCCCTCGCCTCTCGTGTGAGCGTCGCGCCCATTCTTTGGAGAACGGCCACGAAGCCATTTCGTTCGACCGAACTGTCCACGTCGAGGATCTCGATATGGGCGTCGGGGTGAATAGCCCCAAGGACACAGAAGAACGCCGCCTGGGACGGGTCACCGGGTATCTGCCACGACGCGGTCCTTGGCCGTGCCGGCTTCAGGGTCACCACGCGTCCAAGACCCTCGTCACGGCTCTCGACGTCGATCCCCGCCTTGACGAACATGTCCTCGGTCGCTGTCCGGGTTCGAACATCCTCGCGCACCGTCGTCTCGCCCAATGCGCTCAATGCGGCGAACAGTATGGCCGACTTCACCTGCGCGCTGGGCGTGGGCAAGTGATAATCAATCCCTTTGAGCGATGGGCTACCCGTGACGGTGAGGGGTGCGGTGACGCGCTCCCCGACCCCGCGCACGATGGATCCCATCAGTCCGAGCGGTGTCGCCACGCGGTCCATTGGCCTCTTCGAGAGGGACGGATCGCCAATGAGGTGGTGAGTACCCTCCACCGCGCTCACGAGCCCGCAGAGAAGGCGCATGGTCGTGCCGGAGTTCCCGCAGTCGAGCATCTCGTCGGTGGCGCGAAGACCGTCCTCGGGTCCGCGCACGTGAACCACATCTTCGACCTCAACGACGGTTGCGCCCAGTTGGCCCATGATGATGCCCGTCGAGCGAACGTCGTGGCCCTGCGAGAGACCTTCGATGGTGCTCGAACCGCTCGCGAGGGAGCTGATCATGAGCGCCCGGTGCGAGGCGCTCTTGTCGCCCGGCACGCGCAACTGGCCGCGCAGGCGCGCCGAGGGCTCGACGACCACTGCTTCGGTCATTTCTCCCTCGCCACTTTGAAGTCGAGCCCGACGAGCGCGTCGCTCAACGTCTCCGCCTGCTGGGCATCCACCGCGAGCAGGAGCGTGCCGCCCAGCCCCTCGATCCCGTGGGCGATTTCGATGTCGTAGATGTTGATCAAGAGCTCGGACGCCGCCTTCGTGACGGTCGCCAGAGAGCCTGGTTGGTCCGAGATCACGACCCGGATGTACGACAGATTCTCAGAACTCAATGCCCGACCGGGCAGTTGGCGGCGGGCTTCCGAAGCCGTCTTCAGACTCCGCTCGACCGCCGACCGCTGGTTGTGCGCGAGGGCCTCGCGAAGCTCGTCCAGGCGCGCTTCCAGCGCCTCGAGCGTCCGGGTGATCGCCACGTGGTTCTCGAAGAGGACGTCGGGCCAAATGGTCGGATCGCCGGCGGCGATGCGCGTCATGTCGCGAAAACCGCCCGCCGCCAACTGCAACAGCACCGCGTCCTGCTCGGCGGCTTCAGCGGCTTCGTTCATCAAGGCCCCGGCGAGCAAGTGCGGAACGTGGCTCGCCAGTGCCACGAGGCGGTCGTGGTCCTCCGCGCTCACGGCGACGACGTTCGCCCCGATTTCGCGCAGTATGCCGTGCAGCGTGCTGTAGACGACGGGCTGTGTGGCGTCCGTGGGCGTGAGCACCCAGTTGCAGCCTTGGAAGAGGTCGGCCCTGGCGCCTTTGAGCCCCCGAAGTTCAGAGCCGGTCATCGGGTGTCCTCCGAGAAAGCGCGGATCGTGCACGTCGGCGACGATCGCGCTCTTCACCCCTGCGACGTCGGTAACGATCAGCCCTGGATTGGAGGCCGACCGGAGGGTCTCGTTGACCAGGTCCGCGACGGACCCAGCGGGGGTCGCCACGACGACCAGCGTATGCTCGTCGGAGAACTTGCCACCAACGATGATGTCCGAATCGAGCGCCGCTTCGACGGTCTCCTCGATGAGGTCCTCGCCGGTCACCGTCCAGCCCGTCGAGCCGAGCGCCAACGCTACCGAGGCGCCGATGAGGCCGAGCCCCACGACGTGGGCGCGTCGGCTACCCGGGGAGGTCATCACGGAGCGACTGCGCGTTGCGCAGGTAGACGTGGCGGATCTCGGTTTGAGCGCGCAGCGTGTAGACGTGCATCAGCACCCTCACGCAAAGGGCCATGGACCCTGGGACGGCGATTTCACTCGCGCAGATGAGCGGAACGTCGCCGAAACCGACCCCGCGCGCCGCGGTCGCCGGAAACGCCGACGTGAGGTCGGTGGACGTGGTGAAGATCACACTCACGATGTCATCGTGGTCAAGATCGTTGCGCTCCATCATGGCGAGCAACAGTTCCTGGGTGGCCGAGGTGATCTCCTCTGGAGTGTCCGAAGCGCACGTGGTCGCTCCGCGAAGACCGCGTAGAAGTGGCAAAGTCATGAGGGCATCGTAGATGCGATTTCATCGGTCATCCCGACCGCCTCCATCAAACGGCGTACTTCACCAAGTGACAGCTGGCGTGAAGAGCCCGGACTCAAGGTCGCGTCCTGGATGGGACCGATGCGGGTTCGAACCAATCGCGTGACGTCGTGGCCCACGGCCGAGCACATTCTTCGCACCTGGCGGTTGCGCCCTTCGTGGATGACGATTCGCAGCAGGCCTTCACTTACGCGGCTCACCTGGGCCGGACTCGTGACCCCGTCCTCCAGTTCGACGCCCTCGCGCAGGCGTCGAATCGCCCCCGGCGATGGATCCCCCTCAACTCGCGCGAGGTACTCCTTCGCGATCCCCGAGCTGGGATGGGTCAACAGGTGCGCCAGTCGTCCGTCGTTCGTCAGGATCAGGAGGCCCTCGGTGTTCATGTCCAGACGGCCTACCGGAAAGATCCGGACCGGGGACTCGACGAGGTCGAGGACCGTGGTGCGTCCTTGGGGGTCCGAGGCGGTCGTCACGACCCCGTCGGGCTTGTTGAGAAGGTAGTAGACCATGTTCTGCGCGGTAGGGGCCAGGGCCCCGTCGACGCAAATCACCTGCGTGTCGGGATGCACCCGGTTGCCGAGCTCGGCGACGCGCCCGTCGATCGTCACCCGGCCCTCGCTGATCAGGATCTCGCACGCTCGGCGCGAGCCAAAGCCCGCCCGGGCCAAGGTCTTTTGAAGTCGCTCACCCTCGTCCAACTACGCGCCCTCAGAAATATCCACGGCGTCTCGGCGCATCTCGTCGACGATCGCGTGCGCCGCCTCCACCGGAGGCATGAACTCTTCGATTGGAGGAAGGTCGCTCAGGGACGCCAGCCCCATGCGGTCGAGGAACAGTTCGGTCGTTCCGTAGAGGATCGGTTGGCCCGGGCCGGCCGCGCGACCCTTCTCTTCGATGTAGCCGCGCTGCTCGAGCAGGCGGGCTACGCCGTCGACGTTCACGCCTCGAAGGGCCGTAATCTGGGTGCGCGAGATGGGCTGGCGATACGCGATGATGGCGAGCGTCTCGAGGGCCGCTGAGCTGAGCCGGTGTGACACGTCACGATTGGCGAACTTCGTCACCCACCCGGCGACGTCGGGCGACGATTGCATGACCCAGCCACTCGCCAGCTCCGCGATCTGGAATCCCCGGCGCTCTTGGACGAACTCGGCGCGCAGGGCCCCAAGGGTCTCGAGCACGAGTTCGGCGTCCGCGTCGACGACGTCGGCCAACTCTTCGGTGGATATTGGCTCGAGGGCCACGGTGAGCATCGCTTCCAGCTTCTGCTCCAACGAGAACTCATCCCTCATAGCTGTCCACCTTTCCAAGGTCCAGGCCCAACGACACGTCCAGCCACTCGATTTCAAGGTCGCCAAACGTCGAGCCCTGGCCCAGGTCGATGTGGCCAAGCTTGCAGAGCTCCAGCAGGGCGAGGAAGTGCACGATGACCTCGATGCGGCTGCCGAGGCCCTGGGTGAGGCTTCGAAAGGAGAGGCGTCCCATCGTGGGGAGGCGCTGGGAGAGGGAGACCACGGTTTCGGCGACGGTGACGGAGTCAACGGTGACGTGGTTGAGGCGGACGACCGGTACGGGCTTCTCCTCGATTCCCCTCAGATAGGCGCCGGCGAGCTGGGCCGTCGTCACGCCAGCCAACAGGTCCGGGGGACGTACGACGAACCCGTCGTCGATCCCTCGAAGCCGGGGAAAGGCCCGACTCGCCCGTTCGAACAGCGAGACGAAGGCATCCGAAAGCGCGGCGTACGTTCGCAGCTCCAGAAGCCGTGCGAGCAGGACGTCACGCTCCTCCCAGCCCACGAACTCCTCGTCGGGTTCGGTGCTGTCACGCCCGGGCAGGAGACGATGGCTCTTCATCTCCAGGAGGATCGCGGCGATGAGCAGGAACTCCGAGAGCTCCTCGACCTCGATGCGATGGGCTTCGCTGCGAAGCGCGGCGACGAATTCGTCGACTATCGGCGCCAGCGGGATATCGAGGATGTCGACGTCGTGACTGCTGATCAGCTGGAGCAGCAGTTCTACTGGGCCGCTGAAGGACGGCGTCGTCACGACGAAGGTCACGGGGCAACTCTACTGGTTGTCTTAACGCTCCAATACCCTTCCCCTACGATGTATCAATGCGAATTCTTTCCGGAATCCAGCCCTCGGGCACCATGCACATCGGCAACTACCTGGGCGCCGTCAAGCAATGGGTGGATTCGCAGAGCCCCGAGGCCTTTTACTGCGTGGTAGACCTCCACGCGCTTACTCTCGAGATCGAGCCCTCGGTCCTTCGCGAGCAGACGACCGACTGCGTGGCGTCGCTGCTCGCCGCCGGACTCGACCCGGAGATCTGCACCCTCTTCATCCAGAGCCACGTCCCCTACCACGCACGACTGAGCTGGCTCCTGGAGTGCGTGTCTTCGTACGGCGAGTTGAGCCGGATGACCCAGTTCAAGGAGAAGGCGGAGCGCCAGGAGGGCTACCGCGTCGGGCTTCTCACCTACCCGGTCCTTATGGCCGCGGACATCCTGCTCTACAGCGCCGCGCTGGTCCCCGTGGGCGAGGACCAGCGCCAGCACCTCGAGCTGACCCGCAACATCGCCGAACGGTTCAACAACCGCTACGGGGAGATCTTCGCGATTCCCGAGGGAGTGCAGCCCCCGGCGGCCGCGCGCGTCATGGACCTTCAAGAGCCCACGCGCAAGATGTCGAAGTCGATTTCGAGCCCGCTCGGCTCGATCTACCTGTTGGACGAGCCCGCTGATATCGAGAAGAAGATCAAGAAGGCCGTCACGGACACCGAGAACGAGGTGCGATTCGACTGGGAGACGAAGCCGGGACTGTCGAACCTGCTCGAGATCTTCTCAAGCTTCGAGGGGTCCGCGCCCGAGCTCATTGCCAGTCGCTACACGCGCTACGGCGATCTGAAGAATGATCTCGCGGCCCTGGTGATCGAGGTCCTGACCCCTATCGCGAAGCGTTACCGCGAACTGAGAAGCGATCCGGTGTCGCTCAGGACAATCGTCTACCAGGGTGCCGAGAAGGCGACTGAAGTCGCCGCCCCCGTGTACTACCGCGCCGCTGACGCCATGGGCCTTGTTCAGTGAATGAGGCTGATCCACCAGTTTTCAAGGTCGTAGAGGGCGTTGTAGCCGAAGTGGAACACCATGGCGTTGAGAACGAATAGGACCATGACTATGGGCAGGGCCTTCGCGCGAAGCTGGTAATAGGAACCGAGTCGGTGCCGGGGCACGAAACGCTCGATGATCGCCGAACCGTCGAGCGGCGGGATCGGAATCAGGTTGAAGATCGCGAGGATCATGTTCACCAGCCCGAACTCCACGGCGAACGTGAACAACGAGGTGCTGTTCACGACGTGCCACGCGAGCTCGGCGAGTCCGATTCCTAGCGCGGAAAGCGCGATGTTCACCATTGGGCCGGCCAAAGAGACGTAGAGCGACTGGCTGCGCGGGTTTCGTAGACGCGAGACGTTGATTGGCACGGGCTTGGCGTAGCCAATTGGCGGAAGGCCAGAGAAGATCAGCAACGCCGGTAGCAGGATGGTTCCGAAGAGGTCGACGTGGGCGATCGGGTTGAGCGTGAGGCGGCCGTTCTCCTTCGCGGTGGGGTCCCCGAAGTAGTTCGCAACGTAGCCGTGGCTCACCTCGTGCAGGACGATCGAGGGGATGATCGCCAAAATATAGTAAAAGTTCTGCACTCTTCTCTTCTTGCTAGTCGTGGGCTCGCGGGTGCGCGTTTTGGTACTCACGTTTCAGCGAGGTTACCGATACCGCCGTGTAGAGCTGGGTGGTGGAGATCGACGCGTGGCCCAAGAGCTCTTGCACCACTCTAATGTCGGCGCCGTGGGCCAACATATGGGTGGCGCAGCTGTGGCGGAACACGTGCGCGCTGATCTTCGAACGATCGATGCCTGCGACCAGGGCCCGTTTGTCGATGATGAGGGCGACCCCTTGACGGGTGAGCGCACCGCCACGGGCGTTCAGGAACAACTTGGATGACTTCTTCGAATCGGGGAACCCGCTTCGCCCGCCCGGCGCAAGGAAGTTCTCCAGGGACTTTCGCAGCGTCGCGCCCATCGGCACGAGCCGCTGCTTGGAACCCTTGCCCGTGAGCAAGATCAGCTCCTCGTCAAAGTCAAGATCCTGGAGATTGATGCCCACAACTTCAGAGACACGAGCGCCCGTGCCGTACAGAAGCTCGAGCAGGGCCTTGTCGCGCAGGTCCGGCGGCGTTTCGCCGATGAGCGAGTCAAGCAACGCGGTCATCTGCTCCTCAGGAAGCGGCTTGGGAAGGGTTCGTCCGCGCCTCGAGCCCTTGATGCGCGCCGTCGGGTCGCTTCCGAGTTGTCCCTCGTCGACCATGAAGCCGAACCATCCGTGAATCGACGACATCGCCCGGGCAATGGAACTGTCCGCGCGAGCTCCGTGGCGCAGCAGCGTGAAGTACCTCTCGAAGTCCGCGTCGGACAACGACGCCACCGTCAATGCTTCGACTTCGAGCCAGGTGCAGAACGCTTCGATGTCGCGCCCGTACGCCTCGATGGTCGCGAGGCTGCGGCCCTTCTCAATCGTGAGCCACTGAAGGTACTCAGCGGCGGGCGATTCAGTCGAGGTCAAAGAACGTTCCAAAGACACGGTGCAACGCTACGGCGACGGTGTAGTCGATTGCTGGTTCGCGTCGCAGCGTCGACTTGATCGAGGTCACCGGTAGCCACACGACGCTGGAGGATGTCTCCTCGGGGCCTTCCGGGCGCCGCCCGACCATCGTCAACTCCCTCGCCTCGAAGATGGTCATTACCTGGTTCGTCCAACCTGGTGAAACGGTGAATATCCCGAGCTCGCGCCAGCTCGCGGCGTCGCAACCCAGTTCTTCACGGAGCTCGCGCTTGGCGGCCTCCAGGGGATCCTCGCCGTCAACGTCCAGAGTTCCGGCCGGAATCTCGAGGATGAAGGCGTCAAATGGGGCTCGGTACTGGCGAAGGAATGCCACCTCGCCCTCGTGATTGATCGCAAGGATCGCCACGGCTCCGCGGTGCGTGACCACGTCACGCTCGAACGTCGACCCGTCGTGTTCGACCATCCGACGTTCCACGTCAAACACCTGCGAGCGCAGAAGCGGTTCGGTCCCAACAATCCGGAACGCTCCGCTCACAGGGTCGCGTTTACCGACAAGGGATCGATGATGTGGGGCTCGCGCCCTTCGGCCCTCGCGTCGGCTGCTTTCACGAGACCGAGGAAGAGAGGGTGCGGGCGATCCGGCCGTGACTTGAATTCTGGGTGGGCCTGGGTCCCGACGAAGAACGCGTGATCGGGAATCTCGACGAACTCGACTAGGCGTCCGTCGGGAGAAGTGCCTGAGCACCTCATTCCTGCGGCTTCGTACTGCTCGCGAAAACGCGAGTTGAACTCGTAACGGTGGCGGTGGCGTTCCGAGACGACCGTCGCACCGTAGAGCTGGGCGACGAGCGAGCCCTCGTCGAGCATCGCCGGACAGGCTCCGAGGCGCATGGTGCCGCCAAGGTCGATCACGTCCATCTGCTCCGCCATCAGGGCAATCACCGGAGCCGAGGTGCCGAGCGATATCTCGGTCGAGTGCGCGTCACTCAGTCCGAGCACGTGTCGGGCGAATTCGATCACCATCACCTGCATGCCGAGGCAGATCCCCAGGTAGGGAATGTTGTGCTCGCGGGCGATTCGCGACGCCGCGATCATCCCTTCGACCCCGCGTTCTCCGAAACCTCCCGGGACAATGATCCCGTCGAGTTGGCGGATCCGTTCCGAATCGATCTCCGAAGGCACCCGTTCCGCCTCGAGCCACTCGATCTTGGTCGTCGCGCCAATGGCGAAACCTGCGTGGCGAATCGACTCGCCAACCGACAGGTAGGCGTCGGGCATGGAAACGTACTTGCCAATGACCCCGATGCGAAGGGTTCGGGTGGTGTTGTGCACGCGTCGCACGACATCGTGCCACGCCGAAAGATCAATGGGGTGCTCGTCGAGGTTGATACCCAACGTGTCGCACACGATGCGGTCCAAGCCCTCGTTGTGCATGTTTATCGGTATGTCGTAGATGCTCTGGGCGTCGATCGCTGAGATGACGGCTTCATTAGGAACATCGCAGAGCAGCGATATCTTGCGCTTGAGCCCGTCAGAGATCGGCTGGTCGCTCCGACAGACAATCACGTCGGGCTGGATTCCGCGAGAGCGCAGCTCGGTCACCGAGTGCTGGGTGGGCTTGGTCTTCTGCTCGCCCGACGGCGCCAGGTACGGCACCAACGTCAAGTGGACGTAGCAGACATTCCCGCGACCAGCGTCTCGACGGTACTGGCGGATTGACTCTATGAATGGCACGATCTCGATGTCGCCGACCGTTCCGCCGATCTCGACGATGACGACGTCGGCGCCGAGAGTCCCCAGGCGCCTGATGCGTTCCTTGATCTCGTCCGTGATGTGGGGAATGACTTGAACCGTCTTGCCGAGATAGTCACCCCGGCGTTCCTTCGCAATCACGTTCGAGTAGATCGATCCCGTCGTGGTATTGGACATTCTCGACAATGACTCGTCGATAAACCTCTCGTAGTGGCCAAGATCGAGGTCCGTTTCGCCGCCGTCGTCGGTGACGTACACCTCGCCGTGCTCTCCCGGATTCATTGTTCCCGGGTCCACGTTCAGGTATGGGTCGAGCTTGCACATGGTGACTTTTAGTCCACGGGACTTCAGAAGTCGACCTAAAGAAGAGGCAGTCAGCCCCTTGCCGAGAGAGCTTGAGACTCCACCGGTTACAAAGACGAATTTAGTCATTCGCAGACAGCCGTATCCACGGATACACATCATAGCGAACGATGCTGGCGCTAATGCACTACTAACGAGGTGTTTCGAGAAGTCGACGCGCGAGGGCCTTCGCCTCGGGGGTTATCTCATCGCCGGCCAGCATTCGAGCGATCTCGTGCACCCGATCATCGCCGGTCACTTGGCGAACCGCGGTGGCCGTGAGTCCATTGAGGATTGACTTCTCGATGACGAAATGGTGGTCGGCCTGGGCCGCCACCGACGCCAAGTGCGTCACAGCGAGGACCTGTTGCTGGAGGCCCACTTCGCGCAGGCACTGACCGATCTGCTGGGCCACCTGCCCGCCGACGCCGGCATCGATCTCGTCAAAGACCGCCACCACGTCTTCGTGGGCGGTCTCGAGGGAGAGCGCCAGAAGCACGCGGCTCAACTCTCCCCCGCTCGCGAGGGACTGCAAAGTCCCTTCAGGAAGGCCGGGATTAGGCGTGAAGAGAATCTGCGCCTCCGAGCCATCGTCGCCGTCGACGTCAAAGCGCAATGAGGCGTTGGGTAGGGCCACTCGAGGGAGTTGCGCGCGGACAGCCTCGGTGAGCCGTACCGCTGCGAACTCTCGCTGGCGTCGCACGTGACGTGCGAGCTCTCGCTCCTTCGCCTCGAGGGCGACGATCTCCGCATCGAGGCTCTCGAGACGCTGAGCCTGATTGACCTGACTCGTGAGCTGATCGCGGAGCTCGCCAAGCGTGTCGAGAGTCGATTCCAGCGAGCCGCCGTACTTCCGGGCGATCTGTTGGAGGACCGCGGCACGATCGTCCAGTTCCTTCAGGATTCCGGGGTCGAATGCATCGGGATCGGCGAGCGATGAGAGTTCGTGCACCCCTTCTCGGGCTTGGGCGAGGGCGCCACGCAGCGACTGGCTCGCCGACTCGTAGGCCTCGCCTCGGGGCAGCTTCTCGATTGACTTGGCCAAACGAACCAGCACCGCGTGATCGCTGTCAGCGTCGAGTTCGTCGACCACTTCGGCAAGGGCTGCCTGACTGTCGCGAAGCGACGTGAGCCTCGTCAATGATTCAAGTGTCTCGGTCAGTTCCAACGCTGATGAGATGCGCACCGACTCGATCTCGCCGATTTGGAAACGCAAGAAGTCGACTTCGCGCTCGCGCCTCGAGGTGTCGCCTCCGAATGATTCACGAAGAAACTTCGCCTCGCGCAACGCAACTCGGACATCGTCGAGCTCGTCCGTAGACACGTCTCCCGAGCTATCAATTATCCTTAGGATTTCCGCTCGATTGCGCAGGGCCAGCGAGTCGTGCTGGCCGTGTATGACTATCAGTTCAGCGGCGAGGGATCGAATCACCTCGGCGCTGCTGGGCGCGCCGTTGAGGGTGCACCGCAGGCGGCCCGTGGCGCTCGCCTCGCGCGTGAGCACTATCTCTTCGCCGCTTTGGGAGAAGATCGCCGCCGTGCGCATGTCGCTCAACACCGCGTACCGAGAGGCAGTTCCGTCTCCGCCAAGACAAAGGTCGAGCGCTCCGAGCAGGAGCGTCTTGCCGGCCCCCGTCTCACCCGTGATCACGTTGAAACCCGTACCGAACTCCAGGCGCGCGTCCTCGATGACGCCGAGACCGTGAGCGTAGAGTTCCAGCAACTGCGACTTAGGCATGTCCCTCTCGCAGGCTTTCGCGAAGACGAAACCCCAGGTCGAAACTGCGGGTAGCGACCACGCGCACGGGCAGCGGGCTCTTTCGAACTTCGATGGCCTCGCCCGGCGCCAGCGTGCCAATCGTCTGACCGTCCGCGACGATGATCGCCGGCTTGTCGTCGGCGACCAGGCGCACGATCTTCTCGCCGTCGACGACTATTGAGCGATCGATGGTGAAGTGGGGCGCGATGGGTGTTATCACCATCACCTGCAGGGTGGTGTCAACCACGGGGCCACCCGCGGAGAAGTTGTAGCCCGTGCTTCCGGTCGGCGTCGCCACCATGACTCCGTCGGCCGAGTAGGTGAGGAACTCGTCGTCGGCGACGTAGGTCTTGACCCGAACCATGTGTCCGGCGTGGGCTCGTTCGACCACCACTTCGTTGAGGGCGAACTCGTGCCAGGAGCCGCCCGCCATGGAGATGCTCAAGGCCAGCCGCTCGACGACGTTGTTGTGCTCAAGCGCGTCATTGACGCTTTCGACGATCTCGGTTGACGGTACGTTGAGGAGAAAGCCCAGCCTTCCGAGGTTCACCGCGAGAACCCGGGCCCCGTGCTCGTGGGCCAAGCGGGCGGACTGCAGGAACGTCCCGTCGCCGCCGAGGCTGACCACCAGCGTCTCGCTATCCAACTCCGGTATTTCATCGGAGTCGAGCAGGTGGATCTTTGATGAGATGCCTTCCGCCTTCAGACCTTCCACGGCCTGGCGGGCGACCTCCAACGCGTCGCTTCTGTTGCTGAAAGCCGTTAGGAGTAGCTGGGACACGTTTGACCTCGTGGCTCAATGGTAGTAACAAAGGCCGCTTCGACCTCTGCAAGGCGCGAGTGGAGCCAACGGTGCGCCGCTTTGGAGTTAGCGCAGGTCTTGGCTCCCAAGCCGGCCCCTCTTCGATTGGAGTGGTCTCTGACTTCCAACGGGACTCAGCGCGCCTTTCGGCCCCACGCCGAGATCATTGGCGATGTCGCAAGGTCCAAGCGATGAGCATTGACGTTGGCGAGATGGCGCCCGATCTCCTCTCCGCTCGCCAGCCCACGCTCGATGAGCGGCTGGCGAATCTGCTCAACGGTGGCTCTCTCCAACTCGTCGCATGCCGGTCCGCCCATCGGGAAGTACGCGTCAGACTCCACGTCGACGAGCCCCGCTTCGCGGAGCATTCTCGGAGTTCGTCTTCCAAAACTGAGATCGACGCCCCGCTCGCTCAGAAGTGATCGAAATCCCATTTTGAGCGTGTTGGCCAGATGCTGATCGTTCCCCCAGTCGTCCGGGCACACCAAGGGCTGGAGTTCGGGATCGGCTTCTTCGAGGAGCAGCCACCCCCCCGGTTTCAACGACTCGATCAACGAAGCAATGACCCGGTCGCGCTCGGGGAGGTGAACCAGCACCAGTCGGGCGTGAATCAAGTCAAACGCGCCGTCGGGCGCGGGGTCGGAAGAGACATCGTGTCGGAGAGTCTCGTAACTTCTACTCGAATCAAGTTCCAACCACGAAGTGTCGATGTCCGAGGCGACCACGCGGCCCTCCTCACCCACCCGTCGGGCGAGCCAGCGCGCCACGCTCGAGCCTCCGGCCCCGACCTCCCAGACGCGCCAACCTCGAGCGACGCCCAGACGATCGAAGTGGCGACACGTGGACGGATCGAAGAGGGCGGATAACGCGTCCAGCCGCCGGCCGGCTTCCACGTGCTGGTTATCGAGCAGGTACCCGGCGTCTTCACTCACGACATGATTGTAGGTTTCCCACACCGTCGGACGGCCGCGTACGAATCGATCAGCCTGGGCGTATCTGGACTCGGGTTCAGAGCCGACACGTCGGTGTCAGGACTCCAGGCTTGGCGGCGATGAACTCAACAGCTCTGGAAGTGCGAGACCTGCAGGCCAACCAGTTGCTTCCAGAACATCGGCGGACGGTCGTGGCCCATGCCATCAATGAGGACGAATCGTGCGTTCGGAATCACCTCGGCCGTTCTCTCCCCACCACTCGGCGACACAAGCGTGTCGGCACTGCCGTGGATCACCAAGGTCGGAACCTTCAGCGATCGAAGCGCCTCGGTGCGGCTGCCCGAAAGGCGGATGGCCTTCAACTGGCGGGCGAAGCCGGCAGGCTCAGAAGTCCTTTCAAAGGCCCTCACCGCCGCTGACCTCACCGCATTGGAATCGAAACCGTCGGGGCTCCCCCAAGTCCGAGCGGCCTGCAGTTGCATGGCTATGAAACCCTCCAAGTCCGAAGGCACAATGGACAAGAGTAGATGCTGCGCCTCGGGCGTTGACTGACCAACGTCGGGGTCGCCGGTCGTCGACATGATCGAGGTGAGGCTGTAGAGGCGCTGCGGATGATCAATGGCCATCGCTTGGGCGATCATGCCCCCCATGGACGCGCCGGACACGTGTGCGCGCTCGACGCCGAGTTCGTCCAGAACACTGAACCCGTCGTTCGCCATGTCCGTAAGCGTGTACGGCGAATTCGACGGGTTCGCTTGCGACGCCGCACCAGAACCCGCGGCGCCGTTCAACGTCGCCTCGTCGCACCTGGAGGACAGCCCCACGTCACGGTTGTCGAAACGAATCACGAAGTATCCGTTCGACGCGATCATGTCGCAGTACTCCTCCTCGTAGCCAATGCACTGGCTTCCAAGACCGCTCACGAGCAGCACCGCCGGGTCCGACGCGCGGCCAAAGGTGTCGAAGTAGATAGTGACATCACCGCTCTTGGCGAAAGCCATTGAATCCTCGGTTCAGTTGATTGACAGTGAAAGTAACACAGCCCGAGTCGACCACGAAGGGCGCCCGGCACGTTCCAAGGCGGACGGGTCATGTCGATAGAGGCCCGTCAGCTGTACTTCAGAGTGCCGTCATCGAGATCCGCAGCCGGCAACGCCTTCTTCTCCAATTGGTAGTTGGGAGAGTGACGCCAGGGATCCTTGTCGCCCTGCTTCGGCAGCACATCCAGGCTACGTTGCAGGTAGCCCGGATTGAAGTCCTCGGGGTCAATCCACGGAAGAAGAGTCATCCGTTCGTCTTCTTCGCGCAAGCTCGGCGTCACCACGGATACGCCGAGCTCGTCCATGTGCTTAAGGAGCCGACAGACAAAGTCTCCAATGATGTCGACGCGCAGCGTCCAGCTCGCCCGGAAGTAGCCGAAGACCTCCACGAGGTTGGGGACGCCCGTGAACATGAGTCCTCGGTAGGTGATGGTGCCCGCGTAGTCGAGGGGCTTTTCGTCCACGCTGAACTCGATGTCGCCGAGGACATTCATGTCAAAGCCCGTCGCGGTGATGATGATGTCGGCTTCGAGCGTCGCGCCGGACTTCAACATGATGCCGTTCTCAGTGAAGGAGTCGATCTCGTCGGTGACGACCGAGGCTTTGCCGCTCTTGATCCCGTGAAAGAGGTCTCCGTCGGGCACGAAGGCAATGCGCTGCTGCCAGGGTCGGTACTTGGGGTTGAAGTGCTTGTCGATGTCGAAATCGTCCCCGAGGATCTCTCGAATAGGCTTCAGCAACTCCTCGCGCGCGAACTCCGGGTAGTCGAGGGCCACCTGGTTCAGCATCCCGAGGTCCGCGATGAGTTTGCGCCGTACGATCTCGTGGATCCACTCCTCAGAGATCTCGAGGTCCCGCAGCATGTCGGCGACCTCGTTCACGTTTTGCCCGATGATGAAGAACGTCGGTGAGCGCTGGAGCATCGTGATGTGCGCGCAGTCCGGCGCCATCGCGGGAATGAGCGTCGCTGCCGTGGCGCCCGAACCGATAACGACGACGTTCTTGCCCATGTAGTCAAGGTCGTCGGGCCAGGTCTGGGGGTGCACTATCCGTCCCTTGAACTTGTCCATGTCCTTCCACTCAGGTGTGTGGCCCACCGAGTGGCGGTAGTAGCCCTGGCACATCCAAAGGAAGTTCGCGCTGAAGCGGAGTTGCTCCCCGGTGTCCACACGCGTCGCCTCGATCTTCCATCGCTTCTCGCTACCGGACCACCGGGCCGCGGTAATGGTGTGCTGATAGCGGATGTATTGGTCGAGGTTCTCGTCGTCGATCACCTCACCCAGATAGCTCATGATCTCGTCCTTGACGGCGATGGGGGCGCCCGTCCATGGCTTGAACCGGTAGCCGTAGGTATAGAGATCACTGTCCGATCTGGCCCCGGGATACTTGTGCGTGAGCCACGTTCCGCCGAATCCGGCGTAGGTCTCGAGGATTACGAACCGCTTTTCGGGGCACTGTTCAAGCAGATGGTGCGCGGCTCCGATGCCGGAGATCCCGGCTCCAACTATCAGCACATCAAAGTGCTCGACTGATTGATCGACCGGTGCCTCTCGGATCGCTGTCTCGCTCATCGTCCGCTCCCCCTGGGTGAATCATCGGGAAGGCCAATCCCCTGGCGTGCGCAAAGGCCATACTCTCTGGTTGCTTGAGGGTAAGCGTAGAACAGGTCCGGCCACCGGGTCTGGGTACCCATCCGAGACCTTGCGGATTCGTGTGGACGTCTGCGACGGCGTCGTAAGGAAGGTGGCCCATCCCTAATTTGCAGTCACGGCGTCGGTGCGTCCGCTAGACATCGACGAAGAAAGCAGGTTCAAGCCATGACCGACCAGGAGTCCTCGGGCGCAGAAGCCATGAATTCGATCAATGATTCGAACGCCAAGGTAGTCGAGGAGTTTCGCGCCAACCACGGTGCCGTGGGCGCCGCGTTCGAAGGAGCGCTCGTGCTGTTGCTGCACACCACGGGCGCGAGGTCCGGTCGCGAGCGGGTCAACCCCATGATGTACCTCGACGAAGGAGGGCGAATCTACGTCTTCGCATCGAAGGGTGGCGCCGACACCAGTCTCGACTGGTTCGACAACGTCGTGGCGAATCCGACGGTCACCTTCGAGATCGGCTCGGACACCTTGCTCGGCAACGAGGTGCCCGTCGTCGGCGCAGAGCGGGATCGAATCTACGGCGTGCAGGTCGGCCGCTTCCCCGGCTTTGGCGAATACCAGGCGAAGACCTCGCGAGTCATTCCGGTGGTGGAGCTCGTCCGATCCGCGTAGGCGAAGACGTGAGGGCATCGTTACGCGGTGCCAGAGCGAAAGGCGAGTCAATGCTCGCGCCCGCTGGTGATCACGTGGTGCGAGAATTAAGATGGGAGCGAGAGCACTCCTGGGGGCGAACATGGACCGCATGTACCAATTTTTGATCTACGAACAGGTGGAGGCGACGGTCACGGTCACGATGAAACGACCCGACCAGCGTAACGTCCTCTCGCTCGAGCTTCTGAAGGAGCTCACGCGCGCTTTCGAAGAGGCCGGAGAGAGTGACGCCACAGGGGTAATCCTCGCGGCGGCGGGCAAGGTCTTCAGCGCCGGCCATGATTTCGCGGAGATGGCGGGATCGGATCTCGCGAGCGCGCGAAACCTTTTCGCCACGTGCACGAGGCTGATGGACACCATGCAGTCCATTCCACAGCCGGTCATTGCGAGGGTCCATGCGCTCGCCACGGGAGCTGGATGCCAACTCGTCGCGACCGCGGACCTGGCCGTTGCTTCTGAGGATGCCAGTTTCTGCACCCCGGGGGGCAAGGGCGGCCTCTTCTGCACCACTCCAATGGTGGCGGTCGGCAGGGCGATTGGACGTAAGCGGGCCCTCGAAATGTCGATGAGCGGCGATCCAATCGATGCCGCGACCGCTGAAGCGTGGGGTCTGGTGAACAAGGTCGTTCCCCGCGGTGAGCTCGAGTCGGCGGCGGCGACGCTCCTGGAACGAGTCACCAGAGGAAGCGCAGCCTCGAAAGGAATTGGGAAGAAGGCGTTCTACACGCAGATTGAGCTGGAGCAATCAGATGCGTACGACTACGCCATCGAAGTCATGGCGTCGGCCAGTCAAACACCGGACTCGCAGGAGGGAATTGCGGCGTTCTTGGAGAAGCGCAGTCCAAAATGGAGCAACTAGCAACACGCACTCGGTCATCCTCTGTGGGCTGCACGAGCTCGACCAGGTCAGAACTGCAATGAGAAACCCGAGTGCTCGGGCCCCGCGTTGGTTGATGAGTTGGCCAAGCGCCGCTAAGCGGAGGAGGACGAGGTTCCGTTTCTTTCATCTCCAACAGGCTTTCTGCACCAACTGAAGATGAAACTCTCTCGTGTTCTGCAGAAGCATGGAGAGGGCCTCGCACAGGTGTGCCAAAACTGCGAAACGAACAACGCAGGTAACGTCACGACTAGAGGCGTGGACAACCAATGCTCGACGCGGCGTCGCCCAGGCCGGCCGCAGCCGGCACAACGGAATCACAGACGGGACCGTGTAGCCCCGGGTTTAGGCACAGGCCTTTATGGCTGCGGTCAGGGACTTGACATCCGCCTCAAAGGCCTTGTGATGGGCTTTCTCGTACGCCGAGAGCTTGGACAGGCTCGTGTAGTTCCCGTAGGCCTTCAGAACCACGACGATGTCTTTCAGCACCGTCTTGGTCTTGGCGTTAGGAGCCACCGAGGCCATCTTCTCGTAGTACGGCACGAGTGCCTTCGCCCACGCGCGGTAACCGGTGAGCGTGAGCTTGGTGGGCGTCGGAGGTTGGTGTTCAACCCAACTGAACAGGGCCGTGCAGAAGGGGCTCGTACCGAGCGCACCGGCTTCGGGAGCCGACAGGCTCAACGGGACCATCAGGGCTGTCGCGACCACCGATCCCGCGATCAGCATCCGGATTCGCGACGCCAGGCGGTTTGTATGAGTGACCATGACAGTTCCTTCCTCATGGGGAATCGTGAGTCCCGGCTGCATTTTCCGGGTTTCCAGTTTCAGCCGACACTCCTGTGAGGGCACAACGAATTCCTAGCAGGTTCGACTCATCAACGCCAGCCTTTCGCGACGCTGATCGTCGTGGATGTCACCTGGAGCGACGTCGTTGGCCCCGCGCCGCGCCCCAGTGCTCGTTGGCCCCCAACCCGGGGGATGTGAAGCCCTCGGCGAAGACTTTGAGGCACGCCTCAACCACCTCTACGTCGAAGAGCGTTCCCGAACCGGTACTGACCTCGACCAGCCGCCACGTCAGTTCCCCACCCCGGCTGGTAGGGGTAATGCCGGGTCCATGGACTGAACGAGGTCGACCACCGCCACGATCCGGGCCGGCGTCATGATCTGCTCGGCCGCCAATCCGCGCGGATGTCTCGAACTGTTCATCCGCTCGTGGCGCTGCAACGCCACCTCGGCAATGGGCCACGGCAGCGACTCCCTGGCCAGGACTTTCTGGAAGGACGTGGTCTTGGACGTCACGACGTTGGTGGTGCAGCGCACGCGCGCCTTGGATCAACTCGGAGCTGCCACCTCGACGTCCGGCCTGAACGAGGTCGAGTCCCTGCATCGCCGAACGCCCCGATGACGCTGGGGCGCGCAACCGGTAGAACCCGCCCGGGTGGTTTCAGAAGTCGTCGGAATGCCCGGTTTCTTCGCGCCTCGGTCCCCGAAAAGCAACGGTTGATAAACCTTCCAACTACTTCTCAACACTTTTCTCTGGGGATGCAAAACTCTGCTTGGTCCTGACGAGATTCGTGGATTCCAGGTCGACCTATTCGTGAGGGCAAAGTCCATGGCACACCAAGTAGATGCTGACGCTCTGAGGAGCAGCAATGGAGTTACATCACGGTATGTTTCGTGGATGTCGTCGGAGCGAACCCGCATTCGATTCGCCCTTGCGTGGAGCGGCCCTCGTCGGATGCGCGGTTGAATGTGAAAAATCCATGACGGACCACGATCAAGTCCTGGCGAAACTCCTGGTTGAGTTTCCAGAGGTCGTGTTGATCCTTGACGCCGACGGGAGGTTGATTTGGGCGAACCGCATGGCCGAGGAGCTCTTCAAGCAGTCTCTCGAGGACGCATTCGGCCTGTCGGTGATCGATTTCGTGCATCCCGATGACCTGGCGATCGTTCTTCGCTCATTCGAGACAGTGCAGGGAAAGCAGATCGGCAATCCACTGGAGATCAGGGTGCTGGTGGCGTCCGAGTGGCGCCTCATCGAGCTCATCGGGGTTCCGGTTAGCTGGTATCAGAAAGGCGCGTTGCTCTTCAGTCTTCGAGACCTGACCGACCGACGCCGTTTCGAGGTGGCCCGCGACGATGTGGCCCGTTTCCGATCACTCGTCCACAACGCCACCACGATCATGCTGTTCGTTACCCCAGACGGTGACATCGGCTCCGTTTCAGGGGCGCTCACCCGGATGCTCGGACACGACCCCGAGGTCGTCGAGAACCAGCCCCTCGCGAACATTGTCGCTGAAGAGGACCGCCCCGCGCTGAAGTCCGCAATTGAAGAGGCCCTACGAGGTTCGTCCGCCAGGCATCCGGTCACCGTGGGAGTTCGCCTGCTGCATCATCGAAGCGACGAGAGCACCGCTTATGAGTTGTCCATTGTCAACCTGATGGAGGATCCGACGGTGCAAGGCCTAGTGGTCACCGCCAACGATGTATCGGCCCGGGTGTCGGCGGAGCTGGAACTGCAGCGCGCCCTGCTCGAGATACAAGACACCTTCTCCCTGCTGCGCGCCACGCTGAACTCGACCGCCGACGGGCTGCTCGTCGTCGACCGGAATCGACGGATCACGAGCTATAACAGTCAATTCGCGTGGATGTGGCTGCTGCCAGAGTCTCTCGTTCAAAGCGGTGACGATTTCCAGTTGATCGAGTACATCACCGACCAATTGGTCGACCCCCGGGCCTTCCTCACCCGCGTCGAGGAGTTGTACACCAAGCCAGAGGTGGAGAGCACTGATACCTTGCACTTCAAGGACGGCCGCGTCTTCGAACGCTTCTCCAAGCCCCAGTACATGGCTGGGGAGGTCGTGGGGCGCGTCTGGAGTTTCAGTGACATCACCGAGCAGACGCGGCTCGAAAATGACCTGTCGCACTTGGCGTTCCACGACACCCTCACGGGGCTCGCCAACCGGGCGCTGTTTCGCGACCGGCTCAACCAGGCAACGGCGCGAAACGAGCGGTCGAGCAAGTACGTGGCGATCATGTTCCTCGACCTCGACAACTTCAAGACCATCAACGACAGTCTGGGTCACTCCGCCGGTGATGAGCTTCTGCGCTGCGTCGCCGACGCCCTCACTGGCTGCCTGCGTCGCAGCGACACGGCGGCCCGGTTCGGCGGCGATGAGTTTGCCGTCTTGATTGAGGACGTTGACAACCACGACGAGGTGATGGAACTGGCCAATCGCATCATGACGGCGCTTCGACGGCCGGTCTCGATTGGCGCTCACCGGGTGTCGGTGACGGTGAGCATCGGGATCACCTTCGGAATCAATGGAAGCACGAGCGAACAACTGCTGCGCAACGCCGACCTCGCCATGTATCTCGCCAAAGCGCAGGGCAAGGACCGCTACGAGGAGTTCCAGGACCAGATGCACACCGCCGTCGTCGCACGACTCGAGCTGGAAGCCGATCTTCACAAGGCAGTCCTCAACAGCGAGTTCCTCGTGCACTACCAACCAGTTGTTGAGCTCGGCACCAAGAGGATCACGGGCTTCGAGGCGCTTGTGCGATGGCAACATCCAACGAAGGGTCTGCTCCAGCCCGTGGCATTCGTACCCTTCGCCGAGGAGATCGGGCTTATCGGGGCGATAGGCAACTTCGTGCTCAATGACGCATGCGCCCAGGCTCGCCGCTGGCAGGACCAAGGCCTCGCCAGCGGCGATCTTCAGATCAGCATCAACCTCTCCACCCGCGAGCTCGTCGACGCAGCCATTGGCAGCAAGGTCTCGAGATCGCTCACCTCCACGGGGTTCAACCCATCGAACCTGATCCTAGAAATCACCGAGAGCGCAGTGATGAAGGATGTTGAGGTCGCCGAGCGAAATCTCCACTCTCTCAAATCGCTCGGCCTTCAGATTGCCATTGATGACTTTGGCACCGGTTACTCGTCGCTCTCCCACTTGGAACGGTTACCTATCGACATTCTGAAAGTGGACAAGTCGTTCGTAGCCACGGTTACGAAGGAGACAGGCTGTCCGGACCTCGCCCATGCCATCATCCAACTGGCCCAGACCCTTGGGCTGCAGGCGATCGCAGAGGGTGTGGAGACCGAAGAGCAGGTAGTGCACCTAGGTGAGATCGGATGCATCTGGGCCCAGGGATATCACCTGGGCATGCCCGTCAGTGCCCAGCAGGTAGAGGAACTGCTGCGCTCCAAATTGACCACGACGGCATGACGATGACCCTGCTTGCCCCACCACTTGCGAATTTGGAGTACCGCACTGGAGAGATCCGCCGCGCACGGTTGTGCGGGTCGCCGATGGCGGGCGTCAACATCGTAATCCCCAAATTTCGCAGGCTTTCTAAGTAATGTTTTGAGATGAGTCGAAACGTGGAATTGGGCCCTCGAGAGACGGCCAAAGACGTTTTGGACTACCTGAAATTCGCGGGCTTCGAACTTTCACTGGACCAATTGATGCGTCTGCACCGTCAACGCCTCATCAAACGTCGCTTTCATGACTCCGGCGCCTTTCGGGACCCGAAGACGAAATACCCCGCAGGAACCGCCGAACGGATGCTCCGTATCGCCCAATTGGAGGCCGCAACCAAGCATTTGGACGAGCTCGCATGGCGGCTGTGGTGGGAGGGGACACCGGTTGAGCCCGATCTGGTTCGTGACTACCTCGTGAAGATGGCGAATCGATGGGACGACCGACTGGGTGAGATTCGAGGAGGAGGAAGTTCGCCGGTCGAGGACGTGGCCATCGGCGAGCGCGACGTACTCGACGAGGTGTTCTTCAGACATCTCACACTCGTGCCCTCGACCGCTGCTGAACGGAATCGGCTCGAGAAGGGCTCGAAGATCTACGTCGAATTCGCGGCGATCCTCACTGATCTCTTGAGCGGGGAGTTCTCAGTCATGGCCAAGCGCGACACCGGCCTCTTTGAACGGTTCACCTCGTTGGCCTACGACCAAGACACCGCGGAGCGCTTCGTAGATGAATCCGACAGTTCGGCCCTCGAGACGCTGCAAAGGGCAGCCTCGCTCCCCTACGCCGAGGTCGTCCAATCGCTCAACGCCAGTCAGATTGAAAAAGCCCGCCCCGTGGCCTTCCTGCTCTCGCAGATGATTGGAAGTGTTGGGGAGATCATGAACGACCTCTTTGGAGGCGTCGGACAAGGCCGTGACACCGCCGGCACGAGTCTCGTCGCCATGTCCGACAGCCCCGAGGAGCAGGTGCTCTCCCTGCTCCTGTCCTCTTCGCTCTTGAAGCACAAGCGCATTCGCAAGAATCTCCCTGATATCGAGGTGTCATCGGTGTTGTCAGCCGCCGTCTCCTTCCGGGACTACCTGCGACTGCGGTTCCTGGTGAGGGAAGTGGACGGCATGGACAAGCTGGTCACGCCGAGGCGGATGCGCAACGCCTTCGAGTCGCCCGAGGGCGCCGAACGATGGCGTGCGAGTTTTGAGGAGTTCCTCCTCGACAACTTGGCGGAAATCGAGATGCTGATGGAGGATCGCCCCGATCTCTTTGCGGGGCCACCGCCTCTTGAGAACTGCTCAAAAGCTGGCACTCGGATTAACGCGAAATCAAAAAAAAAAATCGTAAAATGACCGGTCGATGAGGAGGCGCTGGAAGGGTTCGTCCTTCGCTCAGGCCCCTTGGACTGAAGGTGTTGCAAGCTTCGCGTGTCAAGGAGTTCGTGCAACATTGCCCAGCTCCCGATCACGTCGAGTCGAGTTCCTTCTCGGACTAACGTTCCCTGAGTGTCCCTGACGTCTTCACCCCCTGAGCAGCAAGAGCTGACGGTCATTCGCCCGAAGCGGACTCGAAGAGTGCGACTCGCCGAGTGGGTGCTGGTGATTGTCCTAGCGGTACTCGCCTCGATCGTGATTCGGACCTTCGTTTTCGAGACCTTCTCAATCCCGTCGAAGTCGATGAAGCCCACGTTATACGTGGGAGACCGAATCATCATCGACAAGCTCAGCGTGGACCTCGGTACCATTAACATTGGTGACGTCGTCGTCTTCAAGGCTCCAAAGGACGTAGCGGCTGACTGCGACGATCCCGTAACCGACCTGGTGAAGAGGGTCGTTGGCTTACCTGGCGATCATCTCACGTCCAAGGGCAACACCATTTACGTCAACAATCAACCGCTGAAGGAGAACTGGTCGCATTGGGAACCCCTTGGGTCCGCGATTGGCGACGTCGTGGTTCCCGCGAATCAGTACTTCGTGATGGGCGATAACCACTTCAATTCCTGTGACAGTCGAACCTGGGGAACGGTGCCCCGCTCGGACGTCATTGGAAAGGCCTTCCTCCGGTTTTGGCCGCTCTCCAGGTTCAGCTGGTTCTAGGTAATCCCCGCGCTTCGGGCCAGCGCGACGCCGGCGTAAAGAGCCACGCCGCTCGCCATCGCCGCCTCGTTGAGGACCATCCGGTTCGAATGATTGGGCGCCGCGTTGGTGAACTGGACCCCCTCGGGGCATGTTCCAAGGAAGGCCATCGCCCCTGCGACGTTTTCCAGTACGTAACTGAAATCCTCGGCACCCATCACCGGGTTTCGCATCTCCATCACGTTGTCCGTTCCCAGGAGTTCGTTCGCCACCTCGCGAACCCAGTCGGCGGTTGTCACATCGTTCACGGTGACCGGGAATCCCCATTCGATGCGCAGCGTGGCGCTTGCGCCGTGGGCCGCGGCGATACCGTTCACGAGTCGGCTCAACTCCTCGTGGACGAGCTGGCGGGTTCGTGCCGAAACGGCTCGAACCGTCCCGTGGATCGAAGCCCTCTCGGGGATCACGTTGCTCGTAGTCCCGGCAGTGACGTGGGCGATGGTGACGACGGCCGGATCGAAGACGTCGACCTTGCGCGTGATCATGGACTGGATGGCGAGCACGATCTCACAGGCGACGGGGATGGGATCGAGTGCTTGGAAAGGCATCGATGCGTGTCCACCTCGACCCACGACGTCAATGAAGATTTCGTCGGCCGACGCGAGCAAGGTGCCGCCCTTGGTCGCGACGAGCCCGGATGGCAGGCTCGGGCTTTGATGGATGGCGAAGGCCAGATCCACCCGACCGGCGATATCGAGTACCCCTTCTTCGATCATGAATCGAGCACCGTGGTCGCCCTCTTCCCCGGGCTGAAACATGAACACGACCCGACCATCGAGTTCACTCGCGTGAGCGCGCAGCAACTGGGCCGCCCCGACGAGCATGGCTACGTGCGCATCATGGCCGCAGGCGTGCATTGCGCCCTCACGGGTGCTCGCGAAATCGAGGCCAGTCTCTTCCGACATTGGAAGTGCATCCATATCCGCTCGAAGAAGGACGATTGGTCCCGGCCGGCCGGTATCGAGGACCGCAGTGACGCTTGAGAGCAGGTTGCCCGTCGTTACTGTGAAGCCCAACCCGTCCAGTGCCGTGAGAATGGACGTCTGCGTCATCGGAAGGTCCAAGCCAAGTTCGGGCCTCGCGTGAATTTCGCGTCGAAGGCTCACCGTCTCGGGAAGCAGTGCGAGCGCCTCGACGAGCAGCGTCGAAGATGTGTTCATGCGCCCACACTACGCAAATGAACCTGTCGGAGCCACTGGCGAAGGCAAGCCCTCAATGGCGTGCACCACCGGTTGAAGGAATCTCTGGTCGAAGGGTCCGCCTCACCACGAGAAGACGAGACGTGCTCGAACTGTTCAACGATGGCTTGAGCAGGTCCGAAGACGGGTGAGCGGCTCTCATCGCGGAAGTCAGGATTCGTATCCAGCGAGCCAGCTTCATGCGAAGACGCAACGATGACGATCGCACCTCCCTGCTGCGACAGTTTCGAGAGCCGCGGAGATCCTTCTCGAAAGGAATGGAGACCAACGGTCAGGCTGACCCCTGGATGATGCAAGCAATCCGGATTAGACCAAAGGAATTCTGGAGGGAAGCGCTTCGCCTTGGCGAATGGTAGGTGGACCATCAGATCCAGTTCGAGGGCACACAACGCAGTTAGATTGCCTACTGTGACCGAGGCTCTGATGATTCTGCGTCCGTTGCGAAGACCGGAACGCAACGATCAGGGCTTCACTATGGTCGCGACTCTGTCCGTTGTTCTCACTCTCGGCCTCCTCGCCACGATTGTCATCGTCGCGAGCCCCGGCTCGCCACCCCAAAGAGACCAGACTTCCACTCCAAATGTCGCCACCACAATTCCCAAGAACATCAGCAGTGGCGCGAGTGAATCGGCTATCTCGGCCTGCAAGATCGACTTCCAAGCAGTGAACGCCGCCGTTGCAACCTACCGAGCGCTCAACGGTTCCTCTCCCCCGCGGGAACCGCGTGGGCAACGTCTACAACCAACGGAGGACCAATCCTGCAAACGTGGCCTTCCAACGTGAAGTACTTTTCTCTCGCATGGAACGGCACGGCCCTCAACGTGATTCCAGCACGAGGGATCGCCTCACACGGCACCTTCGGGACCAGTTCACCGGCGACTGGTTGCTACGCCGCGTAGGCGTCCCCACCTGGCATGGGACGTACGAGCACCCTTGGATGCTCATGGCGACCATGTTCTGGTCTGGCCACGCCAAGGCCCCAGCAGGGTCGCAACGTCTCAAACCAGAAAGCTCGCATGAGTAGACGACTCCGCTTGACGGCTGGCCTAACATGCGCATCGGAAGGTCTACCGGAGGAGACCGATGAGTCCCAACACCGTCAAGCGTCACTCGCGTGGCCGTACAGCGGCGGCCTGGGCAGTCGCGTCCGTCGCCTTGATCGCCGTCACTCTTGGTGGCGTCGGTAGTTCCAGTGCCTCCCAGGCTTCGCTCTGTCAGAAGGTGAGCTCCTCCGAAGTCGGAGCGGCACTCGGGCTCAAGGTGAGCAAAGTGACGAAAGACGTGAACGACACGGTGACGGTCTGCTGGTACCAGGTCGGCAAGGTCTCCCACGCCGTCTTCGTCCGCGCCCAGACCCCCGACAACGTCGCTGGCTACAAGGCCGATATGAAGCTCGCGAAGAGCTACAATGAGAATCCGAAAGCGGACTCTAACTTCGCGCCGTACATGGCATTCTCGACCACACTCGGCTCGACGACCTACGGCGTCACCTACTCGGTCACGGTTCTCAAGAAATCAACCGAACTCGATATCGGAGGAACGGGAACAACCCTCGCCAAGGTTGAAACGCTGGCCAAGAAAATTCTGCCGATCCTGTAAGAGAAGAACCAGAGCCACCCTCTCCCAGCCCTCAGTTGCCCTCCTCCTCCACGCACGCGAGGTCCGAAGGCACCATTCGACCCTGCTCATTGTCAGGACCGGGGTCGAATGAAGGCCGTCTGAAGAGTGCAGTGAGTTCACGCGAGAACGCCAAGTTGCGAATGCGTAAAACCATTCAGGCAAGATCCTTGAGTGAAGAGAAGACGCTTGACGGTTCAAACAGCACCTGTGTTAGCCTCGCCCCAATACCCTGCACATCAAATCTTGAAACGAGATGATCTCTCGAAGGGCATCCGTTGAGCGAACTCGAAGCCACAAATGTTCCAAGCAGTCGTGAAGAAGAGGCTTCATCAGAGGACGCCCGAGCCATCTCCGCGGAGTTGCTCAGTGCATTGATGTCACTCATTCCGGACTCGGCTGTCGTCGTGGACTCAAAGGGACTCATCGTATCGGTCAACGAACACGCCGAAGCCCTCTTTGGCTATCCCCCAGGTTCGCTCGCCGGGAAAGCTGTAGAGACCTTGGTCCCCGAGCGAGTCCGACCCCGTCATCGAAATCATCGCTCGGCATTCGTCGCCGAGCCCCTGGTTCGCCCGATGGGAGTTGGACTTGACCTCGTGGGCCGACGCCGAGATGGCAGCGAATTCCCCCTCGACATCAGCTTGGCGCCGATTGTCAACGCCGGGGAACGACTGGTCATCGCCGCGATTCGCGATGTCACCGAGCAACGCAGGGCCAGCGCAGCTCAGGCCGAACTCGCGGCCATCGTGCAATCGTCATCGGACGCCATCATTTCGACGACGCTCTACGGAAGCATCACCAATTGGAACCCTGCCGCCGAACGACTCTTAGGCTACCCAGCCAGCGAGATCCTGGGCGAGCACATCGCCACGCTGGTTCCCGATCATTCCTCTGCGGTCCTTGAAGAGCTGCTTGAAGCGGCATCGCAAAGCAGGTATCGAGAGGCTCTCACCACGCGGTGGCTCCACCAAGATGGGAGCGAAGTCGAGGTGTCCGTATCAATCTCCCCACTCAGGCACCAGGGGTCCGCGACGCTCGGCTTTTCCTTGATTGTTCGAAACGACTCGGAGCGCAAGAAAGCCGAGGACGATCTGCGAAGGATGCTCGCCGAGGAAGAGCGTCTGCAGCGTCAGCACGCCACCGCGGCCGAGATCAGGCTCTCCCTGCTCTCGGGCGCTTCGCTTGACGAGTCATTGACCCTGATCTGCCAGCGAGCGAGTGAACTCGTCGGCGCACCGGTAACGGTCATCTGCGCCAAGAACGCCGGTGGAATATACATCGTCGCGGGCGTTGGCGAGGCCACCGAGATGCTCGGCGCCAGCCTCTTGCCGGGACAGTCGTTCGCGGAAGAGGTCATGAATCGCAACGAGGCCATCGAGGTCTCGAGGCGAAGTGAGCACTCCGGGGTCGAAGTTCCCGAGAACCTACCGGACGGTCCGACCTTCGGGATTCCCGTCATCGTCGGGGGCTCGGCGACCGCAGCGCTGGTGTTCGTTCGTCCGAGCGGCGCACGCGGCTTCGATACCACGGCACGAGTCTTCGCTGAAGCATTGGGTGCCCAGGCCGCCTTAGCGTTTGAGATCGAACGGTCACGACGGGATCGCGAGCAGATGATGCTCATCGGCGACCGCGAGCGCATTGCCCGTGATCTCCACGACCACGTCATCCAACGACTCTTCGCCGCGGGCCTTGGCCTGCAAGCGTCGCTCGCCTGGGTCGAGGAGCGAAAGGCCTTGGAACGGATTTCCGAAGCGGTCGATGTGCTCGACGAGACCATTCGTGAGATTCGCAACACGATCTTCAGCCTCGCGCATCAGGAGGAGATTGTCCCGCCATTGCGATCACAGATCTTGGACGTCGCCCAGCAGTCCAGCACGTCGCTCGGCTTCTCCCCCTCCTTCGACTTCACCGGACCGGTGGACGTCAGTCTTCGGAGCAATCTGAACTCTCACGTTGTTGCCTGCGTACGCGAAGCGCTCTCCAATGTGGTTCGCCACGCCCAGGCCACCGAGGTGCTGGTCCAACTGAAGATCATCGAAGGTACGCTCCTGGTCGCGGTCACCGACAATGGCGTAGGACTGGGAACGGCCACTCGTTCGAGTGGCCTCTCGAACCTGAGGGAACGGGCCCGACTACTCGACGGCACATTCGAGATTGCCGATGCGCCGGGCGGTGGCACCCGACTCGAGTGGACTGTTCCCCTCGGAGATTGACCTCGGCGCCGTTTCGCCGCGACACCCGAGGTCATTGCTCACTCGGGCAAGTGGCAGACCGCCTCGACATTGTTGCCGTCCGGATCACGCACGAAGGCTCCGAAGTAGTTCTCATTGTATTCGGGCCATAACCTCGGCGCGTGCAGTACCTCGGCGCCCGCCCTCACCGCCGCGTCGAAGAACGCTTGCACGGCTCGACGATTGGGTGCCGAGAAAGCTATGTGAGACTCGCGAAAGCCATTCCCACTCGTCAAGGGGCCGATCCAGAACGTCGGCATGGGCGCGACGCCGAACCCGATGACCTCGCCGAACTCCATCACGCGACCACCGCCGAGTGGCTCAAGAACAGAATCGTAGAAACGAGCACTCGACGCCGCGTCAGCACATTGAATTGACAGATGATCAAGCATCTCAACTTCCTTTCACAGCGATGTCAACTACGTGGATACGACTTGCCTCGNNGCACGACGATGACTGGTCTCAGGCGACCTTCGTGTACAAGCTTGACTGCGTGACACCGACATCCTGGGCGTAGCAGCCCGTCGCTCCATCAATAAACTTCAGCCAGCTCGGGTCGGCGTTGAGTTTTGACTGGGCCGTCTCGAAAGCGGCCAGGCTTTCGTAGCCCGTGAGCCATCCCACACCTCCGTACTTTCCGGTCAGCCCCGCGATGAACAATGTCGAAAGGCCGGTGATGGACTCGGCCTTCTGCGCGATCTCCACGACGTTCGTCATGGCCCGCTCATAACTGCCCGACGCGCAGTCCGCCTGCACCGATCCCACGTACTGGGCAACTCCCCCTTCGCCCACCCCGTCGTACACCGACTGGTACAACGCGTCATCGATCCCCTCGCTAATGAACTGCGCACCCTTGCCGGCGAGGGCGATGTACTTGTCGTCGCTGAATAGTTTCGCGAGCGATGACTCCATCGACCCGAGGTCGGCCCACCATGAAGTCCAGGTGACCGTGCCGAAGCCCGGCGAAAGAGTGGTCGCCCAGAGCTGGACATCGTTTCCGCTCACCTTCGCGGCCCTCGCGGTGATTGACGTGGCACAGTCCAATGCGTCTTCGACGGCCAGTCGTGCCTGTCGTGTGAATAAGTACATGATTCCCCCCAATGCGCCCTACGACGTTCGTGGGACGCCAAACAGGAATCCAACGATGTCTTCCTCCAACGTCAATCGGAAAATTTCCCACCAATCGATCATGTGCCACCCGCTCGTGGCACCATCAACCAAGCCCGAGCGACAACTGACTGGAGGGTCCGTGACTGACTCAGCCAGGCAGCTGGAAGAAGCACGTGACCTGGAAACGACATAGCAGAACCACCCGAGTCGCAGCCAGTGAACCGTTCTGTGGGTTACTTGGCGAAGCTCACCCGTACCGTGCTGGCCTCGATCACGTGCCCATCCTTCGCGGAGTAGGTGCGAAACACCAGTGCACCATATTTGGATGACGGCCCAGGGAACGAAACCATCTTGGAGAACGGGCCCATGACTCCCATCGACCCGCCCATCACGGTGTTGCTTGTCACGGGATTGACACTCCCGTCCTGACGTAGTTGCACGTTGACAACAGCCTCGTAGGCGGTGCTCGTTCCTTTGACCAGGACCGGAGAGCTGATTCGTTGCATTGTCGAAGGACTGGAAACGATGATGTCGGGCGCCGACGACCCGAGAACCCACCACGTGTGGGCAGAAGTGGACTGCCGCACAAGGACCGTCGTCGCAACGCTGTTGACGCTTGACCTCACAACAATCGCATCTGAACCGTTGGCTTTTCTGTGGAGGGAACCAACCAAGGGGTTGGTGAACCCCAGGTAATCGGTGGCAAAGGTCTGCACCGCCAATGCCGGATCCCCGAATCGTGTCGCAGTCGATGCGAACGGCCATATCGCCGTCGTGGGCGCCGTCGACGATGGGGTCGTCGATGATGTTGTGGACGTTCGAATCTGACGGTCGCCAATCGCGCCGATCGCCCCTCCGACGATTAGTGCGCCCAACACCAGAACTGTCACTCGCCTGCCCACGCATCCATGATGCACGACTAGCTGAAGGTCCGGCAGGGGCCAAAGTCCCAGAAAGCGTCGGAGAATGGCACGCAACGCGATGGTCCGAAGGTCTCCCAGAGGACTCCCTAAAGCTCAATTCGCTGGCGCAAAGACCATGGTCGTGATGTTCGCGTCCCAGAGCCGGCTAAACGCCTGTCGACGAACCTTCGCGATGCAGGCGCCGGGCGACTAGTCCGCTCCGGCGTACTTGCCCGCAGTTTCGGGGAACATCGCCTTCACGATCTTGAAGTTCGACACGTCAGTGGTCCCATCGGAATGGAGATTGATGAGCGCGTCACGCATGTACTTCTCGATCCCGACCTCGAGCATCGCCCCGTAGCCACCGTGCAGCTCCATGGCGTTCTGGCAGACCTTGACGATCTCGTGCGACGCAAAGACCTTCACCATGTTGCAGAGCGCGTCGGCGTCGGGCGAACGCTCGTCGACGGCCAACGCCGCGTGGCGAAGCAACGCGGCCACCGCCTCGAGGCGGGTAGCCATGTCAGCGATCCGCAGCGCAACCGCCTGGTGCTTAATGATGGCCTTACCTCCCTGCACACGCTCGTGGACGAAGGCGACGGTCTCCTCGTACGCTCCGACACCGATGCCGAGACTCTTCGCCGCCACGAGCACCTTTCCCGGTCGAAAGTAGATGCCAGCCTTGCCGAGGGCGTCGTTGTGGACGAGCAGATGATCGGCCGGCACCCTGCAGTTGTCGAAGACAATCTCACCGTTGTTCATGAAGCGCCCGCCGATGGTCTCGTTGCAGCGGGTGACCTCCAGCCCCGGCGTCTCGCGCGGAACCAGGAAGCTCGAGGTTCCCTGCTGCATGCCTACGTCGTCATCAGTGTTGGCGTAGACGACGTACAGCGATGCGTCGAACCCGTTGCTGATGAACTGCTTGCGCCCATTAATGACCCACTCGTCACCGTCGAGGACCGCCTTGGTGTCCATGTTGACCTCGGGGACGTTGTAGGGGAGCCAACGGTCGGACGCGCCTCGGGGCTCGGTCAGGCAGTGGGCCATCAGGAACTGGGGCTCAGACATGTAACGGGTGAACCAGTACTCCTGGAGGTGCTTTGGAGCGAACTGGGCGATGAGCACCGAGATCTTCCAGTTCTGGACCAACTTGTCGGCGAGCCCCGACTCGCCTCTCGCAATCTCGGTCGCTATCAGCGCCAGCGTTTGGGACTGGGTCGAAGGGTCGAGCGCAATCCCCCCGTATTGCTCGGGAACCCCGAGAGCCCTCAGCCCCGCGGCATCCGCCTGCTCGAGGATGTGTGGAGGGAGGCGGTCCAACGGGTCCATCTGCCATTCACGCATGCGATTCTGTTGAATGAACGGAATAACGACGTGGTCGACGTACCGACGGGTGGTGTCACGCATCATCCGTTGTTCGCCCGTCAAGTACCTGTCCTGGAAATACATCTGCCCCCGATTCAATAAGCGACATCCGCACCGCTGCGCGATGACCGGGTACGCCTGCGCTTGAATCTAACGCGCAAAGGCCAGACGTCGGGGCTGACTGAAAAGTTTTAAGAGTAGGTATTCCATCCATCGAAATATCCCCCAAGAGTGCGAATTGTCGAAATGGACTGCTTCCCCCTATCTCAGAGCGTCGACCAAGCGCCGGGCGGACGTTCTTCGTTCGGTGCCGGGGCTCTAGCGCGACAACAAGTTGACGTACCTAGAATTAGCGGGTGAATTCGATCATTATCTTCGTCGCCAAGTACTTCTTTATCATCAGCATCCTTCTCGTCGCCTCTTACTGGATTAGGGCTAGGGCCTCGGTCAAGATCGAACTCACCTGGCGACTAGCTGTAGGCGGCGTCTTGGCTTTTGCACTAGCGGCTCTCGCCGGGCACCTTTACTTCGATCCGCGACCCTTCGTCACGCACCATCTGATTCCGCTCATTCCCCATTCGCCCGACAACGGGTTTCCCTCGGATCACGTGCTCCTGACCGCGTTTCTCGGTTTCACGATGCTCCTCTATTCGCGCACCTTGGGGCTGGCCCTGCTCGTTGTCGCCTTTCTGGTGGGTGCTGCGAGGGTGGCGGCTCATATTCACAATCCTCGGGACATTGTTGCGTCCTTCGTCATCGCGGCTCTTGCTGTCGCTCTGACCCAACTCCTCTCGCATCTTTGGAATGGACGACGCACCGCGAAGAGTCATTAGCTCTTTCACAGTCCACCGAATGCCCTCGGGTGAGATGAGTTCCCGAGCCACAATCGATCCGTCCGAGATGCTCCGTGAGACAATGGCCCCACAATGTTGAGGTACTTCATAGCGATCGAGCCACCGGTAGACCAGCGCCTCCGTATCGGCGCCGTCATGCGTCAGATGGGTGACCCCTGGCCAGTACCGCACATCACCGTGATGGCGCCTGACGGCCTAATGCCTGATTTGGCGTGGTTGTCGAGGGTCAAGGAGGTGGCAGCACAATCCGCCCGATTCGCAGTGAAGATAGGAGAAGCGAAGACCTTCGGTGACCGGGTTCTCTACCTGTCTGTCGAAGGGACCGGTCTCTCCTCACTTCACGAAAGAATCCTCGAAGCCGTTTCGCCCGAACTTGATCTCGTGCCCGAGTCCTCGAGCGAACAAGAATATGTTCCACACCTGACCCTGGCGAGGTCGCACAATGAAAATGGGTTGTCGCAGTTTGAGGAACTGGCGTCAACGCTGGGGGATATCCCTCCTTTCGAGGTCATCGAGTTGACAGTGTTTAGGCGAGAAGATCCCTCGACCCAGTATCGAGCATGGAGACGGTTAGCGTTGGCGCACTCGCACCAGTACTGATTCAGGGTCAAGTCAACGTCTGACCGGAAGGATGCATTCGGAGATCTCCTCGTGACGAGAGGCGCAATCATGATCAAGTAGACGACTCTTCCAGGTGAACTCGGTTAGAAGCCCGAGATTGAAGAGCTTCAAGGGTTGGTCACGCGATTCCAGGCACTGAATGAGGGAGGCTTGCTGAACCGAAGCGCAAGACACCGCTAGGGACTAGCCATGGCATCACGACAGCATCGAATCGTCCGGCTTGAACGGCCGGGTCCTGTTCCATGAGTCGACGGGCAATCTCAGGGGGCGCCGAGAATCACCAGACCTCTGAAGTGGTCATCCTGGAGCAGTCCCGCAGCCCTGACAAAACCTGCATCCTGAAGGTCGGCGAGTTGCGAGAGGTGAGCGTCCTGGAGCTCGCCGGCCTCCTCTTCACCGAGCTCGGGTGCATCCGATCGAAGGACCAGCAAGGCAATGCTCAGCTCGTCGAATTCCATGACACGTTGTAGCACAACCAGATCTCAGAGATTTGGGCTCCACTCTTTCTGGCAATCGCGACAGCGGACGCCAATCAACCGATTGATCGAGACCTGTGGTGCGCCTGAACAGGCCCTCCGCCGTTCGAGAGCTTCACAAGCCAACTCGTGCCGGGCCTCATCCGTTGATGGTGCCCCAGACCCGACGCCGCCGGTCTGCGACCTTGCGCCGAAGACCTGGTCCAAGGCAATGGTTCGCGCGACTATCCCCGCGCGCCGGCGCAGATTGGCGTCACGAAACTTCGGGCAAAGCCGCGACGTGTTACTCGCTTTGACACCCTGATCATTGCGGAGGCGCTTACAATGACGTTCGTATTTCCAATTCCACAGTCAATCTCGGGAGCGTCGTGCTTGCAATCTGGCACTGGTTGTTGCAGGTCACCGGCGTAGATAACGAGGCCGGCAAGTGGTATGCATTTTGGAGCGGATTTGGCGCCGACTTTACGGAAGGTGCAATCTTCGTCAGCATTATTGGCCTTTATCATCGCCACAAGTGCCAGAGTTGCTGGCGGCCAGCTCTCAAAGCTGGCCTCGGGCGCGTCGCAGGAACTCACTACGAAACCTGCCACAAGCACACAAACAGGGAAGTCCATGACGCACTCAAAGAGCAGCATCAACTTCGTCACCCTGCGATGCACGAGCACTTGAGTAAAGGAAACGAATGATTGACACGACCTTCTTCCAACGATGGGTATGGCCGGCCGGAGGGTCTGGAGGCATGCCGGGCGACGTGGTTGCGACGTTGATTTGGGTGATTATCGCTGCGATCGTCACTACCATCTTCTATCCACCGTTGCGCAAGGCAGTCGAGAGGTTTGTCAAGCGTCACCTCGAGGCTGGAACCGCGGAGCTCCACGCCAAACTTGATCACATCATTGAGCACCATCCTGACATCCCGCCCTTCCCGACCAAGAAGCAAGAATGACCGAAAGCATCAGCGCCAAACAGCGTCAACGCTGGCCCTACCCGCTACCTACAGCGCACGGCGGGTTAGTGGCGAATTGCTCACGGAGCGCCGTGGAAGTGAATATTGCTGGCGTCAGGAGCCTTACACCGAGGCCCGCCGCCGCGCGCAGGCGATTCACAACTTCGGTCGACGAAAGTAGTGAATGATTGCGGTAGTTCTGCTGCCGGAAATGCCCGGAATCCACGCCGTAAGCGAAATTATCGGAACCGCCATAAACAGCTCCCATCCGTCTGCAGGCAGGTCGACGAGTGCGGAACCAAGTACTTGCCAGCCCTTCTTGCCGACTGGAATGTACACCTCGGTGTATTCGTAGTTCATTTGCCAACGGTAACTCATCGCCAATATTGGCGAGACGTCCACTCAGTATGCAGGAAGTTGAAACGACAACTCCCCCACCTACTGTCCGAGGGCCAACATCCACAAACTCACACCAGGGCACCCACAAGTCTTTGGCTGTCGAAACGTAACTTCGACTGCATCGATGACAAACTTGCGACGCGATGAACAGACTTGTTGCCAAGCCTCACTGGTTGTCGAAGGCGGGATGCGGACCCTTAGAGTTGAGCTCCGTGAGACGCGAAAGTACTCCTTCACGCGAAAGCGCCCGTCCCAAAAGTCAATGGGAATCGGGCGCTTTACTTAACTTGTACTCCCTGAACGGACTGAGGAGAAATGGCACCCAGACAAGCGTACGCGCTTCCTGTCCGTCGCAAGGCTCAACCTCGAGCCCCTTGCCTTCAATTCAATCTGGGCCTACCGGAATCTCTCCCGTACAATCTCTTGCCATCCATTCTCAGGACGAACCACAATTAGGATCCATTCGAAACTGACCTCCTAAAGAACCTCTCCAGATCCTTCAAAATCATTGTACCGTGATCGGCTTCGTTTTGGCTAGGGACCAAAGACCCTATACATCGTGCTCAATCTGTCAGATGACGTGAATGACCGCACGCGCAAACTGCATCCAAGCGCTGAGTATCGGAAAGTCCGAAGTCAGCTCACATTTGGTGACTCTTGCCATGACGATGTCGGGGGCTCGACGCCGCGTGTCAGCCACCAAGTGTGCAGAAGCCGCATGCCCACAAGGCTGCGAAGACCTCGACGGTATAGGCATTGATTCATCCGCACGCACGCTTACGGCGCCCGCGATTGCCAAACCACCGACTGCTGGCAACACTTGGGCCTTCCGTCTCTGGCACCGATGTCCTCTGCGGTATAGACAGTAGGTATTCAGTAAATAGCGGGAGGCGCCATGAACGCACAGGTTGGAGACCGAATCGTGGTTCGAGGGCATCGGGCGGGTCAGTCGGATCGTCACTGCATCATTCTCGAGGTGCGACATGAGAACGGGGAACCGCCCTATCTCGTCCGATGGGACGATAGCGACCATGAAGAGCTCTACTTCCCTGGATCCGACGCCGCCGTCATCAACAGCGAGAATAAGTAATCGAAACCGGCTCGTCAGGGACCGCGACACCCAGATTTGGACGCACATTTATGGGGTGACCTTCGTGCGCAGTGTTGTCGCTGGTTTCGCGCTAGGCAACGCAGCAGTCGAATCCTGCTGCTTGGTAGAAGAACCCGTTCCCCGGGGATGAGGCATTATGGATTCGAAAATTGGGCTATTCGCGAAAGCGCCCGTCCCAAGTTTCAATGGGAATCGGGCGCTTTACTTAACTTGTACTCCTAGAACAGATCACTCAGGAAATGGCACCCAGGGAAGCATACGTGCTTCTCGTCCGTTGCAACTCTCTACTTCGAGCCTCTTGCCTTCGATGTGTCTGGGCCTTCCGGAATCTCTCCCGTACAACCCCTCGTGTTCCATTCTCAGGACTAACTATCTTCAGGTTTCATTCGGCCGGGCGCCTCCTTAAGAGTCTTCCCAAATCCTTCAGTTGAATCGTACCGAGAGTGCATTGCGATTGCAAGGGTTATAAAGATCTAATTACACTCTTCTTGTCCTAGCAAGGAATCGCTTCAAGCGCTCGCCCGTTTTTGGACGCGTCCGAATTTCCCGTTCACAAACCCGTTTACGTACTCTCCATTGTGGGCAGCAATTGGAATTTGGCCAATGTGTTCGCTCAGTGTCGATGACAGGATTCAGCGACATGAATAGACTTTCGCTGAGTATTCTGTCGGGTCGACGACGCGGATGGTCAGTAATTTGGATTTGGAGGCTGCATTGCTCAGTTGCAGCCGCTGCCTCATTCTCTTCTGGTCGAAACCTCGCTCCGCTCTCCGGTTTGAATTAGTCGCTTGGTCCATAAGTCATTCTCCGTCTGAAGCTGGTCGTGACACGTTCGAGGTCCCCTAACTCATTGGTTTCAAATTCATCTACGTTTCGCAGCACCCGCAAACCGCATCGGCCCAACGTCATAGTCTCGACGCCCCATGCCTGCCACCAAGAGACTTGCGGTCGCTCCTTCCGGTCACCGGCGCCGGATCTCGGCTACGAAGGGACGCGCACGACCTATTCTTGGTTCAGCGCCCTTAGGCGCAGGTGCAAGGCGAGAGAATGACGTTAAGAAATTCTGAGTACCGGATCACCTTCAGCTCCGAGGCTGGTCGTTTCTACTACTACTTCGCCAAGGACGATAGAGGTTGGTATCAGATCACGGCGCTGGGCAATCGACACGAGGCCACGGCCGAGCAGGTGTTGAATCACATACTGCCCGCGGCGGCCAAGGTGAAGCCGGACGTGAAGGTCACTGTCGAGTACCTGCCGGATTGCAACGCAGGAGACTCCTGACGTCTGAATCAGGAGGCCCGGCGATCCGGTACGAACTTAAGCTGGCCTCGAGTCGCGTCATCGTTGGAAGGGATCGTGCTTGACCCATCCGCGATTGACGGTGTCGACTTCGAGACCTTCAATTTGCGTCATTTTCGTGTCATCGTGCCAAGTAGCTGCGTAAGCGTCTAAGAGCGGCGGAATGGCGCCGGTTGTCGATCCGTTCGATGTCGAGCGCCGGAGACGCTGTACAACGGATCCGCCACCATGCAATGGCGGTGACCCGGCAAGGCCCTGCTTGGTTGTGGATGGTCGTCGTCGACGATCTCCTACGGGCGATTGAACCAGTGACGATGACAGTTGGGTAAGAACAATTCCAGAAAATATCTTCAGAACTAGATGACATCACCATGCGGCGAATCTCAAGTTACCGGTGATCGTCAGTCAGGCTTCATACCAGCGCCTCCCTTCGGCAAACAGTGACCCGATGGGGCGCGGTAAATGTCACAGCGTGTCCCGATACTGAGTAGGTGACGAGACCTGCTAGCCCCACCACGCTGACCCGGGCCTACGCCTACGCCCTGGATCCCACTCCCGAGCAGGTCTCGTCACTGCGCAGCCACGTCGGTGGGTCACGGTTCGTCTACAACGCCCTGCTCGGACTCGTGAAGGCTAACTGGGATGAGAACCGCCAGAGGAAGGACGCCGGTGAGGAAGTCGCCAAAGAGGACTACCTCGGCACTCGGCACCTGGACCTGCAGAAGCTCTGGTACGAGAAGCGCGACGAGCTGGCCCCGTGGTGGCCCGAGAACGGATCGAGCACCTACAACTACGCCTGCCTGAACCTGTCGAAGGCCTTCACCAACTCGCGCGCCGGAAGGTCCAAGTTCCCCACCTTCAAGAAGCGCGGGTCGGTGAGCTCGGTGTCGTTCATGAGCACCGCCGTGCGTCTCGTTGACTCCCACCACCTTCGCATCAGCCGCGTCGGTGAGATCAAGACCTACGAGTCCACCCGCAAGATGTACCGTCACATCGAGAGGGGCACCGGTCGGATTCTGGCCGCCACCACCTCCGAGCGGGGCGCCAAGTGGACCGTTTCGTTCACCGTCGAGGTGCAGCGTGCGCTCCCTCCGACCCGGGCTCCCGAGAGGGTCATCGGCGTGGACGTCGGGCTCTCCACCCTCTACACCGGGGCCACGCCTACGGGTGAGCACGTGCTCGACGTCGCCAATCCGCACCACTATGTTGCGGCCGAGAAGACGCTCACGTCAGCGCAACGCATTGCGTCGCGTCGCCAAGGTCCGCGCCGGGGCGTCGCTGCGTCCAACCGGTGGAAGCGGGCCCAGCAACGCGTCCAGAGAATCCACTCAGGCGTCGCCAACGCCCGTAGAAACCTGATCCACGAAACCACCATGAAGTTGGCGAAGAACTACGACCTCATCGTCGTGGAGGACCTGAACGTCATGGGGATGCTGAAGAACCACGCACTCGCCAAGCACATCCAAGACGCCAGCTGGGGTGAGTTCGTGCGCCAGCTCGAGTACAAGACCAAGTGGTACGGATCGACGTTGGTGAAGGCCAACCGGTTCTACCCGTCATCGAAGACCTGTAGTCAGTGTGAGACGGTGAAAGCCAAGCTGTCTCTTGACGAACGGGTGTTCTGCTGTGAGGCCTGTGGCCTCACACTTGACCGCGATGTGAACGCGGCCATCAACCTGGCTCGGATGGGCCTGGCGGGGACAAACTCCGTCACTGGACGTGGAGGGGAGGTAAGTCCCGAGCAGCAGAAACTTGCGGCAACGGCTCACCCCGACGAAGCGTCAACCGAACCGTCATCAGATGTCGACGGTGTAGGAGATACTTCGGTTTAGATCTCGGCCTGGTGCGTGATTACCGCGCCCCATCGGGTCACTGTTTGCCGAAGGAGCCAGCGCCTATGCAACCTCCGGTGGAAGGCAGGGAAGCTGCGTCGTCGTAAGAGTGAAGTTACACGGGAGTTGTGAAAAGTGCTGGCGAAAGAGCACCGTTGCGATCTATTCTTCGCCAAGGAGTAATCAATAGGGGGAATCAATGGCTTATCTCATCACTCATTTCTTTGAAGGCGGTACTGCTGATCAGTACCAAGTCGTCTTGGGCGCGGCACATCCCAACGGCGGCCTTCCAGCTGGCCAGATTTACCACGTCTCGGGACCAACCGAGGGCGGGTGGCTGGTTGTCGCCGTATGGGACTCGAAGGAAGCATACGATCGGTTCATGTCCGAGACCCTGATGCCGACGCTAAGCAAAGTGTCCGGTGGATTCTCCGGCCATCCACAGGAACGATCAGCTGAGGTTGTGAATCTCGTTTCTGCCTGAGCGGAACGACTTGAGCAGCTCACGGAGTTCGAGTGCCTCGTCGAACATGACGTTAGGGAATTGGTAAGTCTGACCAGCATGTCGCGATACGGTGGACGATCGCCCGAGGGTTGATCGCCGGTTATTCAATGGGGTCACACTCGCCACGGTCTGACCTGTAACCATTTGACCGCAGACCTGGCCAGTGTCGCAAGCGAGGCGTCTTCGAAGAATCACCCTTGACAAACGAGGAGCATCGATCTTGCCCCGCGACGGGGCCGTTACTACCGAGGTAGGGCGCATCTCGAATGAGCCCGATGTTCCTACCAGAATTTTCGAAGCATTGCAGTAAGGTTCCACATCAACTATTAGATGGGGGTTCTGACATGTGGGCGCAACTCATTACGATGCGTTTGAAGCCAGGCAGAGAAGCGGGCTTGCAGAAGATGCTCGAGCAGTTGCGAGCGGCGGAACAACCAGGATCAGGCCTGGTGCGCCAGACGGCGATGCAGGATCAGAATGATTCGAGCCGCTATTACATGTTGGTCCTCTTCGAAAGTGAAGAGAAGGCTCGTGAGCGCGAGAACGATCCGCGACGCCAGGAGGGGCTGAAGACCATGAGGGCAACGATGATGGAGATCATCGACGGCGCTCCGGAGTTCGTCAATCTCACCGTCGTTGATGAGACGTCGCATTAGTCGAGACGCGAGCCTTCCTAGCCTCGGAGGGGAGAAAGCGTCAATCTCCGCTTGGCGATTTCAATATTGGTGGCATTGACTCATGCCTTACGAGAGACAACGTGGCGATGCCGTGCTTCGAAAGACTGAAGTCAATCGATTTTCTGGCTCAACGCTGCCCGGCTGCCTGCGGGTCGGCATGATAGTTCTGCCACTAACCAATTCACATGGTCTGCTCACTCTCAATCGTGATGACACGAATGAATGCCAAGGAATGTCACACTGCACATGGACAGAAGTCCGCTTCCCCACCTTCACCACGAGAGGTTCAACTGCACCGCAAGGACACTTCCCACTGTTCACGAAACTCGGGACTGCTGGCCGTCACTTGCCAGGTGCCCGGCTCCAGTCGAATGACGAATTGCCGGGACTTCCCGACGTTCACCGAAGCTACTCTCATGGGATGACCCCGGAGTCTGAAGGCGACAACTCCCCCAGCTGAGTCGACTCGCCGGGAGGTGGACCACCAATCAGTCTGAAGGTGCCGACGACTTCGGTCCTCGTGATTGTCGTTGATCCATTCTGCCAAACAACAAGCAACGCCCCGATCAGTAGTGCAACGAGTACAACTCCCGTAATGAAGCGACTTCAAAGCTTGTGTGTCGTTGGTCACCGCCATTCAATCCGGCACAATACCCTTCCCAACAGGTCGGTATCCTGGCGGTTTGGCACGGTGTAATTCCCGAACTGATGGAGTCTGGAGCTCCTGATGTTGGAGGCCCGACGCGACAGATCTGCTGCCGGGCACTGGAGACTGGCCTTGTGAGTTGGTCTAACTCTCTACGAGTAAGACGACCGTGTCTGTTCGAACGCCGTCGGAACTCATGGCGTCGGCCGCCACCTCGGACTCCATCGTCCGTTGAAACGTCTCCATGTCGGGAACGTCCACGGTCAAACCGACTCGATTACTCTTCGCAGGATCGATAAACGTGCGAACAGTCATTCCGAGGGGGCCGAAGGTCTCGTCACGTAGCGGTGAGGCGAGCCAGTGCTCGACGTCATCGACCTCGTGTAAAATGATCACAGTTGCCATTCTTGCCTCGACTTTCGTTCACCCCGTCAGGAGCTGAGTTTGAGAGTTGCTTGTCTGACCCTAATCCCCCCTCACGGCGATGGACAACTGGCAACTCAACAAACTTGTGAAGAGTAAGTCGCAAGTTGATGGCGATTGCGCATCGATTGAGTGACGGCGTCTATTCGACAAGGTCCAAGTATCGGAGTACCGACATCAACAATCTCAGAGTGGAGAATCAATGGTTCGGCATTTTGACCTTGTTGAAAACCCGATTCTATGAGGCTCATGTGGAAAGGTCCGACTGGTCAAATCCTCGTGGTTTGGTGAACCGTGAGTCGTGATCCTCATTGCCTCAATCGCCGGTGTCAGGGTGAGGGTCCCATTTTCGGTGATCGAGATACATGTATCGGCATGAAAGCCCTGGAAAGCATTCCCTTACGACTGATTGGGTCACGCGAGTGCTCAACGTGGTCCACAGAAGATGGAAGACCGCAGGAGACTTCTGCTCGAGCGGACTTCTGAGCCGCTCACTGTGTCGCGATTGCTGAGGACCACTGGTTGGAAAGTATCCATGTTCGGAATTCGATTGTTCAACCATCGGACTGCAATACAAATCGACTGGTGCGCAGGTCCGCGATCTAACGGCTCTCAACCGGCAACTGGAACGCTGCCGAAGAGCGGGACTGGGCTAGTTCCGGCTCGGTTCAAAAGAAGTCATCAAAAGCGAAATCTTCCATTCGTCGGCCAGTAACAATCGTCGGTGTGATAACTACCCAGATCTTATGGACGCCCTTCTTCCAAGGCTGCGGCACCCCGTCGTCAATCCGCCGCAGTAATTCTGGCACGCGCTCGAAATCAACCTCTTCACCGGTCCCGCGAAGCAGAACACTCCATCCCGAGCGGTTGACTTCATCAATATTGTCGACTTGGAAGGCCACCGGATGTTCGCGCATTCCGCGTATCTTCGCTCCGTCCTCCGAACGAAAGATGATGTCATGACCAGCGACCGCAAAGTTAACCGGAACTGCCGCCGGTCCAAACTCATCTTGATACACGAGTCGGCCAACGGTTTCTTGCCCGAGCAGCGCGAAACACTCGTCCCAGGACAGGTCTTCAAGGATACGTCTCGGCATGCACTGATCATACCTTTTCCGGCGAAATCAATTCGGCGTCCAAGAACACCATGGCCGTGCCGCGCTGGTGCCGTACAGGGCATTGGTCGCTCAGGCATCTATAGGCTGAAGCAGTGACGGGAGCGTAGTTTCGAGGATTCAGTGTGGGATGCTGAACCAGTGTCGGGGACTCGACGCCCAGTCCTGCTACCAGGCACTGGCAACTTGATCAGTGGAACGTCTGATTGGAGTCGGATGCCCGCTGATACTAAGCACTCGCGAGTGACTACATGCGACGCTTCGGAGCCTCTAAACCAGAGAAGTCGCCTTTCGTTCCGTGAATTAAGCCCACCCCGAGCTCACCCGACGATCGTCCCGTACATGTCGTTGAGCGGGTAGCTGAGCAGTTCGATGCGCTCACCATCGGGGCCGGGAAAATACGCCGACGTACCGTCCACCATGAAGACCTCGATTCCAGCCGCCTGGACTTTGGCGACTAAACGGTCCAACTGTTCGGGGGTCACGCTGATGGCGATGTGGTGCAGACCGCCTAGCACCTCCCGGTACGGATCCACGTCGAGTCCGGGGAAGTCGAAGTAGGCCAGATAGTTACCGTTGCCGATGTCGAAAAAGAAATGGGTGGAGCCTCGGTAGTCCCGGTTCTCGAACAGTTCAGCCAGGGGGAAACCGAGTAGGTCCTGGTAGAAGGTGATGGTCCGCTCTACGTCGCTCGACACCATGGCGAAGTGGTGGAGGCCCCGGGCGGACGAGACGGGCCGTTCTCCCATAGGTCGAAGGTGGCGGGCCCGCAGGTCTTCCCACTCGGCGTTACGGTCGACATCACTTCCATGGGCGGTCATAGCTTGAGCTCCTTATGTCTTGTCTGGCAACATCAGCACCGGTTGGACTCGCTGGCGTCGCGAAGATCATACCCAGCCCCAGTTTCCCCAGGACTGGAAACCGATGCATTTGCAGTGATGGTCAACCTCAAGGACAATCGAGGGGCATGACCCAACGACATCGCCCCAACCAGACAAGGATCAGTAGTACTGCCACCACACGCTGGCGGTTCTCTCCTTGAAGCCTCGCGTAGGCGCCTCGACCTTGCGGAATCGAGCCTGACCTCATGCGGGCTCAGAACTCTTGACTCTTGTGCGCAGGTGAGAAGTGGGCGAATGATGTTACGCAACTCTGAGTACCGGATCTCTTAGAGAGCCAAGGCCGCCGCTTCTATTATCCCCTTCGCCAAGGACGATGGCGACCGTGCCCAAACCGGCACTGGAGATGCATCCGCTTGCCGCCTAGAGTGACTTCGATGAGGCGGAGTCCGGCTCCGCCCTGAGTGTCGCTGTCAGAAGGTGAGTCGATGTTCCGCCAAGTGGTCGTCTATCAATGGGCTGAAGGCGTCTCTTCGGAGGCAAAGCAGGCCTTTCGTGACGCTCTCGATGAGATGCGCGCAATACCGGAACTACTAGCCATGACTAGCGGCGATGACGCAGGCCACTTCGACGACAACTTCGACTTTGTGGTGGTAGCGGATTTCGCCGACTTTGCCGCGGCGCGCCGCTACGTCGCCCACCCACTGCACCAGACTTATATCCGGGATCATGCAAGTCGGGTCATTGGAAAGCGGATCATCGTGCAGCATGATTGGGCTGATCCGATTCCTCGGTAGCGAGGCACCGTGGAATCCGCTCTTGGCATGCTGAGGCAGAAACCCAGCGGATTTCCTGACGCCTTAGCAATGCCACCACAGACTGACGTCTCGAACCCTTGAAGATCTGATGGGCGTCGGACGCCCGACGCCCCAGGTTGGATACCGGACACTGGCGGTTAGAGGCGATTTGGACTTGTGACCTACAGGTATCACGAACTCCCACAAAGGCTCCCCGACGCTGGACTGAGTCCGCCAGTCCTTGCCACCAAACTCAGACTCGCCGAACGAACCAAACAATGACAACGATGACCAAGATAAGCACAACTGTTCCCATTCCGATGTACATGTGGACCCACCTCTCTAGCTGATTCGAAACGCTATAGGTTAACGAGTCTGTAATCACGGGCCAAAAGACCCTTAGTTGTGCCACTGAGGTCGGATGTCGCCAATTGGTTGAAGACCAAGAACAATTCAATGGATTCGCGTCTATTGGTCGATACGCTATGTGATGTAGCCAAGCTGTCGTGCTGGCACTTTTGACAGCACTCGATTCTTGAGTTCCCTTTCAGGAGACACTGTCCGCCTGGCGGGTGCGTGCCCTGTTTCGAAGTAGCTGCAACTTCGTTCCTTAGCGTGACGGCATTGAAACCTCTGACTCATCCACCGGCCCGCCGATCGCGTCGGCGATAATTCGAATGTGGCGTCTGTTCCAGTAATCCTGGTCCTCCTCGTATTCGGCGCAGCGTCAGGGGCGACTTGGGTCGCCGGTGTCGAACTCTCGAAATCAACGGATGAACTTGATCGACGCCTGGGAATCGGTGACGCGATTGGCGGGATGGTGCTGCTTGCCATTGCCGGCAGCCTGCCGGAGTTGGCGATCACAATCTCCGCGGCAGAGTCGGGCCACCTCGGCCTGGCGGCTGGAAACCTGATCGGCGGCATAGCGACCGCAACCATGGTGCTTGTCGTGTGTGATCTCTTTGCCCCAAGACCCCTGACTTTCCTCGTCGGATCCCTCGTGCCAGTTCTTGAGGGCCTGCTCGTCGTGCTCACCGTGTCAGTGGTGCTCATGGGCGCGTTGCTGCCCAAGTCGGTAGTCATAGCGGGGCGCTTCAGTCCGGCGTCTTTCGCGATCGTGGTCATCTGGATCGGCGGAGTTTGGGTACTGAACCGGACCCGGTCGCATCCAAAGTGGGAGGTGGTGATGGCGGGCAGTCAGCCCGGGCGTCCTCACCGCCGCATCCGTCATCCGGTCGCAGATGCCGCGCGCGCAAAGCATTCAATGACGCGCGTTGCGACACTCTTCGGCGTCTCGGCGGGGGTGACATTCTTGGCGGGTGTCGCGCTGGAGATCAGCGGTAACGAACTGGCAAACCGCGCCGGTATCAACGGAGTGGTCTTCGGCGCGACGGTCCTGGCGATAGCGACGGCGCTTCCGGAGATCAGTTCGGGAATCGAGGCCGTACGTCTCGGCGACCATCAACTCGCGATCGGCGACGTTTTCGGTGGAAATGCGTTCCAGCTATGTCTATTCGTACTGGCAGACCTCGTGGCGGCGAAACCGGTACTGCCGACAACCGGTGCCCCGATCGCGTGGCTCGCTTCGCTCAGTTTGGTGTTGACCGTGATGTACGTCGGCGGTGTGATCGTGCGTCCTTCGCGACCGAATCGACTAGGACCCGATTCGATCTTGGCGCTCTTCTTCTACGTTGTCGGAATTGTTGGGCTACTCCGGATCGCCGGGTGAGCAATACGGCGGCACAACCATCGCCATCCAGTGTGATGCGCTAGAGCAGCCAGTATGCCGGACTGTGCGGTCGACATCGTCGGCTAATCGGAGCGCCAGAACGCCACCACGAATGCCGGATTAGCGTGACGAATGATGGGGAGTCGCTCTGCACGCGACGAACGAACCGTCGTCCCGGCATGACCCACGATCCGGACTAAGCGTCGGCGGACCACCGATAGTTGTGGCCCTTGACGAAGTATGACTGCTCCCTAGTGTCAAGACAGTGATGTCGTCCAGTCCGATCCGTTCTGCCACCTATCACTGGCGGCTCGTACGTACGGCCAGCGTTCGCTTCGGTAAACCCTCCCTCGCCTTTGTTCGCCGTCATGGTTCGGATGGTACCCTCCGATACGAAACACGGTAGCAAGTACCTAATTGGAGAACGAATGCGCGGCGACACGACGAACAGTGAAGATGTATTCGGACGTGCACTATTGGATTGGGCGAAGGGCGGCAAGACGCCTGAGGTGCTTGAGCGCGACGACGGATTTACCCAAATTGGCGCGGGACCCGAGGTCTACCTATCAGAATTCATCGGCTGGCCATCCGCGGAGCGGAGGTCCATTCGCTATCTGCGAGGTCGCGTCATTGACATAGGATGCGGCGCTGGCAGGGTGGCTCTGGATCTGCAACGTCGCGGCATCGAGGTTGTCGGTCTCGATTCGTCGCCTCTCGCGGTTAGAGCGGCCAAGATCCGTGACGTAAAGGAGGTCTGGTGTCTGCCGGTTGAAGATTTGGCATCGAAGATCGGATCCTTTGACTCAATAGTGTTGTTCGGTAACAACTTCGGAATCTTCGAGACACCAAATCATGCTCGTCAGCTATTGACCGATTTAGCCAAGAGCACTAAACCCGGTGCACGAATCTTCGCAGAGAGCACGAACGCGTACTGTGGCGGCGCTCCCGGTTTTGACCGTTCCTATTATCGGAAGAACAAGGAACGTGGCGTTACCCCCGGACAGGCACGTCTGCGCTTTCGCTACGACGACTTGGTTGGTCCATGGTTCAATTGGCTCTACGTGTCTCCGAGTGAGATGCGATCGATTCTTCGTGGTACTGGCTGGCATCAAAAAGATGTGCTTGGAGTGCGCTCAAGCGAGCCGTACGTCGCCATATTGGAGAAGGACTGAGGAAGAGTGGGCGCTTTCATGATCTTGCCTGTTAGTGATTCGCTGACGTAGGCCAGCTCAAAGCATTTGCCACCTTGCGCTGGAGGCTTGGCACGGACAAGGCCTGATCCGTGTCGCAGGCCCGACGCAAAAGATCTAATGGGTCCGCCACCATGCACGGGCGTCTCCTGCCCGGGCGAGCCGTCGCAGCGCACTGATTCAAATCCATACGTACGTCAAACGACTCCCTTGAAGGTAGTCTCCCGTCATGGACCCTCCCGGAAACTTGATTGCGGCGGGCCGTGACGCCGATATTTTCGACTACGGCAAAGGAAGCGTTCTTCGGCGGTCACGCAATGGTCGCTCTCAGGTCCTTGAGGCAAGAGCCATGGAATTCGTTCGGTCTAAGGGTTATCCAGTCCCAGAAGTCTTCGAAGTCAGCGATGACGGAATCGACTTGGTCATGGACCGGATCGAAGGACCGACGATGATCGAGGCGGCTTCTGCTCAACCATGGAAACTGAGAGGTTTCGGTCGCGATTTGGCTGAGTTGCACCAATCGCTCCACCTTCTGCAAGCTCCGCAATGGATGCCCGCTGCACCGTGCGGCCCTGGTGAACATGTACTGCATATGGATCTTCATCCGTTAAACATCATCCTTTCGAGCAAGGGGCCGATCGTTCTGGACTGGACGAATGCAGCGCGCGGAAATCCTTTAGTTGACGTTGCGGCGACTTGGGTGCTACTGGCTTCCGGAAATGTCTCAAGCAGTCGAGTACAAGCAGCAGCCGTAAGAGTAGGGCGCGGCGTCCTCCTACGAGCCTTTCTTAGGCAATTTCCGAGAGACGAACTCTCTTCCGAACTGAGCAGCGTCGTGGAGTGGAAATGCCAGGACTCGAACATGAGCGCCGCAGAGATTAAACGAATGCGCTCGCTCCTTTAAGGCAATTGCCCCAATAGGAGAAGCATTGCTGGTGTCGGAGGCGGGACTTGAACCCGCACGCCCCTAAGGGCACCAGCCCCTCAAGCTGGCGCAGGCCCTTTGCGATATAGGCGAAAGTGCCTCTGATCTGGGATTTGACTAGTTAGCAGTTTGCACTATTTGACACTGTTTGTGAAAGTCTTGCGGACTTTTCGCGGACTTGGGGAGCGTCCCAACACCGGACTATTGGAAACGTCTACCTTCAGTCCAGGTGAATGGGGAAACTCTCAGGCGAGGAAGCCACCAGTCGAGCTCTCGGGCTCGGCGACTGACGAGGCGCGGCGGTAATGAACCGTCGCGCCTCTTCGGTTCTAGGTAGGTTCACCCTCTTGAGGCCTTCACGACGCTCGCTGTGTGGCGATTCTCGGCACTCTTTCAGGTGGAGTGGGATCACCCGTATGGCTCAAACAGCGACGACGTTAGACCTCACGCGGAGGGCGATGGCCCTTGATCGAATTCACAGCGACTGCGCTACTGTGCGTCGATCTGGTCCGCGAGAGTTTCGAGTGCCCTCGCCAACTCGCGAGCGCTGTTCGCAGTGAATCCAAGATCAGCAAACTTGATGACAACGCCGACCCGCTCGGGCTTGAAGTCGCCGTCGTCATTCAGCACCGTTTGAGAAAGACAGACCTCGGCCTTGGCGAAATCCCTGTTGTGGTGCACTTGCTGTGTCGCTATATCGATCGGGTGCCCTTCGTGAGTGAAGGAATGCCAGGAGTTGGCTTCAAACTCGCGCTCGTGCATGGCGCCAGTGACGCACCATTCCGGGCATGGGTGGTCGTCAGGCGATTCGGTAGTCATGCTCTCAGTCCATCACAAGGATGCGACCTTTGCTGGCCGTGCCTTTTCCCGCACTAGGTAGCTTGGCGATCGCGTCGAGTCGAGCAGCCCACGCCAGGGTTGCGGCGACCGCGCAGTCAATCTTCCTCGGGCTGTCGGGGTATTCCTTACTGATCTGTAGCCCCGAGCGTGAGACGTTGCGGCGCGCATTCAAAATGTGCTCGGTCAAGCGGTACGACCCGTCGTGTGTCATGTCACCGTTGCTGACGGCCTCCTCGAAGGCGGCCAACGCGCGGACCATGATCGAAGCGCGGTTCGCCCAAAAGTGTGTAGCGTGGTCATGGCTCGCTTTGACTTTCAAGCGACGTGAGAAAGCCGCTTCCCAGGTGCCGAGCTGCGATTGCCACTGTGACGGGTCCGCGTAAAAGCCGACAACGCGAAAACGCTTAAACGCGTCTCTGACTGCGGCGTCGACGAGGGCCTCGGGAACCTCCCAGGTGTCCTCATCTTCTCGCGCCTGCCAGCACCCTAAGAGCTCAACATGGCCATCCTTCACGCGCACGGCGACCAGGGCGGTGGCGTCAGCGTTGCCGCGCGCGCGACCTCGCGAGCCATCGAATCCCAGCGTGATCGTGTCGCCCTCGACGAGCGGCTTGGATCGATCGAGGCAACCGTGCCACTGGTCTCCACGGATCCATGCATCATCAGCTGAGGCCGCCTGATTCAAGTAATACCTTCTCGCGTCGCTCGGATGAGTGCCCCCGTCGAGGACTTCGGCCGCGAGACGATCAACGTCGATCCAAGGGCTGTCTGCGTAGAGCTCGGCGAGAGCGGCGCGGAGCTCTACAGGGTCGCCCAGGTCCTCGCAATGCCCGATCGGGTGCCACGTGAGCACACCGTCGCCCGCGTGAGTGCCAGCGCGAACGGCTTCCGCGTACGTGTGCGTCGACTCGGCAACGGACCCGGCGCCCGCGATCCACATATTCGACGTTTCGAGGCTTCGTCCACCTGTCTTGGCCACACCCCGTCGCAACGTCTCAGCGAGGCGGTGCCCCCCATTCGACGCGATCCACAAGTGCGACTCGTCGAGCACTACCGCCGTAGGACGGAGACCCTCTTTCGACGGAGCGCGGGCCGTTGACGAGGTTAACTTTCCGACGCGCGTTCGAATGCGAGTGAGACCCGCGTCGAGGCCGGGAATCGCCGCCAGGGCGGTGACGTTTTCCAACATCGCGATCGCCAGACTCATCGTCGCATCCTCTGCCTGGTCTTGTGAGAGAGCGGACAGCTTCACATCTGGCGAAGGGTGCGAGCGCATGACGGGTTCACCGTCGTCGGCCCACTCGACGAAACGAACCGGGCCCGCGAGCTCACAGCACGCGAGCGCGGCCGCCATCGGCGACTTACCCGCGCCCTTTGGCAACACGATCTGACCACGGCGCCAGATGTACTGACCGTCGTCGTCGAGGGAGTACCACCAGCTCACGAAACGCGCTTGCGACTCGCGCCAGCGCCACGGTTGACCCGCGTCGTCGCCGTCTGGCTGCGCGAGCACGACCTCTGACCATGCGAGCACGCCAGGACCGGCAGAGCGCACGTCTTGATCGTGAGGCCAGCCGACCGGCAGGCCGTCGTCAGACCATTCGAGGTGGGCGAGAATGTCGGCGGCGCTCACGCTTTGCGATCCCAACGGGCCCGCGCGAGGCCGATCGCGGACACCGTGGCTGCGCGTGAGGCGTCGACGGCGGACGTGTCGGTGTCGGCCAGTGAGAGACCTCGTAGGAGCGTCGACAGTGTGGCCCTGTGTGCGCGCAGTTCTGAGATCAGAGGATGGATCACCTCTTGCCCCATCGAACCTCGCGTCGTTCGGGGCACGTCTTTCAAGGCCGCCTGTAGGTCGTCGATCAAATCGCATTCGTGGCACGCGTCCTGCAAAATTCGCGCGTGGTCGGGGCGTAAGACGTGATTTTTGGTTACCTCGCGCCACAGAGCGCGGCCGCCTGCGGCCAGTCCTTTCGGTGCGGCGGGCGATTTCTTAACTGGGGCCATATTTCACCTGACCTCGAAAACGGACGGCGATGCGCATCGACAGCGACCGGCTACACGGTACGGGACGGACAGAGGCACCCAGGGGGTCAAGAGGGGCCACGTCGACGCGGCCGGTCGCGTATGGGCGGCCACCAGGGCGACGCCGTGCCGGTCGTGGTGCCACTGAGGGCCGCCCCTCGATGTCGATGTCGATGTCGCCGCCGGCGACGCCCCACCCCGTCGAGTCGAGTGACGAAGTGCGGCACTGCGTCATGATCTTCGAGGTGTCCATCACTGCGATCATCAGTGGACCTCACTCGTCGCGGCGTCCTCGTCCAGTCGGTCGATGACCGTGTGGGCTTCATCCTTCGTGAGCGCGTTCATCGAGTCGAGTGGCCGGTCGATGATGGCGCTCACGTAGTCGTGTCGGTCAACCTGAGCGACGCCGGCCATCGTGAGCATCGTTTGAATCTTCGTGACTTGGAACTTCGTCGCGAGTGGTGCATCGACTTCACTCGATGACGCCGTGTCGACGGCCGTCGTGGTGTCTGTCGTCGTGTCTGAAGGTTCGACGACCTCGGCCTCGACAACGTCGCCTCCAACAGCGTTGAGAACATCCAAGATGATCTGCATCGCATCCTCTGCCTGGTCTGACGTGAGACCTCGGGAAAGCGACGGCAGACCCGCTGCGATCCACGCGGTCTTGACGGTCGCCTTGTCACCCGCTTCGAGCAGTCCCAGCGACGTTGAGATGGCGTAGAGCTGATCGTCAGTCGCGGCCACGCCGGTCTCTTCGGTCGGTGTGGAGTGCGTCGTCGTCGATCGAGACGATGACCTGGTTGGTGCGGCCGCTGGCGGCGTGAACGACATGACCTCTTCGGGCGTGTACGACATGCCCGCGACGACATCCGAGAACATCATGCGAGCGATTCGACTGGTGGCGCGAGCCAACAGAAGGTCCTTTGTGTACTTCTCCCACGGCAGCGCCTTGCCTTGCTGAGAGCGAGCGCGAACCTTCCCCGTCGCGTCAACCGTACACAGGTCGGCATTGACGGCGTCGTCGATGGTGAAGTCAGTCTCACCTACTTCACCCGTGTCGCCGCGCTCGGCAACGATGATGCACTCGGTTCGCGTTGATTTGATGTTCAACTTGTGACCAGCCTGTCGAATCAAGGCGCGCATCAGTTCGGGAGCCATCGACGGTTTGCCCTCAATGAAGTTCACCTGCTGCATTGCCTGCATTGGGCCTATTCCGAGCTCTGCCCCGTACATGACGACCGCCAGAACCTCGGCGGGTCGATTGCGCAGTGCGCTCGGCACCATCGCTGTCTTGCTGATTGCTTCGGCCAACTCCATGTACTCGTGCAAGTGAGGTATGCCCCCAAGGGCACGAGCGCCCGCGTGGTTGACGGCCGGAAGATTCGCGACCTCGACGACGGTTGCTTCGATCACTTCGTCGCTCATTTCACTTTGGCCGCTGCAACGCCACCGGCGTTCTGGCCGCGCTCGGCGACCTCAGTGGCTGCGATACGGTGCGCAATTGAGGCACGACCCGCGAGGATCCGCTCGCAAACTTCAGCAAAGGTCAAATCAACAAGGCCGCCGGTTACAACGACGCGCGATTGATTGACGTTGTTGAGCTGCACGGTCGCTGCCACGAACGAAGCGTGCAGCGTTTTCAGCGTCGAAAACTTCACGAACAATTCTTCGATCCCAGCGTCGGAATCGGCGGCAGAAGCTTTGAACGCCAGATCAGCGTTCTCGTACGATTCGCCGCATTTGATCCGCGACGCTTCGATGCTGGCCTTCACCGCTTCATCGTACGCATCGTCGCGACGTTGCTGGAGGTCGCGAGCCGCGAGCTCTTCGTCGGTTGGCACGGCATCGAGGACAGCCTGGGCCCTCGCCTGTTCGTCATCGATTCTTTCGGCTTCAAAACGTGCAATTCGCGCCGTCTCGATTTCTACAAGTCCCAGTGGTTCCATTGTTTCCTTCTTTCGTTGATTGGTTGGTTCAGTTGACCGGGTGGCCAGTTGCAGGGTCTACCGTCGGCAACTTCGAAAGTTGAGCGGCGATTCGTTGAGCGGGTGTCAGCGGCTTCGAGGGCGTGACGACCACTGAGCCGGAGCCGCCTTGGGCGGGTTTTGGCCGCATGCCAGGCCGCGGGATCGCGAGTCCTGGGTTCGCTGTAACGGCGTCGTTGATGGCGGCTTCGAGGGCCGCTATGTCGCCTGCCTCGATCGACCCCAGGGCTTTCACGAAGCGGTTGCTGTCCACCAGTGCGGTCAGGTCAACCCCGAGAGCGGTGGTGGCCGTTCGAAGCGCCTCAGCCATCGAGGGAGACTGCCCCTCAACGACGGGTGATTCCACAACCGCTGTCACAGTCGGATCGGGCCCGGCGAGGTCGCGCCCATCCTTGTCGACGCGCGGAATTCCACGAAGTTTTGCCTGAATCGCCGCCCTCGTGTTTTGCACCATTGTCGCGTCCTCGACGAACGATGTTGGACGGCTGATGTTGCTGCTCATGTCAGTTTCTCTTCCCTGGGGGTTTGGTGTTAGTGAGTCGGTGAGTCGAGGCAGGGCCGGTCGGCCTTGGGCGCCTCAGGGCTCCTTTGACGCTCGCCTCGATGGCGGAGCGCAGGCCGACGACGCGAGGAACGCGCTGGCCCTGCCTCGAAACTTGTGACGCGCTCATCAGCGCACGACCTCGCAGTTGCCGCGAAATTGCTCGGCAATCTCGGCGCTCAGAATGCGGTTCGTGTCGTCGTCGCCGGCCGGCGAGTCGGGGGCATCGGTGCGCGCTTCTGGCTCACGTAAAGGGCCACCTTTGTGTGCGATCGCGCGAAGTGCAACCTTCAGGTCGTAGCTCTTCATTCTGGCGACCTTGGCCTCCGAGAGGTCGGCGATCGCGGAGCGCGCCAGTGAAGGCAGCACCGAAATGTCACGTGGCGCTGAAGTTAGGTAGAAGTCGCCCAGGGCGCCGCTCGCCTCTTCGACGAGCTGGTCGACGTTGCCGCGCGACTTCGTGGCATTCGCGAGGCCCGCGCCACCTGGCAGATAGTCCTTCCATGTCCCATCGCGAAAGAAATTCTCAGCGATCTTGGTGAACTGATGATCCTTGCCTTCACGACAGCGCGCGTAGGTCTGCGTCGCGAGCAGCACCTCGTCAAAGGGCGCTCCAGATTCGAGTAGTGCCTCGACGGCGCGCAGGCCAGCGACCTTGCGCTCTGATCGAGGGTAGATCTCCAACAACGACGCGACCAAGACGGAGCGAGGTTGCGGCGGCGCTTCAGCGTCAGCGGGCGACGGTGACGTGAGTTCACTTCTCTTCTCTTCACTTCTCTTCTCTTCACTTCTCTTAGGTTCAGCAGACACTTCAGCACTTGCTAAAGGGTCTGCTTCAGCAAGTGCTTCAACAGATGCTGAAGCACTTGCTTCAATGTTTGCCTGAGTATCAGGCTTCGGCTTCCGCGCCTCCCACGATTTTCGCCCTCCGCGCTCGCCCGCCTTGATCTTGGCCTCGCGCATCTTCTCAATGTCCGCGCTGGACTTATTCCACTTCAGGAAACTCTCGATTGTGAAGGTGCCGTCGTCATTGCGGGCCCACAGTCCATTCGCGACGAGCTCGTCGACGAGAGGCGTCACATCATCGACCTTGTAGCACTCGCGCTTCACCTGTAGCAAGGTGAGGTGTCCATCGCTCTCGATCCGCTTCGCGACGCGCAGACCGGCCAGGTAGACCCACTCAGCGCCCATGCTGAGTGCCTCGATGCGAGGATCGTCTGAGAAGTGCACGTCGACGGCGACGAAGAGCTTGCTCATTGAGCCACGGCCCAGGCGTTGACCTCGGTGAGCCGGTAGCGGAGATGGCGCCCGATCTTATGGGCCGGTGGGCCGACCTTGCGATATTTCCACGCGTAGATCGTCTCGACGGGAATCGCAAACATTGCGGCCAACTCCACAGGGGTAAGCCAGGGATCGCTTGTCACGGTGGTCATTGCTGCATCTCCATCGTCGCGGCCAGCGCTGCGATCACGGTCCAGTATCGAACTGCGTGCTCACCGGTCGGCTCGCGCCGCCCGCGCTCCCATTGGCAGACCGACGACTTCGAAACGCCGCACGCTCGGCCGATTTCCGACAACGACGCACCTACCGCCAGGCGAACGCGTCGCCCGGTTCCGTCACGAGCGACTTGTCGCGCCGCAGTCAGCCTGATCAATACTTGTCCGTCGTCTAGGTGCTCGCCGTCGATATCCATTTGGCCAAGGTAGTGGTTTAGTCAACGTTCCGACGGCGTTTACTAATCACTCTTCTCAATCGTGAGATTGGATTTAGGAAACCCTGAGAGTTGTCACCCAATCGTTTACCAAACGTGTTAACCTCTGTCGCGTGGAGATCATTAATCGCGACGGAGGAAGGTGGCCCGATCCAGAATTAGGGCCGTTCAATCTCTGGACGACCTTCGCAATTGTTGACGGGCGCGCTGAGGTCGTAGGCGTCGAACTCTGGGCCGTCGATCCAGCTTCGTTGGAGAAGCGCGTGACGCATCTATCGAAGGCTCAAGCTCGGGAACACTGGCCGCGTCTTGACGATCCTGAATGGGATTCCCGAGAAGGCGTGATTCGATCAAACGACCTTCGACTACCACTCGGCAGGATTGTTACCGACTACATGGAACGCCAACGCCGCCTCGCGCGGGCTGACCAGCACCCGGACTTCAAAGAGAAGGTTTTGAACGACGCCAAGCGATTTGGGCTCGTGTCGCCGGACTACAAGCCACTTCCAACAAATCCGAAACGCCAAGAGGCAACGCGGCGAATTCTCGAACTTGAAGATGACTCAGCGCCCAGAAAGCCTGGGCGACCGTCGCTGCCGTTGAGCGAATACTTGAGGGTGGCCGAAATCTATGTGCGCGCGTGCGAGAACAGATTGGACCCACTGCAAGAAATTTCGAACTTCGCTGAGAAGGAAATGTCGAAATCAAGTGCGGGAAAGATGATCTTTAAGTGCCGCAATGTGTATGGGTTGCTCACTAAGACAACGCGTGGTCGGTCCGGCGGAACTCTGACCGAGAAAGCGCTTCAACTGAGAAACGAAATCGATGCATCGAAATCAAAGGGGGAAAACTGATGGCCACGACACCAGGCGTCAAGAAGCGAGGGGCAAAGTGGCAGGCAACCTATCGAGGCCCTGACGGACGTGAGCGCACGCGTTCATTCACACTGAAGGGCGATGCCAAGAAGTGGATCGAGGACGAACGCTCCAAGATCAATCGCGGCGCGTGGATCGACGCGCGCTCAGGGCGCGCCACATTGCGCGAGTTTGCAGACCCCTGGTTGGATCGTCAACTTAATCTGGCGGTCAGGACGAAAGAGCTCTACAGGTATCTTCTCGACAAGCACACGCTGCCAACGTTCGGCGAAACGTCACTCGGCGCGTTGCGTCCGTCGATGATCGAAGCGTGGCACGGTCAACTCGCGCAAGCTCACCCGAGCACTGCGGCGAAGAGTTACCGGCTTCTGAGTCAGATAATGCGCGCGGCCGTCCGCGACAAATTGATCCACGAGAGCCCGTGCCAGTTGCCCGGTGGCGGAAAGGAAAGCGCCGCTGAGCGCCCTGTCGCCTCGATCGCGGAGGTTGACGCGATCGCCGGTGCGATGCCCGCGCACCTACAGCTCGCTGTACTGCTCGCCGCCTGGTGCCAGTTACGACGTGGTGAGCTGCTAGGGCTACGTCGTCGAGACGTTGATCTGCTCCACGCCACCGTTACCGTCGCCGTCACCCGCGTCAAGATGATGAGCGGCGAGATGATCGACAAGGCGCCGAAGTCCGACGCGGGCGTGCGAACGCTGGCCGTACCGCCTCACGTGGTCCCAATCCTTGTTGAGCACCTGGAGCGGTTCGTCGAGATCGATGCCAGCGCACTGGTGTTCACGGGGCTGCTTGGCGAGCCATTGCGGGTCCGCCAACTCGACGGCGCGTGGCAAAGGGCACGAGCGACGATTGGCCGGAGCGACCTCCACTTTCACGATCTACGCCACTCGGGCTTGACCTGGAGCGCCGCTACGGGCGCCACCGTGGCGGAGCTGATGCGACGGGCCGGTCACGCCTCGCCCACTGCCGCACTTCGCTACCAGCACGCCACCGAGGACCGCGACCGAGTGCTCGCTGATGCCCTTTCGGAACTCGTACCGCTTGCAAAAGTTTTGCGGCCTGCGGACTTTTCGCGGACTTGGGGAGCGTCTGACGACGCGGCCGCGAGGGAAGCGCTCTGAAAGCGCAATGATTCATTGGTGTCGGAGGCGGGACTTGAACCCGCACGCCCCTAAGGGCACCAGCCCCTCAAGCTGGCGCGTCTGCCTATTCCGCCACTCCGACGCGGATTCCCACTTTAGCCTGCCTAGGCCTTGCCGATGTTCAACTACCCTTGGGAAGTTGCTGCGAGGTCAACCAATCAACCTCTTGATCTACCAGACCGGGAACCGAGATGCTGGGAGCGACCGTAGTAATGGAGTTGGACCACTCAACCAGCGAAGGTGCGGTAAAGAGCGGGCGTATCCAGAAGTCGCCCATGATGTCTTGGTCAAGATCGAGCCAGGTCACAGACGCGGAAACCGGATTGAAGTTCTGAACCCCCGCTTTGAATAGTTTCGTGAACAACTCTGAAGTGACGCCGCTCGAATAAGCGTCGAGATAGGCGGGTCCGCTCCACGACCGCGCGCTGTACGAAGCGGTGGTCGTCGTGGGCCTCATAAAGATAGCCACGTCTGCGCTATTGGTCGCGGTCGCGCGGGCGGCGTCCTCGTCGGAGCCAACGACAAACGGGCGCACTGCTATGCCCCTGCTCTTCCACTGGGCTTCGATGTCCGCCGCCATCGCCCGATCGAGCGGCGAGGGACCAACGGCCACCCGTACATTCAGCAGCGCCCCCCCGGCGCTCTCCCAGCCTCGCGCCGACATCGCGTAGCCGGCCTTCTTCAAGACCGCGACGGCGCACTTGGCGCAGTCAGCCAGCGCGCTGTTCTGGGTCTTCGACGTGATCGTCGTGGTCGTCGACTGCGCCGAGGGGCCGTTGCCGCCACCACCCGGATAGGCGCTTTGACCCTGGGAGTACAATACGGAACTCGCGACCGAGGGAGAGAAGGTGACCGATCCGAAGAGTCCGTTTATCAGCGCTTGGCGGTTGAGCGACCAGCCGAGTCCCTCTCGCAACAGCAAGGAACTCGTGAGCGGACGATCTGGCGCGAACGTGATCTCGGCGACGTTGCTGGAGGTCCCGATGTGGCTGAGGACCGAGGGATGGATGCTCACCGCCTGGACCGTCGTCCGATTCACCTGAGTGGAATAGCCAACAAAGTACGCGCTCGGGCTCGCTGGGATGACACCGGAGTCGGTGAGGACGATTCGCTGGAAGCGACTCGGATTGAGCGTCCATTTCTTGTTGATCACCAGCACGATCCGGTGGGCCGATGCCGTCACAAGGTTGTAGGGACCGAGCGTCGGACGCGCCAGAAAGCTCCTCCACGAGCAGCCGAGCGGCGTTCCCACGTCCTCGACGTCTCGAAAGAGCAGATTCCATTCGGCATAGTCGGCGGAGAACGTCGCGGTGACGCTCAGCCCGTTGTTCGACTCGGAGAGCGACTTGATGTCCCGGTAGCCGTCGCTCTGGACACTGGCGAGCGCCTTCGCCTTCAGCCACCAGGCGACGAGGTCCACACCGTCGAAGGAGTCACCGTTGCTCCAATGCTGATGGGGAGAGATGGTGTAGACCACCGTCTCGGGCTTCAGGGAAATGAGCTCGGCCGACGCGATCGCTCCACCTTCGCCATAGAGGTTTCCGGTCTGGCTCGTGAGGAAGGCCGACGGTCGGATCAGGTCGAGCACGGCATTCGTGGTCGGCGTCGCCGCAGGGTCGAGGATCGTGCAGCCGTTGAAGGGACCCGGGAGCGAGAGGTTGAGGGTTCGTTCGACGCTGGCGATCAGGGATCCAGAGGCCGGCAGCGTCGAAATCGCCACCATCGTTGCGGCGACCAGGGCGCCCGCGCACAGTGCGCGAATGGACGATCCGCGTGGGATCATTTCAGCTACTGCAAACGCAGGTCGAGTGTCAGTGTTGCGAAAGTGAAGATCAACGCCACTGCGATGGTTATGCGGTCGAGGTTGCGCTCGACGACGGTAGAACCTGAGGCCATAGCGCCCATGCTGCCGCCCATGAGGTCAGAAATGCCGCCGCCGCGTCCCGAGTGGAGCAGCACCAAGAAAATGAGACCCACGGCGGAAAGCGCCTCTATAACTACGAATGCCCAGGTGAACATTACAACCTCCGATTAGCGCTTGCCATCGTAGCATTCGTCACACGACTGGATAATCGTCATGAACGAATCAGCCTTCAGGCTCGCACCACCCACGAGGAATCCATCGACGTTGCTCTCGGCGACTAATGACGACGCGTTGTCACCGTTCACCGAGCCCCCGTAGAGGACACGGGCCTCGGAAAGCGACAATTTGAACAGAACCGAGCGTATGTGGCTGGTCATTTCGCCGACCTGCTCGGTCGAGGCGGTGAGTCCCGTGCCGATCGCCCAGATGGGCTCGTACGCGACGGTGACGAGCTCACGGTAGTTCTCGTCGAGCCCTTCGAGAGCGCTGTGCAGCTGGGCGGAGATGAACTCGTTCTGCCCGTCCTCTTCTCTGACTGATAACGCCTCGCCCACACAGAGCACCACCTTCACGCCGTTCTTCGCCACCGTGCGCAGCGTCGCAGCGACGACCTCGTCGGTCATCGCGTACATCGAGCGCCTCTCGGAGTGACCGACCAGCACCCACTGCACGTTCAGACGCTTCAGCATCGAGATGCTGACCTCGCCGGTGTGCGCTCCGTTGTCGTGGGCGCTGACGTGTTGGGCGCCGACGTCCATGGGTATACGTTCGGACTCGACGATCGAGGTCACGCTTCGGATGTCGACGAACGGCGGTGCCACCACGATGTCGGTGTGCTCGGCGGGCTTATTCTTGAGCATCACGCCGAGTTGCTGGCCGAGATGGACCGCCTCGACGTAGTCGAGGTTCATCTTCCAGTTGCCGATGACGAGTGGTTTCTTGGCGGTGGTCATTTAGTTGAACGGGCTTTCACGCAGGGCCTTGAGGCCGGGTAGATCCCCGAGCTCAACGAGCTCGAGCGACGCGCCACCGCCGGTTGAGACGAAACTGACGTCACCTTCAAGCCCGTAGGACTGCAGTGCGGCGACCGAGTCTCCCCCGCCGATCACCGAGACCGCGTCGGACGCTGCGACGGCCCTCGCCACCGCCTCGGTACCGGCGCTGAGACGGGGATCCTCGAAGACGCCCATCGGGCCGTTCCAGAGGATGGTTTTGGCCTTCGCGATCGCGTGGGCGAACGACGCGCACGCGAGGGGCCCGATGTCGAGCCCCACGAAGCCGTCGGGAATGTTGGCGTCGAACTCGATAACCTCGTCGGGGCCGCCGGCACTGCCGAAGCTGTCGCCGTCCTTCAGCCCGCGCGAATCCTCGGGGATTAAGACCTTCCCCTTCGCCATCAGCTGCGCGCACTCTTCGAGGTAGGAAGCGTCGAAGAGTGACGATCCGATCGTGCGGCCCTGGGTTGCCTCGAAGGTAAAGGCCATGCCACCGCCAACGATCACCGTGTCCGCGCGTTCGCTCAGCACCTTCACAATGCCCAGCTTGTCCTTCACCTTCGCGCCGCCGATGATCGCGAGAAACGGTCGGGCGGGACTCTCCAGCAGCGACTGGATCGTCGCGACCTCTCGTTGCAGGTTCGGTCCGGCCGCACTCGGCACGAGCAGCGGGGGGATCATGATCGACGCGTGCGCGCGGTGCGACGCACTGAACGCCTCGTTGATGTAGTAGTCGAAGCCGGCGACGAGCGACTCGCCGAAGGCGCGGTCGTTACTCTCCTCACCGGGATTGAAGCGGAGGTTCTCTAGCAGTTCCACTCGAGGGCACAGCTCTGCTAGGCGTGCGCGCACCGGCGCGACGCTGTACTTCGCCACTACCTGACCGCTGGGTCGACCGAAGTGCGTGCACGCGACGACGGTCGCTCCGCGCTCGAGGAGGTCCTCAAACAGCGGCACGGTCGCGCGGATTCGGAAGTCATCGGTCACCTTCAGCTGGCCGTCGATCTCGGCGACGGGCGTGTTGAAGTCGACGCGGACAAGCACCCGCTTGCCGGCGAGACTTCCCCAGCGTTCGTAGGACGGAAGCGTCGACACCGGGCTATTTGCCGATGAAGCTGGTCAGGTCGACGAGACGGTTCGAGTAACCCCATTCGTTGTCGTACCAGCCGAAGATCTTCACCAGGCTCTTCTCATCGTCGATGCGCTGGACCATGGTCATCTTCGAGTCGAAGGTGCATGACGCGGGGATGCCGACGATGTCCGATGAGACGATCGGGTCATCGGTGTAGACGAGCACGCCCCTCAGCGCGCCCTCAGCGGCGGCCTTGAACGCCGCGTTAATCTCCTCGACGGTCGTCGAGCGGACGATCGCGGTGAAGTCGGTAATCGACCCGTCGGGAATCGGAACACGAAGCGACGTGCCGTCGAGGCGGCCCTTCATTGATTCGAGCACCAGGCTCGTCGCGCGCGCGGCGCCGGTCGAGGACGGCACGATGTTCACCGCGGCGGCGCGGGCCCGACGCAGGTCCTTGTGCGGGAGATCGAGCAGGTTCTGGTCGTTGGTGTAGGCGTGGACGGTCGTCATGAGTCCGGCGTCGACGCCCAGGGCGTCGTCGAGGACTTTCACCATCGGCACGAAGCAGTTCGTGGTGCACGAGGCGTTGCTCACGACGTGGTGCAGCGCCGCGTCGTAGGTGTCGTGGTTGACGCCGAAGACGAACGTGGCGTCCACGTCGGAGGCGGGAGCCGAGATGATCACCTTCTTGGCGCCGGCCGTGAGGTGCTGTGCGGCGCCTTCGCGGGTTGTGAAGATGCCCGTTGATTCAATGACGACATCGATCTCCAGTTCGGCCCAAGGCAGTTCCAACGGGTTGCGCACGGCGAGGACCTTGATGGTCTTGTCCCCGACGGTGATGCCGCCGTCAGTCACGCTCACGGGGAGCTCCAGGCGTCCCTGGGTCGAGTCGTACTTCAGCAGATGAGCGTTCGTTTCTGGCGACGTCAGGTCGTTCACCGCAATGACGTCGATCTCCGGATTGTGGAGTGAAGCGCGAAGGTAACCCCGTCCAATTCGTCCAAACCCATTAATCGCAACACGTGTGGCCACTGGCGTCTCCTCATCTACTGGTCATCAGTTGTTGCACTCACGCAATAACTGCTCGGGCCAATTTTTGCACATCGTGGACCATGCCATTTCGCCCCGCCACATCCGCGACGATCAGGGGCAGCGAACAGGGCTGAGTGGCGAAGATCGACGCGGCGTCGACGAGGACCGCGTCGGGTCGTATGGCGTGACGCACCAGCGCGTCGACGTGGTCCTGGAGGCTGTAGCTGCTAGTTTCGGGCATCTCGGGACGAAGGTTGGCGACGTAGATCTTTCGCGCCGTGGTGCCCGCCAGCGCCTGGGCGATTCCGGGCACCACGCACGCCGCCAAGACGCTCGTGAAGAGCGAGCCCGGGCCAATGAGGATCAGTTCCGCGTTCTCGATCGCCTCGACGGCGGCGATCGGGGCGGCGGCGTTCCTCGGCTCGACGCTGATGTTGCGGATTGAGGAGCACTGGTGTACCACGGTCTGTCCCCTCGTGCGTCCCTCTTCGGTGCTGGCGACGAGCACCACGCCCTCGGAGCTCGCCGGGATGATCCGGCCCGTCACGCCCATGACCTGAGCGGCGGCGCAGACCGACTCCTCCAGGTTCCCGGTAGCGTCGATCAATCCCACCAACAGGAGGTTCCCGACCGCGTGCCCACTCAGATCACCAACACTGAAACGATGCTCGAACGACCTCGCGAGCGGGTTATCAGGGTCCGCGAGCGCGCTGAGGCAGACTCGCAGGTCCCCGACTGCGGCAACGTTGAGCATGGCGCGAAGTCGACCGGTCGATCCCCCGTCGTCGGCAACCGACACCACGCCGGTCACATCGGCAGTGATCAGCCGAAGGGCTTTCAGCGACACGGCCGTGCCGTGACCCCCACCGACAGCGACGACTTTCATCGCGCAATATCGCGGTGAAAGACGGCGTTAGGAATCTTGAGCCGGCGGCGGATCTCCTCGGCGATGGCGACCGATCGGTGACGCCCACCGGTGCAGCCGATCGCGATCGAGAGATACGACTTGCCCTCTTTCGCGAACTCCGGAATCTGCCACTCGAGAAGCTGGACCACGTCGTGCAGGAAATGCTGGGCCGGCTCTTGGCTGAGGACGTAATTCGCCACCGGTTCGTCGAGGCCTGTGAGGGGGCGAAGCTCCTCGACCCAATGCGGGTTGGGCAGGAAGCGGCAGTCGAACACCAGGTCGACGTCGCGCGGAATCCCGTTGGAGTAGCCGAACGACACGAGCGACACGCGAAGCGCACCCGCGCTGTTCGCTTCGGTGAAGATCTCAACAATCCGAGAACGCAGCTGGTTGGTGTTGATGGAACCGGTATCGATGACCATGTCGGCGGCGTCCCTGATCGACTGCAGCAGCGCCCGCTCGCCCGCGATCGAATCGGCGAGCGTTGGCGCGGGGAACGGATGACGGCGCCGATTTCCCTCGTAGCGGTGGATCAGGACGTCATCGGGCGCGTCGATGAACAGGATCTTGGCGCTGTCGTGCTTCTGCTGCAGTTCCATCTCGACGGCGAGCAGGGCGTCGGGCTGCACCCTTCCCGAGCGCCCGACGATGAACGCCACGCCGGCGTATTCGGCCGAGCCCGCCGCCGCGAGCTCACCCACCCGGACGATCAATTCGAGCGGCAGATTATCGATCACGAACCAGCCCAGGTCTTCGAGGGCGGCGGACACGGTCGAGCGGCCGGCCCCCGACATTCCAGTCACGAGCAACATCTCACTCATCGCGGGCACCCCCCTTCGTCGGTCTGGGCTCACTCGGCGCCTGTAAGTGATCGTAGATGTTCCGCGCCACCTCGTTCGGCAACCACGCCAAGGCCTCGAGCTCGTCGAGGGTGGCGTGGCGAAGCGCGTCGAGCGACCCGAACTGGACCATCAAGCGCTCGCGCCTCGCCGGTCCGAGTCCCTCCACTGCCTCGAGCGTCGACGCGATCATGGACTTGGCCCGCTTCGAGCGGTGAAACGTGATGGCGAAACGGTGGGCTTCGTCCCTTATCCGCTGGACCAGATACAGGCTCTCCGACCCGCGCTCGAGGGCGATCGGGATCGAACTGCCCGGTCGATAGAGCAGTTCCTCTCTCTTCGCGAGCGCGGCGAATTCCACGTCAGCGAGCCCGAGGCTCTTGGCGGCCTTCTGCGCGGCGTGTAGTTGCGGGAGGCCGCCATCGATGATTATTAGGTCGGGACGGTGGAACTTCGTGGCGGCCTGGTCGTCGCCCCAGTAGGTGAGTCGCCTTCGAACCACCTCCTGCATCGCGCCGACGTCGTCGTTGCCGAGGATCTCCTTCACGTTGAAGCGGCGGTAGTCGCCCTTCTTCGAGATACCGTCTTCGAACACGACCATTGAGCCGACGTAGTTGGTTCCCTGGAGGTGGCTCATGTCGAAGCACTCGATGCGAAACGGAGGCTGTTTCAGTCCAAGCGCCTCACCGAGCTCCTGGAGAGCGCGCGAACGCACATTGTGGTCGCTCTGGCGGCGCAAGGAGTCTCGGCTGATCACCGCTCGCGCGTCATTGGTCGCGAGGTCGAGCACTCGGCGGCGTCGACCCCGCTGGGGCGCCACCACATCGACGTTCTTGTCTCGCAGCGTACTCAGATAGGCCCTCATCAGCGGCGACGCCGACTCGGCGTCGGGGACGACCACGACCGGCGGGACGCTTCCCGGGTCGCTGTAGAGGTCGGGCAGGACGCTCTCGAGGATCTCGGCGCCGCCTTCGTCCATTGACCGGTCGATCAGGTGCACGGTGCGCCCGATGATCCGCCCGTGGCGGACCCGGAATCGAACGACCGCCGCCCGACCACCGTCGGTGTCGACCGCCAGTACGTCGAGGTTGGAGTGGTCATCGAGGACCACGCTCTGGTTGCCCGCAGCGCGCTCGAGGGCGGCGAGACCGTCTCGGGCCTTCGCCGCGGCCTCGTAGTGCTTCTTCTCGGAAGCCGCCTTCATCTGGCCCTGGAGCAGCGTACGTAGCTGGCGCACGTCGCCCTCGAAGAACTTCGCCCACGACTGGACCAACTTCTGGTAGTCCGCGGCGTCGACGGCCTGCACGCAGGGCCCCGAGCACTTGCCGATGTCGTACAGCAAGCACGGCCTACCGATGCGTTGTTGGTAGTTGAACTTGTGCTTCGTGCACGAGCGCAGTGGAAACGCCTGGAGCAGCTCGTCGATCGTGGCCCGCAGCGCCCTCACGTCGACGAAGGGCCCGAAGTAGCGAACCCCCTTCACGTGCTTGCCCCTGGTGATCAACGGGGCCGGGAAGTCGGTCCGTGAGTCGATGGCCACGTACGGGAAGCTCTTGTCGTCCTTCAGGCGCATGTTGTAGCGGGGTTGATTCTGCTTGATCAATTCGTTCTCAAGGATCAGCGCGTCGATCTCGCTTGGCGTCACGATCCACTCGACGGAGGTCGCCTCGGCCATCAGCGCCTGGGTCTTGAAGTCGAGCGCGTCGCCGCGCTGGAAGTAGTTCGAAAGCCGCTGCTGGAGCGAGAGCGCCTTGCCGACGTAGATGACCGTGTCGTGCTCGTTGCGAAAGAGATAACAGCCACTTTCGCGAGGTATGCCCGAGGGCCTGGCGAACACTATGACCCGCCGGCGGCCGCCAAGACTGCACGCAGGACCGTTCCGGTCGCCGTCTCCAACGTCGCAATCTTCTCGGGCGTACCCTCGCCGACCACGAGTCCCCCGCGGCGACCACCTTCGGGTCCGAGGTCGATCACCCAGTCCGCGGTCTTCACGACGTCGAGGTTGTGCTCGATCACGAGCACCGTGTTGCCCTGATCCACCAGGCGGTGAAGCACCTGCAGCAGCCGATTCACGTCCTCGAAGTGCAATCCCGTCGTCGGCTCGTCCAGCACGTAGAACGTGTGGCCGGTCGGGCGCCTCGCCAGCTCGGTCGCCAGCTTCACGCGCTGGGCCTCCCCCCCGGACAGGGTCGGCGCGGGCTGACCGAGTCGGACGTAGCCGAGCCCCACGTCAGCGAGGCTTTGGATGTTTCGAAGGATTGAGGGCTGGCGCTCGAAGAACTCCAGCGCCTGGGAGATCGGCATGTTGAGCACGTCGCTGATCGACTTGCCCCGGTACTTGATCTCGAGCGTCTCGCGGTTGTAACGTGCCCCGTCGCAGGTCTCGCAGTTCACGTAGACGTCGGGCAGGAAGTGCATCTCGATCTTGATGGTTCCGTCGCCCGCGCACACCTCGCAGCGCCCACCCTTCACGTTGAACGAGAAGCGGCCCTGCTGGTAGCCGCGGACCTTGGACTCCTGGGTTTCGGCGAACAGCTTGCGGATCTTGTCGAAGACCCCGGTGTAGGTGGCGGGATTCGATCTCGGCGTGCGTCCGATCGGCTGCTGGTCGACGGCGACGACCTTGTCGATGTTCTGAACCCCGAGAATCGTGTCGTGCTCGGCGGCCGTGGTCTTGGCCCGGTTGATCTGGTGTTCGAGCGAACTCAGCAGGATCGAGTTGATCAGCGTTGACTTGCCCGAGCCCGAAACCCCGGTGACCGCGACGAACGTGCCGAGCGGTATGGCGACCGACACATCCTGGAGGTTGTTGGCCCGCGCCCCCTTGATGGTCAACTTCTTCCCGTCGCCCTTGCGGCGGGTCTTCGGGGTCTCGATGGTGCGCGCCCCTGAGAGGTACTGGCCGGTGAGCGACTTCTTGTTCTTCAAGAGGTCCGCGTAGCTTCCCGCGTGCACGACCTCGCCACCGTATTCGCCAGCTCCGGGGCCGATATCGACGATGAAGTCAGCCATCCGGATCGTCTCTTCGTCGTGCTCGACGACGATGACCGAGTTGCCGAGGTCACGGAGCCGTTCGAGGGTGGCGATGAGGCGACGGTTGTCGCGCTGGTGCAGCCCGATCGAGGGCTCGTCGAGGACGTAGAGCACCCCCACCAGGTAGCTCCCGATCTGGCTCGCCAGGCGGATCCTCTGCGCCTCGCCGCCCGACAGCGTCGCCGACGCCCGGCTCAAGGTCAAGTAGTCGAGGCCAACATCCATGAGGAACGTCAGGCGAGCGAGGATCTCCTTGATGACCTGGCGGGCGATGGTCTCCTCGCGCTTGGTCAGCTTCAGTTTCTTGAAGAAGTCGATCGCCTCGTCGATGGTCATCGCGTTCACTTCGGCGATGTTCTTGCCGTGGATGCGAACGGCGAGCACCTCGGGCTTGAGGCGCTGGCCCGCGCAGGTCGTGCACTCGACCTCGCGCATGTACTGCTCTGCCTGCTCGCGCGACCAGTCCCCGTCGGCTTCGTTGCGTTTTCGCTCCAGCCAGTCGACGATCCCGTTATAGGTCGTGTCGTAGGTGCGCACCTTGCCGTACCGGTTTCGGTACTTTACCGGAACCGACTTGCGGTCCACCCCGTAGAGGATGAGCTTGCGGTCCTTCGCCCTCAGTTTCTTCCACGGCGTCTTCACGTCGAACTCGCCCATGGTGGCGATGCCGGCGATGAGCCGCTCGAAGTACTTGAAGCGCTGCCCCGCCCAGGGTGCCAAGGCGCCACCGGCAAGCGAAAGCTCGGCGTCGGGCACCACCAGGTCCGGATCGACCTCGAAGCGGGTTCCGAGGCCCGTGCACACCGGGCATGCTCCGTAGGGCGAATTGAAGGAGAAGTCCCGGGGCGCCAGTTCCGTGAAACTTATGCCGCAGTGACTGCAGGCCATCTTCTCGGAGAACTGCACCAACTCCTCGCCGTCAAGGAACAGAAACGAGACGAGACCCTTCGTGAGCTTCAGCGCCGTCTCCACCGACTCGGTGAGGCGCTGGCGATTCGTCGCCTTGACCGTCAGCCGGTCGAGCACGACGTCGATCGTGTGCTGTTCGTAGCGGGCGAGGTCCACCTCCTCGCGGTCCGCGAGTTCCATCACCGTACCGTCGACGCGCACCCGGGAGAACCCCTGGGCCGCCAATTCGTTCAAGAGCGTGCTGTACTCGCCCTTTCGACCCTCCACCACCGTTGCGAGCACCAGGAAACGCGCCCCATCCTCGCGCCCGAGTATCTGGTCAACGATCTGCTGGGGGGTCTGGCGTGTGACCAGGCGTCCGCAGATGTGACAGTACGGCACGCCGATGCGGGCGAACAGCAGCCGCAGGTGGTCGTGGATCTCCGTGATCGTGCCGACGGTCGAGCGCGGATTCCTCGACGCGGTCTTCTGGTCAATGGAGATCGCGGGCGAGAGACCCTCGATGAAGTCGACGTCGGGCTTGTCCATCTGACCGAGGAACTGGCGAGCGTAGGCCGAAAGGCTCTCGACGTATCGCCGCTGGCCCTCGGCGTAGATGGTGTCAAAGGCCAGTGATGACTTACCCGAACCGGACAGCCCGGTGAAGACCACGAGCTGGTCGCGGGGAATCTCGACCGAGAGGTCCTTGAGGTTGTGGACGCGTGCCCCTTGCACGCGGATGGTCTTGGACATAGCGCGAATCTACCGGTTATGCATCAACGCTCAATCCGTCAATGATCGAGTCGAGTCCTTGGAGGTGCAGGGTGTGCAGGTAGTCGCGCAACGCCGCCGCTTCCTCGAAGCGAAGCTCGGCGGCGGCGCTCAGCATGGCCTTTTCCACGCGGGCAATCTCAATGTTGAGATCGTCGGGTAGCGAGCCCTCGAGCGACGAGATGCCGTGGGACCTGTTGGTTGGCTCGGGCGCCGACTCGCTGCGCAGTCGCCCGAGGATGTCCGCCACGTTCTTCATCACGGTCTTGGGCTCGATGCCGTGCTCTTCGTTGTACGCGGCCTGGAGGAGCCGGCGCCGCTCGGTGAGCGAAATCGCTTCACGCATGGAGTCGGTCATCCGGTCGGCGTAGAGCACCGCTTCTCCGTTGGAGTTTCGAGCGGCCCGCCCGATGGTTTGGATCAACGCGCTGCGCGAGCGCAGAAAGCCTTCCTTGTCGGCGTCGAGTATCGCCACCAGCGATACCTCGGGCAGGTCGAGCCCCTCCCGCAGGAGGTTGATCCCGACCAAGACGTCGAACTCGCCCAGGCGGAGCGAACGCAGGATCTCGATCCGCTGGATCGTGTCGATGTCGCTGTGCAGGTACTGAACTCGGTATCCGGCCTTGGCGAGGAAGTTGGTCAGGTCCTCAGCCATGCGTTTGGTCAGCGTCGTGATGAGGATCCGCTCGCCGCGGGCGATCGTGACGTCCAGACGCCCGCGCAGATCGTCAATCTGGTTCTTGGTCGGAACGACCGTCACCACCGGATCGAGCAAGCCGGTGGGGCGTATGACCTGCTCGGCGATCTGGTCGCTGTGCTCGATCTCGTACGGTCCCGGCGTCGCCGAGACGAAGACCATCTGGGGCACGAGTTCCATGAACTCGTCGAAATTGAGGGGTCGGTTGTCCATGGCGCTCGGCAACCGGAATCCGTGCTCGACCAGGGTCAGCTTCCTCGACCGGTCCCCCGCGTACTGACCTCGCACCTGGGGCACCGCGACGTGCGACTCGTCGATGACCACCAGGAGGTCCTCGGGAAAGTAATCAAGCAGCGTGTAGGGGCGTTCGCCCGGCTTGCGGCCGTCAAGGTGGGCGGAGTAGTTCTCGATGCCCGCGCAGATGCCCGTCTGCTCGAGCATCTCCAGGTCGTGCTCGGTACGAGATCGCAGCCGCTGGGCTTCGAGCAGCTTGGACTCGGCTTGGAACGCCGCGAGCTGCACCTGCAGTTCCTCTTCAATCGACCGGCAGGCCTGCTGCAGCGTCTCGGTGCTCGTGGCGTAGTGCGACGCGGCGAAGAGCGTGAACTCCGGGACCCGGCCCCGATGCTCCTGGGTCACCGGATTGAAGAACGAGATCTCTTCGACCTCGTCACCGAAGAACGAGACGCGGATGGCCTCGTTGCTGTAGGCCGGCTGGATCTCAAGCGTGTCGCCCTTCATCCGAAAGGTCCCCCGGTCGAGCACCAGCTCGTTGCGGTTGTACTGCATCTCGACCAGGCGACGCAACAGGGCGCGCTGATCCAAGCTCTGCCCGACTTCGAGTTGCAGCATTCGCTCGCGGTACTCGACCGGGGAGCCGAGTCCGTAGATGCACGACACCGACGCCACCACGATCGTGTCGCGGTGAGTCAGCAGCGAGGACGTCGCGGCGTGGCGCAGCCGGTCAATCTCCTCGTTGATGGAGCTGTCCTTTTCGATGAAGGTGTCGGTGCGCGGGATGTACGCCTCGGGTTGGTAGTAGTCGTAGTACGAGACGAAGAACTCCACCCGGTTGTTGGGCAGCATCTCCTTCAGCTCCGAGGCGAGTTGCGCCGCCAACGACTTGTTGGGCTCGAGTATCAGCGTCGGGCGCTGGACCCGCTCGACCAGCCACGCTATGGTCGCGGTCTTGCCGCTGCCGGTGATTCCCTCGAGGGTCTGGTAGCGAAGGCCGTCCTCCACACCTTGGGCGAGGGTGGCGATCGCCGTGGGCTGATCGCCCGAGGGACTGAACGGTGATTCGACGAGGAACTTATCCACGGCTGAGCCCCAACCGATGGAGCTGCACGTCCAGTTGTTCGTAGAGCTCTTCCAACGTGCCGTCGTTCCAGATCACGTGATCGACGAGCGACGAGCGCTCCTCATTGATGATCTGGCTCGCCAGACGCGCGCGCGCGTCCCTTTCGGAAAATGAGCGGTATTTAATCAGCCTGTCGACCGCGACCTCGGGAGATGACTGCACCGACCACACCTCATCGAGCGTCAAGATCTCGCGTAGCTCGGCTCGAAAGAGCGGCAGCGCGACGAAGACCGCCGGGCCCTTCGCTTCGTCGAGTTGTCGAACGATTTCATTAAGAATGTGCCCGTGTGTGATTTGGTTGAGTCGCTTCAGCGCGCTCGGGTCGTGGAAGACAATCTCGGCCATGAAGGCTCTGTCCAGTGATTTATCCTCGTCAAGCGCCGCATCGCCGAAGGCGTCATGCAGCGCCTGCCAAGCCGGCGCTCCGATATCGGTGACGCGACGCGCCACTTCGTCGGCGTCGACGATCGCGAAATTTAGAGCCGCGAGACGGTCGGTGGCCGCCGTCTTGCCCGCGCCAATTCCACCCGCGATGGCAATTCGTTTCATTCAACCACGGTAGCCACGACCAGTGACATTCCCGCCACGGTTGATTTGGTGTCCACTCGGGGTCTCGCCCTTGGCTAACCTCCTAAGAGGTCTCAGAGGGGGAAGAGTGCTCAGGTACGTCATCAGGCGCATACTGATGTTGATTGGCATCATCTTCGTCATCTCCATCGGAAGTTTCTTTCTGATCCACTTGCTGCCCGGCAACATCACCGCGGTCATCGAAGGTCCTGGCGCCAGCCCGGAGAACCAGGCCAAGCTCTATAAGCTCCTGGGACTCAACCGACCCATCTATGAGCAGTACTTCGTGTGGATCAACAACATCCTTCACGGGAACCTCGGGACCTCCTTCATCTCCCAGACGTCGGTCGCCACCACAATCGGCAACGCCCTGCCGATTGACCTGGAGATGATGTTCCTCAGCCAGATCCTGGCGTTCGCGGCGGCAATTCCCATGGCCATGCGCTCAGCGCGCAAGCCCGACGGCATCGTTGACCGGTTCTTCAGCGCCGGGAGCTTCACGATGTTGTCGGTGCCCCCCTTCATCGTGGTCATCCTCCTCGTACTCTTCGTCACCTATAAACTGGGTATCCCCCATACGGGCCCCTCCTCCTACGTGTCGCTTCGAGCCGACTTGATAGGCAACCTGGAGAGCATGGCGCTGCCCGCTATCACCTTGGCGCTCGGGAGCTTCGTCATCTACTTCAGGGTTCTTCGAAGTGACCTGATCGCGACTCTCCAGGAGGAGTTCATAACAATGGCCCGCTCGAAGGGCATTAGCCAGCGACGAATCATGTGGCGACACGCCTTTCGCCCTTCGTCGGTCGCGTTGCTTGGCGCCGCCGGGGTGAACATCGGCGGACTACTGGCCGGCGGCTTCGTTGTCCAGTACCTGCTCAACATCCCCGGACTCGGCTACACCTTGATCGCCTCCATCAATACCGACGACTACCTGCTGGTGCAGGGAATCGTTCTCGTTGTCTCGGTGGGCGTGGTGCTCATCAACTTCATCTTTGACTTCATCATCAATATCGTCGATCCGAGGATCAGCCGTGAGTAACACATTTTTGGAACTTGAAGAACTCGCCCTGGTCGAGAGGCCTGAGAAGAAGAAGCCCCTTGGTCCCCTCTTTTGGATATGCGTCGGTTGGATCGCGCTCAACATTTTTGGGGCCATCTTCGCGAACGTCCTACCGCTGCAGAATCCGCTGTTCCAGGACTACGGCGCCATCAACGCGGGCCCCTCGCTGCACCATCTCTTCGGCACCGACGACATCGGACGCGACATCTTCTCAAGAATCGTCTTTGGTTCTCGGGTGTCGATCACAGTTGGCTTCGGGTCCATGGTCATCGGCTTCGGGATCGGCGCGCCGCTGGGCATGCTGGCCGCCTTCCGGCGCGGGCGCTTCGACACGATCGTCACCACCTTCATGTACATCCTCCTGGCCTTCCCCGCGATCATCGCCACCATCGCGGTGCTGTCGTTCTGGACGCCGCGATCCGTCTTCAAGATCATCCTGGTCATTGGCCTCGCGTCGGTCCCCCTGGTGTATCGAGTGATTCGCACCGCGACGCTGTCGGTCGCCACCAAGGACTACGTCGTCGCGGCCAAGGTGCAGGGGGCCACTGACCGGCGAATTCTGATGAAGGAGCTCCTGCCCAACATCGCGCCCATCGGTATCTCGTTTCTCCTCATCGGCGTCGCCACCGTCATCGCCCTCGAAGGAACCCTCGCCTTCCTCGGGCTCTCCGTGGTCGTGCCGACGCCGTCGTGGGGAAACATGATCAACGAGAGCCGCACGGTCCTTCAGCAGAATCCCTGGCTCGCGATATTTCCCTCCCTCGCGCTCTGCTTCTTCCTCTTGAGCCTCAACTTCATTGGTGACCGCCTGCGGAGCCACTTCGACGTCACCGAGGTGAAGCTGTGAGCGTCACGCCAGAGAAGCTCCTCGTTGTCAACGACCTATCGACCACGTTCGCCACGGCCGGCGGTCCCCTGCCCGCCGTGGCGAACGTGTCCTTCGACCTGATGCGCAACGAAACCATCGGCATCGTGGGCGAGTCCGGCTCGGGCAAGACCGTCCTCTCGCGAACGATCATGGGCCTCCAACCCCGGACCAACGTCACCGTCACCGGCTCGGTGCTGCTCAACGGCAGCGAGATGGTCGGCACCACCGAGAGCTTCAAACGTGGGCTCTGGGGAACCGAAGTGGCGATGGTCTTCCAGGACCCCATGACATCGCTCAACCCGGTGATGCGCATTGGCAAGCAGATCGACGAGACGCTTCGCGTACGCCTCGGGATGTCCAAACAGGACGCCAAGGCGCGCGCCATCGAGCTGCTGGAGCTCGTCGGGATTCCGTCGCCCTCGCAGCGGTACGACGCCTTTCCGGGACAGCTCTCCGGCGGCATGCGCCAGCGTGTCGTCATCGCCATTGCCCTCGCGTGCTCCCCGAAGCTTCTGATGGCCGACGAGCCCACCACCGGTCTCGACGTCACGATCCAGGCCCAGATCCTCAACTTGCTCGACGAGTTGAAGGAGCGCCTCCACATGTCGGTCGTGCTGGTTACCCACGACCTGGGAGTCGTAGCCACGCGCACTTCGAGGATCGTCGTAATGTACGCCGGGCGGATCGTCGAGATCGGCTCGACCCGCGACGTCTTCGCGAACCACCGCATGCCCTATACGAGGGCTCTGCTCGAGAGTTCACCCAAGGTCTCGAACGCCTCGCACACTCGCCTGATCACCATTCCGGGAAGGCCGCCGAACTTGCTCAAGCTGACCCAGGGCTGCAGCTTCGCCCCACGCTGCGCCTACGCGAGCGACAAGTGCCACCAGGAACGCCCGGAGCTCCAGCAGGCAGACCAGCCCGGACACTCGTTCGCCTGCTGGAATCCCCTACCCATCACTCGAGGAGATTCAGCCTCATGACCGACACCACCCGACCGCTTCTCAAGGTTCGCGACCTCAAGGTCATCTTCGGCAAGGGCCACCACGCGGTCAGCGCGGTCGCCGGGGTGAGCTTCGACATCTTCGAAGGCGAGACGCTCGGTCTCGTCGGCGAATCCGGTTGCGGCAAGTCGACCACCGGCAAGGCCCTCATGCGTATCGTCGAGCCCTCGAGCGGCTCCATCGAGCTTGACGGCACCGATCTTACCGAGCTCAAGAGGGGCGGCCGCCAGCTGCGAAACATTCGGACCCGCATGCAGATGATCTTCCAGGACCCCATCAGCTCGCTCAATCCGCGCCGTCGGGTGAAGGACATCGTCGCCGAGCCCCTCGACTGTTGGAAGACCATTTCGGGCCACGAGCGCGACGTCCTGGTGAGCGACCTTCTGAGCAAGGTCGGCATCGACCCCGCGGTCTACGGCAACCGCTACGCCCGCCAGTTCTCGGGCGGCCAATGCCAGCGCATCTCGATCGCCCGCTCGCTCGCGATGCGCCCGAAGCTGCTCATCTGCGACGAGATGGTCTCGGCCCTCGACGTGTCGGTCCAGGCGCAGATCCTCAACCTGCTCGAGGATCTGAAGGCCGAGTACGGTCTCACCCTCTTGTTCATCGCCCACGACCTCGCCGTCGTGAAGAACGTAAGCGACCGCGTGGCGGTCATGTACCTCGGCAAGATCTGCGAGATCGGACCGGCGGACGCCCTCTACGAGGCACCGGCCCATCCGTACACCAAGTTCCTCTTGGGTGCCGCTCTCGAGGCGGACCCTGACTCGCCCATTCACTCACAGGTTCTCGAAGGCGAACCCCCGAGTCCGATGAACCCACCGAGCGGCTGCCGTTTTCGTACCCGCTGTCCCAAAGCCACCGAACTGTGCGCGAGCGATGAGCCGCTGGCCCAGGAGGTCGCTCCGGGGCATCAGGTCGCTTGCCACTTCCCGCTGTCCATAACGCGCAAATAGCCCGTCCTCACGGCCATTCGGCTGCAAGGACGGGCTACCCGGCAAAACTGGCTATTCAGCGGTTGGAGCCTCTTCGACAGCCTCAGGGACAGTCTCAGGGACAGTCTCATCGGAGCCATCTTCTGGCGACTTGACCGGAACCTCGGTCGCGTACTCCGCCCACGCAGCCTGCGCTTCGGTCTCGGGAGTGAACTCGCCGTACTCGATGCCGCCGATGTAGTTGCCCTCAGTGTCGTACGCGTGCGAGCCAAAGGCCTCACGGTACTCTTCGGAGACCTCGCCACCCTCGGCAGCCTGCTTGATCGAAAGGCTGATACGGCGTCGAGCGGTGTCGAGCTCGATGATCTTGACCCACAGTTCCTCGCCGGCGCTGACGACCTGGTCGGGCGACTCGACGTGGTGCGCCGCCATCTCCGAGATATGCACGAGTCCTTCGATGCCTTCGCCCACCTGGACGAACGCGCCGAATGGCACCAATTTGGTCACGCGGCCATAGACCAACTGGTCGACGGCGTGGCTGTCGGCGAAGACCTGCCACGGGTCGGACTGGGTTGCCTTGAGCGAGAGCGAGATGCGCTCTTTGGAGAAGTCGACGTCGAGAACCTCGACGTCGACTTCGTCACCGACGGCGACGACCTGGCTCGGGTGATCGATGTGCTTCCAGCTGAGCTCGGAAACGTGGATGAGTCCATCCATGCCGCCCAGGTCCACGAAGGCGCCGAAGTTGACGACCGACGAGATAACGCCGTGACGGCGCTCGCCGGGCTTGAGGTTGTTGAGGAAGTCGCCGCGCTGCTCTTTTTGGGTCTCTTCGAGCCAGGCACGACGCGACAGCACCACGTTGTTGCGGTTGCGGTCGAGCTCGATGATCTTCGCCTCAACGGTCTTGCCGATGTAAGGTTGCAGCTCGCGAACGCGGCGCAGCTCCACGAGTGACGCGGGTAGGAACCCGCGAAGACCGATGTCGACGATGAGTCCGCCCTTCACCACTTCGATGACGACACCCTTCACGACTTCGTCGCGGTTCTTCAGTTCTTCGATGTTGCTCCACGCCTTCTCGTACTGGGCGCGCTTCTTCGAGAGGACGAGGCGACCCTCTTTGTCCTCCTTTTGAAGGACGAGGCACTCGACGCGCTCGCCCATCGAGACAATCTCCGAGGGGTCGACGTCATTGCGGATCGAAAGCTCGCGCGAGGGGATCACGCCCTCGGACTTGAAGCCAATGTCGAGCAGCACTTCGTCGCGGTCGATCTTGACGACCGTGCCAGTAACGAGGTCGCCGTCTTCGAACTCGAGGACACTGTCCCCGACCAAGGTGGCGAGGTCGGTGCCGACCATGTTGTCTTCGGTGATGACGCGGGGAACGTAGTTACCCTGTTCGTCAAAGGTGCCCATCTGCTGGGGGGAAAGGAGGCTGGTGCCGTCCGACATGCGTACTTCTTTCATACGACCACACCGGGGTCAACTAGGCAACAGGGGTCTGGATCTCCGGTGTAAACCCAGGACAAAACTCTACCACCCAGCAATTCAGCCCTTGGCCGCGGCCCAGTTCTCGCCCCAGTGGAGCGAAACCTCCAGCGGGACACTGAGCGACGCCGCATTGGTGAGCGCGTCGACGATAATCTCCTCGACGCGCTCCTTCTCGTCGTTCGGCGACTCGACGAGGACCTCGTCGTGCACCTGCAGGATAAGGCGCGCCTCGAGTCCTTCGCCCATCAGGCGCCGATCAAGCCGGACCAGCGCGGATTTGAAGATATCCGCGGCGAGCCCCTGGATCCCAGCGTTCATCGCCTGGCGCTCGGCGGCTTGGCGCTGGGGGCCGGCGGAGGTCGCAAGGTCGGGGAATGGCCGGATCCGGCCGAATTCGGTCCGCGAGTAGCCCTTCGCGCGGATCTCCTTGATGGTTTCGTCCATGTAGGCGCGAAGGCTCGGGAAACCGGCGAAGTACTTCTCCATGATCTCCTTCGCCGAACTTACGGGGACTCCGAGGCGCCGGCTGAGCCCGAAGGCCTCCATGCCGTAGGCGAGGCCGTACGAAACGGCCTTCGCCTGCTCGCGCTGCTCGTGGCTCACCTTCTCCACCGGTTCACCGAACACCGAAGCCGCGATCGTGCGGTGCACGTCCTCGTTCGAGGCGAACGCCATCAAGAGCCCCGAGTCCTGCGACAGGTGCGCGAGGATGCGCAGTTCGATCTGGTTGTAGTCCGCCACCGCCAACTGCCAGCCCTCGCTTGGCACGAACGCGTAGCGAAGCCTCCGTCCCTCTTCGCTGCGCACCGGGATGTTGTGCAGGTTCGGATTCTCCGACGACAGGCGTCCGGTGCGCGCGACGGTCTGGTTGAACGTGGCGTGAATGCGTCCGTCGCTTGCGACCGCGCCGATCAACGGCGCGCCGTAGGTGCTTCGCAGCTTCTCCACTTCGCGGTAACGCAGGATCAGCGAGACGATCTTGTGCTCGTCCTCGATCGCCTCGAGGCTGGAGGCATCGGTCGAGAAGCCCGACTTGATCTTCTTCACCGGCGTGAGGTGGAGCTCGTCGAAGAGCACCGTCTGGAGCTGCTGGGGGGAATTGACCTTGAACTCGTGGCCCGCGATCCTCTGGATCTGGGCGTCGAGGCTGCTCGCCTCCTTCGCGAACTCGGCGGCGATGGTCCGGAGCATCTCGACGTCGACGCGCACGCCGCACGCCTCCATGCGCCCGAGTACCGCGACGAGCGGGAGCTCGATCTGCTCGTAGACGAAACCCAGCTCCCAGCGCGCGATCTCGCCGCGTAGGTGCTCGCGCAGCCGGGCCGCCAGCTGCACGTCGCGGATCAGCGTGTCGTCGTCGGACGTCTCGTCGAAGAGCGACGGTGCTGCGACGCCGATCGTCTCGTCGAGGAAACGATGGACGACGTCGGCGAGCTCGTACCTGCCACTCGTTGCGTCGACGAGGAAGGCCATGATCGTCGTGTCGTCGGCCGGCTCGCGAAGCTGATATCCCCGCTCGGCGGCGTGGCGATAGAGCTCCTTCAGATCGTGGCCGCTGGGGAGAAGCGCGCTCGCTCGCTCGAAGAAGTCCGATTCACTCCCCACCGCGACGACGTTCTTCGCCGGGTCGAAGACCGCGACCCTCGAATGCCCGTAGCTCACGACGATCGACTCGACGTCCTTCAGCACGGTGTCGAGCGAGTCCTCACGCTTCACGGGCGCGGACGCCGGCTTCGCCGAGGCCACGGGCGCGGCGCCCTCGCTCTTCGCCGGGGCCCCGAGCAGCCCGTCCTGCATCAGCTTCTCGAAGCGCGTTCGCATGGCGTTCATCTCGAAGCGGTCGAAGAACGCCGCGACCTCGGCCCGGCTCCAGCCGCCCAGCGTGATGTCGTGCAGCGTGAAATCGAGGGGAACGTCTCGCACCAGGAGCATGACCCTCTCGTTGTTACGCGCCCGGTCCTCGTAGAGGGCGAGGTTCTCGCGAAGCTTCGGCGTCAACTCGTCCAGGTGCTGGTAGAGCTCGTCGAAGTCGCGGTACTTGGCGAGCAGCTTCGCCGCAGTCTTCTCCCCCACCCCGGGCACGCCGGGCAGGTTGTCCGACGAGTCACCGCGCAGCGCCGCGAGCAGCGCGTAGCGCTCGGGCTCGATGCCACAGCGCTCGAAGATTCCGGCCTCGTCGTAGAGCGAGTAGTCCGATACGCCCCGGCGGTTGTAGAGGACCTTCACGTAGGGATCCTCGACCAGTTGGAACGCGTCGCGGTCGCCCGTGACCACCACCACCGGGATCTTCTCGTCACGACCCCACGTCGCGAGGGTGGCGAGCACGTCGTCCGCCTCGTAGTTTGGCACGCCGAGCACCGGAATATGGAGCGATTTGCAGAGGTTCCGGATGAGGTCGAACTGATGCTCGATCTCGACGGGCGTCTCGGCCCGACCACCCTTGTAGTCCTCGGTCATGGCGTCTCGAAAGGTGCCCCCGGGCATGTCGAAGGCGACCGCGAGCCCGCGCGGCGACTGGGTCCGGACCAGCGAATGCAGCATCGACGCGAAACCGTGCAGCGCGTTGGTAACGACGCCCTCGGAGGTCTTGATGTCCGTCGAGAGCGCGAAGAAGGCGCGAAAGGCCAGTGACATGCCGTCCAACAGCACGAGCGGCCGCTGGTCGGCTGAGTCTTCAGCCAACGAACTCGCCCTTCAAGATCTGCTGGGCGACGTCGCGCATCCGGGTGCGCCCGCGCATGGCGGACTGCTGGATGACTTCGAAGGCCGCGGGCTCGTCGAGCCCTCGCTCATCCATCAAGAGCTCCTTCGCCCGCTGGACGATCTCGCGGGTCTCGATCTTGTCGTCTACGTTCGTGACCTCGGGCGCCTCGACGGGCTCGGTCGCCAGCGGGTTCATGATGGCGGCGATCTTCGGCAGTATCTCGCTGCTGCGAAACGGCTTCACCAGGTACGCAACGACCCCGGCGTCACGGGCGCTCTCGATGAGCGCCCTCTGGCTGAAGGCGGTGAGCAGCACGACGACGGTGTTGGAGCCCTTCAGCTCCCTCGCCACTTCGATACCGTCGAGTCCGGGCATCTTGATGTCGAGCAGCGCGAGGTCGGGCTCGAGCTCGCGGATCATCGCCAACGCGTCATCGCCGCGGGCGGCCTCTCCCACGACGAGGTAACCGTCACCCTCGAGAATCTCTTTGAGATCCAATCGAATGATCGATTCGTCGTCGGCAATCACAACTCGCTTATCCATGCTCTTCCTTAGGCTTCCATTCACGTAAGAGTCCATCTCGTTCGGTTATCAGGCTACGTACCTCGGCCGAGCGCCGCTGCATCTCGGCATTCGCGGCGACCACGTGCCGGGACAACTCGCTATATTCTTGCTGCTGCAAAGGGGTTTCGGAGACCAGCGAGCGGATGCGGGCGTCTTCGAGGGCGTCATTCCACACCTGCACCTGCTCTTCGAGCACGCTGAGGCTTTCCCTCGCCGCCATGAGACGGCGCTGAAGATCCTCCAAACGCCGTTTGTCGAGTCGTGCACCCATGGAAACGAGTGTAAATCTACTCTCAACCGAAGGAGGCAATGAGCGTCACCGAATCCAGAAAATCCTTCGACGGGACCGTTTCGAACCCGCCGGGCACGCTCTCCAGTTGGCGTTGGACGGCACCTTCCATCGTCTCGACGAGGCCAATGTCACTGGGCTCGCTGATCGAGTGCTGGGCAAACAGGCGGTTGACCCGTCGCGCAAACGGCGATTCGAAGAATCCTCCGAGGTACGGCCTGAGGCCCAACTCCTTGGACCTCGCGATGATGGTGCGTGCGTTGGCGTAGCCGCCCACCCGGGCCGGTTTCACACAGACGATGCTCGCGGCGCTGTAGCGCACGACCTGTTCGAGGTCGCGCACGTTGCGGATGCCTTCGTCAATGCTCAACGGCACCGCAATCTGCTCGGCGAGACGGGCGTGATCAACCACGTTGCCCGGGGCGAACGGCTGCTCCACACCAGCCACGTCGGCCGCGTCGCCGATCTGGGCCAACTGGCCAATCACGTCCGCGTCGCTGGTCGCCGAGCAGTTGAAGTCGAGCAGCACGGGCACGCGAAGCGCCGCCAAGCGCTTCATCGCGAACGCACTGATGGCTCCCGGGCTCGTCTTCACGCGCAGGCGGGCCACACCGGGATCCACAACCCACTCTTCGTCATCGAGCAGCGACACCGTTGACTGCACGGGCGTATCGAAGACCGCCGGCCACAGCGAAAGGATGCTGCGGCCCTGTGCGCGCAGTTCCCTGTCGAGAAGGGCCATCTCGACCAGGCATACGGCGGGCGAACTACCCGGCCGCGAACCGGCGAACCTGGCGATTCTGGTCCATGACGGAAGGCCCCCCTCGCGCTCGAACGCCCCCTGTACCTGGAGCAGTACTACCCCGTCGAGCTCTTGAACCACCTCGGAAAAGCCCGGGTCGCCATTGAGAGAGAACGGCTGGGGATCGATTTCGCCGAAGCCCATAACGCCCCCGTGCTCGACGCGCAGGAAGAGACGGGTGCGAGCGTCATGACGCTGGGCGGCCGCGGTGACGGGATGAAGAACCACCGCTTCGTCTCGCCAGAGCGTCATCTTCATCACACCCACCTTATGGTTGCTGCTACCGTTGTCGCCGCAGCCCGGATGGCGGAATCGGCAGACGCGGAGGCCTCAAAAGTCTTTACTCGAGAGGGTGTGTGGGTTCGAGTCCCACTCCGGGCACGCTGTTACCTTTAGAACATGTCTGAATCATCGGAACTCCCTTTTCGAGACGACTGCGTCGTGCTCTTTCCCGGTCAAGGGTCGCTGAGCGGAGGGGCGGGAAACGCGTGGAGAGACTCCTCGCACTGGGACCAGATCGGCCGCATCGCCGAGGCGTCCAAGCTCGACGTCGAGGCGCTGCTCACCACCGCTTCCGATGAAGAGGTGGTTCGCACCGATCGCGCGCAGATCGCCACCTTCGCGCTTTCCATCGTTGGCTACCTCGAACTCCTCGACCTCGGCATCCGACCTCGCTACCTCCTCGGCCATAGCCTCGGCGAGTTCTCGGCGCTGGTCGCGAGCGGGCTTCTAAGTATCGAGGACGGGGCCAGGCTGATCGCCGTCAGGGGGGCGGCGATGGCGCGCTCGGCGAGCGCCACCGAAGGTTCCATGGTCGCGCTCATGGGCGGCGATGCGGGAGCCCGCGACGCCCTCGACGCGCTCGGCGAGGTGTGGGTCGCCAACATCAACGGCACCGGCCAGATCGTCGTGAGCGGCACCCGCGCGGGACTCGATGACCTGCTCGCGCGCCACAAGGAGCTCGGCTGGCGCCGGGCGACGCCGCTGAGCGTGGGCGGCGCTTTCCACTCCCCGCTGATGGCGCCGGCCCAGGACGAGCTCGACGAGACCCTGGCCTCGGTGGCCTGGGGGCGCACCGACGCCACGCTCATCGCCAACGTTGACGGTCAGGTCCACACGAGCGCGGTCGAGTGGCAGGAGCTCCTCTCGCGCCAGCTCACCTCGCCAGTCCAGTTCCTCGACGCCACGCTGGCCCTTCCGCCAACGGTGACGACCACGATCGAGATGCCGCCGGGTGCCGTGCTCACGGGACTGACCAAACGCATCCGCCCGTTCCAACTCCAATTCGCCCCTTCCTCGCTCAACGACCTTCAGGAGATAACGCTATGAGCCGCCACGTCCTCGTCACCGGTGCCAGTCGAGGGATCGGCGCCGCCATCGCCCAGCACTTCATCGATGAAGGCGACCGTGTCGTCGCGCTCTCGAGGTCGGGATCGGCGCCCGAGGGCTGCGCCCTCTCCTACGCGGTGGACGTCGCGGACTCCTCGGCGGTGAACGAAGCCGTGAAGATCGCCATCAGCGAACTCGGACCCGTCGACGTCGCGGTCGTGAACGCCGGGGTCACTCGCGACGGCCTCGCGATGCGAATGTCCGACGAGCACTGGCGCGAAGTCCTCGCGACCGACCTCGACGGGGCCTTTTATACCGCGAGGGCGACGATGGCCTCGATGGTGCGAGCCCGCCAGGGGTCAATTATCTTCATCGGCTCCATAAGTCCGTTCATTGGCGTGCCCGGACAGGCCAACTACGCCGCAGCGAAGGCCGGTCTCGTGGGACTGGCGCGTTCGCTCGCGAAGGAGGTCGCCACCCGCGGCATCACCGTGAACGTCGTCGCCCCCGGACTCATCGAGACCGACATGACGAGCGACCTCGGCCCCTCAAAGGACCAGATGGCCGCACTCATCCCCATGGGACGAATTGGTCAGCCCTCTGATATCGCTGGTGTTGTCGGGTTTCTCGCCGGTAAGCACTCGAGGTATATCACCGGAGCAGTCATCTGCGCCGACGGAGGACTCGCACTCGGCCACTAGATGTCCTGACGTGGGAGGGCAATTTAGTACCATGAAGCGAGAGAAAATAAGGGGTAATTCCATGGACCGTAACGAAGCATTCACGAAATTCACCGACAACGCCGTCGAGGTCCTGGCCGTCGACGCGTCGCTGATCACCATGGAGACATCGTTCGAAGACCTCGGCGCCGACAGCCTCGACCTGGTTGAGCTGGTGATGGCCCTCGAGGAAACATTCAACATCGAAGTCGCCGAGGACGAGCTCAAAGAGATCCGCACCGTGGGCGAGGCCTTCGAACTCATCTACGCCAAGCTGCAGTGAAGGTCGCCGTCACCCCTTCGGGGCCTATCGAGGGCTACCGGGTCGCCGTCACCGGACTAGGCGCCTTGACGTGCGCGGGCGTCGGCGTCGAGACGCTCTGGGAAGCCTTGATGAAGGACGTCGCGCCGCCGTCGAAGACGATCGCGCCGTTCGACGCGACGCACATCGGCGGACCGAAGGAACTGCGCAGGCTCGACCCCTTCTCGCTCTACGGGCTGATGGCGGCCGACGAGGCGTGGAAGCAGAGCGGACTCGAAGGCCCGATCATCGACGCTGGCAGCATCGTCACGACCGGCATCGGCGGACTGCAGACCGTGCTCGAACAGGTTCGCGTGCTCAACGAGAAGGGTCCCGATCGCGTGTCGCCCTTCATGGTGCCGATGATGATGCCCAACGCCGCGACCGCGGCGGTGTCGATGCGCTTCGGACTCGGCGGGCCGGCTGAGACCGTGACGACAGCGTGTGCCGCGGGCACTCACGCCATTGGCAACGCCGCTCGTCTGGTCGCGACCGGGCGGTGCAGCGTCGCCGTCGCCGGAGGGGCCGAGGCCGTGATCGTCGAGATCGCCTTGGCCGGCTTTCGCAACATGACCGCCCTGAGCAACGAGGGCCTGTCACGGCCGTTTGACACCCACCGCAACGGCTTCGTCATGGGCGAGGGCGCGGGGATATTGGTCCTCGAGGAGTGGGAGCACGCCATCGCGCGCGGTGCGACCATCTACGCCGAGGTCATCGGCGCCGCCTCCACCGCCGATGCGCACCACATCACCGCGCCGGATCCGACAGGCGCCGGAGCCATCCGCTGCATGGAGCTCGCGCTCGCCGACGCGGGTATCTCCACCAGCGACGTCTCGCACATCAACGCCCACGGCACGTCGACGCCGCTCAACGACCTCGCCGAGGCGGTAGCCGTTCGCCACGTCTTTGGAGAGCACGCTCCCCCCGTGACGTCGATCAAGGGGCACCTCGGACACTCCCTCGCCGCCGCCGGTGCCCTCGAGGGCGTCGTCTCGGTGCTGAGCCTGCTGAACCAGACCATCCCGCCGACCGCAGGAACGACCGAGATCGACCCGGCCGTGGGCCTCGACGTGGTTATTGGCTCGCCTCGAAAGGCCCACATCGACGTGGTGCTGTCGAACTCGTTCGGCTTCGGCGGACACAACGGCAGCGTCGTCTTTCGCCGCTTTCATGCCTAGGGAAGGGGCCACGCGTCTCGACGGCGTTGCACGTACGCGTTGTCGTACGCCCAGCGCGCGTTGGCGATGAACTCGCCGAGCAGCACGGGATCCTTCACCCCCGGTTCACTCTCGACCCCACGTCGCACGTCAACGCCCCATACGGGGTAGTTCTGCACGATGTCGACGACGTTCGAGGAGTTGAGCCCGCCCGACGCGATCAGGGGTGTGCGCAGCGAGAAGTCCTGGAACACCTCGAGGCAGTCGACTAGCGAATCGAAATCGTCGGTCTCGGGCAACAAGAAGTAATCGACGCCGTCGATCACGTCCTCGTCGAACAGGTCCCGACCGGTGGGAATGGTCCGAATGACCGTGTTGACCCTCTCTGCCACGTACGCGAGCGACGACCTCGTAATGGCCCCGTCGATCTGCACCGCCGAAAGCCCCAGCGTATTGGTCACTTCGACGATCTTCTGGGGCATTTCGTTTCGAAACACACCAACCGAGACGGCCCCGTTCGGCAGGCGCCTCACGATATCGTGCGCGGAGGCCGGCGAGATCCTCCGCGGCGTAGGCCCGAACTCGAACCCGACCGCGCTCGCGCCGAGGCCAATGGAGAACAAGGCATCCTCTTCGCTCGTCACGCCCGACACCTTGATGAAAAGTCCCTCAGTGTTGAATCTCACGAAGCCTCCTGGGCTAAGGCTAATAGCGGCGAAATCGCCCCTTCAACCAATCGTCTCCACGTTCACGTCACCGACCTTCAGCGATCCCTCCCCACTGAGCGCGCTTCGGTGAATGAACCCGAGGGCGAGGACGCCATCGTCGTCGCGCACGGCGGTGGTGACGCCGCGCGGACCTTCTGGCCCTTTCGCGGTGAGAACATCGTTGATCGCCTCGATCGAGGAACCGTGGCACCGGACGAAGCGCCACGGAACGCTTGACCCCCGGGCATCAAGGCGTCCAACGAGCTCTTGGCCAGTGAAGCACCCCTTCGTGAAGGAGACCGTGGCCGCGACGAACGTCGCGCCGAAGCTCTGGGGCGAGAGCTGCGCCGCGAACTCGTCGGGCCCCGGATGAGCCCCTCGCACCTGTTCTCCCACCGTGTCGAACGGACCCTGCGCGTCGTTCTCCAACTGGAGCGTGCAAGCGGTGCGCAGGTGGAAACGCTTCAGGCGGGCGAGCGCGACTTCGGCCAGAGAGAGCGGAACGGTCACGATGAAACCGAGCTCGTCCCTCGTGACAAGGCACGACGCGAGCACGTCACTGTTCGGACTCAGGAGAAGCGACCAGACGCCGTCCGGGCCGACGTCGCGCACGTCCTGGCTGAGTTGGCCCTGCAGAAACGACTCCGCCTCGGCCCCCCTCACGAGGATCCGTGACCATTCGTAAGGATCCGAGTCGAGTCGAACGGTTGAGTTTGTCACAGACCATTACAGTATGCGCCAGTGCGAACTTGCGCGCGGTGTTCAAGGGTCGGTGTGCAGTGTCAATCCAGAACGAGCTCAACACGATTACCTCGACCATGAACGAACTGGCCGTGCGGATCACCTCGCTCGTCGAGAGCGAGGGAAACCACATGGAGAGCGACGTCTACACCGAGCTGGTGGGTGCCGAGCGCACGATCGGCACGCTGCTGCGCCGTCTCACCCGTGTCGCAGCCCGCACCAGTTGATTCGCCGGTAGCCTTAAATCATGAACGACTCGTGGCAGTGCGCTCAATCACTCAGCGCCGAGCAGCGACTCGAAGTCCTCAATCTGCTGAACCGAACTGAGGCGGCGCTCGGGCGCGAAGCGATGGACGAGGGCCGCCGCCGGATCGTGGTGCACGGGTGGCTCGCCGAAGACTGGCTCAAATACCGAGACGGCGTTCTCGAGAAATACGCCTTGCTCACGCTCTCGAAATACGCGACCATCGAGATGTGCGGGGGGGGTTTCGACCCGGAGCTGCTCGAGCAGGTGCTGAAGAAGCACCCGGTCGTGGACTGGTGGACCCGGGACTCGCACGACAAGTGCGACGGGGAGGTCATTCGCACGCTGCAACTGCTTCGCCTGAAGCTACCCGTACCCGTCGTCGAAGTACCCGAGGGGGCAGTACTGCGCAACTTCGAGTCGGGACGCGACGAGATGACCTGGCTCGCCCAGAACAACGCCGCATTCGCAGACCATCCCGAACAGGGTGAGTGGCTTCCCGCCGACCTGAACGAGCGAACGCGCGAACCCTGGTTCGACCCTTCCGGCTTCCTGCTCCTGGAGATTGACGGTCAGCTCGCCGCGTCGTGCTGGACCAAGGTTCACGAACTGCACCCCGACCGCTTCGGAGAGATCTACGTCATCTCCGTCGATCCCAAGTTTCAAGGGCGTAACCTCGGCCGCGTGATGGTCACCCAGGGGCTGGCGTCGCTTCGAAGGAAGGGCGTCAACGACGCAGTGCTCTTCGTTGACGAATCGAACATCGGCGCGAGAAAGCTCTACGAGTCGCTCGGCTTCCGCGTCGAGCGCGAGGACAAGCTGTACCGCTTTACGAGGAGCTAGTGGACCCCGACCAGCCGGCCAACGGCGAAGGTCACGCCGGCGGCGAAGGCGGTCATGACCATCTGTCGAAAAGCCCAACGGATGATTCCACGCTTGGTGAACCATCCGATCGCCGCGCCGACCGCGGCTGAGCCGACGGCGCCGAGGATCAGCGACCAGAGAATCGGATTACCGCTCGAAGTGAAGAGCCATGGCAGGAGCGGTATCAAGGCGCCGACGGAGAACGCCGCCAGCGAGGAGTACGCCGCGGACCAGGGCGAACCGGTAGCCGAAGGGTCGATGCCGAGCTCCTCTCGGGTGTGCGTGCGCAGCGCGAGGTCGGGGTCGCGCATCAGGTCGGTGGAGAGCCGTTCGGCGAGTTCCTTGTCGATGCCTCGCGACACGAAGAGGTCGCGAAGCTCCTTCTGCTCGGCGGCGGGGAATTCGGCCAGGGCTTGGCGCTCGACGGCAATCTCGTACTCGAAGAGTTCCTTTTGGGCGCGCATCGAAAGGTACTCGCCGCTGCCCATGGAGAAGCCGCCAGCGACCAATGCCGCCAATCCGGCGAGGCGCACGACATTGTGGCCCGGATTGGCCCCCGCGAACCCCAGAATGAAGGAGATATTGGTCACCAGACCGTCGCTGATGCCGAAGATGGAGGCCCGAATCCATCCTTCAGAGATTTTCCGGTGGTGTTCTCCGTAGTGGTCGCGCTGCACGGAGTAATCCTAGGCCTCGCCATCGACTCCGGCTCTCGAATACGAGGTGGAAGATTAGAGTCGTGACGGAGGTAGTTATGACAACGCACGTTCACAGCATCGACGAATTGACGGCTTTGGTGGGAACCCACCTGGGCTACTCCGACTATCGGACCGTCACCCAGGAGCAGGTGAACCTCTTCGCCGACGCCACCGGCGACCACCAGTGGATCCACGTCGATCCCGAACGGGCAAAGAGCGGACCGTTCGGCCAAACCATCGCCCACGGCTACCTCACCCTTTCGCTACTCCCGGTTCTCCTGGGAGGGATGCTGCGAGTCGACGGCGTGACCATGGGAATCAACTACGGGACCAACAAGGTTCGTTTCCCGAGTCCGGTGCTGGTCGGATCCGAGATCCGGGCTGGTGCCACGCTGGCTTCGGTTGAGCCGGTGAGCGGTGGGGTCCAGGTGGCCCTCGACGTCGTTGTTGAGGTGAAGGACGCGCCGAAACCCTCGTGCGTCGCACAGATTCTGACTCGCTACTACTTCTAAAGACCGTGCCCGCAACCCCGCTCCCCCAGGGTGAGGAAAAGACGCGCCAGGTGCGCGCGATGTTCGACGCCATCGCGTCCCGTTACGAGTTCGTGAACAAGCTGATGACGTTCGGTCTCGACTCGAGATGGCGCCGCCGGGCGGTGGCGGACCTTCGCCTTCCCCCTTCGAGCGTCGTGCTCGACATCGCGGCGGGAACGGGCGACTTCACCCGCGAACTCAGCCGCCAGGGCCAGCGGGCGGTGGCGACCGATCTCAGCTACGGCATGCTGCGCGCCGGGCGTCAGTTGCACAATCGGGTGCAAGCCGACGCGTCGAGGCTTCCATTCCGCACCAAGAGTTTCGACGGGATCACCTGCGGCTACGCACTGCGCAACTTCACCGACCTCGCCGCCGCCTTCGACGAAATGGCCCGCGTCACGCGACCGGGGGGGCGACTATCGCTCCTCGAGGTCGCCGAGCCCGAGTCCGGACTCCTGCGGACCGGGTTCCGCATTTGGTTCCGCCGCGTGGTTCCCTTCATTGGCTCGCTGGTCTCGGACCGGGCCGCTTACCACTACTTGCCCCAATCAACCGCCTACCTACCAACGTCCTCTGAAATCGTGAAGATGCTCAACCGCTCGGGTTTCACCGCCGTCAACCACCGCCGAGTGATGGGCGGTCTCAGCCAGCAGTTCGTCGCTACGAGAGCGTCGTGAACTTCATACGCGAGCGAATCCATCCACTCGCCCTCGACGCACTGCGAACGGTGGGGGCGAGGGACGGATGGCTGATCGAGACCTCGGAAGTGGTGAGGGTCGGTTTCGGAGGGACGGTCGCGACCCTGGAGCTTCCGGGGGGCCTCGACAACCCGGCCGACGTCGTCAGCGAACTCGCCCGACACCAGCTTTCGGGCGTCGAGGGTCCCCCGGGAACGGGAGTCGTCGCCTTCGCGTCCCTGCCCTTTGACCGAAGCGCCGAAGGGCGACTCGAGGTGCCTCGCTACGTGGTGACCCAGTTCAGAGGCGGCGACGCATGGATCACCCGTCTTGTCGACTCAATCGAATGGATGGAGCTGCTGAACGACATCGACGCCCCCCTGCAAGAGACGCAGAACGCCCGTTCGATTACGTACCAGCCGGCCCCCGACGAGTACGCGCACAACGTCGCCCTCGCCGTCGAGATCCTGCGACGAAAAGAGATTGTCAAGGTCGTGCTGGCGCGCTCGGTCGTGGGATCGGTGCTCGAACCCCTCGACGCCGCCGCCATCGCCACGCGCCTGCGCAAGCGAGAGCCGATCTGCACGATCTACAGCATGCCGACCTCCGACGGCCGTCGCTTCGTTGGGGCGAGCCCCGAACTCTTGGCCCGACGCGAGGGCGCCACGATCAAGTGCCACCCCCTGGCGGGCACTATCGCGCTGCCGCCCAACGTCGCCCCCGACGACTACCAGAACTGGCTGCTCGGCAGCGCCAAGAACCTCCACGAGCACGCCGTCATGGTCGATGACATCATCAACATCCTCGCCAGCCGCTACGACGACATCGAGGCCGACCCCAATCCCTCCATCGTCTCGCTTCGAACAGTGGCGCATCTCGGCACGTGGATCAACGCCAGCACCCCCGACGCCGCTTCGTCGCCCGACGCCCTCGAAGTCCTACGCCTGCTGCACCCGACCGCCGCGGTCGGCGGGATCCCGCGCGCCAGCGCCTACGAGCTGATCTGTCGGCTCGAACAGCACGACCGGGGCCACTACGCCGGTCCCATTGGCTGGATCGACGCGAATGGCGACGGCGAGTGGTGGGTCGGCATCCGAGGCGTGTTCATCAACGGCACGGAGTTCGAAGCCTGGGCGGGGGCCGGAATCGTGGGCGAATCCGACCCAATCGCCGAACGCGAGGAAACGAAGGACAAGCTTGCGAGCGTGCTGTCGTCGGTGCTCGTGGATCGCGTCTAGTTAGGCAGACGGCCGAAGGGTCGCTCGATGGCCCACTTGGTGACGAGCAGCAGGGCCTCGATGACGATGGCGCCCGACATCTTCGACTCACCCCGTGCGCGGTCGGTGAACGAGATCGGCACCTCGGCGATCGAGGCGCCGCCTCGCCTCGCCCGGTACGTCATCTCAATCTGGAAGCCGTAGCCGTCCGCGCTCACCGACTGATAGCCGATCTTCTCGAGCGCGCTCGTCGAGTACACCCGGTAGCCCGACGTGGAGTCCGCGACACCGAGGCCGAGCATGAGCGAAGCGTACTGATTACCGCCGCGCGACAGCAGCCGGCGAGACCACGCCCACTTCGGGATGCTGCCGCCCTTGATGTAGCGAGAACCAATGACGACGTCGTAATTCTCGGCAGTGACGAGCAGCGCGGGCAGGGTATGCGGATCGTGCGAGAAGTCGCAGTCGATCTCGACAAAGGTGTCGTAGCCTCGAACGAGTCCCCACGCGAAACCCGCGCGGTAGGCACCACCGAGCCCGTTCTTGGACTTTCGCTGAAGGACGTCTATGGCGTCGAGCTCGCTCGCGATTCGAAGGGCCGCCTGCGCAGTGCCGTCCGGGCTGCCGTCGTCCACCACCAGGACGTGGGCCTCCGGGACGATCTCTCGAAGGGTGCGCAGCATCGATTCAACATTCAGAATCTCGTTGTACGTGGGCAGAACCACGAGCGTACGCATTATTGGATTCTACCGAACTCATCTAGACTGCAAAGGTCGGATTCTGCGAACGATGACGGGAAAGTGAAGCGTTTGAGCAACTCTTATGACCACTTCTCCACCTAAGAAGCGTTTCGCGATGCCTCGCGAAATCCGCATCATCCTGAGCGTGGGTTGTCTCGTCTTCGTCTTTGAGTACTTCGTCGTGCCGCAGTTCTCCTCGTCGCACCTGTCGCTTCGACTGCTGGCTCAACTGAACCCACTGGTCGTCATCCTGGCGGTCCTGTGCGAGGTGGCGGCGCTCTACTCGTACGTTGAGCTCACGCGCACCGTGCTCTCTCCGCACGCGCCGAGCCGCTTCAACACCCTGCGCGTGAATCTGGCGGGACTCGCCATCAGCCACGTCGTGCCCGGTGGCACGGCCCCCGCGGGGGCCCTCAGCTACCGGATCTTCAACGAGCTCGGCGTTCCAAAGGAGACCAACGCCTTCGGGCTCGCCGCCCAGGGCAGCGGTTCGGCGGTGGTGCTCAACATCATCTTCTGGTTCGCCTTGGTCATTTCAATTCCGCTTCGAGGCTTCAACCCCGCCTACGGCTTCGCCGCCCTCGCGGGCGTCTTCCTCCTCCTGGCATTCTTTGGCACGATCCTTCTCATCACGAGGGGCCAGCGTCGCGCCGACAGCTGGTTGCGCGTCGCCGCACGCCGGATTCCCGCGCTCGACCCCGACAAGATCTCCAGCCTGCTGGGCAGGGTGGCCGATCGAATCACGCTGCTGATCAACAACCGGCGAACGTTGTGGTGGGCCTTCACGTGGGCCGGTCTCAATTGGCTGTCGGACGCCGCCTGCCTGTGGGTGTTCCTGTGGTCGTTCGGACACGCGATCTCGCCCATCGACCTGCTCGTCGCCTACGGGCTCGCGAACATACTCGCCGCCATCCCTATCACTCCGGCGGGACTCGGCGTCGTCGAGGGTGTGCTCATTCCCACGTTGGTGGGATTCGGCGTTCCCCACGGCCAAGCGATCCTCGCCGTGCTGTCGTACCGTCTGGTCAACTTCTGGATTCCCATTCCCATCGGCGGCGCCGCCTACGCGAGCCTGCAGTGGCGCCGCGAACCACCGACTACAGCTGCGCCAGCGACCGGGATCGGTCCTTCTCCAACCGCTTAAACTCCGCCTGGGCGGAAAAGTTGTTGACCGGCTGGAGTCGTCGCCATCGCCGGTCCGTTCCGAGCGCCCACGTGAAGAGGTCGTCGCGCCACGTGATCTCAAAGGCTTCCACCAAGTCCGCCTGAAGCGAGACGTCCTCGATCGGAACGAGGACCTCCACACGCCGGTCGAGGTTGCGTTCCATCAGGTCCGCCGAACCCAGGTAGATCGCGACGTCCGCGCTCCCCGGATGGCCGAAAATGAAGACTCTCGAGTGCTCGAGAAACTCACCCACCAGGCTGTGGACGGTGATGTTCTCCGAAAGTCCGCTGACCCCGGGGCGCAGGCAGCACAGCGTGCGCACCTCGAGGCGTACCTCTACGCCCTCGGAGCTCGCCTGGTAGAGGGCGTCGATGATCGTCGGGTCGGTTAGTCCGTTCACCTTGATAGCGATTCTTCCCTCGGTGCCGAGGTCTCTCTGCTCGTTGATCATCTCGACGATACGCGTGCGCGTCGCGGTGGGGCTGACGATGATCTTCTGGTAGTTGCCGTTCCTCGCGAATCCGGTGAGGAAGTTGAAGAGTTCGCCGACGTCGTGGGTGATCTCGGCGTCGCACGTCAGCAAGCCGAAATCCTCGTAGTTGCGGGCGGTCTTCGAGTTGTAGTTCCCGGTGGCGATGTGCGCGTAGCGCACCGTCGTCTCACCCTCGCTGCGCACGACCAGGGAGGTTTTCGAGTGGGTCTTCAGGCCCACGATGCCGTACACCACGTGCACGCCCGCGTCCTCGAGCGTCTTCGCCCATTCGATGTTGGCCGCCTCGTCGAACCTCGCCTTCAGCTCGACGAGCGCGACGACCTGCTTGCCGCGCTCGGCGGCCAGTATGAGCGACGCGACGATCGGCGAGTCACCCGACGTGCGGTAGAGGGTCTGCTTGATGCCGACGACCTTCGGGTCGTTCGCCGCCTGGGCGATGAACATCTCCACCGAGTCGGTGAAGGACTCGTACGGATGGTGGAGGAGAATATCCTCCTCGCGGATCGCCGCGAAGATGTCGCCGACGTGGTCGCCATCGAGCAGCCGCTTGGGCGTGAGGGGCGACCAGCCCTCGCCTTTGAGATCGGGACGATCGATGGCGTAGAGGCTCCAAAAGTCGTGGAGCCCGAGCGGCGCGTCGGTCACGTAGACGTTCGAAGGGTCGAGCTCCAACTGATCGACGAGCAGCTCGAGGAAGTCCTTGGACATTCCGCTTTGGATCTCGACGCGCAACGCCTCGCCGAACCGGCGGCGGCGAAGCTCGACCTCCAATGCCACGAGCAGGTCGTCCGCCTCGTCCTCTTCCAAGGTGAGGTCGGCGTTTCGCGTGACGCGAAAGAGGTCGGCCCGGCCCACGGTCATGCCAGGAAACAGCCGGCCGATGTTGGCCATGATGAGGTCTTCCAACAGACACCAACGACTCTCCGCCGCTTGAAGGAAACGCGGCAACGAGTTGGGAACCTTCACGCGCGCACTTCGCTCTTCGCCGGTTGCTTCGTCGAGGACGGTTACCGCGATGTTGAGTGACAGGTTGGAGATCATCGGAAACGGGTGACCCGGATCGACGGCGAGCGGCGTCAGCACCGGATAGACATTCGCGTCGAAGTACGTGGTCAGCCGTTCACGTTCGGCTTCGTTCAAGTCTCGGTAGTGCACCACTTCGATGCCGTGCGCAGCGAGTTCCGGCAGCAACGCGTCAAGAACGATCCGGTCCTGGCGCTCGACGAGCGACAGGACCCGCTCACGGATAGCCGCCAACTGCTGGCGAGGCCGCACGCCGTCAACCGAGGGGGTCTGCACGCCCGCGGCGACCTTGTCCTCCAAACTTACGACGCGAACCTGGAAGAACTCATCCACCATGTCCGCGAAGATGGCGACGAACTTGAATCTCTCCAAAATGGGTAGGCGTTGGTCGTCCGCCAGGTCCAGCAGTCGTGCACCGAACTCCAGTCTCGACAGCTCGCGGCTCGAGAACCTCTCGGGTCCAAAGGACGTTGGATCGATGGCCACGATGACGGAACTCTTTCTAATTCGGTGGAAACACTTTTGAACATCGTACGACTACTGTTGAAACGTGGCGAAACACGTGAGTAAGAACCCGCCTCGTGCCGCGCAGCGTTCGGTCACGAAGACGTCACGATCGACCGAACTCTGGCTCATGGCCTTGGCGTGGATCATCACCACGGCCTTCTACGTCCTGGCCTCGCTCGGCGCCCAGGGACACATGCCGCCACGAATCTGGCTCTTTCTCGGGAGCATCGTGGCAATTTCACTGGGCCTCCACGTCGCCGTGCGCACTTACGCGCCAAATTCGTCGCAGGTCCTGCTGCCGATCGCCACGCTGCTGAACGGCATTGGCTACGTCGAGATCGCTCGGTGGAATCCTTCGCACGCGTCCTACCAGGCAGTGTGGTTCCTCCTGAGCGCCGTCGCGGTCGTCGTGACCCTGAAACTGGTTCGCCACGTTCGCGACCTCGACCGATACCGCTACCTCACCCTGACCGCCGCCATTGGCCTCATGTTGCTACCGCTGGTGCCGCACCTGGGACGTGATATCAACGGTGCCCGCCTCTGGGTCATCGTGGGCCCGATCTCATTCCAGCCCATTGAAATCGCGAAGATACTCCTCGCGTTCTTCTTCGCGTCGTATTTCGCCGCCAACCGCGAACTGCTTTCGACGCCCACCCAGCGGATTGGCGGCAAGTTGATCGTCCCGCCAAGGACGTTGTTCCCGATCCTTGCCGCGTGGGGCTTCTCCATCGCCATCCTCGGGGCGGAGAACGACATTGGCTTTGCGATGCTCCTTTTCGCGCTCTTCATCTCGCTGCTGTGGGTCAGCACCGGACTGAAGACGTACGTTCTACTCGGCTTCGTGCTCTTCGCCAGCGGAGCGTACGTAGCGTATGAGCTCTTTCACCAGGTGCAGTCGCGCATCGGTTTCTGGCTCGATCCATGGTCGCCCGCCCACTGGGCCATCTCTTCGCAGTTGGGGCTGGGTTGGTTCTCGTTGGCGGCTGGCGGAGTTACCGGCACCGGTCTTGGCATCGGGCAGTCCGGCAACATACCCTTCATCACGTCGGACATGATCTTCGCGGCCGTTGGCGAGGAACTGGGGTTCGTCGGCATCATCCTCGTTCTCTGCCTCTTCGTCGCTTTCGTCGGCGAGGGCTTTCGCATCGCCCAACGCGCGCACTCGGACTTCGTGCGCCTCGCCGCGGTGGGGCTCTCGGCGATCATGGGATTCCAGACCTTCTTTATCATGGCGGGCGTCCTGCGAATCCTCCCCTTCACGGGAATCACACTTCCCTTCATGGCCTACGGGGGTAGTTCGCTGGTCGCGAACTACATCGTCGTGGCGATCCTGCTTCGAATCTCGGACGAGAACGCCACCGAACTGCGCGGCGGCGAGGTCGTCGCGGTGCAGTTCACCTAGACGTAGAAGCTCTGAATCACCTCTTCGGCGCAGAGGATCGGTGCCGGGACGGCCTGGCGCATCGCCAAGATGAAACCGTCGCTCGTTCGACAGTCGAACAGTTCACGGCCCCGAGGGGTCATGACATCGAGTTCGGCGTAGAAGACGCCGGCTTCGTGGCGCACCACGCGCACCGCAATGACGTCGGCCTGAAGTTGACGAAGGATGGCACTCGTGAGTTCGTGGGTCGATGGGCGCCGCCCGGTGATGCCGTGCAACACCGCATAGAGCGCCTGGGCCTCGGGTAGGGCGATGGACACGCTGATGTGGCGAAAGGGCATCTCGCTCTCCATCAGGTGCACCTGGGGCGAGGGGTCGCCGAGGTCGAACACCACTGATTCCAGGTTCATCACCCGAAAGACCGTGCTGGTGTCCACCTGGGCCTCGAATTGCGCGGAGCCCTGCTCGGACGCGTCGGGGGCTGCTTCGTCGGCATCGAGCGGTTCGGTCGATGCCGCTTCAGGAGTTGATTCGGACTCGCTCATGAGAAGACAGACTAATTGCCAATGCGTCGAGAGACCGAAAGCACCGCACCGCCCGCGGCGAAAAACACCAGCGCGGCCGATCCTCCGTAGCTGAGCAGCGGCAGCGGGATTCCCGTCACCGGCATGATGCCCATCGTCATTCCGATATTCTCGAAGCAACTGAAGGCGAAGAAGATGAATACCCCGAGGCAGATGAGCCGTCCCATCGTGTCCTTCGCGCTGCGCCCGATCATGAACATGCGAAAGGCCACGAAGGCGAGCAGCATCAGGATGACGACCGTCCCGATGAAACCCAACTGCTCGCCAATGGCCGTGAAGATGAAGTCGGTGCGCTGCTCGGGCACGTAGCCAAGGACGGTCTGCAGCCCTCGGAAGAGGCCCGCGCCGTGCAGCCCGCCCGCGCCGATCGCGCTCTTGGCATTGCTCACCTCGTAGTTGAGCGCCACGAAATTCGGATTGGTCGAGTTCTGGTTGAGGAAGGCAACGAAACGGTCGACCTGGTACTTCTTCAAGAGATCGAGGTACGTTGCGGCGACGATGGAGAGTGATCCGGCGATCGCGAGGAAGCTCATGAAGCGTGGCGGCACTCCCGCGACCACCATCATCGCCCCGACGCAGAGGATCAGGATGATCGACGTTCCGAGGTCGGGCTGCTTGATGATCAGGGCAAGGGGCACCGCTGTCATGATCATCAGGCGCGTCACATCGCGCATCGAGAGCCCCTCGGGACGACGTTGGCAGAACACCGCCACCGCTACGATGATGAAGAGCACGGTGAACTCGCTCGGTTGGATCTGCACGAAGCCGAGGTTGTACCAGCGCTGCGCGCCGAGAGCACTCTGGCCGAGGAAGAACACCCCGGCGAGTCCGAGCAACGAGCAGACGTAGAGCGGCGTCGCCGCGATCTCGAATCGCCGGTAATCGAGCCGTGAGATCACGTACATAGCGATGATGCCCAGGAAGACGAAAAGTGCTTGGCGCTCGAGGTAGTAATGGGGGTTGTAGCCGGCGTTCACGAGCGCCTGGCGGGTCGCGCTGTAGATCATCACGACACCGGTCACCCCGAGTCCGATCAACGCCCAGAACAGCGGGAAATCCATTGAGTCCTTCGACCGGATCCGGATCGAGAAGGCGGCGAGGGCGTCGGTCACTGGACCGCCTCCAGCAACTTCGCCGCGTCGATGGGCACATTCCACCACCACTGCATCTGCAGGGCGGCTTGGTAGGCCAGCATCGCGAGGCCATTGCCACTGCGGCATCCGGCATGCTCGTGTAGCTCCAGCCACGCGGAAGTTCGAGGTTTGTAGGTGATGTCGATCGCCAGGGTGTCGGCCGTGACGCCCTGCATCACCGCGGCCTCTGCGACGCGACCCGCGACCGGAATGGTATTCACGATCAGGTCGACGGGACGAGACTGCTGCATGGAGCCATGCACACTCGCGTAGTGACTCGCGAGTTCCTCGACCTTTGCCTGGTTTCGCGCGTACACGAAGACCGAACCGACGTTCCCCTCGACGAGAGCGTCGACGATTCCCCGGGCGGCTCCCCCGGCGCCCAGCACCACCGCATGCATGTTCCTCACGTTCGCACCGAACACTCCCGCGAGCGAGTCGACGAACCCCCGCCCGTCGGTGCACGCTCCGTGCACGACGCCGTCTCGCACCAGTAGCGAATTCACGACGCCAGTGCGTGCCGCGACCTCGTCGAGTTGCGCGCAGAGGGCGACGGCCGCGCTCTTCAGGGGCATCGTCACCGACAGGGCGTCAAAGGACGTCCCGAGCAGGGCTCGAAGATGTGCAATCTGGTCCTGCTTCAGTGCGAGCCTTTCCGATGTCCCCTCGAGGCCGGCGAGTCGAAGGCCCACCTCGTGCAACCTCGGCGACAGCGAGTGCTCGATGGGGTAACCAGCGACCCCAAGGCGCCAGATCATTCGATGCCATTCGCTTGGGCCAGCTTCTCATTCTTCAGTTGCTGGGCGAAGGTCGATGAGAAGAGCGTCTTGCCGTCGCGATTGACCACGGTGAAGTACAACCAGGGCCCGGGAGGTGGATTGAGCACGGCGTGCAGGGCGTACGTCGACACCGTGCAGATCGGTGTCGGGGTCAGTCCCGCGTGCAGGTACGTGTTGTACGGGGTGGACGTTTGGAGCATCGCCGGGGTCACGGTGCCGCCGTCCTGCTTGAAGTAGTACAGCACCGTCGAGTCCATGCGCAGGTACATGCCCTGGGCCAGTCGATTGAAGATCACCCGGGCGACGTCGGGCATGTAGCGAGGGTAGTAACCCTCCTTTTCGTCGATCGACGCGGCGATGACCAGCTGATAGGCGTCGAGCCCGTTTGACGTTGTCGCCGTTGTGAGTCCCACGGACTTGGCCTCTTCCTTGAAGGACTTGACCATCGCGTCGAGCAGCTGGCCTGGCGTCTCCGAAGGTGTGACGAGATACTCACCCGGTCCGATGAGCCCCTCGAGGGAACCATTCGGCTGGAAGGCGCTCTTGTTCGCCGCCGCGGTGGCCTCCGCGACAAAACGGTTAGCGAACGAGCTGCTGGTCGCGTTCGCGACGTTGACCGCGACTTCGCCGAGCGTGAGGCCCGGTGTCACGCCCACGAACGTGCTGCTGAGAATCGACTTGATGGCGGCGAACGAGGAGCCCTGCTTCATCGGGTACGAACCCGGCTGCAAGGTGGGCGCGCCGAAGATCAGCGTGTCGAGTCGAAAGGCGAAGGGCGACGCGATGATGCCCTTCGTGTGCAGTTCGCCCGCGATGGTCGACATCGAATCGCCCGAGTGGACCGTCACGATCTCAACTCGCCCCGATCCCCCGATGGGGTCCATCTGCAGCGCGAACCACACAACGGCCACGAAAGCGAGGATCACGAGGCCCGAGAGGATCCGGCCCAGCGGCTTAGTCAGCATGAAGGCCATCTACGTAGTTTTGCAGCATGATCACCGCGGCCGCGCTGTCGATGCGCTCGCGCTGGTTCTTCGCCTTCATTCCGGCCCCAGACAGCGATTTCTGGGCCTCCAGGGTCGTCAGGCGCTCGTCCCACTGAATCACCGGTATCGGGGCCAGAGCCGCCGTAATCGCCGTGTACAGCCCGTCGGCGGCCTCGGTGCTCGCGGTCTCGTTGCCCGAGAGGGCCACGGGGCGTCCCACCACGACCAGCCCGACCAACTCCTCTTCGACCAGTTCGCCCAGCTTGGCGAGCAACGAGTCGTTGGCCTCGAGGACCGGACGTGGAAAGGCCAGGGTTCGCGCCGAGTCGGTGATGGCAACGCCGCATCGCTTGGTTCCCGGATCGATGCCGAGGATTCTTGACATCGTGAAACTAGAGCGCCGCCGCGGCGGCGAGCACCTTGTCGATGCTCGAGGCGTCGCGGCCGCCCGCGAGGGCGAGACGGGGCGATCCCCCACCGCCGCCACCCACGAGGGCGGCGAGGGTCTTCACCGTCGTTTGGGCGTCGAGAGACTCGTCGGTCGCGACCGCGATCGACACCTTCTCGTCGCTTGCGCCCACGAGCACCACGGCACGCCGGCCTCGTCGTTGGAGGTCCTGGGCGAGCGTTCGAAGCTGCTCGCCGGGGTATCCGTCAACGCGAGCGACCAGCACGTCAGCGATGGCTTGCGCGTCGAGTTGCTCGGCGAACGCCGACAGCTGGGCCTGGCGCAGCGACGCCACTTCCTTCTCCACGTCGCGCTGGCGCTCGAAGAGTCGCTCGAGCGCGGGGACCACATCGTCAAGCGAGACCTTCAGCAACGTCGCCACCGAGCCGAGGGCGCTTTCCATCTCGTGGCTTCGCCGGTACGCGCCGAGACCGCTGACGGCCTCGATGCGCCGGGTGTTCGAGCCGATCGACGCCTCGCTGACGATCTGGATCTGGCCGATGTCGCCCAGGCGGTCGACGTGCGTTCCGCCGCAGAACTCGAGGCTGTGCGGGCCGGCTCGCACCACGCGCACGCGGTCGCCGTACTTGTCACCGAAGAACGCGACCGCGCCCATGGTCTCTGCATCCTGCTTGGTCGTCTGGATCGTCTCGACGCCGTCATTCTCGACGACGTCGGTGTTGACCATCGTGAGGATCTCGTTCATCTCGCCCGCGCTCACGCCGGCGCCGTGCGAGAAGTCGAAGCGCAGACGGTCGGGTCCCACGAAGGAGCCTTGCTGGCGCACGTGATCGCCGAGCACCGCCCGAAGTCCCGAGTGCAGCAGGTGCGTCGCCGTGTGGTTTCGCCGTGTCGCCTCGCGACGAAGCGGCTCGATGGTCGCCACCGCAGCCTGGCCCGGCAACACCTCGCCGGTCACGCGGCCGCGATGCGCGAAGAGTCCGCCCGCGACGTTCTGCGTGTCGAGGACCTCGAAGCGTCCCGTCTCGGTCACGATCGAACCGGTGTCGCCCACCTGGCCTCCCGACTCGGCGTAGAACGGAGTCGAGTCGAGGAAGAGCTCGCTCGTGCCGTCCTCGCCCACCAGGAGGGCCAGCACGGTCGTCTCGACGCTGTAGCGCGAGACGTCGCGGCCAACGAACTCGGTGGTGCCGTGACGCTCGACGAGGTCGCGGTACTGGGCCTCGTCGGCGAGGTTGAGGGCCTTGGAGGCGGCGCGGGCGCGGGCGCGCTGCTCGGCCATGGCCTTGTCGAACGCCTCGCGCTCGACGCCGAGGCCCGACTCGCCAACGATCTCGTTCGTGAGCTCGATCGGGAAACCGTGCGTGTCGTGGAGCTTGAACGCGACGTCGCCGGGAAACACCGTGGAGCCGGTCTTGATCACCTGGTCGCGGGCCTCTTCGAGCAGCGACATGCCGGTGCGCAGCGTGCGGGCGAAACCGGCCTCTTCTCGCTCGAGCACCTCGACGATGAGGTCGCGGTCCTTCACGAGCACCGGGTACGCCGAGCCCATCTTGGCAATGGTGGCGTCGACGAGCGACGCCGCCAACTGCGCGTCCGAGCCCGCGCGGCGGGCGGCGAGGATGGCGCGGCGAATGATCCGGCGCAGCACGTAGCCGCGGCCCTCGTTCGAGGGGAGCACGCCGTCCGAGACCAGCATCGTCATCGCGCGTCCGTGGTCGGCGATGCGGCGGATGGCGATATCGGTCTGCTCGTCCTTGCCGTACTGGGTCTTGAGCGCGCGCGCGGCGGTGTCCAGCAGCGGCGCGAACAGGTCGGTCGCGAACACGGACTCGACGCCGTTGAGGATCGAGAGCACCCGCTCGAAACCCGAGCCCGTGTCGATGTTCTGCTTAGGCAGCTCCGTCATCGAACCGCCGGGCCCCTTCTCGTACTGCATGAAGACCAGGTTCCAGAACTCGACGAAGCGGTCCTCGCCGCCGAAGGCGGGTCCGCCGTCCGCGCCGAACTGGGTCCCCTTGTCGAAGAAGATCTCCGAGCAGGGTCCGCACGGCCCCGTCTCGCCCATGTCCCAGAAGTTGTCCTCGTCGAGGCTCTGGATCCTCTCGGGGCGCACCCCGATCGCGTCGCGCCAGATCTCTTCGGCGAGGTCGTCCGAGTTGTGCACGGTCACCCAGAGGCGCTCGGGGTCCAGCCCGAAGCCCTCGGTGATGAGCCCCCAGGCGTAGTTGATGGCGCCCTCTTTGAAGTAGTCGCCAAAGGAGAAGTTGCCCATCATTTCGAAGAACGTCAGGTGGCGCTGGGTGGTGCCGATGATGTCGATGTCGGGGGCGCGAAAGCACTTCTGGATCGTCACGGCCCGATTGAAGGCGGGCGTCTCCTCACCGAGGAAGTAGGGCTTGAAGGGCACCATGCCCGCGACCGTGAAGAGCAGCGAGGGGTCGTGCGGGATCAGGCTCGCCGAGGGGACGATCGTGTGACCGTTCTCGGCGAAGTAATCAAGGAAAATTGAACGAAGTTGCGCGGCTTCCACGGGCTTCACTCTACCGGTGGCTCGGCGGCGTCCGGACTGGACGGGCTCGTGCGGTCGCGCCAACTCTCCGTCGTCGCCCGCTCCCTCCCGTACGCCGAAGGCTCGTAGAAGTGCGACCCGACGAGCGGCGCGGGCAGGTAGCTCTGGTCCACCCAACCACCCGGGTAGTCGTGGGGATAGGCGTAACCGTGACCGAAACCCATCTCGCCCGCTCCCGAGTAGTGCGCGTCACGCAGGTGATCGGGAACCTCGACGAGTCCCCCCGCCTGCACCGCCGCGGTGGCGGCGCCGAGCGCACGGGTCACCGAGTTGCTCTTGGGTGCGAGAGCGAGCGCCAACGTCGCGTGCGCGAGGGTGAGTCGCGCTTCGGGGAGTCCTACGAACTCGACGGCACGCGCGCACGACTCGGCGACCAGGATGCCCGTCGGGTCGGCCAGTCCCACGTCCTCGCTCGCGAGGATGACGAGCCGTCGCGCGAGGAATCTGGCACTCTCGCCGCTCTCGAGCAGCGTGACCAGCCAGTAGAGGGCCGCGTCGGGATCCGATCCTCGAACGGACTTGATCAGCGCACTCACCTGGTCGTAGTGGGTGTCGCGGGACTGGTGGTACAGGCGACCGTCGCGAGCCAGCGCGACGTCGCCCGTCGTCACGACCGGCGCGTCGTTGTTCTTCGCGCGCGCCAGGATTATCGCGGTGTCGAGCGTCGTGAGCGCGGCGCGCGCGTCGCCGTCGGCGCTGGCCGTGATGGCGGCGAGCACTTCGTCGCCCAACGCCACGCCGCGCAGCTGCGCTCCGCGCCTCGCGAGCACCGCGATGTCGTCCTCGCCCAAACTGCGCAGGCGCCAAAGCGTCGAACGGCTCATGAGGGCCGCGTTCACCTCGAAGTACGGGTTCTCGGTCGTCGCGCCGATGAGCACTATCTCGCCCGTCTCGGTGGCGGGAAGCAGGAGGTCCTGCTGGGCCTTGTTGAACCGGTGCACTTCGTCGATGAACAACACGGTGCGCTGGCCGCGCTCGCCCAGGCGCTCGCGCGCACGGCTCAACGCCTCGCGGACGTCCTTCACCCCGCCGTTCACCGCTGACAGGCTCTCCGAGGAGTAGCCGGCGGAGCTGGCGACGATGCGAGCCAACGTGGTCTTTCCGGTGCCCGCCGGACCCCAGAGGATCATCGACGTCAACTGCCTCGCCTCGACGAAGCGGCGCAGCGGCCCCTCTGGGCCCACGAGATGATCCTGACCGACGATCTCGTCGAGGACCCTGGGACGCAGCAGTTCGGCGAGCGGGGCAGCCTCTTTCAGGCGTTGCGCGACGGCGTCGTCAAAGAGAGACGTAACTCACGAGCCTTTCACGACGATCTTTATGCGCAGGTCGCGCATCTGGCGTTCGGTGATGTTCTTCGGGGCCCCGGTCATGAGGTCGGCGCCCGACTGGGTCTTCGGGTAGGCGATGACCTCTCGGATGTTCTCCTGGCCGGCGAAGATGGCGACCAGGCGGTCGATCCCGAAGGCGAAGCCCGCGTGAGGGGGCGCTCCGTACTTGAAGGCGCCGAGCAGGAATCCGAACCGGCTCTCCGCATCCTCGTCGCTGACGCCGAGGGCCTTGAAGATGCGCGACTGAATGTCCGCCCGGTGTATTCGAACCGACCCGCTTCCGAGCTCCCAGCCGTTCAGCACCAGGTCGTAGGCCTGCGAGCGGACCTTCAGGGGGTCGGTCTCGATCAGGTCGATGTCGTCGGGGTGCGGCATGGTGAATGGATGGTGCGCCGCCATGAGGTGACCGTCCTCGTCGATTCCCTCGAACATCGGGAACTCGGTCACCCAGACGTAGTGGTGCGGTCCTTCCCCCACCGGGGGTGATCCCAGCGCGACGCGAAGCGTCCCGAGCACCTTGCAGGCGAGCGCGTACTCGTCGGCGACACAGAACACGATGTCGCCGACCTCGGCGCCGTCGACGCGTCGGATCGCCAACGCTTCCTCCTCGTTGAGGAACCTAGCCAGGGGCGAGTCGAGACCCTCGTCGGTGATGCGAAACCACGCCAGACCCTTCGCACCAAGGCTCTTCGCCTCATCGGTCAGTTGGTCGAGTCGGCTCCTCGAGAAGCTCGCCCCGCCCGGGACGAGCATGGCCTTCACCGTCGGTGCGGAAAAGGCCTTCACCTCGGTGTTTTCGAAGATGAGGGAGAGATCCTGCAGGACCATTCCAAATCGCAGGTCGGGCTTGTCGGTGCCGTAGCGGTCCATGGCCTCGGCCCAGGTCATCGAGCCGATCACGCCGGGGCGAACGCCAGTCGCAGCCTCGGCGGCGTCGAGTACGGCCTCAGAGACGAAGGCGAGCACGTCGTCTTGAGTCACGAAGCTCGCCTCGAGGTCGAGCTGGGTGAACTCGAACTGGCGGTCGGCGCGAAGGTCCTCGTCGCGAAGGCATCGGGCGATCTGGTAATAGCGGTCAAAGCCGCCCACCATCAAGAGCTGCTTCGCGATCTGGGGGCTCTGGGGAAGCACGTAGAACTCACCCGGGTGCATTCGCGATGGTACGACGAACTCTCGGGCGCCCTCGGGGGTCGGCGCCCACAGCAGCGGCGTTTCGACCTCGCAGAAACCCTGGGCGTCCATGGCCCTTCGAAGCGTCGCGTTCACGACGGCGCGAAGCCGCAGGTTGCGCTGCATCACGTCGCGGCGCAGGTCCAGGTAGCGATAGCGCAGGCGAACCTGCTCGTCGATGTCGAGACGGTCATCGAGCTGGAACGGCGGCGGCTCGGCGGCGGCGAGCATCTCCACGGTGCAGTCCGACAGCTCCACCTCGCCGGTCGCGAGGCGTTCATTGACCGTGCCCGCAGGGCGAGATGAGACGGTGCCGCTCACGCGCACGACGTACTCGGAGCGCACGTCGACCGATCCGTCAACCACCGCCTGGATGATCCCCGACCGGTCCCTCACGTCGAGGAACGCCAGATGCTCGCCGTGCTCGCGGCGCTTGGCCACCCATCCGCACACCGTGACGATCGAGCCGATCATCGTGGCGTCGATGGACGCGCAGAGACAGTCCCTCATGCTCGTGGCTTCAAAGTTCTGGGGCATTGTCACTTCACTTCGTCAGTAGGTTCGCGATCGCGGCCACGAGGTCGTCTCGAGACGCCTTTTGCTGGGCCTGCTCGAAATTGTCACTTCGTAGGTCTCTAATCGTAACCTCGCCGGACAAGAGCTCCTGGGGGCCCACCAGCAGGGCCAAACGGGCTCCGGACTTGTCGGCGACCTTCATCTGGGACTTCATCGAGCGCTGATCGTAGGCCCGGTCGCAGGCGACGCCCGCGGACCTCAGCTCGTCGACGAGCACGGTCGCCACGTCCCCGCCGGTCGTGTCGACCACGAAGACGTCGAGCGTGCGGTTGATGAGGTCCAGGGGCTGGTCGCTCTCCGCTGCCCGCGTGAGCAGCAGACGTTCAATGCCGCTCCCGAAGCCGATGCCGCCAGTGGGCTTTCCGCCCAACTGCTCGGCGAGCTTGTCGTACCTTCCGCCCCCGCCAATGGCGTTCTGGGCCCCGTCGAGGGCGTCGGCGACGAACTCGAAGGTGGTGCGCGTGTAGTAGTCGAAACCGCGCACGAGCCGCGGGTTGAGTTCCGCCTCGACGCCCAGGCTCGTCAGCCCCGCGAGCACGGCGGCGAAGTGCTCTCGGCAGTCGTCGCAAAGGTGGTCGGGCAGCATGGGGCCCCGTGAGGTGACGTCGATGCACGGCTCCTTCTTGCAGTCGAGCACGCGCAAGGGATTATGGCTCCAGGCCTTCTGATGCTCGTCACAGAGCAGCGAGGGGTCAGACGCGAGGTGATGGCGCAAGATCGACAGGTACGCCGCGCGGCACTCGTCGTGGCCCATGGAGTTGATGAGCAGGCGGACGCTTCGAAGTCCGATCGCCTCGAAGAACCGCCACGCGAGCGTGATCACCTCGACGTCGATCGCGGGGTCTTCCGTGCCGAGCGCTTCGACGCCCAGTTGGTGGTGCTGGCGGTAGCGACCGGCCTGAGGCCGCTCGTAGCGAAAGGCCGGCGTCACGTACCAGGCCTTCCACGGGGTCGCCGGCTGGTGCTGCACGAAGGCGCGCACGATCGACGCGGTGCCCTCGGGTCGCAGCGCGTAAACGCGTTCGCCCCGGTCGGCGAAGACGTACATCTCCTTCTTCGCGACCTCGCTGTGCTCGCCGATGCCGCGGTTGAACACCCCGACGTCCTCGAACATCGGGGTGATCGCGAGCGAGAACCCGTAGCGGTACGCGAAGTCGGCGAAGGTGGCGATGAGGCTCTCCCACTGTCCCGACTCGGGCCCGAGGACGTCGTGGGTCCCGATAGGCGCCTGGAAGGATGAGTTGGTGTCGCTCATGAAGTCTTGTTCTGTCCGGGAAGTTGGCGGAATGCATCAAAGACGCCGTCAACGCCCTTCAATGACGCTAAAAGACTACTGAGGTGCGTGGGGTCGGCGAGTTCGACGTCGAAGACCATCCGCACGATCCGAGAGCCGGAAGTCGCCGAGCTGCTCGAGATGATGTTGAGGTGGTACTCGGCGACGACCTTTGACACGTCAAGCAGCAGCCGCGACCGGTCGAACGCCATGACTTCCAGCACGGCCCGGTATTGGCCGCCGGTAGAGCCGTCCCATTCGACGTCGATGATGCGCTCACCCAGCCGGTTCGCGAGCGCCACCGCGTTCGAGCAGTCGTCTCGGTGCACCGAGACGCCTCGTCCCTGGGTAATGAACCCCATGATCGCATCGCCCGGCACCGGCGAGCAGCACCGCGCGAGGTGAATCATGACGTCGTCGAGTCCCTCGACGTACACGCCCGCCGAGCGCCGTGCGGTGCGGCTCGATCGCGAAGTTCGCGTGACGGTCGTCGGCAGTTGCTCGGCGTCGCCGCCGTGCAGCTCGCGGCTGAGGCGCTGGACGACCGCGAGGGCGGAGATCTGGTTGCTGTCGATCGCCATGAACAGCGCGTCGAGGTCCTCGAGGGTGAGCGAGGCGATGACCGCGTCGAGCGCGCCCGACGACAGCGACGTGGCGATCGGGAGCCCCTCGCGGCGCAGGGCCTTGATAAGTTCCTCGCGCCCGCCCTCGATGGCGTCCTCTCGGCGTTCACGCTGGAACCACTGGCGGATCTTGGACTTCGCGCGCGACGACTTGGCGATATTCAGCCAGTCCCGGGAGGGACCTGACGAGTCGTTCTTGCTCGTGACGATCTCGACCACGTCCGCGGAGTGGAGAACGGTTTCGAGCGGGACGAGACGGCCGTTGACCTTGGCGCCGACGCAGTGGTGTCCGACCTCGGTGTGCACGGCGTAGGCGAAGTCGATGGTCGTCGCGCCCTCCATCAGCGCAATGACGCGGCCCTTGGGGGTAAAGACGTAGACCTCGTCCTGGCCGAGGTCGAGCTTCAGCGCCTCGAGGAAGGCGATCGGGTCGGCCTCCTCCTCTTCCACGTCGGCGAGGCGCTGCATCCAAGCGATCTCACGGCTGGACGCCCCTTCCTTGTAGCCCCAGTGCGCCGCGACGCCGAACTCGGCCCGGCGGTGCATCTCCTGGTTGCGGACCTGCACCTCCACCGACTTGCCGCGTGGGCCAATGACCGTCGTGTGCAGCGACTGGTAGAGGTTGAACTTGGGCGAGTTGATGTAGTCCTTGAAGCGCCCCTGCACCGGCGACCAGAGGGCGTGGATCGCGCCGAGCACGGCCCAGCAGTCGCGTTCCTCCTCGACGATGACCCTCAGTCCCACCAGGTCGTAGATGTCGTCGAACTCCTTGCCCCCGACCACCATCTTCTCGTAGATGCTCCAGAGGTGCTTCGGGCGGCCCCGCACGTCCGCCTTGATCGAGAAACTCTCGAGCTTGGCGACGAGCGCCTCCATGACCTCCTTCAGGTAGGCCTCACGCTCGGGCTGGCGCGCGGCGACCA
>PKWY01000055.1 GCA_003132205.1 Acidimicrobiaceae bacterium
AGGCCATGAAGATGGAGCACGTCATCACCGCCCCCGCCGCGGGCACCGTGGGCGAGGTCCTCGTCGCGAAGACCGAGCAGGTCGACAGCGGCGCGGTGCTGCTGACGATCGAGGCCGACGGCGACGGCACCGACGAGAACGAGAACGAGAACTGATCATGGCGAGTCCCCTCCGCGTTGCCAACTGCTCCGGCTTCTACGGCGATCGACTCTCGGCGGCGAAGGAGATGGTCGAGGGCGGCCCCATCGACGTGCTGACCGGTGACTGGCTCGCCGAACTGACGATGCTGATCCTCGCGAGAACACGGGCGAAGCATCCCGGCGGCGGCTACGCCAGGAGCTTCGTGACCCAGATGGAGCAGGTCATGGGGACCTGCCTCGACAAGGGGATCAAAGTGGTGTCGAACGCCGGCGGCCTCGACCCCGACCACTGCGCCGAGGCCGTGGCCCAGGTCGCCGCCAAGCTCGGCCTCTCGCCCGTCATTGCCTACGTGAACGGCGACGACCTCCTGCCGCGACTCGGCGAACTGCAGGCGGCCGGCGTCGACCTCGCGCACTTCGAGACGGGCGAACCCGTGGGCGACGTCTCACGCTTCATCACCGCCAACGCGTACCTGGGCTGCTTCGGGATCGTCGAGGCGCTGAACATGGGCGCCGACATCGTCATCACCGGGCGCGTGACCGACGCCGCGGTGGTGTGCGGACCCGCCGCGTGGCACCACGGATGGTCGCGCGACGACTGGGACGCGCTCGCCGGCGCCGTTGTCGCCGGACACGTCATCGAGTGCGGGGCCCAGGTGACCGGCGGCAACTACTCGTTCTTCACCGAGGTTCCCGGCATGACGCGCGTGGGCTTTCCGTGGGTGGAGATCGCCGAGGACGGCTCGTCGGTCGTCGGCAAGCACGACCACACCGGCGGCGAGGTCTCGATCGGCACGGTGACCTCCCAGCTGCTCTACGAGATCGCGAGCCCCACCTACCTCGGCCCGGACGTCTCGGCGCGCTTCGACACGATCCGCCTCGACCAGGTCGCCAAGGACCGCGTGCGGATCAGCGGCACCAAGGGCGAGGCGCCCCCCGCGACACTGAAGGTCGCCATGAACGAGATCGGCGGCTACCGCAAGGACCTCAGCGTGGCCCTCACGGGGCTCGACATCGAGGCGAAGGCCCGCCTCGTGGAGGACGCGTTCTGGGCGGCGTGCCCGTACCGCCCCGAGGACTTCGAAAGCGTGACGACGAGGCTGATCCGCACCGACAAGCCGGACCCGCCGACGAACGAGGAGGCGGTGGCCCTGTGGCGCATCTCCCTGAAGGACCACGACGAGCGAAAGGTCGGAAGGGCCCTCGCCGACGCCGCCGTGGAGATTGCCCTCGCCACCGTTCCGGGATTCTTCATGGTCGGAGCGAGCCCCTCCGCGGGCTCGCCCTTCGGGGTCTACCGGCCGGCCGTGGTTCCCGCCGACCTCGTGCCCCAGTACGTCGTCGTGAGCGACGGCGCGAGGACTGTCGTCGATTCGGTGGCGCCCAAGGGCGAGACGCACGTCACGCCCGAGCCCGGTCCCCTCGCGAAGGCTCCCGCGGGCGAAACGACACGTGCGCCCCTGGGTCGGATCTTCGGAGCCCGGTCGGGCGACAAGGGCGGCAACGCCAACGTCGGGATCTTCGCGCGCAGCGACGAGGCGTGGGCCTGGTTGGACCAGTTCCTGAGCGTCGAGGAGATCCGCCGCCTGCTGCCCGAGACGGCGCCCCTGGCGATAGACCGTTACCGGCTGCCGGCACTGCGCTCGCTCAACTTCGTCATCCACGATCTCCTGGAAGAGGGCGTCGCCGCCTCCACCCGCCAGGACGCCCAGGCCAAGGGCCTCGGCGAATGGCTGCGCAGCCGCATCGTCGAGATCCCCACGTCGCTGTTGGGTCCGTCGTGAGCGGCCTCGACGAAGTCCGCGCGGACCTCGTCGCCCAGCAGGAGGCGTTGGACGGTCTCGTCGCCAACATCACCGACGACCAGTGGCTGCTCGCCACGCCCAGCCCCGGATGGAACGTGACCGACCAGATCGGACACCTCACGTTCTTCGACACCGCCGCGACCATCGCCATCACCGACCCCGAAGCCTTTCACGCCGGGGTCAACGAGCTCTACGAAGCATCGGCGTCCAAGGGCGTTGACGAGTACACGCTCGGAGCGTTTCGAAAGCTGGCGCCGAGCGAACGGCTCGCCGCCTGGCGCCAGGGTCGCGTCGCGCTCGCCCGCGCCAGTGCAACGCTCCACGACGACACCCGTATCGCCTGGTACGGGCCGTCCATGGGGGCCAAGTCGTTCCTCACCGCGCGACTCATGGAGGTGTGGTCCCACGGTACCGACGTCGGCGGCGCCCTCGGCGTGAAGCTTCCCGCGACCGACCGGCTCCGCCACATCGCCCAGTTGGGCTACATCACGAGGAAGTGGTCGTACACGGTGCGCGGCGAAGAGCCTCCCGCCGGCGAGGTGCGTCTCGAACTCCTGAGCCCCTCGGGCCATTGCTGGACCTGGGGGCCCGAGAATGCCGACGACACGGTCGTAGGTTCAGCCGAGGAGTTCTGCCTCGTGGTGACCCAACGCCGCCACGTTGACGACACGTCGCTGAAGGCCGGCGAGCTCGGCCGCCACTGGCTCCTGCGAGCCCAGGCTTTCGCCGGAGGCTCGACCACCGGTCCCGAGCCGAGGGGCGCCTGATGGCGCTCGTCGTGACGGCAACCACGAGCGGCGTCATGACGCTCACCCTCGCCGACGAAGAACGACGCAACGCGCTCAGCCGTGAGCTGCTCAGCGAATTCGTCGACGCCATCGATCTGGCCGAGCACGACCCCGACGTCCGCGTCGTGGTGGTGACGAACCGGGGCGGGGTCTTCTGCGCCGGCGCGAATCTCGCCGAACGATCGTCGGATCAGACCAGTGGCCGCGAAGTGCGCACCATCGAACTGAGCGACCTGTTCGAGCGCATCCGCCACTCGCCCCTGCCTTTCGTCGGGCGGATCAACGGGCACTGCGTCGCCGGGGGCGTGGGGCTCGCCGCAGTGATGGACATCTCGGTCGCCGTTGACACGGCGCTGTTCGGCTTCACGGAAGTCCGCATCGGGGTCGCCCCCGCGATGATCTCGGTCGTGTGTTTGCCAAAGATGCGCCTCGCCGACGCCCGATCAGCCTTCCTGCGGGGAAACCGGTTTCCCGCCGACGAGGCGGCGCGCATGGGACTCATCAACCAGGTTGCCTCGAGTGACGGAATCAACGCGGAGATCACCGCGATTCTGAACGACCTGCTCGCGGGCGAGCCGAACGCTCTGGCGGCGGCCAAGAAGTTGACGACCGCCGTGCCGTCGATGCCGGTCGACGAAGCCTTCGCCTGGACGACGAAACTGTCGGCGAGCCTGTTCGCCAGCGACGAAGCCCGCGAAGGCATGACATCCTTCCTGGAGAAGCGCAGGGCGTCGTGGGTCCAACGAATCCCCGACGCGCTTGATTGACCGAACCCGGGCCAGCCCGAGCGCGGCGAGTTCGGCATCGATGTCTTTCGCGCCCGGCCACCCCGCACCGAGCTGGTCACGTGACCGAACCGACCGTTGCGGATTGGTTCAACACTTGCGACACACGAGCTCGCCCTTGCCGATCGGGACGACCAGCGCGGTGACCCGCGGATCCTCGAGGGCCACGTCGATCATCGGCTGCAACGTTTCGCGATGGTTGATGGCGTTGTCGGCCACGAGCCAACCGCCGGGAACGAGACGCGCGATGACGGCCTCGTAGCAGGCCGCGTATATCTCCTTCTCCGCGTCGAGAAAACAGAACGCAATGTCCTCCAGGCTCTGCGCGGCGGCGAGGAAGTCTCCTTCGACCAGCGTGACGACGTCCTCGACACCCGCATCGCGGAACGTCTCGCGCGCCAGGGCGGCCTTGGTCGCGAGAACCTCGTACGTGGTGAGCGTCCGGTTGCGCTCACGGGCGGCGAGGGCAATCCACAGAGCCGAGTAGCCGGCGCTGGTGCCGATCTCAATCCACTGGCCCTCGGGAGCCGAAGCCGCAATCAACGAAAGGAACTGACCGGTCTCTCGAGGAACCTGGCGCAGTCGGTCCATCCTCGCAGTGCCGTCGGTGCGATCCTGCGCATCGATCGCCTCCAAACGATCCATGACCGCTTGGATGGCCGGGTCAATACCGTGAAACACGCCGCCTCCTCGCGCCGCCTCCTGCCGGAGGCTCGCCACCCCAACAACCTACGGTCTCGGGTCCTCGGGTGGGCGCTACGGATTCCCGCGCCAAGCGGATGAGAAGACCAGTGCCTCCACCGCCTCGTCAGCGACGATGGGGCCCGTCGCGATCGAGAACCGCCGAGATCTCCGCCGCGTCGATCGCCCCTTCACGCACGATCCGCCACGAGTGATCGCTGATCTCCACCACCGTGGATACCAGACCGCTGCGTTCGCCTCCGTCGACGACGCCGGCGAGTTGGCCGCGATCGGCGAAGACGCCCTGGACCTGGGCCGCGCTCTGGCACGGCGGCTCTCCATGCTCGTTGGCGCTGGTCACGCAGAGAGCGCCGCTGCGCGAAAGCACGCCGCGCAGTTGCGCGTCGTCGGGAATACGGAAGCCCGCGTTCTGAGACGTGCTGCCCACCAGATTCGCGATCTTCGGGGGAACCGGCACCACGATGGTGAGGGCGCCGGGCCAAAACGCCCTCGCCAATTGACGAGCCCTCTGGGGCCACACGACTCCGTGGGCCTCGATCTGCTCAATCGAATTGACGAGCACCGGCAACGCCAACGAGCTCGGGCGCCGCTTCAGCGTGAAGAGTGAGGCAACCGCCGACGGGTGGGCCAATGACGCCGCGACTCCGTAGACGGTATCGGTCGGCACGGCCACCACCTTGCCCACCAACAAGAGCGTCACGGCCTGGTCGGGGTCGATCACGTCGACCATTAGCGCCGCGCCACCATGATTCGCGGATGGCCCGCCAGGTCATCGAGGTCCTCGACGGATGCGAACCCCGCTTCGCGGGCGCCGGTCACGACCGCGTCGCGCTGGGTGTTCGCGTGTTCGCAGATAAGCACGCCGGCCGGCGACAACCAAAGGGGCGCCTCGCTGATGATGATCGCGAGATCGGCGAATCCGGCAACGCCATGCGCGTCGGGAGCGACTATCGCGCCGTGAGGTTCATGAGCGAGCACCGCGTCGAGACCGGCGAACTCCTCGCCCCCGACGTAGGGCGGGTTCGCCACGATGAGGTCGATGTGTCCCTTCAGCGAAGGGTCCACGTCGTCGAACCACGACGAGTGCACGAACGAGACGGCGTGCAGCTGGTGCTTGAGCGCGTTTCGCCGGGCGATCACCAGGGAATCGAGGGACTCGTCAACGGCCACGAGCGTGGCGGCGACCCCGCGTTCCCTCAGTTCGCTCAAGAGCGCCAGCCCGATGGCGCCCGATCCGCAGCCCAGATCCATGATCGCCGGAGCGACCACGCCCATCTTCGCGAGTTCGATGAGCGCCACGCCGACCAGCTCCTCGGTCTCCGGGCGAGGTATCAGGACCCGGGGATCGACATCGAGGTCGAGTGAACGAAAGGGCCAGTGTCCGATGATGTACTGCAGCGGCTCGCCGTCGAGGCGACGTCGGGCGGCGGCCTTGAGGGCGGGAACGGTGTCGGGGTCGCCTCCGACGACGAACTCCTCCACCAACCAACGAGCTTCGCGACGGTCGATGCCCCACGCGACGAGCTCGGCGACGAGGTCGCTGTTAACGTCCGTCACTCTCGGCCAATTGGCGGGCGCGCTTATCGGCCAGCAACGCGTCGACGTACGGATCGAGGTAGCCGTTGAGCACGGCGTCGAGGGTGTACGTCGTCATGTTGATCCGATGATCGGTGACGCGGTTCTCTTTGAAGTTGTACGTGCGGATCTTCTCGCTGCGTCCGCCGCTGCCGAGCTGCGAGCGCTTCAGGTCGCCCAGCTCGTTCGCCTGGGCGTCCTGGGCGGCCTTCAACAGACGCGAGCGAAGGACGATGAGCGCCTTGGCGCGATTCTGGATCTGGCTCTTCTCGTCCTGCATCGAGACGACGATGCCGGTCGGCAAGTGGGTGATGCGAACGGCCGAGTCGGTCGTGTTGACACTCTGGCCTCCGGGACCCGATGAACGGTAGACGTCGATCTTCAGGTCGCTCGGATCGATCGCGACGTCGACCTCTTCGGCTTCGGGCAGCACCGATACCGTCGCTGACGACGTGTGCACGCGGCCCTTCGCCTCGGTCGTCGGCACACGCTGCACGCGGTGCACGCCGGCCTCATGCTCGAGGCGGGCCCACGCGTCCTCGCCCTTGATGAGGTACGTCGCTTCGTCGAGTCCGCCCTGCTCGGACTGTCGCTCCTCGACCACTTCAAGCTTCCATCCGCGAAGCGCCGCGTAGCGCCGGTACATCTCGGCGAGGTCGCTGGCGAACAGATTCGCCTCTTCCCCGCCCTCAGCGCCGCGAATCTCGAGGATGACGTTGCGGCCTACGTTGGGATCGCGCGGAAGCAGCAGCGTCTCGAGCTTCATCTCCAGGTCGGGGAGCAGCGCCTCGGCGTTGTTCATCTCCTCGCGCCACTGCTCGCGGTCGTCACCGCTCGTCTCGTTGAACATCTCTTTCGCGGTGGCGAGGTCTTCCTGGGCGGCCTTCAGCTCCTGCCAGGCGTGGTTGATCTCGGCGAGCTCCTTGTGGCGGCGCGACAGGTCGCGCAGGCGCGTGAGATCGCTCGCGACGTCGGGCTCGGCGAGGGCCGCTTCGACGGAGTGAAGTTCGTCCTGAAGAACGTTCAGGGTCTCGTCAACAGAGCGCACGAAGGTTGGTGAGCGCTCGGAGGCTTACGCCTTGGGAGCGCGCGCCTTGTTGGTCTTTTGCGCGTAGCGACGCTGGAAACGCTCGACGCGTCCACCAGTGTCGACCAGCTTCTGCTTACCGGTGAAGAAGGGGTGACACTCGTTGCAAAGCTCAATGGTCATGACGGCCTTGGTCGACTCGGTCGTGAAGGTGTTGCCGCACGAGCAGGTGACGGTTGCTTCGCCGTACTTGGGGTGAATATCTGGCTTCATGAGTGCTCCTTGTTGCGAAGGTCAAGTTTACAGGAAAATCAACTGGTCGGAGCGGGGCCCCTGGCGATCTCGGCCAGGAACTCGTCATTACTGCGTGTGGACTTGAGTTTGTCGATCAAGAGCTCGAGTCCAGCGGCCTCGCGGCCCTCGGACGCCAGGCCGTTCAGCACGCGGCGCAGCTTCCAAACCTGGGGCAGGGCGTCGCGGCTGAAGAGCAGCTCCTCGTGGCGGGTCGACGAGGCGTTGACGTCGATCGCCGGGTAGAGGCGACGCTCGGCGAGCCGGCGGTCGAGCTTCAGCTCCATGTTGCCGGTGCCCTTGAACTCCTCGAAAATGACCTCGTCCATCTTGGAACCGGTCTCGACGAGCGCGCTCGCGACGATGGTCAGCGAGCCGCCTTCTTCGATGTTTCGCGCGGCGCCGAAGAACTTCTTCGGCGGGTAGAGCGCTCCCGAGTCGACGCCGCCGGACATGATTCGTCCGGTCGCCGGGGCGGCGAGGTTGTAGGCGCGCGCGAGGCGTGTGATGCCGTCGAGGATGATGACGACGTCACGGCCCTGCTCGACGAGGCGCTTGGCACGCTCGATGCAGAGCTCGGCGACGTGGGTGTGCTCCTCGGCGGGTCGGTCGAAGGTCGAGGCGATCACTTCGCCGCGCACGCTTCGGCGCATGTCGGTCACTTCCTCGGGACGCTCGTCGACCAGGAGTACCATCAGGTGCACTTCGGGGTTGTTCTCCTCGATGGACTGCGCGATCTGCTTCATAACCGTGGTCTTGCCGGCCTTGGGTGGCGACACGATGAGTCCGCGCTGGCCCTTTCCAATGGGCGCCAAGAGGTCGACGATGCGCGGCGTGAGGTCGGTCTTTCCCGCGGGAGTCTCCATCTTCAGCTTCTCGTCGGGGAACAACGGCGTGAGGTCCTCGAAACGCGGTCGCAGGCGCGCGACCTCGGGGTCGACTCCGGCGACGCTGTCGACACGGAGCAGCGCCGGGTACTTCTCGTTCGACGCCGCCGGACGGAATCCGCCGACGATGGAGTCGCCCTTTCGCAGGTGGTAGCGACGGACCTGGTTGATCGAGACGTAGACGTCGTTGGGCGACGGGTGGAAGCCCTTCGTGCGCAAGAAGCCGTAGCCGTCGTCGCGAAGGTCGAGCAGACCCTCCACCTCGACGAGCTCGCCCGCGTAGGGCTGGTCGGCGTTGGGCATTGCCTCGCCGCCGAAGCGCTCGCGGCCGGTGGGGCGGTTGCGGCGGTTGCGGCGGTTGCGTCCGCCGGGCTCGTTCGAGAAGTCGCGGGGCTGGCGCTCGCGGGTCTGGTTGCCTTGGTTGTTCTGGTTGCCTTGGTTGCCTTGGTTGTTCTGGCGAGCCTGGCGCTCGACGGGAGCCTGGCGCTCGACGGGGGCTTCGTTGGAAGCGGGCGCGGCCTCCGCCAACGCGGAGGCGGTGACGCTCGAGGCGTCACCCTTGCCGTTCGACTTGGCGTTCGACTTGGTGTCCGGGACGAACTCGCCGAGCAGGGCGTCGAAGTCGTCCTCGGGGGTCGCTACCGTGCGCCGCGAGCGAACGGCCCGGGTGCTCGGCTGGTCGCTCGACGCGGACGAGGCGCTCGGCTTGGACGAGGGCACGTCGCCCATGATCGACTCGATGAGTGCAGCCTTGCTCGCGCGTGTGGAGACTTCCACGCCCTTCACTTTGGCGATGGTTTGGAGATCTTCGCGAGTCTTCGACTCGAGATCTGAACGGTCTGGGGTGGGCTTTGCAGCCATTGGTGTTCCTTTCTCACCGCTCGCAGAAGTTCAGCAGAACGGAGAAGAAAAACAAGAGATGTCGAGTTAGGAAGAGTTCCGCACGTCGGCGAGAGGCCGGACGCGTACGACAATTAGAAGTGTAGCCGACGTTCGCACGAACGCAAGCACACTCTCGATTCCTAGGAAAGCTCCCCGAGAAGGGCCTTCAGCGTGGCGTCGACGACCACCGGCTTCTCGCTCGTGTCCACCGCGGTGTCGGGGTCCTTGAGACCATTGCCCGTCAGGACGCAGACGACCGTCGAGCCCTTCGGAACGCCGAATTTCAGGATTCCGGCGACCGACGCGGCCGACGCGGGCTCGCAGAAGATCGACTCGTAACGCGCCACGTACCGATAGGCGTCGAGGATCTCGTCGTCGGTGACGGCGCGGATATCGCCCAGCGACTCGTGGATCACTTCGAGAGCGGGCACCCAGCTCGCGGGGTTGCCGATGCGGATCGCCGTGGCGATGGTCTCGGGGTTCGTGACCGGGTGGCCGAGCACGATCGGGGCGGCGCCGGCCGCTTGGAAGCCCCACATCCGGGGCAGCGTCTTCGCGTTGCCGGCGAAGTGGTACTGCGTGAAGCCCCGCCAGTAGGCGGTGATGTTGCCCGCGTTCCCGACGGGGATCGACAGGATGTCGGGGGCCTTGCCCAGCACGTCGACGATCTCGAAGGCCCCGGTCTTCTGGCCCTCGATGCGGTCGGGGTTGATCGAGTTGACGATGGTGATCGGCAGGTGCTGGGTGAGCTCGCGCGCGAGGTTGAGCGCCTGGTCGAAGTTCCCGCGGATCTGAATGACCTGGGCGCCGTAGACGATCGCCTGGGCGAGCTTTCCCATCGCGATCTTCCCTTCGGGCACCAGCACGACGCAGTCCATGCCGGCCTTCGCGGCGTACGCGGCGGCGGCGGCGGACGTGTTGCCGGTGGAGCCGCAGATGACGGTCTTGGCTCCCAGGGCCTTCGCCTTGGTGATCGCCATCGTCATGCCGCGGTCCTTGAACGAGCCCGAGGGGTTCAGCCCCTCGTACTTCAGCCAGACGTCGGCTTCCACACGCTCGGAGAGGCGCTCGGCGTAGAGCAGAGGCGTGTTGCCCTCTTGCAGCGTGACGACGTCGTGCACCCCTTCGAGGTCGAACCACTCGGCGTACTCCTTGATCAGACCCTTCCAGCCAATCATGCTGCACCCCCATCGATCACGCGAAAACAAGCGCCAACGGAGTCGACCGACTCCAGTTTGGCCAGATCATCAATCGTGGCGTGCACGTTCTGCGTGAGAGCCGAGTGGGTCACGAACGACAGCCGCGCCTCGTCGCCGAAGCCCGACTGCTCCATTGACTGGATCGAGACGCCGTGGTTCCCGAAGATGCCCGCGACGCTCGCGAGCACTCCGGGCTCGTCCAGCACGTCGAGACTGATGTAGAAGACGCTCTTGATGTCGCCGGCGCTGACGCTTTGCAGCCGGTCGTCAACGCTGAAGGGAACGTCGTGGCGGCCGCTGACGCGGTTGCGCGCGGCGTGGAGCACGTCGCCGAGTACGGCCGTGGCGGTAGGTTCTCCGCCCGCGCCCTGTCCGAGCCACATGAGCGGGCCGCTCTTGGCCCCCTCGACGAACACCGCGTTCATCGCACCGTGCACCGAGGCGAGCGGATGCTCCACCGGGACCAAGGCCGGATGGGCGCGGCGCGAGATGCCGTGCTCGCCCACCCGCTCGGCGACGCCGAGCAGCTTGATGACGTAGCCGGTTCGCCGGGCGAAGTCCACGTCGATGGCACGCACGCCGGTGATGCCCTCGCGGTAGATCTCCTCGCCGCTCAGTTCGGTTCCGAACGCCAGGGACGAGAGGATCTGCACCTTGGCGGCGGCGTCGAAGGCTTCGACGTCGGCGGTCGGGTCCGCTTCGGCGTAGCCGAGGGCCTGCGCCTCGGCGAGCGCGACGTCGTAGTCGCTGCCCTCGCTCGTCATCTTCGAGAGGACGAAGTTCGTCGTGCCGTTCACGATGCCCATCACGCGCTCGATGCGCTCGCCGGCGAGCGAGGTGCGAAGGGCCCGCAGGATCGGGATGCCGCCCCCGACGGCCGCCTCGTAGAAGAGGTCCGCGCCGTGCTCGTGGGCGATCTGGCTGAGCTCGGTGCCGCACTCGGCCATCAGCGCCTTGTTCGCCGTCACGACCGAGACCCCGCGGCGAAGCGCCGCCACGATGTAGGTCCGCGCGGGCTCGACGCCGCCGACGAGTTCGACGAGGATGTCGAGGTCCTCGCGGTTGGCGAGCGCCAGGGCGTCGGTGGTGAGCAGGGCCGGATCGATGCCCGCGCGGGGCTTCTGCGCGTCGCGCACCGCGACGCCGACGACCTCGAGCGACGCGGTCGCCGCGTCGAGCAGGGCAATGTGGCGAGATTCGTCGCTCAACAGCTGGACGAGGGCGCCGCCCACAAATCCAGCCCCAATAACTCCGACGCGAATTCTCGGCGTGTTCATTGAATAAGGCTAACCGCAATCACGATATTGAAAACTTCACGCCTCGAGGCACGCGAGATCGTCGAAGGTCTCACGGCGAAGCACTTCGCGGGCTTTACCGTCGCCCACGAACACCACCGCGGGGCGCGGCACTCGGTTGTAGTTCGAGGCCATCGAGTAGCCGTAGGCGCCGGTAACCGGCGTCGCGATGACGCTGCCCACGCCGGTTTCACTGGGCAGCCACGCCTCGTCGATGAGCACGTCGCCGCTCTCGCAGTGCTTGCCCACGAGGCGCACCTCCTGGGGGCGCGGCGCGAGCGGGTGGTCCACGTCGAACGCCTCGTAGCCCGACCCGTAGAGGACGGGCCGGGGGTTGTCGCTCATCCCGCCGTCGACGGCCATGTAGGTGCGTTGGGTGACCGGCTTCACCGCGCCCACGCGGTAGAGCGTCATGCCCGCCTGGGCCACGATGGCCCGCCCGGGCTCGGCGAGGAGACGAATCCTGGCGTCGAGTCCGACCTCCTCGGCGGCCCTTCGAAGGGCGGCGGCCCACTGCGAAATCGACGGCGCGCGCTCGTCCGCAACGTAGGCAACGCCAAGGCCTCCGCCAATGCAGAGCTCGTCGAAGCCGTCGTCCTTCGTGAAGTCCCAGAGAATCTTCATCGTTTCGAGGTAACCGTCGACCTCGAAGATCTGCGAGCCAATGTGCGCGTGCACGCCGTGCAGGGTGACCCCAGGGATCTCGCTCACGAGCGAGATCGCCTTGCGCGCATCGCCGGTCATCACCGAGAACCCGAACTTGGTGTCCTCTTGGCCGGTGCGCACGAACTCGTGCGTGTGCGCCTCGACCCCGGGCGTGACCCGGATCAGGCAGTCGAGCGTTGCGCTGGGGGTGACCAGCGAGCGGATCCGCTCGATCTCGTCGAAGCTGTCGACCACTAGCCGATGCACGCCGACGGCGACGGCGCGCTCGAGCTCGTCGTGCGACTTGTTGTTGCCGTGCACGATGATCCGGCTCGCGGGGACTCCGGATCGAAGCACGATGTCGAGCTCGCCCCCGGTCGCCACGTCGATGCAGAGGCCCTCTTCGAAGGCCAGACGGGCCATTGCCCCGCAGAGGAACGACTTCGACGCGAAGGCCACCCCGTCGTCAAAGGCGCTCGCCGCCTCGCGGCAACGCGAACGCAGCGTCGACTCGTCGTAGACGAACAGCGGCGTGCCGTAGGTCGCGGCGAGATCGCGCAACGAGACCCCGCCGATCGTGACGTCGTCACCGTGCAGCGTCGCGGTGTCGGGCATCAGCGAGGCGAGTATCGGTTCAGCGCTCATACGTGCACCTTAGAAGTTGACGTGGTGCGCCAAGGTGGGGCATCGCAACCTAGTCCGGTAGGCTGGCTCGGAAGCCCTCGTAGCTCAGCGGATAGAGCATTGGCCTCCGAAGCCATGTGCGCAGGTTCGATTCCTGCCGGGGGCACCACTAAGACAGAGGCCTGACCATCGATTGGCCAGACTTGTAGGAGCTTTGAAGAGTTGGCCACCGTTCCATTATGTCCCGTCAAGTTCGGTGAGTTCGACGCCAGCGTGGGCGCCCCGTGGGCAAAGACACCAACCGCCGACTGCAGCGCTCGCGCCGGCCGTCGTCGTCGTCGCGCCGATTCTCGTCCATAGCGCGATCTCTCTCAGCCGGGTGCCGACCGTTCGTGTTCATGTTTGCGCCGGTGCACGTCGGCACGGGGGTCCGTCACGCCCGCCAGGTACGTCAGCAACCTGTCGGGGGCAGAACATCTAGTTCTCGATGATGACGATTCTGTCCTCGGCGCTGCTGCGCCCGGCCCTGCGGATTCCTTTTCCAGCCTCATTGAGCTGCAAAGTCTTGTAACCCAGCGAGTGGACTTGCGCGAACAGATAGTGACCCACTTCGTACGCTCGCCGTCCACTTAGGACGTCGTTGAAAACGTGACTGCCCGCGCTATCGGCGTATCCCGTCAGAGTCAACCGACGAATCCTCGAGTTGACCACGGTCTTGGCCAGTCTCTGCAGCGCGTGCTTGTCAGCGGTCGTGAGGGCGAAGGAGTCGAAGGCAAATCTGGCTGTGACCACGATCTGACCGACTGCGGTCCTCGACGAGCCCGATACCCCGCGAGCAGAAGAGCCCGTCGCATTGATTGCAATGACCGAGAAGCGGTAGGTCTGTCCGGCGTTGAGACCATTGACGGTGCAACTGGTCTCGCCGTTCGTGGTGCAGTGCAAGTTCCCCGGCGACGCGACCACCTCGTAGCGGACAATCTCTGAGCCACCGTCCGAGGATGGAGCATTCCAGGTGACCACCGCGCTCAGGTTCTTGATCGATACGTCGACTCCTAGCGGCGCCGAGGGCACCGACGATGGGATTCCTGTTGCCGGGAACGTCGTGGTGCCCGCAAATGAACTGCCCTCACTGTCGAGGGCGACAACCGAGATCGTGTACGTTGTGGTGCTGAGAAGTCCCACCAGCGTGCAGCTCGTTGCCCCTGTGGTTGAGCAGGTAGCACTGCCCGGTGACGCGGAGACGGTGTAGCCGACAATCGGTGATGTCCCCAAACTCGCGGGAGTTGACCACGACACCAACACTCCACCTCCGGACGCGTTGGCAGTGACATTGAGAGGCGCCGAGGGGACTGTCGCACTCACGGCGGCGCCAACCTGAACATTCTGCTGGACCTGGCTGGCGGGCAGGTAGTTCGAGTTCCCGGCCTGGTTGGCGTCGATCACACAGACTCCAGGGCTTCGGAACGTGACCGTCGCCCCGCTCAAAGTGCACACCGACGAGCTCGACGAGTCAATGGTGAGCACGACCCCGAGTTCGGCGCTCGAAGTGGCAACCGGCGCGTAGGTGCCACCCACGACGACGCTACGGGGAGCTGACGAGGTGAACGTAAGACTCTGGGATCCCAACAGGGCGACCGTTGTCACGACGGAACTCGCGCTCGCGTAGTCCACGTCATCGGCCTTCATCACGGTGACCAGGCACGTACCCGGACCGGCCGAGCGCAGGACTCCGGGACTGGGTTGTGCGCAGGCGACGGTTCCATCCGCCACCAGATACGTGACCGCTCCGGTGCCCGAACCGCCGGAACTCGTGAGGGTCAAATCCGTTCCCGACGCGCCCGAGAGTGAAGTCAGGGTGAGTGCGCGTTGGACGGACTGGCCCACGTCAAAGGAAAGTGGGGGGCTCGTCGACGTCGTGAAATTGCCATCACCTGAATAGACGGCCGTTAGTGATTCGCCGGACCCTCCGGGTGTCGCGGTCGTCACGCACTGTGCGCTGCCCAACGACACCGTTACAGCCCCACACGATCCAATGGTCGCGCCCCCGACCTCGAAGTTGACGGTGCCGCTGGCCCCGGTCGTCACGGTCGCGGTAAGCGTCACCGAGTCACCGAAGGTGGATGAGGAAGGGTTTACGCCAAGTGACGTGGAGGACGCCGCCTGGTTGACCGTGAACAATGTGCTCGAAGATGACACGGGGTTGTAGTCAGTGCTTCCAGCCATGGTTGCCACAAGTGAGCAACTACCCGATGAGCTATACGTGAGGAGAGATCCGGTCACTGAACATCCGGCGGAGTTGCCCGAAACCCCCACCACGTACGTCACCACCCCCGAAGTTGAGCCGCCCGTGGTGGCCAAGGTCGCGGAACTATTGGGACTCGGGGCGAAGGTCGTCGAGAGCGAGGCAACCGAGAGAGCGGACTGGCTGGTCGCGCCCACCGTGAAACTGGTCGACGAACTGGTAGATGACGCGTACGTCGAGTTGCCCGAGTACTGGGCCTGCAGTATGTCAGTGCCGACCGCCAGTGCCGACGTCACGCACTGTGCGCTCCCCGACGACACCGTTACAGCCCCACACGAACCAATCGTCGCGCCCCCGGCTTCGAAGTTGACGGTGCCGTTAGCCCCGGTCGTCACCGTCGCGGTGAGCGTCACCGACTGGCCGAAGGTGGACGAAGCGGGGTTCTCCGCCAACGTCACTGTCGAAGAAGCCCCCGGAACAACCGGGATGAGGGGCGACGATCGCAGACTGTACTGCGAGTGGATGTTTACGGACTGAATTGATATGTAGTAAGTCGTTCCATTGCTCAGCCCACCCAACGTGCAACTAAGACTCGACGTCGTGCAGGTGGACCTTTGAGCCCCGCCAACGGCGGCGCTGAACGCCGTGACGGTATAACTGGCAATCGCCGCGCCATTGTCATTTGGCGCGAGCCAACTCACGGTCACGTTTCCGCTCCCCGCGACGTAACTCGTCGTGGCGTTCGACGTGGCGTCGGGCGCGGCGTACGGCATTCCCACTTCACTGTTCGAAGGCGCTCCCGCGCCACTGGCACTAAGCGCACGGAGCTCAACGGTGTACGACGTTCCGTTGGTCAGTCCCGAGATTGTGATTGGCGAGCTCGCCTCCGAGGCGGCCTGCCAACTACTTCCGCCGTCGGTCGAATATTGGTAGGAAGTCACGGGATTGTTGCTGTCCTGGGTCCCGGCACTGAACGGCACCGCAAGGTACGAATTACCGGCGGTGAGGGCGGAAATGGTGGGCGCTCCTGGCAGCGCCACCGGCTCAGCGGTGACTCTCGGGCTGGAAGGGGCTCCGGCGCCGGCGGCGTTCGTGGCGATCACCGAGAAGTAGTACGTCGTGTCGTTAGTAAGTCCCGCGACATCGCAGGACAGGGCCGACGTGGTGCATGTTGCGATCGCGCTGCCGCCCGAAGAAGTACTAAACGCTGACGCGGTGTAGCTCAACACCGTGGCCCCGCCATTGCTCGCCGGAGCGCTCCATGACACGTGAGCCAACGACGGACCGCCGGTCGCCATGACCTGCGTCGGCGCGCCAGGAATCGTCAGCGGCGTCGCCGACGCCGGGGTCGAACTGGCGCTCGATCCAACACCGTTATCCGCCCGGAGTATGACGTTGTAGGCGGTGCCGTTGGTCAGTGAAGAGATGGTGAAGGGATCTGACAGCGTGCCTGCGTTCACCCATGTTGCGCCGCCGTCAAGTGAGTAGTCGATCCCCGAGATCGGCGATCCCCCGTCGTTCGCCGATGTGTACGGTGCATAGGTGATTTGAAGAGTCGAATTACCCGGCGTGATGTTCGTGATCGATGGCGCTTCGGGTGCGGTCAGCGTGACGCCCACTTCGTAGACCGATCCAGGACCCGCTCCATCTCTGTTGAGTGCCCGCAACTCGACGCTATAGGTCGTGCCATTCGCGAGCCCCGTGATGGTGAGTGGTGACGAGGTTCCCGACGCGGTGGTCCACGTGCCAAACGCGTCGGTGCCGGCACCGACGCTCGTCGCGTACTGATAACTGGTGATGGCTGAGCCGCCGCTGTAGCCGGGAACGAACGCCACCGTGAGCGAAGTGCCGTCGGATCCCGGTGTGATGGTCGTGATGGTCGGAGCGCCCGGAAGGGCGCTCGGGGTCCCCGTGACGGGAGATGAAGCGGCGCCGGAGCCGGCCGAGTTGACCCCGCGAAGCTCCACTGAATACTCCGTCCCGTTCGTGAGGCCACTGATGACCAGAGGTGACGACGTCGCACCACCCGAGACCCACGTGACTCCTCCGTCAAGTGAGTACTGATAGTCGAGTAGTGGGAGTGCCGAAGTCGCCGCGTTGAATGACGCCGAGAGCGATCCGTCCGAGGGTGTCAGACCCGTGATCGTCGGGGCACCCGGAGGGCCCGACGGGGCCACGGGGGCTGACGGGGACGAGTAGAGACCCTGACCGATCGAGTTCACCGCGGCGATTCGAAATTCGTAGTTCGTTCCATTGACGAGACCGGTTACCGTGCACGAAGTTGCCGTGTCCGTGCACATTGACGCGGCGGCCCATGAGGAGTACGGACTCGTCGAATACTGCACCGCGTAGCCGCTGATGGCCGCGTCGCCGCTCGACGAGGGCGCCGACCAGTAGACGTTCACCTGCGAATTGCCGGGCGCTCCATTGACGTTAGTTGGCGCCCCCGGGGCTCCGGTCGAGTACGACAGCACGACTGAACCGTTGGCGTTATCGTCGCTGTAGTAGCCGTACTGCGAGCCGAGGCCACTGAGTCCGCCGGTCGAGTTCTCTCCGGGATTGGCGCCCAGCCCAAACCATTCGTCCGACGTTCCTGATCCAAACTCCACGAATCCGGCAGATCCCCCCTGCGCGCCGCCGCCACCTCCGGCGCCGCCGCCCCCATCACACTGCTCACCGGTGACCTGATGGCACGCGGTGTACACCGACTCGCCGTCTTCACCGGTCGTCGTCGTCGCGTCGGGGCGCGCGAAAAATGTTGGAAGCGAGATTTGACCGAGTGTCGGGGAGAACTGGCCGCTGCCACCCGAGCCACCCGAGCCGCCCCCCACAATTGTCGCCACGCTCGTGGGAGCGCCTGCCGTGCCGATTTCCACCACCGAAGCGGCGCCGCCCGAACCGCCATAGCCGGAGCAACCTGAAGCGCCCGGCGCTCCGCCGGCTCCTCCCCCGTACCCACTCAGGGGATTCGTCCCGCCCACCGCATCGCTGGGGTCTCCCGTTGGCTGGTTGGCTCCCGTCGAGCAGGTATTCCAAACAGGCGAGTTGGCGCCACCTCGGCCCACTCCGATGGTCAGGACCTGACCCGGGACCACCGAAATCGTCCCGGTCACCACTCCCTGGTAACCACCGGCCGGGGCGGTGCCCGCCGCGTCTCGTCCACCCCGTCCGCCCTCGGCGCCCGTGATGGTCAAGGTGAGCTGTGTCACGTTCGCCGGCACCGTGAATGTTTCGGTAGCACCCGTGTAGCTGTACGTATTGGTCAAGGTCGTGCCGGACGTCACCGTGGTGACCGCGCCAGCTAATGAGGGAAGCGTACCCAGAGCCAGGAGCGTCACGAGTGAGCTCGTCACTACGCCCTTGCGGATTTTCGATAGCCCCTGCAGTCCTCGACGCTTCATGATCTCACCCCAGTGACACGACAGAAGATTCGTGCCCTTTTCCATTTTTGCCACTCACGGAGAATAGATGTTTTGAATAACTAATTGGAGGATGCCTAGCAAATCAACGGATGACGGCTTGTCCTTCGATGCGAGATTTTAGGCTGAGCCGAAGCGCCGACCACCCGGAGACCGACGTGAAGTGGTTGTCAGGAGTTTCGCCGAACTACTCCTGGATGAGCATGAGAGTGCGCCCTCAACCACCGCAGTCGCCCGCCGTTGCCAGCGTTTTCAAAAGACGCCGTCTCGATGAGGGGCGTGACGTGGCCAGAAACGCGACTTCACGAAATCCTGGCGAAGAATCGCTCACCATGGCCTCACTCAAGTTCAAGAGAGGCGTGGTCCTGCGCCATGTGCCCGGGTTCGACTACCCCGGCACCACCAGGGTCAAGGGACGATGACCATTCGAACGGTGTCGGTGATCGCGGCACCACCCGACTGCGAACCGGCCATGATCACAACGGGGTCGCCCGATTGGGCGATGCCCGCCTTCATGATCTGGGCGATGGCGAAGTCGCAGAGCTCGTCGATGTCCGTCGAGGGCGACATGAAGACTTCCTGGACACCCCAGGAGCTCTTCAGCTGGCGCGCCGTTGACTCGCTCGGGGTGATCGCGATGATCGGCATCGGCGGTCGAAAGCGCGAAATGGCCCTCGCGGTCATGCCCGATCGGGTACACGCCACGATGGCGACGGCCTTCTCCTCCATCGCCGCTCGCCAGGCGGCGCCGGTGATTGCCGCGGTGATCCGCGTGGACTGGGTGCCGGTGCCCACGATCTGCTGCACGCCGAGCGACGATCCCCACTTGGCGTAGTCGAACGACTCCTCGGCGCGACTCACGATGCGGTCCATCGTGATCACGGTGCCGACGGGGTCGTCACCAATGGCTGTTTCACCGCTCAACATCACGGCGCTCGCGCCGTCGAGGACGGCGTTCGCGACGTCGGTCACCTCGGCGCGGGTTGGCACCTGCGCGTGGGTCATCGACTCGAGCATCTGGGTCGCCACCACGACGGGCCGCGCGTAGCGGATTCCGTGGCGCACGATGAGCTTCTGCAGGTGGGGGACCTCTTCGATCGGCATGCGCACCCCGAGGTCGCCCCGGGCGACCATGATGGCGTCGGACACGGCGATGATCTCGTCGAGGTTCTCGACGCCCTCGCCGGTTTCGATCTTCGCCATCATCATGACGTCGTCGCGAGACAAGACGGTGCGCACCGACACCACGTCGAAGGCCGAGCGGACGAACGAGACCGCGAGGATCTCGAACTCCTCGGAACGAAGCGCCTCGAGCCGGGCACGGTCGTCCTCGGTGGGCAGGCGGTCGTTGAGGATCGAGGAGGGAAGCGAGAGGCCGGGCTTGCCCATGACCGCTCCGCCGGAAGTGACCAGCGCTTTGGTGACCTTGCCCGACGCGATGACCTGGAGTGACACTCCGCCGTCACCGATGTGGATGCGGTCGCCCGGCTTCAGTTGGGAAAGGATATCGACGCGCTCGACGGTAATCCGCTCGGATGTGGACGTCTCGCCGAACGCCTCGTACAGCTCCATCTCGTGGCCAACGGTGAGGGTGACGGGAGCCGTGCCGAAGGAGCCGGCGCGGATCTTCGGTCCGGGAATGTCGACCATGATCGCCAGGTCCGGAGCGAGGGCCCGCACGCGACGCAGCCGCTCGATGCAGGAGGGAATGTCGCCGTGGGCGAAGGACAGACGAAAGACGTCCACCCCGGCCTTGACCAGCGCCAAAAGGACTTCGTCGGTGTCTGAGGCCGGTCCGATGGTGGCTACGATTCGCGTGCGTCGCACGTTTTTCCCTTCGCTACTTTTGCCAAGTCTATTGGAAAGCAACGTCGCACCCGTCTGGCATTTGCGATGAAGCACTCGCCTCACGTGTCATCGGCGTGAACTTCATCGATACCAGCGGGTAATCACCCCGCCCCTGCGGCTCTCGCGCGGTCACGGAGAAATAATGTCAATCAATGCCGAACGGGAACGACCACGTCGCTGCCATCCACGTCGACGACGCGCAGGTTCATCCCGTACCGTTCGGAGAGTTCGGGGCTACGAACCACCTCGCGAGCGGGACCGTCGAGCACGACGTTGCCCTTGTCGAGCAGCACCAGGCGGTCCGCGAACTGGCCCGCGAGCGTGAGGTCGTGCAGCGTCGCCACGACGGTGAGCCCGCACTCTTGGACCTCGGTCTTCAAGAGCTCCAGGATTTCCATCTGATGGCGCAAGTCGAGTCCGGTGATCGGCTCGTCGAGCACGATCACCATGGTCGACTGGGCGAGCGCGCGACCGAGCACCATGCGTTGACGCTCGCCCCCCGACAGCGTCACGACGTCTCGATCACAGAACTCGAGGAGGGACAGCCGCTCGAGCACTGTCTCGACGATGCGACGGTCGCCGGCGCTCGGCGCGCGCAGCAGCCCGTGGTACGCGACGCGCCCGAGCGACACGTAGTCGCGCACCGTCATGCCGCTCGGGACCTCGGGATGCTGGGGCACGAGCGACACCAGGCGCGCGCGCTCGCGCTCGTGGAGCGAACTGAGCGAGTGGCCCGAGATGGCGATCGAGCCTTTCGCGATGCGCCGCAACCCGGCGACCGTTTCGACGAGGGTGGTCTTGCCCGCGCCGTTCGGCCCGACGATCGTGCACCAGGTGCCGGACTCGATGCTGAGCGTGACGTCCGACACCAGCGTCGCGGAACCGGCCTTCACCGTCAGGTCACGTATCTCCACCGCATTCATCGGACTATCGGCCTTCGAAGGCTCAGGATCAGGACGAACACCGGCGCGCCGATGACCGCGGTAACGACACCCAACGGAAGCTCCGAGGGGGCCATCACGGTTCGCGCGATGGTGTCGGCGAACACCAGGAACATCGCGCCGAACGCGACCGAGATCGGCAGGATCCGCCGGTACGAGGTGCCCACGAGCAGGCGCACGATGTGGGGCACGATGATGCCCACGAAGCCAATGAGCCCGACCGCCGAGACGATCGCGGCGGTGCCAAGCGACGACGCGGCGATCACGACGAAGCGAACCTGGCGCACGCGGATCCCGAGCGACCTCGACTCGTCCTCCCCCACGCTCATCACGTCGAGGGCCCGGCCCGACGCCACGCAGATCAGCGTGCACAGCGCCACGTACGGCAGCACCATCGTCACCGAGTGCCAGTTCGCGCTCGCGAGCGAGCCCAGCAGCCATATGTAGACCCGCGCGATCGAGTTCGAGGACGACTGCTGCTGCAGGAACGTCTGCATGCTCGTGAGCATCGCCGACACCGCCACGCCCGCGAGGATCAGCGTCGAGGCGTTCGAGCGCATTCCCCTTCCGCCGATCAGCCACGTGCACGACACCGCGACCATGGCCCCGAGGAAGGCGAGCAGGGGTGTCCAGGTGGGCGTCGCGACGCCCGTTCCCGCCCCCACGATGGCGAACGTCGCCCCGAGCCCGGCGCCGGCGGCGACGCCGAGCAGGTAGGGGTCGGCGAGCGGGTTTCGAAAGACGCCCTGGTAGGTGCCGCCCGCGACCGACAGCATCGCCCCGGCGAGCAGCCCGAGGACCATCCTCGGCGCGCGAAGCTGCCAGATGATCGTCGACTGGAGCCCGCTCAACGTGCTGCGGCCGATGCCCACGTGGCTGAACACGTCGCCGATGACCCGCCAGGTCCCGATGGACGTCGGCCCGACGACCATCCCGCAGACCATGGCGACGACGAGACCCACGACGGTCAGCGTCGCCACTATCGCCACCCGGCGACGGGTCGGAGGGTTGGCCACCACCGCGTTACTTCCAGGCCTTCGGGTCCTTCAGCACGCCCTTCACCGCTTTGGTCAGTTCGTTCATCAAGATGCCGAGGCGCGGCCCCCAGCGTGACGCGACGTCGTCGTTCAGGTTCACGACGTTTCCGTTGACGACGGCGTTCACCTTGGCGAAGCCGGCGCGCTTGGCGACCTTCGCGGGGGTCATCTTGCAGCACACGGTGTCGGCGAGGAGGATCAACTTCGGGTTCGCGCTCGCGATGTACTCGGCGCTCAGCTGCGGATAGCCGGCGTCGGCGCTCGTGGACTCCGCGTCGGCGACGTTGAGCGCCCCGAGGTCCTTCAAGAGCGAGCCGACGAACGTGTCGCTCGTGAGCGAGTAGTACGTGGGATCGAGCTCGTAGTAGAGCGTCACCTTCTTCTTCGGGTGCGCGGGCATCGACGCGACGTCGGTCTTGATGGTCTGCTTCAGCGACGCCACGAGGTCATCCGCCTTCTTGACGTGGCCGGTGAGTGCGCCGAGCTGGGTGATCTCTCCGTACGCCCCCGCGAGGTTCGACGGAGCATCCTGCTCCACGACTTTGACGCCGAGCCCGGTCAACTTCTCCTTGATCTGGTTCGCGTCGTAGGAGATGATCACCAGGTCCGGCTTCGTCGACGGGTGCGACGCCGAGGTCTTGCAGATTCCTATGACCGCCTCAACGCTCGGGTTGAGGGCGTTGATGCGCTTGGCGGGCAGGCCCGACGTCGGAAAGTCCGAGTCGGAGTCGACCGCTTGGACCTGGGGACCCGCGCCGATGGCGAAGAGGGTCTCGCTCGCCGTGGGCGAAAGCGAGACGACGCACTGGGCTGCGGCGCTGCTCGCGCCCGCCATCGATGCACCGAGTAGGGGCAACGCCACAACACTCACGCTGAGTGCGAGGAATAACCGGGGGAACTTGAACATGGATATCTCCTTTCCGTCGAAGTGGTGTGGACGACGGATGGATATCCGAACGACCGCTCCTTACCTCGAGAGCTGTCTTTCAAATCTCCTCGCAGCAGGCGACCTGGCTACATGGTCTTCAATCGAAGGCCACTTACAGTTGCGGGACAGCGTTGGAATCGCACCAACTTCGCTGCCGCGAGGCACTGCCGACCTTATCGCACCTTCGGATTGGCGCCCGCAAGGCTTGCCCGGCTCCGCACGGCGTTGGGAGGCCTGGCTTCAAAGAACCGGGACGTGCGTCTGTTCGACGAGCGCTGCGTCGCGAAGGACCACTCGCCGGGTGGCGTTCACGAGGTCCGCGTCGCGGTGCGAGATCACGAGCACCGCTCCGTCTCGGTAGTGGTTGACGATCGACGCCATGACGTTCGCCGCGGTCTCCTCGTCGAGGCCCTCGGTTGGCTCGTCGAAGATGACGACCGGGCGACGCAGCAGGAGTTCGCGCGCGACTCCGAGGCGGCGCTGCTCGCCTCCGGACAGTCCGGTGCTGGCCCCACCTAACTGGGTGTCGAGCCCTTCGGGCATCGTCGAGAGCAACGGGGAGAGGCCCGACGTCTCGACGGCGGCCTCGAGTTCCTCGACACTGGCGCCCGGCCGGGCTATCCGGAGGTTCCCGGCGAACGAGGTCGCGAACACGTGCGGGGCGTCATCCACGAAACCGACCAGCTCGCGGACCTGGCGTGATTGGAGGTCCTCGTACCGCGACGTCCCGATTCGAAGGGAGCCTTGGCTCGGATCGAGGAACTTGGCGAGCACTCGCGCAAGCGTCGTCTTTCCCCCGCCGCTCGGTCCCTCAAGGACGACGACGTCGCCCTTCGCCAGCTGCAGCGACACGTTGGAGATCACCTGATGCCCCTCGAAGTTCCGCCCCACTCCGTTCGCCACGAGTTCGTGGGCGCCCCCGTCGAGGGGGCCCGGCAGTTCAGGCTCCTTCACGGGCGCCTCGATATCTGAAAGGTCCTCGAGTCTCGACATGGCCGTCCGGTCGCCGCGAAGGCCAACCAGCGAGGGTGCCACGCCGCCGACGAGCTCCAGTGCCGTGACGCTGAGCAACGCCGGGACCGCCAAGAGCGCCGCTCCCACTTCGCCGCGGCGAAGCGCGACCGCCGTGAGAGCGACGACGCCGATGACGCAGAGGCCCGAGACCATGGCCGTGAGACCGCTGATCACCCCCATCATCGCGGTTCGACGATGAAGGGCCCTGTCGAAACGGTCCTCGAGGGCGTTGAGTTCGCGTTCTAGCGAGAGCGACGCGCCGGTCATCACGTACTCGTCGCCGCCCTGGGCGATGCGGTCGAAGAGCGAGACCATCTCGCTTCGCACCCGGTCCATCTCGCCCTCGCTGGCCTCGCCGAGGCGCGACGCCAGTAGCGGCAGCGCCACCGCGCTCACCGCCAGCCCCGTCAACAAGATCAGTGCAGTCCACGGGACGACGATGCCCGCGACCGCGACCGTCACGAGACCGGCGACAACGCTCGTGATCAGCGGACCCGCCACGGCGGTGAGCAGGTCCTGCACTCGCTCGACGTCGCGCAGCACGACGTCGACCACGTCGGCGCTGTTGGGTCCCAGCCCCGAGGGCACGAGCGGCTCGAGCAGACGCGCTACCGAGGCGCGGACGTGTCCCATTACGCCGAGCGCCGCCCGGTGCGTCTGGGTCCTCTCGAGGTAGCGACCGGCGGCCTTGGAGAGCGCGAAGAGTTGCACGAGCCCCATCGGGACGGTCAACGAGAGCACCACCGGCTCCTGTGCCGACCTGACGATGAGCCATGCGGATGTCCCGCTCAAGCCGATCGTCGAAAAGGTGACCAGGAGACCCGCGAACAGGGCGCGGCGAATTGCCGCTCGCTCCTGCTCCAGTGCTCGGCGGACCACTCCCCTAGTTGGCATTGGTCACCGCCGCCTCGAGCGAGATGGACTGGTCGGCATCGAACGGTCGATGCGTCGCGACTATCCGGGTCATGGAGAGTTTGGTGATCGCCTCGATGACCAGCCGAGCGTTCGGCGCGTCGAGGTGGGCGGTCGGCTCGTCAAGCACCAGCACGAGGGGGTTCCTCACGATGCAACGCACCAGGGCGAGTCGGCGGCGCTGGCCCGCTGAGAGCTCGGTCGAACCTTCGCCCAGCGGACGGTCGAGGTCGAGGTCGAGTCCCACCTGGTTCATCGCGCGCTCGATCGACGAGTCGTCAATGCTGTCGTCGCCCATCTGGACGACGCCACGAACCGTGTCGCCGGGCAGCACCGGATCCTGGGGCAGCCACGCGACTCTTCGCTGCCAGGACCCGAGGTCGATCGACGCCAGGTCCACCCCGTCGACGAGCACCGAGCCGCTTCTCGGTTCTGCGAGCCCGCAGAGCACACGCAGCAGCGTCGACTTTCCCGAGCCCGATGGGCCAACGACGCTGACGAGGCTTCCGGCGTCGATCGTCGCGCTGATCGGGGTATCGGACGTCGTGTGCCTCGAAGCGTGGGTCAGGACCACGTCACGGATCTCGATTGAAGGCGCAGCGGCGGGCGCTGGCGCGACACCACGGTGTCGGGGTTCCTCCAGGCTCGCCAGCAGATCCGTCGCCGCAGCGATGCCGTCAGCGGACGCGTGGAACTGCGCGGCCGACCGGCGAAGGGGAAGAAAGACCTCCGGGGTCAGCAACAGCACCGCGAGGGCCGTCGAGAGACCGAGCGATCCGTTCAGCAGACGCAGTCCCAGCACCAGCGCGACCAGCGCGGTCGCGAGCGAGGAGAGGAGCTCGAGGGCGAAACTCGACAGAAAGGCCACCCGCAACGTGCCCATGGTGGTGCGCTGCAGTGCTTCGCCGACCTCGTCGAGATTCCTCACCGCGTCGCTCGACCGGTTGAAGGACTTGAGCACGGTCATACCGCGAACGACGTCTCCGAAGTACCCCGCCAGTTCCTGCTGCTCGTGCCAGCGTTGCTCCATCTTCTCCTTGGCCTCGAGGCCCAGCAGGATCATGAAGACCGGGAGCAGCGCGACGCTGACGAGCACGATGATCGCGCTCCATAGATCGTGAAGCGCCAGCCATCCGAGCAGCAGCACCGGGGCCATCGCCGCGAGAACGAGCGACGGCACGTACTTGGCGATGTAGTACTCGATGGCGTCGACGCCCCGGGTGCAGAGCTGCACGGTCGCGTCGACGCTCGACATCGGACCGCCCGCGAGCACCTGGCGGAGGGCCCTTCGGCGAAGCTCGCGCCGGATCGGGCTCGCGATTCGCGACGTCACCGGCTCGCTGAGCCCGACGGCGAGCATTCGCAGCGTCGTTGCTCCGATGAAGACAAGCGCATCACGGAGGACTCCCGCGTGCGAGTTGTGGAAGAGTGCCCCCAGGAGCGACGCCAACGCGACCGCCTGGCCAATGATCGCCGCTGTCGAGACCAGGCCCAGAACCACCGCCACGACGAGCGCTCGCCGCACCAACGGCGAAGTGCGGCGAAGTCGTCCGAGCAGGGCCGAAGGCCGTTCGGCCCTGCTCATGGATCAGACGTTCGTGGCGGTGTGGTGCGTCTCGTTGGCTTCACCGGGACGGCTCACGCGCTTCTTGAAGATCCAGTACGTCCAGCTCTGGTAGAGCAGCACGAGTGGGGTGAAGATCAAGGCGACCCAGCTCATGACCTCCAGCGTGTAGCGGTGCGAGGCCGCTGCCACGATGGTGATGTCGAAGTGGGGGCTCACCGAGGAGATCAGCACATTGGGGTACAGGTTCAAGAACAGTGTCGTGAAGAACGCCACGATGACGAGCGCCGTCGCGATGAACGCCCAACCCTCGAGATGCTCGCGAACGAGCCAGCCCACGCCAGCGAGGGCCAGCAGGCCAACGATGGGCAGCAGCGGCGGGACGAGGCCGACGTGGTGCATCGTGTGAGCGGTCTGGTACGTCCAGGCGAGGAACGCGGTCACGACCACGAACGTGAGCGGGGCAAGACGCAGCGCGATCTTGTGGGCACGAACGCGCACGTCGCCTTCGGTCTTGAGGCCCAGGTACGTGGCGCCGTGAAGGGTGAACAGCAGCAGCGTGCTGAGTCCTCCGAGCAGGGCGTACGGCTTCACGAGATCGAAGAAGTTCCCGGTCCACGTGGCGTTGGCGGCGATCGGCACCCCGTGAACGAAGTCCGCGAAGGCCACGCCCCACAGGAGAGCAGGCAGCGCCGAGCCCCAGAAGATGGCCTGGTCCCACCACATGACCCATTTGACGTCCTCACGCTTGTGGCGGAACTCGAACGCCATTCCGCGAAAGATCAGCGCCGCGAGGATGAGGAAGAGCGCGAGGTAGAAGCCGCTGAAGACGGTCGCGTACCAGAGCGGGAAGGCGGCAAAGGTCGCCCCACCCGCGGTAATCAGCCAGACTTCGTTACCGTCCCACACTGGGCCAATGGTGTTGATGACCGTCCGGCGATCGAGATCGTCCTTCGACACGAACGGCAGCAACGTGCCCACGCCAAAGTCGAACCCTTCGAGGAAGAAGTAGCCCAGCCAGAGCACGAGTATCAAGAAGAACCACAACTGTTCAAGGCCGCTGGGCGAAAGTGGATGAAGTACGAGCAACATGGTTTCTCCTAGTAGATGAGCTCAGGAACGCGCTCAGCTTCCTCAGGCGTTTCAATGACGGGTGGGATCTTGGCGAGTCGAACCATGAGGCCGATTTCAATGACTGCCAAGAGTGAGTAAATAGCGGTGAATCCAATGAGGCTGGTGGCGACGTATCCGGGCGAGATAAGCGTTACCGCCTTGGAGGTCTTCAGAAGTCCGTAGACCACCCAGGGTTGGCGTCCGGCCTCGGTGAATATCCATCCGAAGGAGTTGGCGAGAAACGGCGCCAATACCATCCAGGTCGCGAAGCGCAAGAAGCGTGGCGACTTTTCGAGGCGTTGCTTGCGCACGAGCCAGAGGGCTATGCCGCCGAGGAAGAAGAGCAGGATTCCGAGGCCCACCATGAGGCGGAACGACCAGTAGCAGAGCCACACCACGGGCACGTAACTTCCCGCGCCGTACTTCTTGGCGGCCTGCTTTTGCAGTTGGTTGATTCCCAGAACCTTGCCGTCCCAGGTGTTCGTCGCGAGCACGCTCAAGATATGGGGAACGCGCACTTGGAACACTGGGTTGTCCGAAAGGTCACCGATCGTGAGGAGCGAGAAACTCGCTCCACTCTGCGTGTTGTAAAGAGCTTCCGCCGCGGCCATCTTCATGGGCTGCTGAACCTCCATCTCCTTCGCCTGGTTGTCGCCCAGGAACATTGTCGCTATCGAGGCGAGCACGGTCACCACGATGGCGACTCGCGCGGCCTTGCCGAACCCGGCCAGATCGTGCCCCTTGCGCAGGTGCCAGGCGGCGATGGCCAGCATGAAGACCGAGCCCGTGAGGAACGCCGACGCGAGCACGTGGCCGTAGGCGGCGATGAACGTCGAGTTCGTCATGACGGCCCAGAAGTTGGTCATGACCGCCTGGTGGGTCTTCGCGTCGATCGTGTAGCCGACCGGGTGCTGCATCCATGAGTTCGCCGCCACAATGAACGCGGCGGAGAGAATGGTGCCCAGGCTCACCAGCCAGATTGAAGCGAGATGGATGCGCTTGCTGACTCTTCCTCTTCCGAAGATCCAAATTCCTAAGAACGTGGACTCCATGAAGAAGGCCAGTAGGCCCTCAATGGCGAGCGGCGCACCGAAGATGTTGCCAACGAACACCGAATAACGAGACCAATCCATACCGAACTGGAACTCTTGGACAATCCCCGTGACGACGCCAATGGCGAAGTTAACGAGGAACAACTTGCCGAAGAACTTGGTCATCCGGTCATAGGACAGGTCACCTGTTCGATACGCCGCCGTCTGCAGCACCGCCACCAACAGACCGAGGCCAATGGTGAGCGGTACGAAGAGGAAGTGAAAGACAGTGGTGATGCCAAATTGCCAGCGAGCCAACGACAAAGTGGATATGCCTGCAATAAACGTTTCCATGATCCCGACCTTAGAATTCGCCAAACATTGCCACTTCAGAAAAAATGGGGACTTAAGTCACCAAAAATGTCGTTTGGGTCAAAACGACATCGAGTATAAGGAATGCCGATGTGGACAATCTTCAAAAGTGATGTTTGACTCTCACGGTGTCGGGATCGAGACCCGAGCGGCCCGCGAAATGATGTGAGAAGTCGAGGCTTCGTTGGCAGGACCACCTCGACGGATGTGGAGATCCGCTGTCTCAACGACCTCGAAGGCGAGCGAACAGACCTCCGCCGGCGTTCGGCGCCGCGCTGTTCTGGGCGCACGTGCACCGCTGATTCTTCGGTACGCCGGCCAGAGCCTGTTCGATGTGGTTCCCACATCCCTTCCAGGTGGCCTTATTGCACTTCTTACAGGTTGCCTTGTGGCACATCGGAGTTGCCTTTCTCTCTTGGTGTATTGATAAATCTTGTCCGTTACTCAGCCAACGGGTTCGAGTTCGATCGACGCGGGCGAGCAGTGCCACGTCCGGTAACCGCCGTCCAGGTTCTTCGCATGCAAGCCGAGTTCGTTGAGCAGCATCGTCGCCACGTGACCGCGCTGACCGACCTGACAGTTGACGACAATGTCGCCGTGGCCTAGTTCGCCGGCTCGCTCGCGGAGTTCGTCGACTGGGATATTGATCGCCCCAGGTAAAGTGCCGCGCGCGAACTCCTCGGGCGTGCGAACGTCGACGAATTGCGCACCCTGTGCGCGATACCCGTCAACCTCGTGCCACTGGACTATCTCGACCAAACCCGAGAGGACGTTTTCAGCGATGTAACCGAGCATGTTCACGGGGTCCTTCGCCGAACCGAACGGCGGTGCGTAGGCGAGTTCCAGGTCCGCGAGTTCCGGAGCCGTGAGTCCGGCTCGAATGGCGGTCGCGATTACGTCGATCCGCTTGTCGAGGCCCTCCTTGCCAACACCTTGGGCACCGAGGATCTTGCCCGTCGACGGCTCGAAGAGCATCTTCAGACACATGGATTTCGCCCCGGGGTAGTAGCCAGCGTGCGAAGTGGGGTGGGTGTGGACCGCGAAGTATGAGCGACCCTGGGCGATGAGTCTCTTCTCGTTCCAGCCAGTTGTCGCAATCGTGAGGTCGAAGACCTTGACGATGGCGGTGCCAATGGTGGTGCGGGGTCGCACGATTCGTCCGGCGATGTGGTCCGCGACCACCCGCCCGTGGCGGTTGGCGATATTGGCGAGCGGTACCAGGGTGGCTGATCCGTCGAGGGCGTCCGTCTTCTCGGCGGCGTCACCGACCGCGTACACGTTCTCGACACTCGTACGGTTGAACTGGTCGACGGCGATGCCGCCACGCTCGCCGATCGCGAGACCCGCCAGTCGCGCGAGTCCCGTCTCGGGTCGAACACCAATCGCCACGATGACCAGTTCCGCGGGGACGAACTGACCCGACGCCAGTCGCACGTGGGTGGGCGTGATCGCCTCGACCGAGTCGCCGAGGTGCAGCGTCACGCCGTGTCGGCGCAGCTCGTCAGCAACCGGCGATGCCATCTCGGGGTCGAGCGGCGCCAGGACCTGGTTCGTCGCCTCCACGAGCGTCGTCGCGATTCCGCGGCGCATGAGGTTCTCCGCGAGTTCGACACCGATGAAACCGGCGCCGATGACGACGGCGGTCTTGGGCTCGCTCTCGACTTCGCTCACGAGACGCTCGACGTCCTCCACGGTTCGAAGGGGCATCGCGCGCTCAATACCGGGAATCGACGGAACGACGGGCGACGCGCCGGGACTGAGGACCAGGAAGTCGTAGCTAATCTCGTAGGTCTTGTCCTTCACCAGGTCGCGCGCCGTGACCCTGTTCGTGGAGGTATCGATGGCGACGGCCTCGGTGTCGACGCGCACGTCGAGACGGAACCGGTTGAAGAGCGACGCCGGCGTCTGAAGCAGCAGTGAATCCTCTTCTTCAATGACGCCACCGACGAAGTACGGCAGGCCGCAGTTGGCGTAGGAGACGTGGCCGCTACGTTCGAGCACGATGATCTCGGCCTCGTTGTCGAGCCGGCGAAGCCTCGTCGCGGCTGACATTCCCCCGGCCACTCCCCCAATGATGACGACTTTCACTTTTCTCCCTTAGGCCAAGCTCAAGAAGAGCTTCTGAAACTTCTCGGTCATTGGACCACTGTCCACGTCCGGATCGACCAGGCATTGCTTCAGACTCGCCGATATCAGGCTGAAGGCGGCAGTGTTAACGGCTTTGCTCACGGCGGCCATCTGGGTGACGATCTCTTCGCACGAGGAACCTTCTTCGAGCATGCGAACGACCGCGCCCAATTGTCCGTGGGCCCGCTTCAGTCGCTTATGGATGGCAATGAGCTGGTCATTGTCGTCAAGCGTGTGCGATGTGGTCGAAGCCATGATCCACTACCTTCCAATCCATGTTTGTGCGCTGCCTTCGCGCTGGGCGCGAGCGAGCCACATGGGTCTATCGACCCTTGAGCGGCTGGCCCAAGAGTGGCGCCAGCAGACAGACGTTGAACACTCCGGCGAAGAAAGGAACCAACCCGACGATTGACAACGTCAGCCAACCGCCGCCGAGCGCGAAGCCGATAACTATGAGAGCCATCCCGGCGATCACACGGAGCAGGCGCCCGGCTCTCGATGACATGAACTGGATGAGACTCACGGGTCCTCCTGCGTCTGGGCCGAAGCGCTCGCTCGACCGGCGCTGTGACCGGTTCACGTAAGTCAGTATATACCCCCTTGGGTATATCCGCAAGTCGACCGCGCGCTGTTTTCTCTGGGTGTCGAGGGTTCCGGGCGGTCGTGACAGGGAATCCGAGATCCGGAATCGAAGGTGAGGGCCGAAGTCACGATTCGTCAAGAGTGACTCACTCGCGAGGCAACGTCATCCGAGCGAGCACGAGCCACCGCGCGAGCCAGCGTCAACGAGCCAGCCGGTCGCCGGGTCGGGAAAGCAATCCTGCGCCACCGCGATAGACGCTGGAATGCGACGGCAGGAACTCATTGGCCGGTTCGCCACCGAAGGCAGCGCCCTTCGACGTGGCGGCATCGAGACCGACGTAGGGACGCGGCACCCAATCCACGCAGGGAACGAGACTCCCGTGCCCGACGAGCGCAAGTGGAAGTTTCGTGCGAGTACCTCGACCTTGCATGTTCTTCGTGACCTAATTCTGTTCCCTCGCTCTGAGGTGCCTCGAGCAGGTAGCTGGTCGCTCAACTCAACGCGCAGACACGAGCCATCGGAACGCCTCGCGGTCACCCTGGAGCTGAAGGCGGCGCCCGAGCACCGGATTATCGGTGACTTGGCTGACATGCTGATTGATCGCCCGGTGCTGGCGCGTACGGTCGACACTCACCACGTAATCCAACTCTGTTGCGGGGCGTCCAACGAACTGCGCGCCGAACTCGAGGTTCAACGCGTTAGCGACTAGTTCCGGTAGCGTCCACGCCAGCACCGCCAGATTGAGTTCGCGCGCCACGGCGACGGCCGCTTCAGTGGCGCGACAGTGGTCCGGGTGCCCAGTGATTCCGCCCTCGTCGAAGATCAGAAGGAGGTCCGCTCCAGACCGTTCGACGGCCTCGTGTACCCGCGCCATCAATTCGACGAGAGGCTCATCGCTGAGCCGACCATCGTGATAGTGAAGAAGTTCGACGTCCCCGACTCCGAGTTCGTGGGCCGCGGCGGCCAACTCACCGGCTCGAACGCGCCCGAGTTCGGGGGTGTCAGCCCCGAGTGTCGACGCCTCACCGTGCGTGAAGCAGATCACCGACGTCGAGGCTCCCGATTCGGCGAAGGTAGCGAGCGCCGCGCCGAGGCCGAAACTCTCGTCATCGGGGTGCGCGCACACGGCCAGGACCGCGCGAGTGACGGGCAATTCCTTGACTCTTAGTGCAGTAGGACCTTCACTCATGTTTCCCCAATCGTCGACTTGCTCACGCGAGCAACCATTCATTGACACCTCAGTATATACCCTATGGGGTATGTGCTAGAGTTGATGAAAACCCACTCGGCCACACTGCAACCCGTAGTCGGCCTCATCGACCACGAGGAGATTTCCGTGAAGAAGCGCGACGTCGGACTTCCGCCCACCCCAACACCATCTGACCGCCACGCGCCAGCGTCGCGCGAGCGGGTCGGCGTCTTTGCGCGCCTGGGCCACCGGACGGCGACCCGTCTGCGCCTGGTACTGCTCTCGTGGCTCGCCATCCTCGTGGTCTTCGGCATTTTCGCCCCGCAGGTCGAAACCGCCCTCTCCGGAGCGGGTTGGCAAGATTCGTCGAGCCAGTCGGTCCACGCGCGTGACATCATCCAGCGCGATTTCTCGGGTCTCGGCTCGGCGGCGCTCGAGGTGGTGGTGGTCGACCATCGCGGACCGATCGTCAGCGACCCCGCCGCGCTCGCACTCATGAACAAAGCGGCAGCGCTGCTGCGCGCTGACGCGCACGTCTCGAAGGTCGTCATGCCCAGCGCCGGCACGTCCATCTCTCGAAACGGCCGCACCGCAATCATCACCGCGGGCTCGGCTGCGGGTACCAACGTCATGGTGAAGGCCGCCAACGACCTCGCCGGACCAATCCAGGATCTCTCGGGGTCGGGCGTGACCCTCACGCTCACGGGCGACAGCGCGCTGTGGGCGGACTTCAACAACGCCAACCGCTCGGCGATGCTGCGCTCGGAGATGCTGTCGTGGCCCGTGACCATGATCATCCTTGTGATCGCGTTCGGAAGTCTCGTCGCCGCCGGGCTCCCACTGCTGCTCACGATGGTGGGTTTGCTGGTCGCGGCGGGTGCGTTGGTGATACTCACGCACGCGTTCCCCGTCTCGATCTGGGCGCTCAACTTCGCGCTGATGTTCGCGCTCGCCCTCGGCATCGACTATGCGCTCTTCATCGTCGTCCGATTCCGTTCGGCCCTGAAGCGTCGAGGCGCGACCCCGGGTGATCGCGACGTGGTGATCGCCTCGGTCGCCGAGACAATGGACACCGCGGGCAAGGCCGTGGCGTTCAGCGCGATCACCGTGCTGGCGTCCCTGGCGTCCATCCTCCTAGTGCCGAGCCCGGCCTTTCGCAGCATGGCGCTGGGCATCATGCTGTCAGTCGTGGCGGTTCTCGCCGCGACACTGACCCTACTGCCGGCGGTACTCGGTCGGCTCGGCACGCGGATAAGCAAGGGGCAAGTGCGACTCTGGCGACGTCACCCCGATCCGGAACACCCCGGTCGACTCGACATCATGCTCCACTCGTGGGGGCGGACCATGTGGCGCCACCCGGCGTGGTTGGGTCTGGGCGCCCTCGTGGTGTTGCTGCTCGCCGCGTCGCCGGTGATCGGACTTCGAACCAATATGCCCTCGATCACGATCATCCCGCCGAGCGCCAACGCCCGTGTTGGTTACGACGAGGTGGCGTCGGCCTTCGGGCCCGGTGCCCCCGGCACGCTGCAGGTGCTCGTGCCCGCTGCGTACCAGAACCAGGCGCTCGCCTCGCTCGCGACCACCAAGGGCGTCGCGGGCGTGTCGCCGGGGCCCACCAACGACGGCTGGAGCCTCGACCAGGTCATCCCGACGACGGGTCCCTCGACGACCGCGACCGAGGTGACCATCGTGCGAGTGCGCTCCGTGCTACCGGCGGGATCGCTGGTCGGCGGGGCCGCCGCGGAGAACTACGACCTTCAACAGTCACTGTCGCACTACACCCCCATTGTCTTCGGAGTGCTCATCGCGCTCGGTTTCATCCTCCTGCTCATCGCGCTCGGAGCTCCGCTCATCGCGGCCGCGGGAGTGCTGCTCACCGCGTTGTCGGTCGCTGGCGCCTTCGGCGTCGCCCGACTGATCTTCCAGAACGGCGACCTGTCGGGCCTTCTGCACTTCCAGTCGCAGGGCTTCGTCGACGCGTGGGGACCCCTCTTCTTCGGTGCCATGGTGTTCGGCGTCGCGATGGACTACACACTCTTCATGTTGTCAGCGGCGAAAGAGCACTACGAGACCCACGCGCACCCCGAACACGCGATGATTAGTTCAGTGCGCAGTTCGGGCCGGGTGGTCCTCTCGGCGGCCGCGGTGATGATCGCGGTCTTCTTGACCTTCGCGCTCTCGGGTCCCCTCGCCCCGAAGGAGATGGGCGTGATCCTCGCCGTCGCGGTCGCCCTCGACGCGCTCGTGGTGCGACTCGTGCTGCTNNCTCCTGCCCAAGGTCCGCTTCTCGCACTAAACCTCCGTCCCAGAGTACCGAGCGCACCTTGGTGCTCTGGGACGGAGCGATCACGTGACAACGCGTGGGTCTGTTTAGGATGACACACGAACTAGCCGAGCGCGAGTACCCGCTCGATAACGTCCCTGGCCTTCACTTCGCGCCGGGACCGGACGACTGGCGCTCGAGTTCGCGCTTCACCTGACGCGGCGTCGGGTTGCGCATGGTGGTTGCTCCGGCGACCACCGTGGGAACCGTCTCGTCGCCGCCATTGACCGACCGCACGAACGCGGCGGCGCTCGGATCGCTCGAGATGTTCAGTTCTTCGCTCGCCACGTTCATTCGTCGAAGTCCCAATCGCAGGCGAATGCAAAAGGGGCAACCCGGGCGCCAGTAGACGACGACCGCCGGGGGCTCTGCGCTCTGCTCGCCGTCGCCATTCACTTGGCCGCTCATTACGCCTCGCGTGGCGCGACGTCCCACCAGATCGTGGTCAGCTCGCGCGCCGTTGGCGCCTGGTGCGACGAGAGAAATTCACGGACCTCGTCCTCACGCGACTCGGGCAGGCAAAGGCGGATGCGCATGAAATGCGCCGCCTGGTCGAGGTTCTGCTCGACCCGCATCGGACCGCTCCACTGTTCGCAATGCGCGTCGATGTTGATCTCGTGAAGGACATCGAGCAGGTCCGATGGCGTCGGACCTTCGGGACGCTCGAGATTCCAGAAATGGCGCCACGCCTCGGACATCGACGCGAGCGGATGGCGATCAGGCATCTCGATGACCACGCGGGCCTTCGCGTGGTCGTCGAGGGCTCGGAGAAACGGGACAATGTCGGCGACGTTGTAGACGACGTGATGCGCGGTCACGACGTCGGCCTCGGGTGTCCGGTCCGCGACCGACGGCCAGAAGCCCTCGACTGTCTCGCAGGTGACCCCACGGTTGGCGGCGTTCGCGCTGAACATCACCAACATCTCGGGCTGGTGGTCGACGCCGATAACGTGTGTCGCCGGAGGAGTCAGGGCGAAGGCCGCAATACCACCTCCGCAGCCCACGTCGAGCACCGTGGCGCCCATGGACAGGACTTCACGCGCGCGTTCGTGCGACGGCGACGGTGGAATCTGTTCGGGGACCTCGAACAACACGGGCGGGTGAATCCACGGACTCTGCGGCGCCGAATTCACAATCTCGTCGGGCAGCGCCCACGCGTCGAGTGCCTGGCGCCAGTTCTGCGCGGCCGAGGTCACGGTCAGCGTCCTAGAAATCGAGCGAGGGAGCCCTCAGTCGAATCCGAATTCGACGATGCGGCGAATTCCTGATCGCACGTGCACCGCTCGTCCTTCGGCACTCCATCGAGCGCCTGTTCTATATGACTCCCACATCCGCTCCACGTCGGCTTGGCGCACGCCTCGCACGTCACTTGATGACACATTGCTCTTACCTCTCTCCGTTGTTCATTCTTCTCGACCCGAGCGAGCCAGCATGCACTCTTCGACTGCATTCGATGTTGGTACTTTCCACCCTGGCGCCGCACGCTTTCTGAGCGACCCCCCACGACCGATGGCACGACCACCCTTCGTCGTGTAGTATATACCCCTGGGGGTATTTACTCGACGACGTCAGCGGAAGCAGAGGAGGAGCCATGGCAACTACACAAATGACAGAGCAGAACTTCGAGGAGGTCGTCGCATCCAACGACATCGTGCTCATCGACTTCTGGGCGACGTGGTGCGGCCCGTGCCGGTCATTCGCGCCGACCTACGAGAAGGTCGGCGAGCAGTACCCCGACATCATCTTCGCCAAGGTCGACACCGAGGCCGAGCAGGGACTCGCGGCGTCCTTCAACATCATGTCGATCCCCACTTTGATGGTGATCCGTGAGAACGTGGTCCTGTTCAGCCAGGCGGGCGCCCTTCCCGAGCGCACCTTGCGCGAACTCGTGGAGAAAGTGCGCGAACTTGACATGCAAGAGGTCCACCGTCAGATCCTCGAACAACAAAACGCCGACGCCTAACCCGAGGCGACCTCGCCTCTAGCGCCAGAAGTAACCGAGGCGCCTCGTGCTTTGGCGCACCGGTGAACGGGTCATCGACGAAGTGGGCGCCCGTCCTTGGGTCGGCCAACGTTCTCAGACGCCGGGATCGTCGACGCGCAGTCCCAATTGGGCGGGCGTTGCTCGGGTGAGCACGAGCACGAGCGCGAGCATGACCACGTGCACACCCGTGCACCACAGGCAGATGTGACCGATGATCAAGACCTCTGCGGCGATCAGCCAGAAGACGAACAACAGTCCCGCGACCGCCAACGCAGTTCGCGAAAGCGCCAGCCATCGAGCGCCCCGTCGCCACACCGGGGGCGACGACAGGATGCTCATGACGACGAAGAAGCCGAGCCCCAATAGCGCGACGGGAATCCCGAATACGCGCGACTGGGGTGATGTCGTGACCGCCGTGCAGCTGAGTTCACCGCGCCCCGAACACGCGAGGATCGTGGCTTCGGTGAAGTGCGCGATGGTCATGTAGGTCGACAGGCCCACACCGATCAGGCTCAGCGCGAACGCGGTCACCCCGACCCAGCGCGTCGCGGGCAACGGCTCGAAGTCTGCACCGTCGGGTTCGAGCGCTGGCGCTGGCGGTACCGTGGCGGTCCCAGCATCATCACGCGACGAACCGGACATCAGTGGTGCGCTCTCGTTACCATCTTCATCATTCGGAAATTGAACGCCACGAAGCGGGTGACCTGGTAGAAGAGGTTCTTCCTGCGACGAAGCGTTCCCGCCGTCGGCAGGGGCGCTTCAGCGATGCTGCGGTCCACGTCACTCATCTGTTCCACCTTCTTGGTCTCGGACTTGCTCTCATGTCGACTGTCCGTTACTCGGGGATCATGAACCAGCCGAAGCGGGCCTTCGCCTTGTAAATGAACAGGTAGTGCAGGAGCAACTTGGTCCAGTGCCCGCTGAGCCCGATCTCGCCCGAGGTTTGGGTGAGGTCGCGTCCAGAACCGGGGAAACGCTTCCGGTCGGGGATGATCGGGTACATCGTGATCGCGGCGGCGCTGCCCTTGCGAAGTCCGGTACCCGCCGAGGCAATGCACGCCGCACCCATCGCCGCCATCGAGGCGGTGCGCAGCGGGGCCTGGTCCCCGCGACGGATTCGTTCGGCGATCGAGAGGGCCACGGTGCGCCCCATGACGCCCGAGGGCATCCCGGTGCGTGGAGGCGCGGGCGAGATGACCGTCCCGTTCGGGCTCTTCCTCGGTTCGGAGATGGCGTGGGGTGGCGCGAAGGCGATCCCGACGCCGAAGACGTTCGCGTAGCGCGGACACTGGTACGTCTTGGGCCAGTCCTCGGGCGTCCACTCCTCGAAGGGCTTGGCCGCGTAGTCCGCGTCAACCCGCAGAAAGCCGTTCGGTGCGAAGAGGTCGTCAGTGATGTCGTCGCCGTTGTTCGCGTACGCCTTCATGTCGACCCCGCGAAACGGTGGCAGCAGCATCGCGAAGTCGAAGTCCAAGGTGTGCTTCGAGCCGTCGAGTTCCTCGTAGTGGATGACCCCCGGGTCCACCTTCTCGACGTGGGCGCGAAGAATGGCCCTGACCCCGCGTTCACGGAACAACGATTCGGTCCACATCTTGCTGCTGGTTTCGAAGCCGTTCTGGGCGAAGGTCATGCCGCCCACGCCGAGGTCCCCGAGGTCGTACTCGTTGGAGAGGTACACCACGTCGGCGAGTTCACGCACCCCGCGCTCCCTGAGTTCGTGCTCGACGTTGAAGGTGTACTCGAAGGCCGCTCCCTCGCACGTGCAGGTACCGTGTCCTACGCCGATGACCAGGGTCTTCCTCTCGCCGGCCTTGAGCGCCTCGATGATCGTCTCGAGCGCGGCGGCCGACTGTTCGGCGTGTCCGGCGGTACAGACCGACCAGGAGTTACCGTCGGGCCCGAGCCCAGGGGTGGCCGCAAAGTTCAGTTTTGGTCCGGTCGCGACGATGAGGTAGTCGTAGGTGAGCTGCTCCTCTTGACCGGACCGGGTCGGGTCCGTGTAGACGATGTCGACGAAGCCTTGGGGATTGTCAGGGCTGCCCTCGGGGTGGATCGCCACGGCCTTGGCCTGGCGAAACCCGATGTGCTTGCGCTTGTAGATCGGCGCCAGAGGAAAGGTCACCTGGTCCTTGGTCATCTTGCCGACCCCGACCCAGATATTCGAAGGAATCCAGTTCCAATTGGAGTTGGGCGTCACGACGATGATCTCGGCCTTATTCTTTAGTTGACGCTGCAGGTGTAGTGCCGCGGTGTGACCCGAAATACCAGCACCGAGGATTACGACGCGAGCCATGGCGACCTCCCCGCCTTCATTGCGGACCGGCGCCCCGCGAGAACCCCTGTGACGCGGTGCCGAGACTCTGATCTGGCCAAGTTCATTGACTCCCCATTTCCGATGCAACCGCCGGACCGACGTGCAACCGCCCCTAGTAACCATGTGTAGTATATACCCATAGGGGTATTTCTTCAATTCGAAGCAAGTGATTCGACAGAATCTCGGTGATACTGAGACGAACTAAATCAGCCAAGGAGAACTCATGGCCACCAAGAAGACCCCACATGTCCTCCAGGACCAGACGCAACTTGAGAAGATCACCAAGCGCGTCAAGCGCGCGCACGGTCAGATGGGGGCCATCGTGCGAATGCTCGAAGAAGGTCGTAGCTGCGAGGACATCGTCACCCAGATGGCGGCAGTCGCCAAAGCCGTGAACACCGCCGCGTTCACGCTCATTTCAGCCAACTTGAAGGAATGTCTCGTCGATCCCGAGAACGACACCGACGAGATCGTGACCCGATTGCAGAAACTGTTCCTGAGCCTCGCCTAGCGGGCCTTCGTTCGAGATTCAGCACGCCACGACCAACGTTCGCCGTTTGCCTCGTCGTCCTTTGCTCGTCGCGGACTCGGGGGTCCCGGGTGCCGCAAAGCCCAGCGGCGGATTGCCCATCGAAACACCACTATCCCGGTCTCGGCCGCGCGACGAATCGCGCAGGTGACCGGGAGGTCGACGCGGAAAAGGACAAACTCGAGTGAAGGCTAGGAAACCGTCATCCCACCGTCGACCGCGATGTCAGCGCCGGTGATGGCTGAGGCCGCGGGTGAGCATAACCAGGCGATGGTCGCGGCCACTTCGTAGGGTTCGATGAGGCGGCCAATGGGCTGGCTCTTCGCGAACTCCTCTTCGCTCGAGAGCCCGTACACGTCGGCCGACGCCTTCAGGATCGCGGTGCGCGTCGAGCCCGGGCTCACCGCGTTCGCGGTGACGCCGTGCTCCGCGAGGTCCATCGCCACCCCGCGGATGAGGCCCACGACCGCGTGCTTGGCGGCCGAATACGCCGCCAGATGGTAGAGGCCGGTGCTGCCCGCCGCCGAGGCGACCGCGACGATGCGACTCTGGGCGTCGCGACCGTTCGCGATCAGCGTGGGCGCGGCGGCGTCAATCAGGCGCCTGGTGCCGAGCACGTTCACCGACCACACGGCGTCCCACGCGGCGTCGGAGATCTCCCAGAGCGGTGCGCCCGCGCCAATGACCCCCGCGCAGGCAACAACGGTATCGAGACGTCCAAAGTGCCGCGAGGCCGTTTCGACCGCCAGCTGCATGTCGGTGGCGCTTCGAACGTCACCCACGAGGCCGAGCACCGATTCGCCGTGGCGAGCCACCACGCCGTCGAGATCCGCGGGCGTCGCGAGTGCGTACGGGACGTCGAGGATGTCGCGGCAACGGTCGACCGCGACGACGCGGTAGCCGTCGTTCACGAGCGCGTCCACGGTCGCCGCGCCGATTCCCCGTGCGGCCCCCGTGACGATGGCCACGCGGTTCACGGGCCCAGCTTTCGAAAGAAGTCCGCCGGCGCGACGACGTCGTCGCGGCTCAGTTCGCTGATGCTCGATTTTCCGAGTCCGAGCAGCGTCGAATCAATGCCGCCGCGCAGCACGTCGAGCACGTTCTCGACGCCCGCCTGGCCGTTCGCGGCGAGCCCCCACAGGTACGCGCGCCCGATCATGACCGCGCGCGCACCCAGGGCGAGCGCCTTCACGACGTCGCTGCCGCGTCGAACGCCGCCGTCGAGGACCACTTCGATCTGGTCGCCCACCGCGTCGACAATCGCCGGCAGCGACCGAATCGGCGCGGGCGTCCCGTCCAGGTTGTTACCGCCGTGGTTCGAGACCGACAGCGTCGTCGCGCCGAGGTCGACGACGCGCTTCGCGTCGTCGATGCGGCTCACGCCCTTCACCATGAACGATCCGTCCCACTGGGCGCGCAGCCACGCCACGTCCGGCCAACTCGGCAGCACGCTCTGCATCCACTCGTAGTAGGCGCCGAAGAAGGTGGGTGGCTTGGTGCCGACGGGCGCCATGTTGGGCGTCGTGAGGTCGGGCAGGTGACCGGTCTTCGCGAACGACCACAGCCAACGCGGCCTCGCGATGGCCTCGGGCGCCAACTTCACCGCGTTCGTGAAGTTGATCTTCTCGGGGATCCAGGGGCTGCCCCAGTCACGGCCGTTCGAGAACGACCAGTCGAGGGTCAGGATGATCCCCTTGGCCCCGGCGGCCTTGGCCCTCTCGAGGCGCTGGACCATCGTGTCGCGGTCGCCCGACCAGTACATCTGGAAGAACACCTGGTTGTTGACGGCGCAGACGTCCTCGATGGAGCGACTGGCGAACGAGCTGAGGCCCATCGCCACGCCGCGGTTCGCCGCCGCGCGGCCAACGGCGACCTCACCCTCGGGATACACGGCCTGGACGCCGGTCGGAGAGATGATGACCGGCATCGAAACCGACTGGCCCATGATGGTGGTGGCCATCTGGCGCTCGCTCGAAAGCCCGGCGATGTGGGGGGCGAAACCCAGTTGATCGAACGACTCGAGATTGTCCCTCGAGGAGAGCCCCTTTTCGGAGCCGGCGATCAGGGCGCCGTAGACCGACTTCGGCAGGCGCTTCTCGGCGCGACGCTGAGCAACGGCCACTGTCTCAAACCATTTACTCGCCACGTGCCCCCCAGAAGACTCATTGCGACAATACAGGAGCCTTCGAAAGACCGGTCCTTCAGCGCGACGTGATCGCGACCGCCACCCTCTTCGAGTGGTCGGGCGACGGGGTCGGGCGAATCGTGAGCCTCTTCTTCTCGAGCGCGACCTCGCCATGACCAAACACGCACTCGGGATCGGGGTCGCTCATCTCGAGTCCCGTGAAGAACTTGGCCGCCATGCATCCTCCGCGGCACGCGTCGTAGGAGCCGCACGACGCGCACGCTCCGGGGTTACCCGGCTCGCGCAGGGACCGGAACAGTTCGCTCGTAGTCCACACCTGCGCAAAGCCGGCGTCGCGGACGTTGCCGGCCTTGAACTCGTCATGGATGACGAAGGGGCAGGCGTACACCTCGCCCACCGGATCGATGAGGCACACCACTCGTCCCGCGCCGCAGAGATTGAGGCCCTCGAGCGGGTCCCCGAGCGCCGAGAGGTGGAAGAAGGAGTCGCCCGTGAGCACGTTCGGTCGCTCCATCAGCCACCGGTACAGGCGCCGGTTCTGCTCGCGCGTCGGGTGCAGCGACTCCCAGACGTCGACGCCGCGCCCCGAGGGACGAAGCCGCGTGAGGCGCAGCTCGGCGCCGTAGTGCTGCGCCAACGCCTCGAACTCGTCGAGCTGCTCGATGCTCTCGCGCGTCATCACCACCGAGATCTTGAACTGGCCGAAGTTCGCGGCCTGCAGGTTGTCCATGGCCCGGCGGGCCTGGTCGTAGCTTCCCTCGCCGCGGATCCGGTCGCTCGTCTGCGCGTCGGCGCCGTCAATCGAGATCTGGATGTCGAGGTAGTCGATCGCGGCCAGACGTCGGGCCGCCTCCTCGTCGATGCGCGTCCCGTTCGTCGAGAACTTGACGCCGACCTTCTGGTTCACGGCGTGCTCGATGAGCTCGAAGAAGTCACGGCGGATCATTGGCTCGCCCCCGCCGATGTTGACGTAGAAGATCTGCATCGCGGCGATCTCGTCGATGAGGTCCTTCGCCTCCTTCGTCGAGAGCTCCATCGGGTCGCGCCGGCCCGAGGACGAAAGACAGTGGGTGCAGGCGAGGTTGCACGCGTAGGTGAGCTCCCAGGTCAGGCAGATCGGCGCCGCCAACCCCCGCTCAAAACGGTTGCGAAGCGAGAAGTCAGCGCCCACAGAGGATCTCCGAGTTAAACAGCGACGACAGCGCCTGGACGTAGCGCTGATGCTGCCCGGAAGCGACAGCCGCGTCGATCGCCTCGTCGGCGCTCTCGAACTCCTCGAGACTGCGCACGAGCGCCACGAGCTCAGGTGACTTCAAGAAGACGAGGCGTCGATTGCCGTGGTGATAGGCGAGCGCGCCAAAGGCCTCATCGCGCAGCGAGACCTGATCACTCAACCTCCAGGGAGATGACGCGTCAAAGACGTGCACCGCCGAAAGCGCCACGATTTAGTAGACCCCGCAGAGTCCGTCAATGGAGACTTCCTCGACGAGTAACTCTTCGCTCTCCCCGATCTCGACCACCTCTTCATCAGCAATGAGCGTTTCTGTTGGCACGTACCCTCCTGGACTCCTCCTATTCTGCCGTGTCCCAACGCCCCGCGCGACCACGCCATGGCAAACTGCCTGCGTGGCCGACCTCATTCCCCTCGCTCCCGCGCCCGTCGCCGCGCCGGTGCCCGCTGGGACGCTGGTAATCCTTGACGAGCAGGCGCAGTTCCTCGATCGCGACTACGTCGCGGGCGGATCGCCCTGGCGTCTCCTTCGCCTTCCCGGCGGATCGAGATCAGTGGCGGATCGTTGGAGGGATGGCGCCGCGGTGCGCGCCGGCGAAGAGCGGTTTGCGAGGACGCTCGTGCAACAGGGGCTGCTTCACCCCCTCTACCGTGGAGTGCTCGATGTCGAGAGCATCGACGTGGTCATTCCGGTTCGCGACGACGTCGCCTCGCTGCGTCCACTGTTGAGCCAGCTTCTGGGCCTGCACGTCACCGTGGTCGATGACGCCTCGCTCAATCCGATCCTCATCGCGGAATGCGCCCGTCAGTTCGACGTCGCGCTCATCCGCCTGGAAACGAACAGGGGCCCGGGCGGGGCCCGTAACGCCGGCGCCGGCGCCACGACCCGGCCGCTGCTCTGCTTCCTCGATGCCGACGTTTCACTCGAGGACGCCGCTGACGTCCTCGAGCGACTCAGCGCCCAGTTCCAGGATCCCCTGCTCGCGGCCTGCGCTCCACGGGTTCGTGGCGGGTTAGGCGCCTCGGCGCGCGCGAGGTTCGAGCGAAGGTTCAGTCCCCTCGACATGGGGGCGAGGAACGCCCTCGTCGTTCCCGGTGGGCCGGTCAGCTACGTCCCGAGTGCCTGTCTCGTGGTCAGGAGAAGCGCGTTCGGATCAGGATTCGACGAGCAGTTGCGAACCGGCGAGGATGTCGATCTGGTCTGGCGCCTGCACGACCGGGGCTGGCTCGTTCGCTACGTCGCGGGCGTGGCCGTGACCCACGAGGCCAGGGGAACGTGGCGCCACTGGTTCGGGCAGCGGATTGCGTACGGGGCGTCGTCGGGCGAGCTCGCGCAACGCCACGGGCATCGCCTGGCGCCGATTCGCTCCGACCCCTGGACCCTCGCCGCATGGTCATCGGTCCTGCTCGGACAACCCATGGTCGGTGCGCGAGTAGTCCGCGTCACGCGCGATCATCTTCGAGCGCGCATCGCCAACGAAGGCGGCGACGTTGGCGAGGTCGCGAACAAGGTCGTCAACAAGGCGATGGTCGGAGCCGGCGCGCCCTTGGCACGGGCCCTGGTTCGAACGTTCGGGCTGGGGATCCTGGCCTGCGCCCTGCATCCGAGGCTGCGACGCCGAGCCCTCATCGTCTTCGTCGTCGGCACCGCGTGGCGCTGGCGCCATGAACGGTTTCACCTGGGCGACGTTCCCCTGGCGCTCGCCGACGACGTCGCCTACGGCGTCGGCGTCATCAAAGGCGCGTGGCACACCAAGTCGCTCGCCGCACTCACTCCACGCATCAACAAGTCATCGGTGCGCGTGCGCGACGTGATCGGCCTCTCGAAGGCGAAGTAGTTGCCGCTCCTCTAGAAGCGGATGACTCCTCGGAGGTTCTCGCCCGAGGCGAGGTCGTCCGCGGCGTCCTGCACCTGGTCGATCGTGTACTCCTTGGTAACCAGTTCGTCGATGAAGAACTTGCCCTCGTGGTGCAGGCGAAGCAGACGCGGAACCTGGATCCGGGGGTTCTCCGAACCGAAGACCGTGCCACGAAGCTCCTGATTGGACATCGAGAACATCATCATGTTGATCTCGACGCTCGTGAGGGTGTTCGCCGCCAGCGATGTCGCGACGATGACGCCGCCCTTCGCGGTGATCGACCTCGCCTGCTCGAGCAGTTCCGAGGTGAGGTTGTCCACGGTGATGATCACGACGTCGCAGTTCTTTCCCCACGTGAGTTCAGGCAAGATGTTGAACGCGGCGTCGAGGGTCGTGGCGCAGCCGTGCGTGGCCCCGATCTTCAAGGCCCGGTCGATCTTCGACTGGTTGGTGTCGATCGCGATGACGGCCCGCGCGCCCGCGAGGGCCGCCCCTTGGACCGCGCCCGACCCGACGCCGCCGCAGCCAATCACAGCCACCGTGTCGCCCGGCTTCACGTCGCCGCGGTTCACGGCCGAGCCGAAGCCCGTCGAGATGCCGCAGGAGATCAGCGCCGCCGCGCGAAGGTCGTACCAGGGCTCGATGCGGATGAGCGAAGCCTCGTGCACGACGATGTACTCGGAGAACGAACCGATCTGGCACATCCGGTTCAGCACCTCGTCGCCCAGGTGGTGGCGCCACGTGGCGTCAGAGATCATCGGGCCCGCGAGGATGGTCGAGCCCATGTCGCAGATGTACTGACGACCCGACAGGCAGTATTCGCACGTGCCGCACGACGGCACGAACGAGACCGCGACGTGGTCGCCGGGCTTCAGCGACGTGACGTCGGGACCGACGGATTCGACGACTCCCGAACCCTCGTGCCCACCAATCGCCGGGAACATCGACTCTCGCCCGGAGATCATCGCCATCACTTCGGGGGCCATGCCGATGTCGCCGTGACGCAGGTGCTCGTCCGAGAAGCACAGACCCGAAAACGCCATCTTGACTTTGACTTCATTGGCGTGCGGCTCGTCGATTTCGATGAGCTCGGTGTGCCATGGTCCGTGTACTTCAGTAACAATCGCGGCCTTAACCTGCATGATTCCCCCCGGGGTACCTTTGTCGCGCTCCGCGCGCCACGGTTCGTACTCTACAGACCACGCGCCGTAGCCGGCGAACGTGAAGGGACTACATCTGATCCGGGGCTTCGATGCCGAGGAGCGAGAGTCCGAGGCTGAGTGCGCGGGCGGTCAACTCGCACAGCGCGAGGCGCTCGTCGCGCAGCGCGCCCTCGGCGGACAGCACCGGGCAGGCATCGTAGAAGGATGTGAATCGCTGGGCCAGATCAAAGAGGTACACGCAGAGCCGGTGCGGCTGCAGCGGCGCGAGCGCCAGCTCGAACGCCTCGGGGAAGGCCAGGAGGCCCAGGGCGAGTTCGCGCTCCGCGGGCGCTTCGAGCGCGAAGCTCGCGGCGCTTGAGTCCCAGCGCGTGCCGAGCCGGCGAAAGATCGAACGAACCCGCGCGTGCGCGTACTGCAGGTAGGGACCGGTATCGCCCTCGAAGGCGATCATGCGCTCGAGGTCGAAGATGTAGTCGCGCTGACGCTCGGTCGAGAGGTCGGCGTACTTGACCGCCGCCCGGGCGATCTGCGTGGCCAGGTGGAGCTTCTCGGGCTCGGAGAGGCCACTCTGGCGGCCCTCGAGCGCGGCGTGGGCGCGCTCGGTCGCCTCATCGAGCAGGCCAATGAGCTTCACCGTCTCGCCGCTGCGGGTCTTGAACATCTTGCGGTCGGGACCGAGGACGTTGCCGAAGGCCACGTGCTCGCAGCGCACGTTCTCGGGCAGCCAGCCCGCGAGGCGGGCCACCGCGTAGATCATCTCGAAGTGCTGGCCTTGGGGGGCGCCCACGACGTACAGCAGTTCGTCGGCGTGCAGGTTCCTCACCCGGTCGCGAACCGCGGCCAGGTCCGTGGCGGCGTAGCCGAAACCCTCGTCGCGCTTCTGCACGATCAAGGGAAGCGGCTCGTTGTCGCGATTGGTGAACCCGGGCGGAAAGACGCAGAGCGCCCCGTCGCTTTCGACGAGGAGGCCGGCCTGGTCAAGATCGCGCACGACGTCCTCGAGCATGTCGTTGTAATAGGACTCGCCGACCACGTCCTCGGGCGCCAGCGTGATGTCGAGCTTCGTGTAGACCTCGGCGAAGTACGCGACCGACTCGTTGACGAGGATGCTCCACAGCCGGCGGGTTTCGCCGTCGCCCGCCTGCAGCGCCACCACGCGGGCCCGGCTGCGCTCCTTGAACGCGTCGTCGGCGTCGAACTTCGTCCTCGCCGCGCGATAGAACGAGTCGAGGTCGCCCATCGAGAGCGACGCCATGGCCTCATCCTCGCCGAGGTCCACCAGGTGCTCGATCAGCATGCCGAAGGGCGTTCCCCAGTCCCCGACGTGGTTGCGCGCGATGACGTGATGCCCCGCGAACCGGTTCATCCGGGCCAACGCGTCGCCGATCACCGTCGAGCGCAGGTGGCCGACGTGCATCTCCTTCGCGACGTTCGGAGCCGAGTAGTCAATGACCACGTTCTTCGCCGGGCTGGCAACGGCGACCCCCAGGCGGGCGTCGCCGAGCAGCGTCCGCAGTTGGGTGTTGAGGAATGGTGGGCTGATCGTGAGGTTCAAGAATCCGGGGCCCGCGATCTCCACGGTCGCCACCTCGTCGAGGTTGACCAAGCCCACTATCTCCTCGGCGACGTCACGCGGCGGGCGTCCAACCTGCTTGGCGAGCGACATCACGCCGTTCGCCTGGTAGTCGCCGCGCTCGGACTGGCGCAGAACGGGGTCGGCGCCCGGAGCCACGCGATCAAAGGCCGCCTGCAGGCGTTCGAGCAATACGTCGTACGTCGAGGTCATGACGCCAGTCTCCCACTCGGGCCGGGCGCGAAGGAATCAGGGGCCGCGACGCGGTTCGCGCCGACACGGCAGAATAGGAGGATGACCACTTCCTCCCTCAACTCATTTGGCTCAAAGGACACCCTCGAGGTTGGGGGCCGTTCGCTCGTCTACTACTCGCTCCAGGCGAGCGCCCTTCGCGACCTCGGCGTCGACCGGTTGCCGTACTCCATCAAGGTGCTGCTGGAGAATCTCCTTCGCCACGAGGATGGCGTGAAGGTCCGAGCCGCCGACATCGAAGCCCTCGCGCGCTGGGGCGAGACCCCCACGCGCCACGGCGAAGCGGCGGGCGACGACGCCCGGGAGATCGCCTTCACCCCCGAGCGCGTCCTGATGCAGGACCTCACGGGGGTGCCGGCGGTCGTCGACCTCGCGTCCATGCGCGACGCCATCATCGCCCTCGGCGGCGACCCCAACAAGATCAACCCCCTCGTGCCGGTCGAACTGGTCATCGACCACTCGGTGATCCTCGAGCGCACCGGGACACCGGAGAGCTACGAGGAGAACGTCGCGATCGAATACGACCGCAACGTCGAGCGCTACACCTTCTTAAAGTGGGCCCAGAGCTCGTTCAAGCTCTTCCGCGTGGTGCCCCCGGGGATGGGCATCTGCCACCAGGTGAACCTCGAGCACCTGGCGCGGGTGGTCTTCGAGCACGAGGGCGTGGCGTACCTCGACACCGTCGTGGGCACGGACTCGCACACCACCATGGTGAACGGACTCGGCGTCCTCGGTTGGGGCGTCGGCGGCATCGAGGCCGAAGCCGGCATGCTCGGCCAGCCAACGTCGATGTTGATTCCGCCCGTCGTGGGACTGCGCCTCTCGGGCGCCACCCGCGAAGGCGTGACCGCCACCGACGTCGTGCTCACTATCACTGAGCTGCTGCGCCGCCACGGCGTCGTGGGCAAGTTCCTCGAGGCCTACGGTCCCGGCGTCGCCTCGCTCTCGCTCGAGACCCGCGCGACGATCGGCAACATGTCGCCCGAGTACGGGGCCACCTGCGCCATCTTCCCCATCGACCAGGTCACGCTCGACTACCTGGCGTTCACGGGCCGCCCGAAGGCGCAGCTCGAGCTCGTCGAGGCCTACGCCAAGGCGCAGGGCATCTGGCACGACGCCCATGCCGTCGAGCCCATCTACTCCGAGTACGTCGAGTTCGACCTCGCGACCGTCGAGCCGAGCCTCGCCGGACCGAAGCGTCCCCAGGACCGCGTCTCGCTCTCGGGCGCCCGGGCTGCGTTTCGCAACGCGCTCGGCCGCGAGCCCATCGAGGTTCGCGGGCTCGACAACGCCGACCACCTGCGCGACGGTGACGTCACCGTCGCCGCGATCACGTCGTGCACGAACACCTCGAATCCGGCGGTACTCGTCGCCGCCGGCCTCGTGGCCAAGCGCGCCGTCGAGCGCGGCCTCGAGTCCAAGCCCTGGGTGAAGACATCGCTCGCCCCGGGAAGCCGCGTGGTCATGGACTACCTCGAGCGGGCGAACCTCGTCGACTCGCTCGACCAGCTGGGCTTCTACCTCGCCGGCTACGGCTGCACCACCTGCATTGGCAACACCGGACCGCTCCTCAACGGCGTGTCCGACGCCGTGATCGAGCACGACCTGTCGGTCGTCTCGGTGCTCTCGGGAAACCGCAACTTCGAGGGGCGCATCCACCCCGACGTGAAGCAGAACTTCCTCGCGAGCCCGCCGCTGGTCGTCGCCTACGCCCTGGCGGGAACGATCGACATCGACCTCAGCTCCGAACCGCTCGGCACCGACAAGAACGGGAAGTCCGTCTTCTTGTCCGACCTCTGGCCGAGCGACGCCGAGGTCGCCGACGCCGTTCGCGCGTCGCTCAGCCCCGAGATGTTCGAGGAGCGCTACGCCAGCGCCTTCAGTGGCGACGAGCGTTGGCAGGGCGTGCCCACGACCAACGCCGTGACCTACGCCTGGGACTCGAAGTCCACCTACGTGAAGCTTCCCCCGTACTTCGAGGGCCTCACGATGGGGCTCGACGCCGTGAAGGATATCGAAGGCGCCCGCGTGCTCGCCAAGTTGGGTGACTCGGTGACGACCGACCACATCTCACCGGCGGGCAACATCCGCCCCAACGTTCCTGCGGGTCGCTACCTCACCGACGGGGGCGTCGAGCAGGGCGACTTCAACAGCTACGGCACCCGGCGAGGGAACCACGAGATCATGGTCCGCGGAACGTTCGCCAACGTGCGCCTGCGCAACCAGCTGGCCCCGGGCACCGAGGGCGGCGTCACCATCAAGCTCCCCGAGGGGACCCAGATGTCGATCTTCGACGCGGCGATGGCCTACGCCGACGAGGGCACGCCGCTCGTGATCCTCGCCGGCAAGGAGTACGGCAGCGGCTCGAGTCGCGACTGGGCAGCGAAGGGCACCAAGCTGCTCGGCGTCAAGGCCGTGCTCGTCGAGAGCTTCGAGCGCATCCACCGTTCGAACCTGGTCGGCATGGGCGTCTTGCCCCTGCAGTACGGGGCCGGGCAGTCGGCGCAGACCTACGGCCTCGAGGGCACCGAGATCTTCTCGATCACCGGCCTCGAGCCGCTCAACCGTGGCGAGACGGTTCCGCTCGTCACCGTCAGGGCAAAGCGAGAGAACGGTGAGGTGGTCACCTTCGAGGCGCGACTTCGCATCGACACCCCGACCGAGGCGGACTACTACCGTCACGGCGGCGTGCTCAACTTCGTGCTGCGCCAGCTGGCGTCGAACTAGTCCTTCGAACGATCCAGCGCGTCGGTCGCCGCGGCGTCGACGCTGTCGAAGAGCTTGATGTGGCGGATCGCCTTGTCGGTTGACTTCGCCAGCTTCGACTTCACGTTCTCGTTCGCGCGGGCTATCGACACCGACACGTGGTCGTTCGTGAGGTCGTCGACGATCCGGCTCAAGGCCTCGAGCGCGGTGTAGTCGATGTCCGACATCGCGACGGCGTCGATGATCAGGTGCTTGGTCTGCGGGTTCTTCTTGATGTGATCGTGCAGTTCGCGGCGAAAGACCCCGACGTTCGCGTAGAAGAGGTCCTCGTCGAAGAACAGGGCGAGGATATGGTCGACGTGTTCGACGGCGTGCGCGTCGTAGGACTCCCAGCTGGTGGTGCCCTTGCGGCGTCCGATCTCGACCATGCGTGGCCGGGCCGCGTGCCAGGTCTGCTCGAGAATCGCGAGTCCGACCGCCAGGGCGAGGCCGAGTTCCACCCCGAGGAATACCACGCCGAGTCCCGCGATCGCCGCGAGGGTGAACTCCGCCCGGCTCGTTCGAAGGACTTCCTTCAACTGGCCGATCTTTATGAGTCGACCGGCGACGAAGAGCAGCACCCCCGCGAGAGCGGCGAGGGGGATGGCGTGGGCGTAGGTGGCGAGTGGGGAAAGCAGCAGCGCGAGAATGCCGGCGACGAAGCCCACCATCTTGGTGCGCCCACCCGCCAGGCGAGAGATGGTCGTGCGCGCCGGACTCGCGTTGACCGGGAACGAACCGAGCATCCCCGTCGCGATGTTCGCGAGCCCGATGCCCACGAAGTCCCGGCTGAGGTTGTCCGCCACGCCGATCTCGTCCGCCGAGGTGCGCGCGGTCGCCGCGCTTTGGCTCATGATGACGACGAGCAGCGTGAGCGAGGTCGTGACGACGACGCTCCAGTCATGGGCGCTGAACAGACGAAGGCGCCACGTCGGTGACCCGACGATCACCGCACCGAGCTGCTCGACGCCGTGGGCCGAGAGCGACAGTATCGAGGTGAGCACCGTCGCGACCAGCACCGCGGCCAGGGCCCACGGCAACCGGGCGTTCACCTTCTCGCCAATCAGCATGACCGCGAGCGTTCCGAGCGAGATGATCACCGACCACGCGCTGACGTGACCGAGATGGCGGACGAGCGAGTCAAGCCTCTGCATGACCGAATCCCCGCCAGAAGTGACGCCGAAGACCCGTGGCAGCTGGTGGACGATGATGATGATCCCGATGCCGCTCAGGAAGCCCGCCACGATGGGCGCGGAGAGGAAGTCCGCCAGCCATCCGAGCTTCAGCACGCCGACGGCCATGACCAGGATCCCCGTCACCACTGCCGTCGCGGCGACGAGCGCGTAGTACTGCGACGAGGCTGGAATGGTGAGCTTCAGGAGAGCCACGGCGAACAGGGGCGCGATCGTCGAGTCCGCGCCCACCGAGAGAATCGGGTTCGAGCCGGCGAAGGAGAAGACGAGCGTCGCCGCGATGAAGGCGATCATTGCCGTGAATGCGGGCACGCCCGCGAGTTGCGCGGTCGCCAACTGCTCGGGGATCGCGATGGCGAGCAGCGTGACGCCGGCGAGAAGTTGGCTCGGGAAGTTCTCCCGGGTCAGGCCTAGGAATGTCTCGTTGATGCCCCGCGCGACGACTCGGCGTTCAATTGGCGTGCGCTCGATCTCGTGCCTCTTGGAGCCATGACCCATAACGACACCCTACGACGCCCAGATTTGAGGTCGCGTTAGTTCGTCGAGATGACTTTGAAGCCTTCGGCCAATCGCCCCTTGCCGAGCCCGGCGTCCTTGGCCGTCTTGCGGGCCCACAGTTTCAGCATCGCCTTGAGGTCCTTGCGATGGCCGACCTGGCTCTTGTGCCTGGCGAGTGCCTTGTACTTGCGCTTGAACACCTTGGTGATGTCAACGACCATCGTTGGCTGCGCGCTCGACACCCAGACCACCCACACCGCATGGGGTTCGAGGCCTTCTCGAAGCAGTTCGGGAAACGCGTGGGGATTGCGGGCGTCGGGATAGACCGCGCGCATCGTCGCCTCCCCCGTCGCCAGGTGGTCGGGGTGGCTCGCGAAAATGCGCTCCCAGTTGCGCTCGGGGTTCTGCGTGATGACGAGGTCGGGCCTATGGATGCGGATGACGCGCGCGATCTCGCGGCGAAGGAGCAGCGTCGGCTCCACCTGTCCGTCGGGCCAGTGCAGGAACGTGAGCTTCGTGACCCCGACGACCGCGGCCGCCTCGGTCTGTTCGGCCTCTCGGATCGCGACCCGCTCTTCCTTGGTGTGCACCGAGTCATCGCCGCCGGCGTCACCCGAGGTGACGAGGCAGTAGGAAACCTTGACGCCGTTCTTGGTAAGCGTCGCGACAGCCCCTGCGACTCCGAATTCGATGTCGTCGGGGTGCGCTACCACCACGAGCGCCCGCTTGATCGACTTGTGGTACTTGAACACGGGCAGGGGTGCCTTGGACTTGCTCACAGTACGGACTCCTCCTTGGTCGGGTCCCAGTTGGCCAGGTCCTTCAGGCGCGGGTCATTCGAGAATACCTCGATGATCGGCCGTTTTAGTGCCAAGCGGCGCATGATTATCTCTGCTTCGATCGTCTGATTCCAGAGCAGCAGCGACACGACGACGCCAGTAGAACCGGCGCGCGCGGTGCGCCCCGAGCGGTGGATGTACGCCTTGTGGTCTTCTGGCGGGTCGAAGTGCATGACGCAGTCGACCCCGTCGATGTGCAGACCGCGCGCGGCGACGTCGGTCGCCACCAGCACCGCGAGCTTGTCCGCGCCGAAGTCGGCGAGCGCCTTCTCGCGCTGGCTCTGGCGCAGGTCGCCGTGGATCGCGGCGGCGTCAACGCCTTCCTTCTGAAGCTGTTCGACCAGGCGATCGGCCCCGCGCTTGGTGCGACAGAAGATGATGGTCTTGTCGAACGACTTGCAGATCGTGGCGGCGACCTTGATGCGGTCCATCTGATGGACGTTGAAGAAGTGGTGCACCATCAGCGACACGGTCTGGGTGTCGCTCGCGACTTCGTGGAAGACCGGGTCGGTGAGGTAACGCTTCACCAGACGGTCGACCGCCCCGTCGAGGGTCGCCGAGAACAGCAGCGTCTGATGCGGGTGCTCGGCGATGCGGCGAAGGACCCATTCGACCTGGGGCATGAAGCCCATGTCGGCCATGCGGTCCGCCTCGTCGAGCACGAGGACGTCGAGATTCTCGACGTTCAGCTCGCCGCGGTCGCCGAGGTCGATCAGTCGACCGGGCGTGGCGATGATGACGTCACAGCCCCTTCGAAGCGACTTCACCTGGCGCTCGATGTCGGCGCCGCCGTAGACGGCGTTCACGTGGAGACCGAGCGCCTTTCCGAGGGGCTCGAGCACTTCGTGGACCTGGACAGCGAGTTCGCGGGTCGGCAGCAGCACCAGCCCGCGCGGGCGGGCGGGGCCGCCTTCGCCGGTTGAGAAGGACTTCCCGGCGGCGATGCGCTGAAGCATCGGGAGCCCGAAGCCCAGGGTCTTGCCTGATCCGGTCTTGGCCTTTCCGCAGATGTCGCGTCCGGCCAAGGCGTCGTGGATGGTCATGGCCTGAATCGGGAAGGCGGTCGTTATGCCCTGCTTCTCGAGGACGGCGCAGAGTTCTGCTTGGACGCCGAGGCCGGCAAAGGTCATGGTGGTTGCGTATGAGTCCTGTGAGGACGTCACAGGCTCTAGGGTTTCACTACTCACGGGACAAACGGTCTTTTCTCGGTTGGACCCGGAACCGGCGTTCGAAAGTGTGGGCCCAAGCTCAATTCGTAGAGCTTCCCCTCTAGTCTACGTGAGAGATTCCCCTGTTCACCAGAAACTTAAGGAGCACCATGGCACGACTCGAAGCAGGCGCGAAGGCCCCCGCCTTCGCCCTGGAGGACCAGAACGGCAAGAAGGTCGCGCTGAAGGACCTCGCGGGCGAGCGTTTCGTCCTCTACTTCTACCCCGCCGACGACACTCCGGGCTGCACGAAGGAAGCGTGCCAGTTCAACGACGAGATCACCCGATTCAAGAAGCTCGGCGTCAAGGTGCTCGGCGTGTCACCCGACGGGGCGGAGAAGCACATCGCCTTTCGAAAGAAGTACGGGCTCGGCTTCGACCTGCTCAGCGATCCCGGCAAGAAGGTCATGGAGAAGTACGGGGCGTTCGGCGAGAAGATGATGTACGGCAAGAAGGTGCTCGGCGTCATCCGCTCGACGTTCGTCATCGGGCCGACCGGAAAGATCGAGCACGCGTGGTACGCGGTGCGAGCCGACGGCCACGCCGCCAAGGTGCTCAGCTCGCTCGAGGGTTAACTAGCTCGCGTTGTGGCGGCGCACCGTGCGGATGCGGTGCCACAGGCCCGCAGCCAGCGCCAGCACGATCAGGATGATGATCGGGTACTGCGCGTCGTGGAAGTCCTTGCTCACGCGGTCCCAGTTGCTGCCCGCCGCGTAGCCGAGGCCCGCGAGCAGCGCGACCCACGCGGCTGAACCAACCGTGGTGAGGACCGCGAAGCGTCCGCGCTTCATCTCGGCGAGTCCCGCCGGCACCGAAATGAAGCTCCGCACCACCGGCAGCACCCTTCCGACCAGCACCGAGATCGCGCCGTACTTCTCGAACCAACGCTCGGCCGAGTCGAGGTCCTTGTGCGTGAGGAGCAACCATTTGCCCCAGCGGTCGACGATGGTGCGTCCAGCGCTGCGCGCGACCTCGTAGGCGATGATCGCGCCGACCAGCGAGCCAATGGTACCGTCGACGATCACGGCCCATACCGAGAACTGCGCGTGGCCCGTCAGCGCCGTGGTGCACAGAGCCCCCGCGAACCCGTAGGCGACCTCGGAGGGTATGGGAAGGCAGGCCGAGGAGAGTACCGAGAGGACGAAGATGGCGAAGTAGCCGTAATGAGTTATGAATGACTGCATCCATCTATTCTGACTCATGGTCGAGACCGCCGCGTGCCCGCCGTTTCGGGCAGACTTCAGCCGGGGGGTGCCATGAACAAGGTTCCACAGATTGCTGATCTCGAGGCCTCGTGGCTCGCGGCCCGACTCGGTCTCGAAGGAGAGTTCGAGCTCGACGTTGCGCCGGTGGGATCGGGTCAGGTCGCCAACTGCTACCGGCTCACCCTCACGGACCGCGACGGTGCGGCGACGAGCGTCATCGCCAAGGCTCCTTCGTTGGACGAGACGAGCCGGTCCACGGCGTCGATGCAGCATCTGTACCTGCGCGAGACATCCTTCTACAACGTGCTCGCCCAGAACGTCGCGACGCGCACCCCGGAGTGCTTCTTCGTGCAACACGACGAGGACGACAACTTCCTGCTCCTGCTCGAGGACATGTCTCCCGCCCGGGTCGTTGACCAGTTCGACGGCCTCGACCTCGAAACCGCGAAGAACGGACTCGAGCATCTGGCGGGGCTGCACGGACCCACGACGGGACTTGACGAACTGCACAACGCCGCCTGGCTCGGCGGGGTCGCCAAGTCCCTGAAGCCGCTCTACGAAGCGGTGCTGCCCACGCTCTTCCAGGACTTCCTCGAGCGCTACGCGAACGACATCGACGACGAGACGGCAGCGTTCATCCGTCGTCTGGGCGAGAACCTCTCGGCGTTCAGCGACTACGACGCCTACGCGCCGTGCGTCACCCACGGGGACTTTCGCACCGACAACCTGCTCTTCGACGCCCGCGACGCCGAGGTCCCGCTCTGCGTCGTCGACTGGCAGACCATCGGGGTCGCCAGTCCCATGCTCGACGTGGCGTACTTCCTCACGACGAGCTTGAGCGTGGCGGACCGCGCAGCGCACGAGGAGGAGCTCCTCGCCTTCTACCTGGAGCAGCTCGCCATCTTCGGCGTGGAGCTGCCACTTGACGTCGCTCGAAGCGAATTCGCCCGCTACACGCTGCAGCCGGTCGTGATGCTGGTCTGCGCCGCGGTGCTCGTCGAACGCACCGAGCGCGGCGACCGGATGTTCCTGTCGATGATCGATCGAGGCATCCGCGCCGCGCGCGCGTGGGACGCGTTCGGCGAGTTGGAGCGACATGCTTCTGCCTGAAGACGACTATCCGCTGCATCAGAGCGCGCGGCCACTCGCCCACGCCATGGACGGCCACCCGAACGCCTACGACCGCTTCTGGTTCAACGGCTACAACGAGGAGTTCTACTTCGCGCTCGCCCTCGGCCTCTACCCGAACCGCGGGGTCATCGACGCGGCGTTCTCCGTCGTGCTCGCCAACCACCAGTATTCGGTCTTCTCGAGCGACGCGCTCGTCGGGCGCCCGACCGCCGTGGGTCCCGTCAGCATCGACATCATCGAGCCGCTGCGCGTGAACCGCATTCGAGTCGACGCGCCCGAGCAGGCGATCTTCGCCGACCTGGTCTACCGACAGCGCACCGCCACGTGCGAAGAGCCCCGCCAGACCATGCACGACGGACCGAGGATCTTCATGGACGTGACCCGCGCGACCCAGCTCGGCACGTGGTCGGGATGGATCGAGACTCCCGAGGGGCGCTTCGAGCTGCCCGGCGACGTCGTCGGCACGAAGGACCGCTCGTGGGGGGTGCGCCCGGTCGGCGAACCGCTCCCCGGGGCGCCGAGCACCCGGGCGCCCCAGCTCTGCTTCTTGTGGGCGCCGCTCAACTTCGCCGACCGTGGCCTCCACTTCATGACGTTCAATGATTCGAACGGGAACGCGCTCAGCCGCTCGGCGTCGCTCCTGCCGTCGCGTGACGACGCGGAAGCGGTCGCGACGTCGGGATCGCTCGAGCTCCGTCTGCAGCCGGGAACGCGCTGGCTCAGAAGCGCGCGGCTCACCATGGGCGCGGACGAGATCGAACTGACGCCGATCCTGCGCTTCCAAATGCGCGGCGCGGGCTACTCGCATCCGCAGTTCGCCCACGGCCGTTGGCACGGCGGGCCGGTGCGGGCGGGCGAGGTCCTCGTCCTCGATGAGCTCGACCCGCTCGACTACGCGAACATCCACGTGCAGCACGTGGTGCGCGCGACGTCGCCGCGGGGCACCGGCATCGGCGTGCTCGAACAGTTGATCATCGGGCCCTACGGGCCCTGCGGTCTCGAGGGCCTCCTCGACGGGGCCTAGTGCTGGTGGAGCGAGCACCAGTAGGTGGTTCGACCACCCACGGTCGCCGACAGCATGTTCCCCCCGTCGAGCGGGCAGTGCCCGCCGGGGAAGCGCCCCTCCATGTGCTCGCCGGTGTGGGACCCGCCACGGCGTTGGAGGGTCCGCATGGTCTGGGTGAACGCCTTGTAGAGGCGGTTTCGGTCGTCGGTCGATAACAGCGCCGTCGGCGTCCTCGGATCGATGCCCGCGCGAAAGAGGATCTCGTCGCCGAGCAGGTTGCCCACGCCCGCCACCACCGACTGGTCGAGGAGGCGCGCCTTGATCGCCGGCCCTTCGCCTCGCGCGATGCGCAGGACGCCCACGAACTCCTTGCGGGTGAGCGACAGCGCGTCGGGCCCCAGCTCGCTGAGGTCCGGGTCGATCTCGCACCTCGCGAGCCGACGCGGATCGTGCAGCACGAGCTTGCGGCCGTCGTCGAACTCGACGCCGGCGCGCACCCAGTCGGACTTGTAGGTGTGGGGGCCGTAGAAGAGCCCGTCGATGGCGGCGTCATCGTCGATGAGGAGCACCCCGGTCATCCCGAAACGCATGCCGAGGGTGACCCCGGTGGTCTCGAGCAGCAGCAGCTTGCCGCGCCGCGAGGTCCCGGTCACGGTGAGGCCCTTGACGGTACGCGCCCACGCCGACGGCGACGTCAGTTTCTTCGCGGCGAAGACGTCCGCCCAGCCCCGCACGATCGTGGCGCCCACCACGCGATCGGCGAGCATTCGATACGACTCCACTTCGAGAACTTCGGGCACGGGCGCAGCGTACCGCCAACTCAACTTCGGGGCGTCCTTACTAAGGTTGGACCATGGCTTTAGAGAAACCGCAATGGAAAGAGCTCTTCAGTGAGGTCGTCACGTCCGGACTCTGCACGGGCTGCGCGGCCTGCGTGGTCGCGTGCCCCCACGACGTGCTCGACTACGAGTCGAACGACGGGATCTACAAACCCTGGCACCTCGACATCGACGGCGGCCGCGAGGACTGCACCCACGGCGTGAAGGGCTGCACGATGTGCACCAGGGCCTGCCCGCGCTTTCGCAACTGGGAAGGCGAGATTGACACGCACCGTTTCGCGCGCGAGCGCACCGACGACGAGGTCTGGGGAATCGGCGACGTGCTGCTCGCGCGCTCGAGCGACCCCTCGGTCCTCGAGAACGGGCAGGACGGGGGCTTCGTCTCGACGCTGCTGATCTACGCCCTCGAGCACGACGTCATCGACGCCGCGCTCGTGAGCGGGCTCGAGGGCGACGGCTCGACGTGGCGCGCCACGCCGCGCGTGGCGCGCAACCGCGACGAGGTGCTCGACACCGCGAAGTCGCGCTACACCTACAGCGCGAACCTGCTCGCCTACCCCGAAGCCGTCGAGGGCGGCGCCGAGCGCATCGCACTCGTCGGCATGGGCTGCATGGCGTCAGCGACCGGCGCGATGCAAACGCGCAAGGCCGGCAAGATCGCGCGCCGACTCAGCCTCACGATCGGGCTGCTCTGCTCCAAGACCTTCGACGACGCGATCTTCGAGGAGCTCTTCGAGGCGAAGTACAACATCAAGCGCTCCGACATCAAGAAGATGAACATCAAGGGCGTCTTCCAGATCTGGACCCACGACGGCAACTTCCACGAGGTGCCCCTGAAGGAGGCCCACGCCTACACCCGCGAGGGCTGCACGCGGTGCCCCGACTTCGCGGCCGAGCACGCCGATATCTCGACGGGCGGCATCGGGGCCTTTGGCGACTGGACGCTCGTCATCGTGCGCACCGACCAGGGCCGGGCGCTGATGAGCGCGCTGGTCGAGCACGGCCTCATCGAGACCCGCCCCGGCGACGACGACCCCGGTGCGGTGGCCCTTCTGCACAAGCTCGCCCAGCTGTCGCGAAAGCGCTGGCCCGAGGACGCGAACCCCGGTCCGCGTCGCATCCCAGTGAAGATCAACTAGGCGAACGTTAAAGTCGTTCCATGGCGTCATCCCCATCGTTCACGACGATCCTCCTCGTACGCCACGGCGCGACCGCGACGACCGGCACCGTGCTGCCCGGAAGAGCGGCCGGCCTGCACCTCGCCGAGAAGGGAGTCGCCCAGGCGGAGGGCGTCGCCCAGCGAATCGCCGAGTTGGGCAAGAAGCCCGTCGCCGTGTACGTCTCGCCCCTGGAGCGCGCCCGCGAGACCGCGGCGCCCATCGCCAAGGCCCTGAAGCTGCGTCCCGTCGCAGAACGCGGCCTCCTCGAGTGCGATTTCGGCTCCTGGACCGGGAAGAAGCTGGGCCTGCTTCGCCGCAAACCCGAATGGAAGGCCGTGCAGAACGCCCCGAGTACCTTCCGGTTCCCCGAGGGCGAGTCGTTCGCCGAGATGCAGCTTCGGATGTGGAGCACGCTCGAGAAGCTGGCGCGCACGCACCGGAATCGAACGATCGTCGTCGTGAGCCACGCCGACACCATCAAGGCGGCCGTCACCTACGCCATGGGGGTTCCCCTCGACCTGTTCCAGCGCACCGTCATCTCGACCTGCTCGGTCAGCGCCATCGCGTTCACCAACTCCACGCCGGTGGTCTTGTGCGTCAACAACACCGGATCCCTGAAGGAGCTCGCACCGTCATGAACTACGTCTTTGACGCCCCCGACAAGGTGATGGTGGGCGTGCTCGGCGAGGTCGGCAACCGGCTCTTCCTGCTGCAGGCCCGCCAGGGCCGCCGCTTGGTCATCGTGAAGTGCGAGAAGCTGCAGCTGAGCGCCCTCGCCGAGTGGCTGGCCCAGGTCGTCGGCACTCTGGGCCGCCCGGGACACCTCCCCAGCGACTTCGCCCTCGAGCCCGAGTACGAGGAGGACTTCGTGGTCGGTGACATCGCGATCGCCGTCGACGAGGAGAACGAGACCATCGAGGTCTCGCTCGAATCGATCGAGGAGGAGGACGCCCTCGAGCTCACCCTCTCGAAGGAGTGGGCCGGCGGGCTCGCCATCGCCATCATCCGTCTCGTCGAGGCCGGACGTCCCCCGTGCCCCCTCTGCGGCGGGCCCCTCGACCCCCAGGGCCACGACTGTCCCCGCACCAACGGACACCGGCCACCGATCCGCTAGGGCCGGATGAACCGCGACGAAGAGCGAACGCTCCTGAGCGAGGGTTCCATCGAGATCGAAGGACGCGTGGCGGGGTCGTCGAACCAGGCGCTGCTCGTGACCGTCTCGCTCGGCGGGGCATCGGCACTCGCCTGCTACAAGCCCGAAGCCGGTGAGCGCCCGCTCTGGGACTTCCCCGACGGCCTGTGGCGCCGCGAGGTCGCCGCCTACGAGCTCGACGTCGTGCTCGAGACCGACCTCGTGCCCACGACCGTCGTTCGAGAGGACGCGCCCTTCGGGATCGGCTCGCTGCAGTGGTGGGTCCAAGACAACCTCGAGGACCACTACTTCACGCTTCGCGAACGCCCCGAGCTCTACGACTGGTTCGCGTCGTTGGCGGCCTTCGACGTGGTGGCGAACAACGCGGACCGCAAGGCCGGCCACGTCCTCTTCGACGGGGTGCGCTGCTGGGCCATCGACAACGGGCTGTGCTTCCACGAGGAGGAGAAGCTGCGCACCGTCATCTGGGAGTACGCCGGGCTGCAGATCAACCCCCACCTGCTCGAGCGCATCGACCGGTTCGCCCAGGGTGACGTCGGCGATCTCGCCAACTTCCTGAACGCCCACGAGTTCGCCTTCGCCCAGATGCGCGCGCACAACCTCGTCGAGAGCTCGCAGTACCCGACGCCCGACGACGATCGCGACTGGCCGCCCTATCCCTGGCCGCTCATCTAGGTCAGGGGAACGAGCTCACCCTCGAACTCGGGCACCCCTGATTCGAGCATCAAGAACGTGAGGACCGCCCCGACGCCGAAGAACGCCGCGGCCCACCAGAAGGCCACCGCGTAGCCGTGCAGCGTCGCCTCGGTGGCGTAGCTGCGCACCACCGTCGCATCGTTGGAGCTGGGCAGCTTCGAAAGGGACCGCACCGTCGCCGACACGGCGATGGTGTTGAGCAGCGCCGTGCCCATCGAGCCGCCCACCTGCTGGGTCGTGTTCACCAGTGCCGACGCGGCACCGGCGTCGCGGTGCTCGACCGACGCGGTCGCGCTGGCGATCGCCGGGGCGAAGATCAGTCCGAGACCGAGCCCGGTGACGACGAGTCCCGGCAGGACGTGGCCGAAGTAGTCCGAGTTGGGTGGCAGCTTCGTGAAGAGCACCATCCCCATGGTCGCGAGGACCATCCCGACCGGCACCAGGGGACGGGGACCGACCGTGTGGAGCAGACGGGCGCTCGCGATGACGGCCGAGAAGGCGATCGCCGCGACGAGGGGAAGAAAGGCGATGCCGGTGCGCATGGGGGAAAAGCCCAGCGTGTTCTGGAGGTAGTACGCGAGGAACAGCGAGACGCCGAAGATGCCGATGTTGGTGATGAAGAGCGCGACCAGTGATCCGGCGCGGGTCCGGTTGCTCAGCAGGCGAAGCGGGAGCAGCGGATGCGGCGAGCGCTGTTGCCAGAAGACGAACAGGATCAGCAGCACGACGCCGAGGATCAGGCTCCCCCAGGTGAGGTGGTTCGACCAACTCGTCGTCACCGCGTGACCGAAACCGTAGACGACGAAGAACAGCCCGGCACTGCCGAGCACGGTGCCGAGCGCGTCGAGACGCGTGCGCTGCTCGCCCTTGGCGCTCTGCACGAACAGGGCGACGCCGATGATGGCCACGAAGGCGAAGAACACGTTGATGAAGAGGCACCAGCGCCACGACATCCACTGGGTCAACGCTCCTCCGAGCAAGAGCCCCACCGCGGCGCCCGATCCGCCGATGGCGCCGTAGATGGCGAACGCCTTGGCGCGCTCCTTGGGCTCGCTGAACGTGACGGTCAGAGCCGCGAGCGCCGCCGGAGCCAGGAGGGCGCCGAAGAGACCCTGGACCGCTCTCGCGGTGACCAGCATGGAGAAGCTGTTCGCCGCGCCCCCGATCGCCGACGCGACCGCAAAGCCGGCGAGGCCGGCGAGCAGGGCGTTGCGGCGGCCCCACAGGTCGCTGAGGCGCCCACCGAGCAACAAGAGCGATCCGAACGCCAGTGCGTACGCCGTGATGAGCCACTGCCTGTTCGCCGTCGAGAAATGCAGCGCCAGCTGCGCGCGAGGAAGCGCAATGTTGATCACCGTGGCGTCTAGGGCGACCATGAGCTGAGCGATGCTCAACACCGCCAACGTCCACCATCGACGGTCGCGCGAAGAGACGTGGGAGTCGACCATAACCTTCTAACCAGCCTAAAGAGCCCGGGCTCGGTAACGGCGCATTCGGCACAAAACCCCGGCCAACGGCCGGGGTCTCCGTGCGAACTTCACGCGAACTTCGTGCGAATTAGCCGCGCGCCTTCAATGCTTCGATCAACGCCGGCAGCACCTTGTGCACGTCACCCACGATGCCGAAGTCGGCGATCTGGAAGATCGGCGCATCGGCGTCCTTGTTGATCGCGACGATGTTCTTCGAACCCTTCATCCCCACCATGTGCTGGGTGGCACCCGAGATTCCGCACGCGATGTAGACCGTGGGCTTCACGGTCTTGCCGGTCTGGCCCACCTGGTGCGAGTAGGGAACCCAACCGGCGTCGACGATCGCCCGACTGGCGCCCGCGGCGCCGCCCAGGAGTTTCGCCGCTTCCTCGATGAGCGCGTACTTGCCGGCTTCACCGAGTCCGCGTCCGCCCGACACGACGACGGCGGCTTCCTCGAGCTTCGGGCCGGTGCGCTCCTCGACGTGGCTCGTCGTGATCTTGGCGCTGCCGGCGGTGCCGGTGTCACCGGCGGGCGCGGCGACAACCGTCGCCGCGAGCCCTTCGGTCGGCTCGACGACGAACGACTTCGCGCGCACCACGATGATCCCGGGGCCTTCGCCCGTGAAACGCGCCTTCACCGTTTGGCTGCCGCCGAAGACCGGATGCTCGGTGACGAGTCCACCCTCGTCCGAAAGACCGGTCACGTTGGTGAGAACCGGACGGTCCAGACGAGCCGACAGGCGTCCCGCGATGTCGCGTCCGTCGTAACTGGTGGGAATCAGGATTGCGTCCGGCGCCCCTTGACTCGCTATCAGCGCGGCGATCGCCGACACCACGGGGACCCCGGGCAACGCGCCATTGAGAGGTCCGACGTCGTACAGGGTTGTCGCGCCGAACTCGCCGGCTTCCTGGCTCAGCGCGGTGGCGTCGTCGCCCCACGTGATCGCCGACACGGTGGCGCCGAAGTTGCGCGCGTGACTCAGCAGTTCGAGTGACGTGGTGGTGAGGGTTCCGTTGGAGGGCTCGACGACGACCCAGATGTTTGACAGTGACATTTCGATCTCCTACAGAACTTTGATTGACTCGAGGAACGCGACGATCTTCTCGGCGCCGTCTCCTTCATCGACGTACTTCTCGCCCGCGGCGCGCGACTCCGAGGCAACGACCTCGGTGATCTGCTGGCGCGCGCCCGAAGGGCCCACGTCGCTGGCGAGCCCGAGGTCCGCGACGCTCAACACCTCGACGGGCTTGGACTTGGCGGCCATGATGCCCTTGAACGACGCGTAGCGAGGTTCGACAACGCCGGCGGTGACGGTCACGACCGCGGGAATGGGTGCGGTGACCTCGTCGTAGCCGGACTCGGTCTGGCGGTCGACCTTCACGGTCGAGCCTTCGACGGTGACCGACTTGGCGAAGGTGATCGACGGCAGACCGAGTAACTCGGCGAGCTGGACCGGCGTGGTGCCGGTGTAGCCGTCGGACGATTCGGTGGCGCACAGGATCAGGTCCGGCAGGTCGCGTCGAATGACGGCGGCGAGCACCTTGGCGGTCCCGAGCGAGTCGGTGCCACGGATCGAGTCGTCGCTCACGATGACGGCCTTCGCGGCACCCATGGCGAGCGCGGTGCGCAGCCCCGCGACATCAGCGGCGGAACCCATCGAGACAACCGTGACCTCACCACCGCCGGCCTTGTCGACCAGCTGGAGGGCCATTTCGACACCGTAAGTGTCGGCCTCGTCAAGGATTAGCTTGCCCGAACGATCCAGGTTGTGCGACGCGTCAAACGACTGGGGCGCAGCGGGATCAGGAATTTGTTTTACACAGACGACAACGTTCATGCCCATTAATCTAGGGCATTACCGACCAGTACAAATCAGATCCCGATCAGCCCACGAGCGCGAGAGCCGTGGCCGGATCGTCGGTGATGATGCTCTTCACGCCGAGTTCCGCCATCTCCTTGATATCCAAGGGATTATTGACCGTCCAGACATTCACGTCGAGCTCGAGCTCGTTGGCCAGCGCCATCGACTCGGGCCCGACGCTGCTGAAATGCGGGTTCACCGCGTTAAGGCCCAGCACGTGGGCCCGGGTCATGGCGCTCGGGAGTTCGACATCCCAGACGAGCCAACCCACGGGCATGGCGTCGTCGAACGAGCGCACCACCGCGCACGTCGCGAGGTCGAAACAGGAGATGAGCACCGAATCGGCCCAGTTGGCGTCGTGCAGGAAGGTGACGACTTGGCGCGCAAGCTCCCCCGTTGGCTCGTAGGTCGGCTCACTCGAATGTTGAATGTTCTTGATCTCCACGTTGACCTGGATCCCCCGACAGACATCCAGGGCCTCTTGAAGGGTGGGGACGAAGGCGGGCAGATCGCGTCGCTCGCAGTGCGCGATGACGAGGTCGCCAATGGTCGGATCGTGGTGAACGACGAGTTCCCCGTCGCCGGTACGGCGCACGTCGAGTTCGACGCCGTGGACCCCGATCTCCTTCGCGGCGACGAAGGCGCGGACCGTGTTTTCCCTCTCCACCACGTGCAACCCCCGGTGGGCGTAGATCGCTGTCACGACCACGAGTTTGGCAGGTGGAGTCTTAAACCCTCGAGTTGAAGGTAAGAAATGCCTAAAACACCCTTGTATTTCAGCGGTGACCTAAGTAAAATTGAAACTCCCGCCGCTGAAGCTTTCTGGGCAAAGCCACGCGGATTTACCAAAGGATTTGTCATGTCGTTGATCTGGAACCGTACGCACGCCTGGGATGACGCCGATTGGCGTGCAGCGGCCGCGTGCCGCGATACCGAGCCGGAGCTCTTCTTCCCGGTGGGCACCACCGGCATGGCGACCGACCAGATTGAATCCGCCAAGCGGGTCTGTGACAACTGTGACGCCCAGAAGGCCTGCCTGGAGTTCGCCTTGGCGACCAACCAGGAATCGGGCGTCTGGGGCGGAACCACCGAGGACGAGCGCCGCAAACTGCGCAAGCAGTGGCTGGCCGCCCGTCGCCGTTCCGCCGCGAGCTAGAGCCGGGCGGTCGTAGGAACGACCACGCGCACGAACGTCCCCCCGCCTTTGGAGTAAGGGACCGAGTTCATCTCAATGCTGCCGTGCAGCTGGGTGCGCACGAGGTCGCGCACAATCGAAAGCCCGAGACTCGTCGGGACCTCGAGCGAGAAGTCGTCGCCGAGCCCGCGGCCGTTATCGCGGACCTCCGCGACGGCGTTGCCGTCCTCTTGATAGAGGTTCAGCGTCACGACGCCGACGTGATCGTTGGTCGCGCCCCCGAAGTCAACGAACGCGTGCTCCACGGCGTTGGTGAGCAACTCCGCGAGCGCCACCGCGAGCGGCGTCGCGAGGTCGGTGGGCAACGTTCCGAGCTCGCCGTTCACGACGATCTCCACGGGATGCAGGGCCAAGACCGTGTCTTCCACCAGCAGGACGAGCGAGCGGACGATTTCGTCGAAAACCACTTCCTCGCCCGGTTCGCGAGAGAGCACCTCGTGCACCACAGCGATCGAGCGCACGCGCCGTTCGGCTTCTTGCAACGCGGTGCGCGTCTCGACTTCGCTGCTGCGCCGTGCCTGCAGGCGCAGCAGCGATGAGATCGTCTGAAGGTTGTTCTTCACGCGGTGGTGGACTTCCCTCACCGCTGCTTCCTTGCTCAAGACCAGTCGGTTGAGTTGGCGAAGGTCCGAGACGTCTCGCACGAGGACGACAACCCCGGTGACGATGCCGTGGTCGAAGAGCGGGACGCAGTGGAAGAGGATCGCGACGTCCTGGCCGCGGTCGATCTCCTCCATGGCAGGAATCCCGAACTCGAGCGATCGCTCGACCACGCGAACACGAAGCCCCATGACGCGTAGGGTGTGGCCCTCAACCGAGGCGTAGATTCCCAGCCGGTGTAGCGCGTTCGTCGCGTTGGGCGTCGCGAACTCGACTTCGCCGCGCTCATCGAGCAGGAGGATACCGTCGCCCACCCGCGGCATGCCCGGTCCGGCGACGTCATCCTCGCGGTACGGAAACGTCGCGTCGGCGACCATCGAGCACAGGCGCTCGAAGATCGAGAGGTACGCCTGCTCGTAGAGCGACGCCGGTCCGCGAAGCGGACCCTGCAGGCGTACGAGCACGGCCACGATCTTCCCGTCGAACCCCACGGGCACGCACCAGACCGGCACGACACCTTCGATCTTGTCAATCTTCAACTCTCCGACGACGCGCGTCCCGCTCTCGAACGCCAGGCGCACGAGGGGCCAGGCGTCGAGCTCTTGGGTGGTCCCGACGAGGTCGTCGTTCAGCAACGTCGATCGGTTGTTCGGCCGCATCTGGCCCAGGACGACGAAGTCCCCGCATCCGCGATCGGAGGGTTCATCGACCTTCGCCATCAGCAGCATGTCGGAGAACGAAAGGTCCGACAACAGCGACCACGACGCCGTGAGGCGAAGAAGGTGGTCGATCGCCGCCTCGTCGAGCTTCGTGCGCGACGAGGCGAGTTCGGCGAGGGTGGCCATCAGAGGGCCCGCAGGGGAACGAGGTGACGCTGGCGGTTCGTGTAGGTGGCGAGTTCGCTCACGCCTCGCGCCTCGAGAAGGTCCGCGAGGTCGCCCGCCCTCTCTCCGACGCGCTCGAGCCGGTGGGCGTCGCTCGCCGTCGTGAACGTGAGTCCACCGGCCACCAATCGGTCGAGGAAACCTTCGGCTGGGTACTGCTCGCCGACGGGCTTCACCCAACCGGCCGACGAGCACTCGATCGAAACGTCGGCGGACGCGGCGGCGCCGGCCATGCGGTCCCAGTGCTCGGCGGGGTTCGACGAGAAGAAACCGGCGACCTTGATGAGGTCCGGGTGGGCCAGCACGTCGACCGAGTTCGACGCCGCGAGCTCCTCGAGCGCCTCCGCGTAGTCGGCCCAGCACCGGTCGACGTCGCGAACGCTCCACTCGTGCATCTGGACTTCGTTGTCGATGTCGTCGAACTGCCACGTCCCGAGCCAGTGCACCGATCCGATCAGGACGTCGAACGGGTACTGCGCGAGCAGCGCGGATACCTCGTCCATCTGTCCGCGGTAGTAGTCGACCTCCAGGCCGATCTTCACGGGCAGTCCCTGGTCCTTCGCGGCCTGGGCCAGATTGACGTACTCCTCGAGCGAGTTTCTCGCGTGAAAGTCGAAGTACTCGGCCATGATCGGGCTCGTCGGCTCGTGGCCGAAGCGCTCCCAGAACGGTCCGACGGTCGACATCACGTCGACGAAACGGTGGGCGTGCTCGGTGAGGGCGAGTTCGGTGACGCCGTGGGTCGCGGCCTCGTCGCAGTACTTGGCGATCTGGTCGAGATCGAACCAGACCGATGACTCCGAATGTGGCCAGAGATGCAGGTGGTAGTCAATCACGGCGGTCCGGCCTCAGGGGATCAGGCGTTGCCGAAGCCGACGACGCGCTCGCTCGCCGACGTTGCGAACTCCACGTAGGAGATGCGCGAGGCGGGGACGCCGACCCGGCGGCCCTTTCGGTCGGTGAGCCAGAGGATGTGGTCGCTCGCGAGGGCGGCCTCGACTTCCTTCATGATCTGCTCTCGATTGGCGTCCTCGGGAAGTTCGACCTCGAGTTCCTTCATCGACTGCACGATGCCAATACGAATATCCATTACGACTCCTCTGTCACGATGGCGACTTTCCCCATGTTACGGCGTTGGGGCATGATTGATTTCGTGAGCAGTGAATCGATCTCCGATCGCAACCGGCGCTGGGCGGCGACGATGGAGGGCTACGAAGGCGGCGCCGACGACGTCACCGTCGCCCACCAGGACTCGAAAGCGACGATCAACGTCGAGGGGGTGACGAGCGCCAACATCACCGGAACGCTTCGTGAGCGCGAGGCGCAGCTCGACGCGCTGCTCGCCAGCGGCGCCACCCGCTCGAGCGGCGCGGGCACGCGGGTGCGCGAGGAGGCGCCCGACGAGTACCGAACCTGCTTCGAACGCGACCGTGACCGGATCCTCCACTCGAGCGCGTTTCGCCGCCTCGCCGGAAAGACCCAGGTCTTCGTCTTTCCTGACGATCACATGCGCACCCGGCTCACCCACGCCCTGGAAGTCGCCCAGGTGGCGACCGGCGTGGCGCGCGCGGTGGGTCTCAACGTGGCGCTCACCGAAGCGATCGCGCTCGGCCACGACTGCGGCCACGGGCCCGGGGGCCACGCCAGCGAGGAGGCGCTGGAGCCGTACGTGCTCGGCGGATTCGATCACGCAACGTGGGGCGCCGACGTGTCGCTCCTGCCCCTCAATCTCTGCCTCGAGACCCTCGACGGCATCCGCAACCACTCGTGGTCACGACCCGCTCCAAGCACTCCCGAGGGCGAGGTCGTCAGTTGGGCCGACCGCATCGCCTACGTCTGCCACGACTTCGAGGACGCGGTATCGGCCGGCATAGTGAACGCGGACGATCTGCCCGCGCTCGTGCGCGATCGCTGCGGCGTGCGACGCGGCCAGCAACTCGGCGCCTTCATCAACACCATGATCCGAACGATTCGACTGACCGGCGTCATCGGGATGGACGCCCGCCACGCCGAGGCGCTCGCGGCGTTCCGGTCGTTCAACTACGAGTCGATCTACCTGCGCGGAGCCTCGCGCCAGCAGGCGTCGGCGGTCGTCGGGATGCTGAGGGCGCTCGTCGAGTACTACGCCGCCCATCCCCGGCTCATCCCCGACGTCGCTGAACGAGGTGGCGACGTCGAAAGCCCATCGCGCGCGCTCGCAGAGGCGGTGGCCTACGTCGCGGGCATGACCGACCGGTTCGCATGCCGCAGCGCGGTATCGCTGCTCGACTGGCCCATTGATCGACTGCCCAACGGGATTGACCGTTAGGGCTTGGTGGCCTTTTCGAGGTTGATCCCCGGAGGAGGTCCGCCGGCCATCCAGGCGGCTCGCTGCTCGGTGGTGCGGATGGCGGCGTGCTCGTGGGTGAGGATCCAGAACAACCTGTTGCGGATCGCGGTCTCGACCGCGATGGCGACCTCTGACGCGTCGATGCCGGCGTTCACCGCGGCGGACGCGAAGCCCGTGGCGGCCTTGGTCGCCGGCTTCTCGGTGTAGTTCACAAGCTCGTCGGGCATGTTGCGGTGCGACTCATGGATCCGGGTGCGGACGAATCCCGGACAGAGCGCCGAGACGCCCACGTTCTTTCCGCTGAGCTGAAGCTCGTGAAACAGGCACTCGGAGATTCCCACCACCGCGAACTTGCTCGCGCAGTAGGCACCCATCCCCGGAACGCCACCAAGCCCCGCCAGCGAACCCGTGTTGACGACGTGGCCCTCGTTCTGTTCGAGGAAGATCGGCACGAAGGCGTTGATGCCGTTGATCACGCCGTCGACGTTGACGCCCATGACCCAGTCCCACACCTTCTTCGGCGTTCCAATGGCCGGGCCACCTCCCACGCCCGCGTTGTTGAAGATCACGTGCGCGGTGCCGAACTCCGCGAGTGCTGCATCGCGAAGGGCCAGCACGTCGGCTTCCTTGCTCACGTCGCCAACGACCCCGATGGCGTTGGCGCCCTCGCTTCGTAGACCCTCGAGGGCGGCGAACAGAGGCTCGGACTCGATGTCACCGAGGACCAGGTTCATTCCCGACGACGCGAGCTGACGCGCGGTGGCGAGTCCGATGCCGCTCGCCCCACCGGTTACTACCGCAGTCTTTCCTTGTAACTCCACAATCGCCCCCTGTGTTTGGTGGATTAATGCAGTCTGAGTTCTTGACGATAGACGCGCGCCGGACCCTGGGACGCCACATTCTTCGCCAACGCCTCAAACGCCTTCGCCGCGTCGCTTTCGGGCGCCGCCACCACCACCGGCTCACCGCTGTCGCCGCCGATCCGTAGTTGCGTCTCGAGGGGGATCTGTCCGAGCAGCGCCACGCCCAGGTCCTTGGCCAGCTTCTCGCCGCCACCTGAACCGAAGATCTCGTAGCGCCGGCCGTCGTCGCCGGTGAACCAGCTCATGTTCTCGATGACGCCGCGAACGGCGAGCTTCAACTTGCGCGCGGCATAGGCCGAGCGCTGGGCGACGCGCTGGGCCGCGGCCTGCGGGGTCGTCACCACGTACATCTCTATCCGCGGCAGCACCTCGGAGAGGGTGAGCGCGACGTCGCCGGTGCCCGGCGGCATGTCGATGAGCAGGAAGTCGGGCTCGTCCCACCACGCCTCGGTCACGAGCTGCTCGATGGCCTTGTGCAGCATTGGTCCGCGCCAGATGACCGGCTGTTCGTCGGGCACGAAGTAGCCCATCGAGACGCAGCGCACCCCGTGCGCCAGCGTCGGAATGACCGTGTCGCCGAGCACGATGGGATCGTTCACCGCGCCGAGCATCTTGGGCAGCGAGAACCCGTAGACGTCGGCGTCGAGCACACCGACCTGGTAGCCGGCCCGGGCGAGGGAGATCGCGAGATTGACCGTCACCGACGACTTCCCGACGCCGCCCTTGCCGGAGGAGATTCCGAGGATCCGCGTCTTCGAAAGCTTGTCCATGAAACGCGGCTGGGGGTCGCCGTGGTCGTGCTGACCGGGACCCTTCTCGCCCACCATTGCCCCGCGAAGGAAGTTGCGCAGTCCGAGTCGCTCATTGTCGTTCATCGCTCGCACCACCACACTGGCCCCGGGAGCCTTCTCGCCGATGGCCGCCTCGAGCACGGCCAGATTCGGCCAGCCGGTGACCGGGAGGACGAGCTCCACGCGCACCGAGCCGTCCACCTCGCCAATGGCGCCGAGGAAGCCCAGCTCGCCCAGGGTGCGTATTAACTGCGGTTCGACGATGCTTTCGAGTTCACTACGGAGTTGGGGCTGAGTCGTCACGGGGTTCCTTCGTTGCGGTGCTTCGAGGTTACCGTCGCGACGAGCGCTTTCACTCCTAGACTTTCAGCGTGTCAACTTCGACCAACGAGAACGAGCTCGACCCGGCTCTCTTTACCGCGACGGTAACGAGCCTGACCCACTCCTTTGGCGACAACACCCGACGAAAGATCTACTTCTACCTGCGCGACAACCCCGGGGCCACCGCCACCGAGTTGAGCAGTCATTCCCAGGTGCACGCCAACGTCGTGCGCCACCACCTCGAGCGGCTCACCGAGGGCGGCTACGTCACCTTCGACAACGTCCGAAAGACCACCGTCGGACGGCCCGCCAAGGGATACCGCGTCGTCGACGAAGGCCTCGTGATGGACGGCTCCATGCGCCGCGACGCGCTGCTCGTGGCGCTGCTGGAGATGGCCCTCGAGCGACTGGGCCCCGAGGCTTCCGAGGCCATGGCGCACGACGTCGGGGTCGAGTACGGACGCACCCTCGGCGCCGCCGTCACCCCCACCGAATCCAACCGCTCGATGAAGAACGCGATGACCTCGATCGCGGGGCTGCTCACCGCGCACGGCTTCGCGGCACGCGCCGAGGAGCGCGACTCCGAGCAGTCCGTCGTGTCGGAAAACTGCCCCTTCGGTTCCGCCGCGACCCATCATCCCGTGCTCTGCGCCGTCGACCGCGGTCTGATCGCTGGAATGCTCGAAGGACTCGGCGCGAAGGGCACGACCGTCACCTTGACGTCACGGGCCCGCGGCGACGACACCTGCCGGGTCACCGCTTAAGGGACTCCTGATCAATCGCTGCGCCGGACCAGGTGGCGCGAGCGACGCGAGCGACGTCTCGCTCGCAACCATCGGGCGCGAATGGACAAGGCTGGGCTGCATCGGATTCGGCGGTCCACCGGTGCACATTGGCCTGCTTCGACGGCTCTGCGTCGAGAAGAACCACTGGATCGATGCCGAAGAGTTCGAGCACGCGGTCACGACCACGAACCTGCTGCCCGGACCCGCGTCGACCCAGCTCGCGATCTACTGCGGATGGCGCCTGCGAGGAGTGCGCGGAGGGCTCGTCGCGGGACTCTGCTTCATCTTGCCCGGGCTCGTCCTCATCCTCGCGCTCTCGGCGCTGTTCTTGAGCCACCATCCGCCGCTGTGGATGAAGGGAGCCGCCATGGGGGCGGGGGCGGCGATCCCCGCGGTCGCGCTCCGCACCGCCAGACAGCTCTCGGCTCCGAGCCTTTGCCGGGTTCACCGCCAACGATTCGCCACCGTTCGCTGGGTGCTCTACGCGGCGGCGGGCGGGTTCGCCGCGGCGCTGTTCGCCCCCCTCATGGTGCTTGTCATCCTCGCGACCGGCTTCGTCGAGACCTCGATCAAATTGAGACACGACTCCTCTGGGAGGACGTTGGGCTTCGCCGGGCCTTCGCCGATCGCGCACGTCGGAGCGATCGGCGGCCTCGGGGGACTCGCGTGGGTGGCCTTCAAGGTGGGCGCCCTCTCCTACGGCGGAGGCTTCGTCATCATCCCCCTGATGCAGCACGACGTCGTAACGACCTACCACTGGATGACCGGGGCGCAGTTCTTGAACGCGGTGGTGCTCGGTCAGGTCACCCCCGGTCCGGTGGTGCTGACGGTGTCGGCGGTCGGCTACGCCGCGAAGGGCATCATCGGCGGACTGCTCGGCGCGGCGGTCGCCTTCTCGCCGTCGTTCCTCTTCGTCCTTGCCGGGGCGCCGAGGTTCGAGAGGATTCGCGCCAACGCGAAGGCGACCGCCTTCCTCGCCGGGGCCGGACCGTGCGTGATCGGAGCGATCGCGGGATCGGCCATCCCGTTGGGTCTGCTGCTCCAGCGGCTCTGGCAGGTTCCACTGCTCGCGGGCGCCATGATCTGGCTCTTCGTGGTTCGAAAGAGCGCCCTCGGCGCGTTGCTCTTGAGCGCGGCGGCGGGCGTCGTCATCGTGCTCGCCAGGATGCACGCCTAGGAAGTCGGCAGGCCCAGTCTCACGAGGAACGGTCTCGCGATGGCCAGTTGGCCCTTGGACGGCTTGAGTGACAAGAACACCCTGAACTGGGCCTTCGCGAGCGCCTGATTTCCCGGTGTCGAGTCGGCGACGATGGCGTAGTAGAGCCTCGGTGCGGCCTGGCGCGGCGCCAGCGCGATGGCTTCGCGCAGGTCGTTGACGCCGACCTGCATGATCTTCAGGTCCTGATCCGAACTTCCCGCGGAGAAGTCCAGCCAGCCGACCTGGGTGAGCGCCGGCACGTTCTTCGCGTCGAGCACGAGCACGTTCTGATAGGCGTTGAGGGCCGTCACGACGTTGCCGTTGGCGACGTCGGCCTCGGCCTCGGTGAGGAGCTGCTGGATCTTCTGGGCCTTGCTGAGCGCGATCGAGCCGGTGATCGAATTGCCGGCTTGGCGCGGCGCGAGCGCGGACCACAGGACGACGCCCAGCGCCACCGCCAGGCACGCCAGCCCGACGACAAGATACCAGGTGCGCCGCACGCGCCGGGCCGGTGGCGTGGTGACTTGCTCGCCCAGCTCTCGAAGAGCGTCCCTCGCGCGAGCGATCGCCTCGCACTCGCGGGCCGCAATGGCGACGTACTCCGGTTCGGAGAGCTCGCCGGCGTCCTTCTCGCGCGAGGCGTCGCTGAGCGACGCCTCGCGAAGTTCGATCTCGTCGAGCAGCTGGCGCTCGGCGCGGCTCACCGGCGCCTCCTCACGAGACGAACGCCGATCGCGACGATGACGACGAGCACCGCCAAGGGGCCCGCCCACAACAGCGAGCCGATCCCCGACGTCGAGGGGCTCAGCAGTATCGAGGGGCCGTAGGCGTCCTCCAACGACGTGAGGATCTGATTGTCGGACTTGCCCTCGCGCACCTTGGCGGCGATCTCGTTGCGCACCGCCACCGCGGAGGTCGCGTTGCTCACCGCGACCGAGATGTCCTCGCACGCGGGGCACTTCACGAGCGACTCGAGGTGCGCAATGCGCGACGTCTGGGTCGAGGTGCTCGGCGCGGTGGCGAGCGCCAGCACCGCGAGCAGCGCCACGCACCAGAGCCGGAACGAACGAAGGACCCTCACCCCTGCACCCGCTTCACGGCGTCGGTGAGCTGGGCGACACTGGCGGCGCCGAGCAGCGTGGCGTCGACCTTCCCCTTCGCGCCGATGACGAACGTCGTCGGCGGCGAGGTGACCCCGTAGTCGTTGGCGATGGCCCCGCCGGGGTCGACGATCGACGGGTAGAGCGATCCGTAGTGCTTCGCGAACGCCTCGGCCGCCGACACGGGGTCGTTGAAGACTACGCCGATCACCTCGACGTTGTTGTTGCGCTCGCGCCACGCGAACGTCGAGAGGTTCGGCGCTTCGACGACGCACGGCTCGCACCACGATGCCCAGAAGTTCACGACGACGATGTGGCCGCGTTCCTTCTTCAGCGAGAAACTTCCTCCCCCAAGCTCGTGGCCCGCGAACGTCGGGGCCGCCTTTCCGAGCAGCGGGCTCTGGGCGAACGTCGCGTCGGTGACCGGCTGGCGTGTTGCGAGGAAGATCGAGAAGGCGATGATGACCACGAGCGCCGCCAGCGAGGAGATCATGATCGTGCGCTTCACGACGGCGCCTCGTCGTTGTGTCGCCGGCGCATGAACGACACGGCGCTGCCGAACCCGACGATGAGCCCGCCGATCCAGAGCCACGCGAGCAGCGGCTCGACCGTGACCCCGAGCACCACCTGGCGTGGCGACAGATTGCTCTGCACCTGGGCGCCCGACGCGGCGCCGCTGGCGCCGTCGGCGTCGAACGTGACGTAGACGTCGCGCAGGAGGTTGGAATCAATGGCGGGGGTGCCGACGGTGCTGGAGCGGCCGTTGTAGGTGGTGACGGCCGGGAGCAGGGCGTGGCCGTCCACCTTCACCTCGAGTTGCAGGGACGACTCGAGCGGGTCCTTCACCTCATTGAAGTGCGAGAACGACACGTACTGGCCGTCGACGACGGTGCTTTGGCCCTCGGCGAGGGTGACCTCGGACCTCGTCGTGTAGGACGTGGAGACGACGATGCCGACCGCGAGGATGACGATGCCGAGGTGCACGATCATGCCCCCGGTGCTCGGGGCTCGAAGCGCGCTGAGGTACGAACCGCGCCGCTTCGCCGCCAGCAGCGCCCCTCGAAGGGTCCGCAGCGCCGCGCCGGCGGCGCAGGTCGCGAGGAACGCGGCACCGAGCACGGCGAGGTGGCGCACGCCGAAGAGCACGAGCGCGGCTGCGACCACGAGCGACGACCACGCGCTGAAGCGCAACCGGCTCCAGAGCACGTTGCGGTTGACCGTTCGCCAGCTGACCAGCGGGGCTATCGCCATCAGCGCCAGCAGCACGACGCTGAGCGGCACCGCGATCGTGGCGAAGTAGGGCGTGCCGACCGTGACCTGCGTGCCGTTCACCGCCTCGTAGAGCAGCGGGAACACCGTGCCGAGCAGCACCACGATGGCGAAGCCCACGAACAGGATGTTGTTCGCGACGAAGAGCCCCTCGCGCGAGAGCGGATGGTCGACGCCGACCGGCGAGCGAAGCGAGTCGCCGCGCCACGCGAGCAGCACCACCCCGAGGGCCACGGTGAAGAAGAAGAGCCCGATGAGGAGGGGTCCGAGCGTGCTCGAGGAGAACGAGTGCACGCTCTGGAGCACCCCCGAGCGCGTGAAGAACGTCCCGAGCACCGTGAGCGCGAAGGTCGCGATCGCGAGCGAGAGGTTCCACACCCGAAACAGCCCTCGACGGTCCTGGACGATGACCGAGTGGATGTACGCCGTCGCCGTCAGCCAGGGCAGCAGCGCCGCGTTCTCGACGGGGTCCCAGCCCCAGAAGCCGCCCCAGCCGAGCACCTGGTAGCTCCACCNNCCCCATCCGAGCACCTGGTAGCTCCACCACGCGCCGAGGATGATCCCGACCGAGAGCGCTCCCCAGGCGAGCACCGTCCAGCGCCGCTGCTCGAGGGGCCAGCGGTCCTGCACGCGCCCGGTGATCAGCATGGCGATCGCGAAGGCGAAGGGCACCGTGAAGCCGACGAAACCCGCGTACAGCAGCGGCGGGTGCACCGCGACCAGCGGATTGTCCTGCAGCAGGGCGTTGGGGCCCGCCCCCTGGAGGACCCGCGCCGGGTTGTGGAGGAACGGGTCCGCGGGGCCCATCATCAAGAACGTGAAGAACGCCCCGATGGAGAACAGCACCGCCGTGGCCCAGCCCACGACCTCGTCGGACGACGACGCGCGGTAGTAGGAGATGACGCCCACCGTCAGGGCCGCGAGCAGCAGCGCCCACAGGAGCAACGAGCCCTCGAGTGCCGACCACATCCCGGTGATCGAGTACAAGAGCGGCGTGAAGGTGGCGTTGTTCTGCGCGACGTACGCGAGCGAGAAGTTATGCGTGACGAGCGCGTACTGCATCACCCCGATGGCTCCCGCGATCCCGAGCAGCGCGAGCACGGCCCAGCGCAGGGCCCTCGCGGGCCTCTTCGAGCGAAGCGCCGCCAGTTGGCTGACGAGGCCCCCGACGGCGCCGAGGAACGCCACGTAGAGCGCGATGCGACCGAGCCACGTCAGGATCATCGCGTGGATCCGTTCGGCGCCTTCACCCGTTTCGGATGCGCCGCGATGTACGAAGACGAGTGCTTCACCATGATCTGGGTGCCGTCGAAATCGAGCGACGTCGCCGACGTGAAGTGGCCCACGACCACGACCGGGATGTTCGCCTGGAAGAGCTGGGGCGGCGAGCCGTGCGCGGCGACGTGGACCGCTTCGTTCTTCGAGCCCGTCAAGGTGAACGTGGCGCCGCTGCTCGTGCGCTCAATGGAGCCGGGCTTCACGACGCCTTCGAGGCGGATGACCTTCGTGCCGACGCTGGCCCTGCCCGCGAAGACCTGGTTCACGGTCTCGAAGTAGTTGAGCGAGTGCAGGAGGCCCTGACTCAGCAGGGCCAGGATCGCGAGCACCAGGACGATCAGCACGCCGATCGAGCGCCGGCGGCTGCGGCTCCTCGTCTTCGGAGGCGCTACGGGTGTCAGGTCGGCCAAGGCGTCAGTTGTGTCCACGACGTCCTCGCCACCAGATCGACAATGCGTAGAGCGCCAGCCCCCCGAAGGCGAACGCATACCCCGCAGTGACGTAGCCCATCAGAACGCGCCCTCGCTTCGACGAGACGCGAGCGCCTCGTCGAGCTGCGCCGACGACGACTCCTCGCGCTTGATCTCGAGCCGGTAACGGGCGCGAAGAAGCCAGAAGAACAACAGCGTGAATCCGACGAAGCTGAAGAGCAGCGTCCACGCCATGCTCCCGTGCACCAGCACGGTGCGCGACGACGTGAAGACCGTCGCCCCTTGGTGCAGGGTCTTCCACCACTGCACGGAGAAGTGGATGATCGGCACGTTGATCGCCGAGAGGATCGCGAAGACCGCGCTGCGGCGCGCGCGAAGCGCGGGGTCGTCGTTGGCGCGACGCAGCGCCAGGTACCCGAGCGCCAGCACCCCGAGGATCGCCGTCGAGGTGAGCCGCGCGTCCCACGCCCACCACACGCCCCAGGTGGGGCGGCCCCAGATCGAACCGGTGATGAGGGTGAGCACGATGAACACGACGCTCACCTCCATGGAGCAGTGCGCGATGCGGTCCATGACGTACGACCTCGTGCGCCTCCAGAGGTAGAGCGCGCTCGCGATCGTGGCGGTGCCGAAGGAGACGTAGAGCGCCACCCAGGCGATCGCCGGGTGCACGTAGAGCAGGCGCACCAGGTTTCCCTGCACCCGGTCCGGCGGCGTCACCCAGAGGCCCAGCCAGAACGTGAGGCCCAGGAGCACGAGGGTGACCGGTCCGAGCAGGCGTTGGGAGAGCTGTTTCATCATGATTCCTCCAGAACACCGTAAAGGAGAACTCCGACGGCCAAATACGCCACCAGCGCCACCGTGAGGATCACCCACCACTCCCACAGGGCCCCGCCGTGCAGCGCCGCGCTGAACGAGCGTTCCCCCGCTATCAGCAGCGGGGCGAACGCCGGCAGGGTCAACACCGGCAGCAGCGTCGCCGCCCCATCGCCTCCAGCGGTCAAAGCCCCGTAGAGGGTTCCCGCGGCGGCCATCGCGGCGAGCGTGACCCCGATGCTCGGCAGGGCTACCAAGGCCCCGTGAAGGGCCGTATGCAGCACCAGGATGGCGCCCGCGAGCAGGACCAGCCCCGTGGCCCAGAGCTCCACGCAGAGCGCCAACGACTTGCCGAGGAAGACCCCCGCGGGATCGAGCCCCAGGGTGGCGATGGAGGCCTTGGTGCCCGGCGTGCTCTCGATCGCCTGGGACCGGTTGATCATCAAGAGGGCCACGAAGAGCGTGACCAGATAGAAGAGCCCCGGACCCGCCGACGAGTTGCCCGCGTGGGCCGGCCCGAGCGCCAGCCCGCTCAGCAGCAGGGCCACGACCCCGAAGGGGACCACCTGCCAGAGCAGCACCCTCGAGCGAAGCTCGATGCGCAGGTCCTTCGCGGCGACGAGCAGCGCGGTTCGAAACATCAGTTGTCGCCCACCACTCGCCCGCCCGCCAGCAGGATCGTCCGTGGATTCAGTGCGGCGCTGCGAAGCGGGTCGTGGGCGCTCACGACGACGGTGGCGCCGCTCGCGACGACGTCGCCCAGGAGAGCGTCGAAGAACGTGCGGCCGTCGTCGTCGAGCGACGCGTAGGGCTCGTCGAGCAGCCACAGCTCGGGTCGGCGCAGCAGCAGCCACGCGAGGCCGAGGCGCCGACGCTGGCCGGCGCTCAGTTGCCTGGTCGTCGTGTCGATGCGGTGGCTGAGCCCGACACGCTCGACGACCGATCCGATCTCACTCGTCGGACGATCGAGGGCGCGCGCGGCGAACACCAGGTTCTCGCGGACGCTGAGATCGTCGTAGAAGGACCCCTCGTGGCCGAGCCATCCAACGCGACGGCGCAGTTGGCGTGGGTCACCTTCGGCAAGGTCGATGCCCGCGACCGTCGCGACGCCCGAGGTCAGGGGGATGAGGCCCGCGAGCAGCCGCAGGAGGCTGGTCTTGCCGGCCCCGTTCGCACCCGTGACGACGCTGAGTGAACCTGCGCCAATTCTCAGATCGACACCGCTCAGGAGGGGGAATCCACTGGAGAGGACCACCGCGTCATGAAGACGGACGACGTCGATATCACCCTCCACCAAGCTGATTAGCCCTTGAGGGCTTCCATGTCAGCGGCCACCATCATCTCGATCAACTCGTAGAAGTCGACGCCGCACTTCCAGCCGAGAACCCTCTGCGCCTTGCTGGCATCGCCCACGAGCAGATCCACCTCGGCCGGGCGGATGAACGCCCGGTCGATGACCACGTGCTTCTCGTAGTCGAGACCCGCGGCACCGAAGGCCACTTCGCACAACTCGCGTACCGAGTGGGTCTGCCCGGTGGCGATCACGTAGTCGTCGGGGGTGTCGCGCTGGAGCATGATCCACATGGCGCGCACGTAGTCGGCCGCGTAGCCCCAGTCGCGCTGGGCTTCGAGGTTTCCCAGGCGTAACTCAGAATCGAGCCCCGCCTTGATGCGAGCCACTCCGTGCGTGACCTTACGAGTCACAAACTGCAGGCCACGACGGGGTGACTCGTGATTGAAGAGGATGCCGCTCGATGCGTGCAGGTTGTAACTCTCGCGGTAGTTGACCGTGATCCAGTGTCCGTAGACCTTCGCCACGCCGTAGGGGCTGCGGGGATAGAAGTCGGTCTCCTCGTTTTGGGGGACCGATCGCACGCGGCCGAACATCTCGGACGAACTGGCCTGGTAGAAGCGAATTTCGGGATCAACGATGCGAATCGCATCCAGCACGCGTGTGACCCCGAGCGCCGTCGCCTCACCCGTAAGGACCGGCTGGGTCCACGAGGCCTGCACGAAGCTCTGGGCGGCGAGGTTATAGACCTCGGCGGGGCGAAAATCTCGAAGAACGTTGATGATGGAAACTTCATCCATCAAATCGCCGGACACGAGGGTCAAGCGATCTTGAATATGGCTGATGCGACTAATATTGTCGGTTGAAGTGCGACGTACCAGACCCGCGACCTCGTAGCCCTCGCTCAGCAAAAGCTCAGCGAGGTATGAACCATCCTGACCGGTAATACCGGTAATCAGAGCACGCTTGGCCACCGAAAGTCCTCCTAGAAACGGCAATGGACTGTGGCCATTACCTCTGGCAACCTTACTACCGAGCCGTAGAAGCGGCCTGTCGACGCCTAGCCTTGACCCGTGGCCCGCCTCGACATCGTCAGTTTTCGCCTTGGCGGCACCGACGGCGTCTCCATCGAAGCCGCCAAGTGGACCGGGGCCCTGCGCTCGCTCGGCCACGAGGTCACCTGGGTGGCGGGCGAGGGAACCCCTGACGTACTGATTCCGGGTCTCGCGATCGGCGCTGAGACTCCCCCTCCGCTCGAGCAACTCGTGGCGGCGCTGGCGGACAGCGACCTCGTCATCGTCGAGAACCTGGCGTCATTGCCGCTCAACGTGGCAGCCCGCGTGGTCCTCTACCGAGCGCTCGCGGGACGAAAGGCGCTCTTCCACCATCACGACCTTTCTTGGCAACGCGAGCACCTGGCCCACCTCGAAGGTCCCCGCGACGAGTCCGACTGGCATCACGTCACGATCAACGAGATCTCTCGACGTCAGCTGAAGGAGCGCTCGATCGAAGCGGTCACGGTCATGAACACCTTCGACTGCGATCCCCCTCTCGGAGACCGCGAGTCGACGAGAACGACGCTCAACGTGGGGAGCCGGCCACTCCTGCTCTTGCCGACGAGGGCCATACCCCGAAAGAACGTTGAAGGGGCACTGCGGCTGGCGAGCTCCCTCGGCGCCACGCTGTGGATACTGGGTCCCTCGGAGGACGGCTACGGCCCGGAGCTCGACGCGTTGATCGACAACGCCCGGGTCGACGTTCGAAGGGGACTCGGTGACGAAATGGACATCCATGACGCCTACGCCGCGTGCGACCTCGTGGTGATGTCGTCCACATGGGAAGGCTTCGGCAATCCCGTGCTCGAGTCGGTCACCCACCGGCGTCCGCTCGCGCTTTACCCCTACCCCGTCGCCCGCGAGATCTCGGCCTTCGGATTCGACTTCTTCCAGCTCGACGACGTGCGGGCGATCGAGTCCTTCCTTCGCCATCCCGATACGGAGTTGCTCGAACGAAACCTGGGGATCGCCCGACTGCACTACAACGTCGCGACCTTGGCGAAACGACTCGAACACCTGCTCGCAAGGATCGCCATCACTAGCGCCAACTAGTGTTTTGACGATGGTTATCAACGACGACCGACCCCAGCACACCGAACGCCGGGCACTTCTGCTCCAAGTAGCCAAGAAGATCTTCGCCGAACGCGGCTTCCAGGCAACGACCATGGACGACATCGCGAAGGAAGCGGGCTTCACCAAGCCGATCCTGTACCAGTACTTCGAGTCCAAGACCGATCTCTACAGCGAGATAGTCGCCGACATCGCCCAGAAGCTCATCTGGAACCTCGCCCACGCCGTCGCGAAGGCCGAGACGCCTAGGTCCAAGATCGAGGTCGCCTTCAACGTCTACTTCGAGATGGTCGTGAGCGATCCGGACTCGTTTCGCGTCTTGTACATCCATTCGCACGTTGCCGAGAATGCCGGGGAACTTCGAAAGGTCGAGACGCTGATGGTCTCGTTCCTCGAGCCCTACATCGACGTCTCGATCAGCGACGAGCACCGCAACCAGTTGGCGGGTGGCGTCGTGGGCCTCGCCGAGGGCGCCGCGGTGACGTGGCTGGTCCAGCAAGAGGCGAAGGGCTGGCCGACCCTTCCCGCCGATGAGGCCCGCCGGTTGGCGGTTCGAATCTCAACCCTCGCGTGGGGTGGTCTTCGAGCCGTCCAGCTCGACTAGAAGGGCTCTTCGCCCACGAGCGTGGCGAACACCTGGGCCAACTCCCAGAGTTCATTCGCGCACGCCACGTACATGGCGTCGTCGCCTCCCGCCGGATCGACGACGTCGAGTTCGGGCTCGAGCGCCAGTGACGCCACCACCTCCAACTGGACGGGGAACGGTTCGTCGAGTGGCGCGTACCTCACGAACTGGTGGAGCTGCACCGCTACTGCTGCGCCCCGGGCGAAGTTGGCGCGCACGTAGTTGACGTGGTCGGCTTCGCTGGCGAGCACGACGTCGGCCCACGCAACGTCGGCCCCGCTGAGTTGATTGCTGCGGTGCGCGTTGTAGTGGTGCCCGCCGAGCTCTTCGATGCTGAGCAGCGCGCCGCGCGTTCGCGCGCTCATGGCCTTTCCCTCGATGACGAGGGTGCCCGCGGTCCGGACCTTCCAGTCGGCGCCCGTCGCCTCAGCGATCGTCGTCAACATGTAACCGAGCATCACCGAGCGCGCAACGTTGCCGGTGCAGAGCGTGACGATCTTGAGCGGACGGGCCATGGATGATTGGAACCTACTCGCTCGCACGACGAGTCGTTTCCGGCGACGGGCGGCCGCTCTTGGCCCGTGGTGGACGAACATTCGCCTAGCGGATGTGCACGCCGGAGATCGCGCGCGCGATGATCAAACGCTGGATCTCGCTGGTGCCCTCGAAGATGGTGTGGATTATCGGAGGAACGTGCATTTTTACTGATCACAGGAGGTCTTTCTAAATAATCGTCCCACGAATTGTGGGTCTGCCTCGGTGAATCCCCACCAGAGGCCCACCACGCCCCACGTAGTTGGAGTCAAGTGTGCCCGATCGCGGAACATCAGCGCGATCTCCGGCATGGCAAGCCCAAACTCCTCGGACCTGCCGCCGACCCGAGTCGACGCCACCTCTAGACCGAGAACGACGGTAACGTTCTTCGAAGAATCGGACTGATCGGCGCACTTTTGACACCGTAAAACTGGGCATGTGAGATTCAGCGTTCCTCTGTTTGATGGGTATCGTTGCGCCCAAGAATTGCCGAATCCTCCTTCGCCAAACTCGGTTCGACCTTCGAACGAGTGTGCAGCGAGCGTCAGGTGGACCGAAGAATAAGGTCCGGCCAAATTACCGGGCGCTAATTTCTTATTGAAGTCAATTCCTCGCCAACCATGATTCCGCGCAACCTTGACATTCGCTTTGGGCGCCATCTCCGAAGGCGCATTGGCCATCGACTCAGGTTTGGCAGTTTGAGGACGTCGGTACGATGCCTATTCTCACCGTCGGAACAATCGTAATCACATTGGTTCGACATCTCATATGGGCCGCACGAGGAACTTCAGCCTCGGACAACGAGCACTGAACACTGTGCGCTCAACACGCATTCTCTACTAACCGAGCCGAGAAGTAACTCCTGTATGCGACTGAGTCCGCGCGATCCAACCACGAGTAATTCGGCACCGATACTCGCTTGAATCAGCGACTCGGCCGCGGGAGGTTCAACCGTGCGCGCTTCCACGGCGACATCGGGGCAACGCAGCCGTGCCCGCTCGACTGCGGCTTGGATAACCGCAGACTCACGTTTAGCCTCATCCTCGAATATCGGACTATTGAGTACGTCGTGCTCTAAGAAGTTCGCATGCACTACTCGCAATTTGGCACATCGATATTCAGCCTCATCCGCCGCCCAGTCGACGGCTCGTAAGGACGCTTCAGAGCCATCGACCCCCACAACCACGAACTTCTCCGCCATCACCGCGAGGTCTAGGTTGCCCACTTCGTCTCCTAGTCAACTGCCCCTAATTATGTAGCCGGGAGCGCACATCAGCCAGAGCCATAAGTCCCATCGATTACGGGCGCTGACGCGAATTAACACGACGAGTTTCCAGGGATTGGTGCGGGCACATTGGCGTCAGAAATGGGACATGTTGGGATGTGGCGCCTCTCGAAGCGATTGCTGGGATGCCCTGATTCTCGCACTCCAGCCTCGTGTCTTTCCACCACTAGGCGGCTGAACTGCCTCGGCGTCAATTTGGCTTCTCGTGAGCACCCAGGCGGCAATGGAATCGAAGTTCCACATTGGACCGGCTCCCAGCTCGTCGCGACCCAACATCAGTTTGGACGCCGACGCCAGCACTTCGATTGAGCTCTGAGCATGTGCGCCGTCGCTCATCAGTCGAATGGGGCTTTGCATGGCGTCTTCCACCCCCGATCGAGTGCCATTATTTCAACTGTGCACCTCATAACCGGTAGGCCGAAACAAGCCAGCCATTTCGGTCGAACAGATCCCTCCGCCACAACTCCACGCATGTCTGCGAACTCATAGGATCGGCCCGTCAGCAATCCCCAATTTGATAAGCGACCACTCCCCCTTCCGCCCGAGCTCGTCGACGTGTCATTTCAGAAAGGCAACGCGAATCACGCTGGCTTCAACCACGTGTCCATCCTTGGCGGAGTAAGTGCGGAAAAGGAGCGCCCCACGTCGATATGACGGCGGAGCGAACGATACTGACTTACTGAAAGGACCCATCTTCCCCAACGAGCCACCCATTACCGTCTCACTCTTCAACGGGGTGAGAGTCTCATCCTGAAGCACCTCAACATTCACGACAGCTTCATACGCGGTGCTGCGGCCCTTGAGCAACACCGGTGAAGCAATCCTCTCCATCGCTGACGGGGCCATCACCATGATGTCCGGACACGACGTGCCGAGAACCCACCATGAGTTCGCCGAGGTCAACTGGCGCAGGATTATCGTCGTCACGGGTCCGGTCGGCGTGGCCTTGACGGGAACTTCACCCGAGCGACTGTCGCCCTGTTGGAAGGCGCCAACTAACGGACTAGTGAATCCCAGGTAGTCCGTGGCGAATGCCTCCGCCGCCAAAACTGGATTGCCAAAGCGTGTCACCGTTGAAGCGAAGGGCCATATTGCCGTTTGGGGTTGTGCGACCGAGCTAAGTGTGGTGGTGGTTTTCGCTGATGTCGTTGACGTTGACTCCCGTCCCCATTGACGCCCCACCGCAACACCCATTACCCCAACGACAATCAGCGCGCTCACCACAACGGCGACCATTCGCTTGCTCACGCTCTCATCGTTACCAGTTGTCGTTGAAACGAACAGTGGCAAATGTCACATGATGCTGGAGCCTGGGGTGCCCCCGCGGCACGTCCCGTACGGAGAAGTCAGTCTGCGGTCAGCGAGGATTGGCGGTTTCGAGGGCCCGACGCAAAGGCTCTGCCTCAATGCGCTGGTGGCTGCCTCGCAGAAAGCTGAAAGCCGATCACTGTTACATTCGCTACAGAGCGGCCGAGCGCGGGGTCACGTCCCTCGCCGGAAGCGCGATTTGGAGGCTGATTCGGTGACCGACGTCCATACGATGGATAGCGCACCCATCCAGGGTGTGTCTGAGTACTTCCTGTTTCGCACGGTGACATGAAGGACGGTCGCGCCCAGAATCCCTTGACCGATACTGCCGGCAGCGGCGCCATGGGGCAGACGAAGCCCACGGGCCTCAGTACCGACGAGGTCGCAGCGCGGGTCGCCATGGGGCAGAACAACGTCGGCGGCGAGCGCACGAGCCGAACAGTGGGCGAGATTCTCCGGGCCAACATCTTCACCCGGTTCAACCTCCTTCTCGGCACGCTGTTCACTGCGATCGTCGCCGTGGGTCAAATGCAGGATGCACTCTTCGGCATCGTACTGGTCGCCAATGCCCTCATCGGGATTGTGCAAGAGTTACGGGCGAAACACACCCTCGATCACCTCGCCGTGCTCAGCGCACCATGCGCCAGCGTTGTTCGCGACGGCACCGAGGAGAAAGTCCCGATCGACGCGGTCGTGCTCGATGATCTGATCAACCTGCGCGCGGGTGACCAGATCGTGGCCGATGGGATCGTCCGAGCGACCGCTGGGCTCCAGGTTGACGAATCCCTGCTCACCGGTGAGGCCGAGCCGGTCGACAAGAGACTAGGTGAGCAGGTGCTCTCTGGGAGCTTCGTAGTTGCGGGAGCGGGTCGCTACCAGGCGACCGCGGTGGGCGCTGACGCCTATGCCCGAAAGCTCACAACCGACGCACGGCGCTTCACCCCGGCGCGCTCCGAGCTGATCGACGGTATCAACCGCATCCTGCGGTATGTGACCTGGGCGATTTTCCCGATCGGGGTGATATTGCTCGTCAGTCAGCTCCACGCTAAGGAGAGCGTCAGTGACGCCGTCAGCGGTACCGTCGCCGGACTCGTCGGCATGGTGCCGCAAGGGCTCATCCTCCTGACGAGCATCGCCTTCGCGGTGGCGGCGGTGTCGCTTGCCCGGAGAAACGTGCTGGTCCAGGAGCTCCCTGCAATCGAGGCGCTCGCTCGCGTCGACGTCGTGTGCTTCGACAAGACCGGGACGCTCACCGACGGGTCCATCGTCCTGGACAGGATCGAGCTGGTCGGAGATTCGTTGCCTGTCGAGGCTGCCCTCGGGGCGCTGGCGCATGACGAGAACGCCAACGCGACCCTGGGGGCGATCGGGCAGGCCTTCCCGCCTGCAGATGGCTGGACCTGCGACAGTTCGGTCCCCTTCTCATCGGCTCGCAAGTGGAGTGCAGCGAGCTTCGGCGACTACGGCACCTGGGTTCTCGGTGCGCCGGAAATGGTGCTACTCGCTGGCGACGAGCCGACGCTCAAGCGGGCCGATGAGCTTGCTGCGACCGGCCAGCGGGTCCTGGTGCTTGCCCACAGCGACGCGCGCCTTGAGGGCGATACTTTGCCCCCCGACGTGCACGCAGCCGCGCTCGTGCTCTTCGCCGAGCGGGTCCGCGACGACGCGGCATCGACGCTCGCCTACTTCGCAAGGCAGGGCGTCGCCACCAAGGTGATCTCAGGTGACAACCCCCTCACCGTCGCGGCAATCGCGACACGGGTGGGTTTGGCGGACGCGGGGCAGCCCGTGGACGCTCGCGACCTACCCGACGACACCGACGCCCTCGGAAGGATTCTCGAGGAGCGCTCAGTCTTCGGCCGAGTGACTCCCCGTCAGAAGCAGGCCATGGTCATCGCGCTGCAGGCGAGAGGCCACACCGTGGCCATGGCTGGCGACGGCGTTAATGACGCATTGGCCCTCAAACTCGCCGATATTGGCATCGCCATGGGCTCCGGTGCACCAGCCACGAGGGCGGTCGCCCAGATTGTCCTGCTCGATGGGTGCTTTGAAACGATGCCCGAGGTCGTGGCTGCGGGTCGCAGGGTCACCGCCAACATCGAGCGAGTCGCGAACGTCTTCATCGCCAAGACGGCCTGGGCGACGACGCTGGCCGTGACGGTCAGCGTCCTCCTGTGGCCCTACCCTTTTCTGCCTCGCCATCTCACCATCATCGATACCCTGACCATTGGCATTCCCACGTTCTTCCTGGCGCTCGCACCGAACCTGCGCCGCTACACGCCCGGATTCGTCGACCGGGTCCTTCGCTTCGCAATCCCGACCGGGCTCATCGTGGCCGCCTCGGTGTTCGCCGCTTACGCGCTGGCTCGATCCAAGAACCTCTCGCTAGTAGAGCAGCGCACGGGCGCCACGCTCGTCGCACTCATGCTCAGCCTGACCGTGCTGGTGCTCGTCGCGCTGCCGTTGACCTGGCGCCGAGCGCTGATTGTTGGAGCGGTGGCTATTGGCTTCGTCCTATTGTTCCCTATTGCCGCGGTTCGATCGTTCTACGCGCTGCGACTGCCAACCGAAATTCTCGCAGCGACCCTTCTCATCGGCATCGCCGGCATGGCGCTGATGATCACGGTGTGGATAGTCTCGCGACGCCTCGGCGCGGACCCCGACGCCGCTGCCTTGGCAGGTGGTGGCTAACCTCGCGACCGGGACTTCGTGACTGGAGGTCCCACTTAGGTCCAGATCTGATGGTTTGCCCTAACACTGAGTGTGTGCCAAGCGTCCGACCGCAGAGCACAGAGTCAACTAATCAGTTCGAACCGCCGGACTCGTCGATCCGTCGATCGCTGGACGAAGGTGTCAGCCGAACCCTCGCCGCTAATCGGATGAAGCAACCGAAGTTCGCGCGATTCGTCTGCGCAAGCCCTCGGTTGGCTTTGAGGGTGCCCTCCCGATATCGCAGCTCTCGCAAACTGCGGGTGAGGAAAGGTGCTCGAGAAGAGTAGCGATTTGGCGGGTGTTGCTGACTCGGAGCTCTTGTGGCATCGGCGGCCCGAAATCATTGTTCTGTTACCGGACACTGGCGCTTCGAACGCTGGGTTGGGCCCAGTGTCTGAGATTTGATCTCATTCCCCAACCGTGATTCTTTACGCATTGTTGTGCAACGGGTCTGTGTTTCACCGTCGGTCGACTCTCAGCGTAGTTCGAGCACTGACGGTCACGTCAGTGGTTTCTGCGTCGACCCTTCTCCTTGTTACCGTCAGTCCTCCAGCCGCGCATGCTGCAAACGTCATCGTTCCATCTTGTGATGGTTCGAGCCTAGGAGGTGCGTTCGTCAGCCACCAGCAGAGGTGGGGCATATGGTCACCACCATCGCCATATCGAATATCCGAACCACGACCAGCGCACTTGGTGGTTACCCAGATCTTGTCGGTCTTCGCGGGAAAAGGAAAGTAAGTTGCGGGTCACAGGTCACGGTACTTATGGCTGAAATCTTTGCCGCACGACCCTCGCGCGCAATCGATGCTTCACCACACTGTCGATACGAAATGACTTTGGACCCCCCCTTCGCATTTTGCGCGCACGAAGATAAAGGCATGCCCCCTCTCACGTCGAAAGCGGCGACACCCGCGGGCGCGCGCCTCCTAGCCTTCGTGACCCTGGCGCTGGCGACTATTTGCCTGATCGTGGGTGCGGTCCTGCACATCGCGTCACAATCCGAGCCGGGCGATGTTGCTTGGATCGTGTCGGCCGCCGTCGGCATCGCCTTCTCACTCGTGTCCACCGCGCGTAGCCTTCGTCGCGGCCAACTGGGCGTGGACATCATCGCCCTGCTCGCGCTGTCGGGCGCGCTATCGGTGAGTGAGTTCCTCGCCGCAGCCGTGGTCAGCGTCATGCTCTCCAGCGGCGGGGCCATCGAGATGTGGGCGGCGGGCCAAGCTCGACGTGACCTGCAGGCCCTACTCGAGCGAGCTCCTCACTACGCTCATCTGCACCGTGCCGATCAACTAGTGACCCTCGATTTGGTTGAGGTGATGCCCGGCGACCTGCTCATGGTCGCCACCGGAGAACTGGTGCCGGTGGACGGGATGATCTCGTCGGGATCGGCGACTCTGGACGAGTCGGCCCTTACCGGCGAGTCACTGCCTATCGAGCGATTGCGTGGCGAGAACGTGCGAAGCGGCACGCTCAACGCCGGTGCGCCCTTCGACATGCGCGCGACCACCACCAGCGCCGACAGCACCTACTCGGGCATCGTGCGCCTGGTGAGCGAGGCCGAGTCGTCCCAGCCGCCATTCGTCCGCCTTGCCGATCGCTACGCTCTCGGCTTCCTCGCGCTGACCTTGGCGGGAGCCGCGCTGGCGTGGATGCTTGGGGGAGCGGATCGCGCGGTCGCCCTGCTCGTGGTGGCCACACCGTGCCCCCTCATACTCGCGGCGCCCGCGGCATTCGTTTCAGGGCTCTCGCGCGCCGCACGACGAGGCATCGTGGTCAAGGGCGGCGCGGTTCTCGAACGCCTTGCCCAATGCACCACCGTGCTGATGGACAAGACCGGCACCCTGACCCAGGGCAGGCCGCGGGTGGTGGACATCGTGACCGCGGGGGCCGTCGGTCCTGACGAGATCCTCAGTGCGGCCGCGTCGCTGGACCAGGTGTCACCCCACGTGCTCGCGAGCGCGATCGTCCAGGCGGCTCTGGAGAAGAGGTTGGCCCTCGTCGTTCCTCGCGACGTGACTGAGGTACTCGGAGAAGGGATTTCCGGCACGGTGGCTGGCCGTCGGGTCTCAGTCGGGCACGCCACGTGGACCGGCGTCCGCGGTACGCCGGCGTGGGCCAAGTCCGCGCTGCGGCGCGCCCGCCTGGACGGCTCGCTCACCGTCCTAGTCTCCCTGGACGGCGAGCCCGCCGGCGTCCTCGTTTTCGAGGATCCTCTGAGGCTCGAAGCGCCGCGAACCATACGCGCCCTGCGCCGCGACGGCGTGTCACGAATTGTTATGGTCTCCGGAGATCGAGTCGAGGTCGCCGAGGCCGTAGGAGCAGTCATCGGCGTGGACGAAGTTCTAGCCGAGCGCACTCCAGCCGAGAAGCTCGACATCGTTCGCATCGAGTCGGCGTCCGCACCGACCATCATGATCGGCGACGGCATCAACGACGCACCCGCACTCGCCCTGGCCGACGTCGGCGTCGCGATGGGTACCAGAGGCTCGACGGCAGCGACCGAAGCAGCGGACGTCGTGCTGACGATCGACACGATCGATCGCCTGGGCGAGGCGATCTCACTCGCCAAGCGCACGGTGCGCATCGCGCGCCAGAGCGTCATTGCGGGCATGGCGATGTCGCTGATGGCCATGACTGCCGCGGCGGCCGGCCTGCTGCCGGCGGTCGACGGTGCAGTGCTCCAGGAGGTGATCGACGTAGCGGCGATCTTCAACGCGCTGAGAGCGCTGCGCGAGACACCGAATCGCGTCCGCCTGAGCGACGAGGACGCCGCGCTCACGAAGAGGTTCTGGGAGGAGCACGTCTCGATACGCGCAGACATCGCGGGGCTGCGCGAAGTAGCCGACCAACTGGGCTCCATGGACGCCCGGTCGGCCCTCGCCGCGGTAGCTCACGAGTATGAAGTGCTCATCACCGAGGTCCTGCCCCACGAGCAGGCTGAAGAGCGCGAACTCTATCCGGAACTGGGCCGAATCACGGGCCAGCGGGACCCCGCCGCCTCGATGAGCCGGGCCCACGTTGAGATCAACCACCAGATCCGCAGGCTCGGCCAGTTACTCGAGGACATCGAACCTGAAGGGGTCGATGACGCGGATATCACCGAGCTTCGCGGCATACTGTACGGTCTTCACGCGATCTTGAAGTTGCATACCGCCCAGGAGGATGAGGACTTCCTCTCGCTTGCCGACGGCGCGACCGCCTCCCAGAGCCGCTAGGTCACGATGGTCTAGTTCTCGCCGCCGCGCTACAGGTCGAGGATTCCGCGCAAGAGCTGCGTTGACGCGTCGACGATCTCCTCGTTGAATCTCAAGGAGGGCAAGCTCCTCGACCTCTAATACTCGAACAAGATTGGACGAGACGCCTTCGCCAACGAGAACCGTCGCATCACGACGCTTCGAAGGACGCCCCAAAATGTGATCAAGGAATTGGAACGAAAGCATTAAACGATCGAACGGACCGTCGACAGGTTCGATCAGGATGCGTCATGGCTCGCCGAACGGATCTCGAGTCCCTCTGGGACGAAACGAGCGTCGCCGAGCGTCGATCCCTCGCCGAGGATTCGGTCGATTCAGTTCGTTTCTACCCCGACCGATTGACCATTCAGGTAGCAGGTGCACTACCATTTCAGGTCGCACTTGAAGGGGGTCAACTTGCCCGCTGGTAGCAAACCTTTGGTGTCGGGGGACCGACGTGAACCCTTGTAATCGTGAGCGCCCGGTCAGATCAACGCCTCCAGGGGAGGCGTGATGAACGTTAGCGAGACTCGCCACCTCGACTTTTGTCGTACGCATCAGTCCTAGCTCGAGTGCGATCACGCCTTCGCTCTACGTACCGCGAAGAGAGACAGCGCCGCCAGCAGCGCCGCCACAATGAGGTAGAAGCCTCCTTCGAGCGACTGCAGAGTCCAGAATTGATTGCCGGGTATGTACAGCTGAATGTCGGTGAGGCCCAAGTGCTTGGCGCAAATAGTTGGGGGGCGCTGCGGAGTCTCCGAACTCTCACACTTATACATCTTGTTCGTCGATCGGTTCATGAGGGAGGTGCTCGGAACGCCCTTCTCCGTCTTCGGCATATACCCATTCGAAAGGGGCCACGAATCTGCGGGAGCGCCACCTGTCACGGTAAATCCACTCGACGAGCCCACGCCCAATTGAGTACCCTGCAACGTGGCGACCGACGGCGACGCCAGATTGGGGAGGACCTGGGTGGTGAAGCCCAGAAAGATTGCCGCGAAGAGAACGACACCCACCGCGAGGGACCAGCCGGGTCGACGAAGAAGAAGCCCGACGACGACGGCCAGCGCGAAGCAGAAGATCCCGCAGGTGACTTCGACGAAACCCGAGATCGCGAAGACCTTCTGGGTGATTCGCGCCGCGTCGTGCGATGCGCCGACCCACCACGAGAACAACCAGCACAGCGGCGCAAGAATAACCACGAGTGACACGACGCTCGCGAGGTACTTGTTCATGAGCCACCGGGCACGAGAGCCCGACTGGGTCCAGGCCAGACGAATCGTCTTTTGTTCGATCTCCTGCGCGACGGCGTTGACGCCGAGAATCAAGCCGAAGAGTGGGGCGAACGCTATGCCAATGCCGAGGACCACCTCGTTCAACTTCCCGCTGCTGGAGACGGAAGACTGTAGACCTTCGCAGAACTTGGCATTACTCGCGGTGAGCCCGCCGAACTGGCCTTTACAGGGCGCCGAGAGAAACTCGCGCCACAGCGACTGCTCGTGTAGGCCCATGATCAGCGTCCACACCGATACGACAACGGCGAGTAGGGCGAACGCAATCACGATGGAGCGCTGCTGGCGCCACACGACCCACATCAGCGCGCACCGTTTTCGATCTCGTCGACGTTGCGACCGTCACGATGGGGCGAACCTTCTCGCAGGTAGGCCAAGACAATCTCCTCCAGAGTTGGTCGATCGACGCGCCATCGATCGTCGTTGAAGGGAAGCTCCACCCGCACGAGGAGCGATCGACCCCGGGCGCTTCGCTGCTCGTGGATGACCGTGATGCCCGGCGGTAGCGCCAGATCACCGTCGCCGACAATCGAGAGAATTCGGTGAGTCTCCACTATGTACTCGGTGTCGTCCGATAAGACCACGCGAGCGTGGGCGAGCACGACGACGTAGTCGCAGATGGCGGCGACGTCGCTCAGCGCGTGCGTGGAGAGCACCACGCTCGATTCGCTGTCGGCGACTTGGCGCATGAGCAGACGGAGCAGGTCCTCGCGCGCCACTGGATCAAGCGCTGCGCCGGGCTCGTCGAGGAGCAGGAGCTCCGGCTGCTTCGCCAGACAAAGCGTGAGCGCTACTTGCGCCTGCTGGCCACCTGAGAGATCGCTNNCATCTCGGCGACGCGGAAACTCTTATAGAGCGGACGGTCCTGATCCAGGTAGCCGACTCGTTCGCGCAGATCGTCCGTTCCTGGCGACGGTGATCGCCCGAGGACTCGTAACGTTCCGGCGCTCGGTTCTGACAAACCCGCCGCCATCCGGAGCAGCGTCGACTTTCCCGATCCGTTCGGACCAACGAGGGCGGCCACTCTCCCTTTGGGAATCGTGAGCGTGCAGTCCTGTAGTCCCCAAGTGCGCCGGTACCGTTTGCCAAGGTTTACCGCTTCGAGCACGGACGTCTCTTCGATCACGAGCGCACGTTGCCGTCTTGACGGAGCGCGGTACGCATGAGTTCGCGGATCGTCTCCTCGTCTAACCCTGCCCGACGAGCGTCGACGACCCAGTCGCGAAGCGCTTGCTCGTGAGAGGCGCGTTCCGCAATCTCCGGCGCAACTTTCGAGTGCGAAGTAATAAAGGTGCCGAGACCCGCACGACCTTCGGCGATCCCCTGATGCTCGAGTTCCCGGTAGGCCCGGTGCACCGTGTTGGGATTGATCGTGATCTGAGTGACGACATCGCGCACTGAGGGAAGTTGGTCGCCGTCTCGCAAGAGACCAGAACGTACGGCGTGACGAACCTGATCAACGAGTTGTCGGTAGGGCGCGAGACCACTTTGCGGGTCGAGTCGAAACTTGATGGACGGATGCTGGCTCATGTACTAGCACACTAGTACAGATGCGTTAGTTAGGAAATACTCTGGGCGAAATGCTGTAATCACGTTGCAGACTTTGAACTTTTGAAACGCGGGGAACGCATCAGCAATAGATCTTGCCGATCGAATTGAGCCGGATATGCGGGTTCGAGTCGGAGGGCCGATGTCAACAATCTCCGACTGGCGATTGTTGGAATGGAAATGTGATCACGGGTCGTTGGTGTCCGTTAAAAGTGAAAGTTAACCGGACCCTCGTGCTTTTGTATCTTGTGGCACCCAGGCGGGTTGCCGCCCACCCAGATGTTCACGTACGAGTTAGGCAGGACGCCAACCCCGTAAGGCGATACAACAGCGATTTTGTCGTATCCAGGAGATGGACGATACGTCGGCGCGCAGACCTCCCAGGCTTTTAGACCTGCACGGTGCAGCTGTTGGGCGTACACCGTAGGTGACAGGCTTGAGGTGCCCGGAACTTCGACCCAGCAAGATACTGTGACATTCACCTTTAACGTCTTGCCGACATTCACCACGATGCCAGTTACCTTTGAGTTCGACCAGGTTGTAGTTAGTTCGTAGTGGCCCACAGGCACGTCGAAGTGGTAGGAAGTTGTCCCTTGGTCGGTCGAGACATTGTACGTGTCGAAGGACTTGTTGCCTTTCGTCAAGGTCGCAATGAGCGGATTATTCGGAGAAGCATCAAATTGCTTCGCTGTACAAGGTCCCACGTTGCCGACGACAAGTCCATAACCTCCGACAGGGGCGCTCGTTGTCGACGAATGTCCATTGGACGAGCCGCATGCAGCGAGCACAAGACCTGAGAGGACGAGCGCGGCGGTAATCCTCAGATATCGGTTCACCTAGTCAGACTACGACCGAGCGCGATCACGGCGGGTGCGTCCTCTGTATCACAGCACCCGCAAACTGCATGGGCGTTATCGCAATTCGGTTCAGGTTTGTTCACCGGGGTTCTCGGGCATGAAAATTGGGGGTGTGAAGCGCGGCAAACGGAGGCGGAACAGCTGGACTTTGGAGGGCGTCGAAACGGGCGCCGGAGAGCTGTGCATCGTCTTGAATTCCTGGAGGTCACATTCTCCAACGAGCTGGTACCAAACTTGGCAAAGCATCTCGATCGACTCGGTGAGGTCCGTGTAAATGACTGTGAGGACGACAGCCGGAGTTACACCGACAGGCCAAGACGCGGCTGAGACAGTTGCCGAAGTTGACGAGTCGTTCTTGAAGTAGATCTCAAACTCCTCATCGGGGGCGATGGTGCGGCTAGTCGGGGTTCCAATGGCTTGAAACCCTCCATCGAGTGTGGCGATGATTTCTGGCGGTTCGCGATCGGCGGCCAATGAGGCTACACCTCGGCCAACATTCTTGAGCACAACCCGCACGCTGATCGCACCGTCGTCACTCTTGAATGCAAAGGAAGCGCGGGGATGTCCGGACCAGATGGCGCCCGACGAAAGAATAGTTGGGCCGTCATAGTTTTCAGATTCTGGTGTGACTGGTACCAGTACGGGCTGCCGAGAGGAGAACTCTGCCTTCATGGCGACGTCACGCTGATCCTCGGCTGCCTTAGCGAGCCGCAGTGCATTACCGGTTTCGCGAATTGCTTGGTTCGCAAGTTTCCTAGTCATCCATGCCATCGCGAAAGTTCCGAGCGCAAGCGCGATGGTTGCAATTGCGGTTATTTCAGTCCAGTTCCAAGTGCTCGGATGGATCGCTAGAAGCATGCGCTTATCCTCCCACGCGTATATGACGGAGATAGCATTTGTACTCGCTATGCTGCGAGTATGACTCCTGACTTTCGTTCCGATCCTATGGAAACGCCTGAGGGTCAAGGAATTGCCAAGAAGGCTTGGAAGGCCTACGTAAAGGCGGTTGATCGTCGCACGCCCCCGTTTGTCAGGACGCGGGTTGATTCCGTCGTCGAGCCGTGGAGCAACCAAATCGTCGAGGACATGATCGGCTTCTGGGTCATGTGGCACCTGTACGGCGGCTTCGATGGCCTAGTCGAGTTCGGAATGAACAAGTCCACGATCTGGCGCAAGGTCGCCCGGTTTCGCAGGATGACGGGCGAGCATCCCGACGTCTTCGTCATGCCTGGCATAACCATCGACCCGAAGGCCTACTGGGCTTCCCCTCGTATGAAGGTGGGACGCCCGCCCAAGAAATAGCAGTTGCAACTTTGCGAGTGAGGCTATACTCGTGACTATGCAAGTAGGAGCTCTTAGGGAATTGGCGTCGGGAGTAGATGCTCTCTACCTGTCCGGTCGCGCCTCGCTTCCCTCAGAGTTGCTAGAACGTTTGGAAGCCGCGCGCAGTGAAGCCGAGGCGCTCGATGGGAGCCCCCCCTTCCAATTCGGGAGTCTTCCAATGCTGATCGCGCCTCACGCCTTCGGTAAGCATCGTTACAGTCTCGACCACCCCTACGTCCGCATCGGCATCTCGCCGAAGCTCTCCATACCGGCACTCCGCATCCAGCCTCGGGCAGAGTTTCTCCACGGAGTGGGACCGCGCGCGGCCGTCGACACCCTCCAAGACCTTCTCGAAAGCGAATGCGGTGCCGTCAAACTGCAAGTGAGTCGCATCGACCTCTTCGTTGACGTGCAGGGTTGGGCACTCACGGGCGACGATCGCAACGCGTTCGTCTGTCGCGCGGCAGAGTTGAACACTTCGGAAGTCCACCAGGATCTCACCGGCTTGCGGTTCGGCAAGCGCAGCACCGGGACCATCAACGGTCGCTTCTACGACAAGACCGAGGAGTTGAAGCAATCAGGCGCGGACTACTGGAGGGAGATCTGGGGCGACGCGTTCGATCCGGATCTGCCGGTGCATCGCATCGAGTTCGAGGTGGCACGCGGTGCGCTGCGCGAATTCGGTCTGAACGATCCGCACGAAGTGCTCGACGCGACTGGCGCGCTGTGGTCGTACCTCACCCGATGGCTCTCGCATCGCGTGCCGACCAAGGACGGCACGAGGTCACGGTGGCCCGTCTCCAACTATTGGGAGAACATCTCCCGCGCAAGTCTGGCGGACGGGAGTTGGGGGCTGACGCGAACCTACGGCGGTTCCCAGCGAGGCGAGATGGGCAAGACCATCCCGGCATTGATGGGTTACCTCGCGCGCTTCGGTGCCCTCAGTGACTCCTACTCCGAAGAGGAGATGATCGAGAACCTAGCGATCTTCGTTGCGCGCTACAACAGGGACGCAAAGGCGTCGATGACGCACCGCATTTGGCAGAAGCGTCGGGAGCTGGGGCTCTTGTGAGCATCAACCCCGACTTCGACGCGGTGGCCTCGGCGTTAGTGACTATCGCGCTGCGTATTGTGAACAAGAACACCGGACCCAAAGGAGGACTGCGTGCTAACCCTGGCGTACTGCCGTGTATCGACGGAGGAACAAGCGGAGGAGGGCTGGTCGATCGAGGGCCAGACGGACAAGCTGAGGGCCTATGCGACATTGCACGACCTCGGCGAGATCACCGTCGTCACCGATCCGGGCCTCTCTGGCAAGAACATGTTGCGCCCTGGCTTGCAGCAGTTGTTGGCAGCGGTCGAAGCGGGCCACGCTACCCACGTCGTCGTCTGGAAGCTTGACCGACTCTCTCGAAACCTGCGTGACCTGATGGAGTTGCGCGACAAATTCGAGCAGCACGCGGTCACGCTGCACTCAGTCTGTGAGAACCTAGATCTCTCCTCGCCCTCGGGACGCTTGTTCTTCTCGTTGATGGGCGGCCAGGCGGAGTACTACCGTGACGCGCTCGCCGAGAACGTGAGGATGGGCAACGCCCGCGCGCACAAGGAGGGTCGCCACATCAACCGGCCCAAGTTCGGTTATGACCTCGTCGAGAAGTTCCTGGTGCCGAACCACGACGCGCTCATTGTTCGCGAGATCTTTCGCTTGCGGCGAGAGGGCGTCAGTCTCGTCGGCATCGAAGAGATCACAGGGGTCAAGGCCTCGACCGTCAAGACCATCATCGAGTCACGGGTCTACCTGGGCGAGATCAAGTTCAAGAAGGAGTGGTTGCCCGGTGTGCACGATCCGATCATCACCGAGGCTGAGTGGCAGGCGGCCCAACGTGCCCACACCAAGGGCGTGAGGCGTTCGAAGGACCCGCTCTCGGGCCGCGTAATTTGTGGCCTGTGTGGCCGGAAGATGTCGGTCATGCAGAATGGCAAGGGGTCAGTGTTCTATCGCTGCTGGCATCGCGGCAAGGGCTGCAAGGTTGCAAGCAAGAGCACTCGGGGCATCGGCAGGGCGGCCGTCAAGGGACTTGGGCTCATCAGTCGCGACGACGGGCTACGAGAAGCCATTCGCCGGAGGCTGGCTGGTCGGGGACCGGACGCGGCAACGCCGCGCCGGACCCGACGGGCAGCGCCGGGGGTGGCGCTCAAGTCCCTCAGTGACGACCGGCGCAAGCTCCTCGACCTCTACTACAAGGGCAAGATCAGTGAGGACTTCTTTAACGAAGAGGAGACCCGACTAGCAGTCGCCATTGAAGCCGTTCGCCACGAGGACATGGCACTGAGTGAGGAGGTCCGGACGCAGACGGACCTAGAAGCCCGTTTCGAGGAGGTCGCGGCACTCCTAAGGACTCTTGAGATCGAAACTCTGTGGGAGGCCGCCGAGGACCACGAGAGGCGCGTCATCATCGAGAACATGGTCGAGTCGGTGACTGTGTTCCCCGACCACTTGGAGGTAAAGATCGTAGGAAGTCCGGCCTTCCACGTGCTCTACTCGGAGGTCGGGCTCAAGGGGTCGGAGAACGTGCAAGTTGGTGGCCCGGCGTGAACCCGCACACTGATCGTAGCGATTCGTGCCAGAAGGTCATTGACCAAGACGTGCAAATTGCGACGGCCTACCGCGCCTGATGCTGCGCCCCTAATCCAATCGTGTTTGGGGGGGCGATCGACGGATCTACTCGCCGACGACCCATCGGAATATTCCTCAACGAATGTGCACGCCTGAGATGGCGCGTGAGATGATCAAACGTTGGATCTCACTGGTTCCTTCAAAAATCGTGTAGATCTTCGAGTCACGGTGCCAGCGCTCGACCGGGTAGTCGCGCACGTAGCCGTAGCCGCCCAGGATCTGGATCGCCTCTTCGGTGACCCTGACGGCGGTCTCTCCCGCGTAGAGCTTGGACATCGAGCCCTCGCCGTTGAGGAAGGGCTTGCGCGCGGCGGCCATCCACGAGGCGCGCCACACCAGGAGACGCGCGGCGTCGATGTGCGTCTTCATGTCGGCCAGCTTGAAGGCGATCGCCTGGTTCTCGATGATGGCCCGGCCGAACTGTTTGCGCTCTTTGGCGTACTCGAGCGAGTACTCGTACGCGGCGCGCGCGATGCCGAGCGCCTGGGCGCCCACGGCGGGCCGGGTCGATTCGAAGGTCGCCATCGCGGCCTGGCTCGAGGCCTTCTTCCCTTCGCGCACCCGCGCGAGCTTCTCGTCGAGCTTGTCCTTGCCGCCGAGCAGGCAGCTCCCCGGCACGCGGCAGTCCTCGAGGACGACCTCGGCGGTGTGCGAGGCCCGAATGCCCATCTTCTGGAACTTCTGGCCCATGCGGATGCCCTTGGTACCTTCGGGCACGACGAAGGAGGCCTGGCCCCGGCTGCCGAGCTCGGGATCGACCGACGCCACGATGACGTGCACGTTGGCGATTCCGCCGTTGGTGATCCAGGTCTTGGTGCCGTTGAGGACCCATTCGTCGGTGGCGGCGTCGTAGACGGCGCGGGTGCGCAGCGACGACACGTCGCTACCGGCGTCGGGCTCGGTGACAGCGAACGCGGCGATCTTGATGTCGTCGGGGGTCCCGAAGCACTGGGGGATCCACTCCATCTGCTGCTCGGGGGTGCCGTTGGCCATGATGGCGGCGACGCCGAGCGTCGTTCCCATGAGGGCCATGCAGATCCCCGCGTCGCCCCACGCGAGCTCCTCGAGGGCGATCATCATGGAGAGCCCGGTGGGGTCGGCGACGGCGTTGGCCATGAAGTCGAGGCTGTAGATCCCGATTTTCGCGGCCTCTTCAATGATTGGCCACGGCGTCTCTTCGCGCTCGTCCCATTCGTGGGCGGCCGGACGGATGACGTTCTCGGAGAAACCGTGGACCCAGTCCTGCAATGTCGTTTGGTCCTCGTTCAGTTCCATTGAAAAATCGGTCATGTCGTCGCCTCACTGATTGGGGGGGGGTTACTCGTCAGTAACAAGGATTCTACAGTAGACGAAAAGGGCCCCGAAAGAGAACAACCGCCGCCCGAAGGCGGCGGTTGACTACTACTAGATGATTTGGTTAGTTCAGGATTACGCGCTTGGCGAGTGGACCTCTATCGCCCGGCTCGATGTCAAACTCGACGGTCTGACCCTCAACGAGGGTCTTGCGACCCTCACCCTGAATCTCCGAGTAGTGAACAAAGACGTCTGGCTGGCCATCGACAGCGATGAAACCCCAGCCCTTCTCGTCATTGAACCACTTAACGGTTCCTACAGCCACTGTGGGCCTCCTTGTTTCTTTGAAACCGACTTGCGTCGGGTCCGGAGGGAACCACAACGGCAACCTCAAGTGAACAGGCTACTTGGTCAAGGGACTAAAGACCAAATTTTTTTAGGGCCGCCGGATTTGGGTCCCCGAAGGCGAGTCCTCGACCACCCACCCGAGGGCCACGAGTTCGTCACGCAACCGGTCCGCCTCGGCCCAGTTCTTTAGGGATCTGGCCTCGTCACGCTCGGCGACGAGGGTCTCGCTCGTCTCGTCGACCAGGTGGCTGGTGCTCAACAGGGCCAGTCCAAGGGCCCCGAAGAGGGCATTTACCGCCCCGGCCAGCTCCCGGGCCAGGGCGTCGTCCCCCTGGTCCGCTGCGGAATTTGCGCCGCTGACGGCCTCGAAGAGCGCGGCGACGGCGCTCGGGGTGTCGAGGTCGTTGTCGAGGAGCCCGCCGACTTTCTCGTAGAGGGCCTTGCCCCCCTCGCCCCAGGTGAAGTCCGACGCCACCTCGAGCGACGGGCCCGCGAGGGCGCTCAGGTCGAACCTGCGCGCCAGGGTGTCGAGGCGTCCGAGGGCGCGCTGGGCGTCGCCGATGGTCACGGGGGTCACCTCGATGGGGGAACGGTAGTGAGAGCGCAGGACCAACAAACGATAGGCCCGGGGGTCGGTCTTCTCGACGAGATCGGTCAGCGACGTGAAGTTCCCGAGGGACTTGCTCATCTTCTCGGATCCGACCATCACCCAGCCGCTGTGCGACCAGTGCCTCGCGAACGTGTGGCCGGCCGCAACCGCTTGGGCCCGTTCGTTCTCGTGGTGGGGGAACTTCAGGTCGAATCCCCCCACGTGCAGGTCGAACCCGTCGCCGAGGAGGCCGAGTGACATCACGACGCACTCGGTGTGCCAGCCAGGGCGGCCATCGCCGAAGGGCGCCGGCCACGAGGGCTCGCCGGGCTTCGCGAACTTCCAGAGCGCGAAGTCGAGGGGCGAACGCTTCTCGTCGTTCGCTTCGACGCGCGCGCCGGCTCGAAGTGAGTCGAGCGGCTGACCGGCGAGCAGGCCGTAGTCGCTCACCCGGCTCACGTCGAAGTAGATCCCGTCGCCCGTCGCGTAGCCGACGCCGTCGTCGAGGAACGAGTTGATCAGCTCCACCATCTGGGCGACGTACTGGGTCGCGTGGGGGACCTGCGAGGGACGCGCCACCCCGATGAGGTCCATGGCCTCCCACCACTTCTGCTCGTAGGTGGCGGCGACGACGGGTTCGCTGGTGTGGTCGCGAAGGGCCCGGTTGATGATGTTGTCGTCGAT